>JAFGDS010000023.1 GCA_016931995.1 Pirellulales bacterium
GCCTACATCGGCAACACGGCCGACGGCAGCCTCACCGTGGACGGCGGCGACGATCTGGTCTGCAAATACGGTCGAATCGCCCACGGCCCTGGCGTCACCGGCGAGGCGACCATCACCGGCGCCGACTCGACGTGGACGGCCAGCATCATGTACGTCGGCGTCCAGGGCAACGGCACCCTCCGCATTGCCGAGGACGCCGTCGTCAACGCAGGGCGCACGTTCGTGGCGTGCGAGGAAGGCTCCACGGGCAACATTGTCTTTGGCCCCGGCGGCGGAACGCTCCGCACGTCGAGCCTCGTCGCGTCGCCGGCGCAACTGACCGGCACGGGCACCATCGAAACGCGAGGTCTGGTGAGCGACGTCGATCTGGTGTTCGATTTGCCCGAGAGTCTCGTCCAGACGTTCCATTTCAACAACCCCGACCTCGGCCAGGATGTCACATTGACGCTCGACGTGACGGATCCCGCCGCCACAGGCATTCTCGGTGTCGGCTATCAGGACGCCGCCACGTTGACGGTCCGCGGGATGGCCCTTTCGATGTTGGGTTCGTATGTGGGGTTCCATACCGGCTCACACGGCACCCTGCTGATCGACGGCGCCGGCTCCGCATGGACGAGCACTGTCATCGATACGATTGGCTACCGCGCCGGTTCGACGGGCGAAGTGACCGTCCGCGGCGCGGGAGCGACGTGGGCCAGTAGGCACTGTTTCATTGGCAAATACGGCAACGGGTCGGTGGAAGTCATCGACGGTGCCAGCGTCAACACCGACACAGTGTGGCTTGGCTGCGAACCTGGTTCAACGGGTGCTTTGGCCGTGCGCGGCACCGGCTCCAGTTGGAGTACCAGTAATATGCTTTACGTGGGCAGTCTTGGCACGGGAACTCTCGCCGTTGCCGAAGGCGGAACCGTGAGCGTTGAAGGGTGCCTCTATGCCGCGCAGGGCGAAGTGACCGTCAGCGATGCCAGTTCCGTGTCGATTCACGGTGGGCTCTATCTGGCTCACGGCGGCAATGCGACGCTGGCCATCACCAGCGGTGGTGGTGTCACGGGACCCGACGCGACCATAATCGGTATGGGTCCGGGCGTGACGGGCAACGTAACCATCAGCGGCACCAACTCAAAGCTATCCGGATATTGGCTCATTGTTGGCGAACGTGGAATGGGCAAACTCGCGATCATGGATCGCGGGATGGTCAGTAGTAAAGAAAACGCCTCCATCGGCGATGAGATGGGTTCCGTGGGGCAGGTTCTGGTGAGTGGCGTGGGCTCGACATGGACACATGAAGGCTACTATGCTTTCACGGTGGGTAATCGTGGCAGTGGGATGCTCACGATCACCGATGGTGGGACCGTTGAGAACTGGTCCGACGCGTTCATCGGCCACGAGCCGGCGTCAACCGGCAGAGTCTCGGTAGTTGGCGCGGGCTCGCTTTGGATCAACCACCGTAGCCTCGATATTAGTGGTGGAAGGCTCGTTGTTGCCGATGGCGGAAATGTTGCGAGTCACAACGCGAGGGTCCGTGCTGCTGTCACGGTCAGCGGAGATGGTTCCCTTTGGAGCAACGACGATCTGCTCAGCATAGGGGAGTATGGGGTTCTTTCTGTCGCCGACGGCGGCCTGGTGACGACGTCGGAAGTGTCCCTTTACAGCACCTTCCGGTCGCTTCTGTCCATCGACGTCGCCCACGACAGCCGCCTTGTCATCGACGGCGGAGCGGGCAAGCTCGCCAACAACGGCACGGTCCGTCTGGTGGCCGGCGCCAGCGCCGCGACGGGAGGTCCGTACACGCCCATCCTCGCCGGGGCGTGGGAAGGCACGGGCGTGTATCAGGCCGTCGGTGGAACGTGGGACCCGGGCGAACATGAGTTCTTCGCGTCGGCGGTGCTCGAGGCCGACGCGGGCGAGACGGTCGGGTTCGACGCGGTGACGGTCCAGCGCGTGCTGGTCACGGACGCCGAGACGGCCCGATCCGTCGGGTTGAGCTTCCTCGCGCCCGCCGCGTCCCAAATGCTCGCCGTCGCCGCCGCGCCCGTGGCCGACGAGATCGTGGGCCAGCTCGAGGAGACACTGGCGACCACCCTGCCCGATCCCCAGGCGGTCCGCGCGGCCTGGGAGTTCACCGTGACGGGCTACGACACGAACGACCCGGCGTACTTGTCGTTCACACTCGGCCCGCACGTTGCCGCCCACGACCTGACCGTGTGGCGTTACGGCGGCACGAGCTGGTCGCAATTCGACGCCTGGGACCTGACCTACGACGGCCAATATGCCAGCTTCACCGTGGATGGTTTTGGCGCGTATGCCGCGGCGGTCGCCCTCGCGCCGGGCGACGCCAACGGCGACGGCTTTGTTAATAACGACGACGCGGCGGCCCTGGCCGCGCATTGGCTTCAGTCGGGCGGGTGGTCGGACGGCGACTTCAACGCCGACGGCACGGTCGACGATTTGGACCTGGCCATCCTCGCCGCCAACTGGCAACCCGCCGCCGACGCGCCCGCCGTGCCCGAGCCGGCGATGGTTGTCCTTCTGGCCGTTCTAGCCCTCGCGGCGCTGGCCGCGCGGCGCAAGTGACGCCGGCGGTCGGCGACGGGCGTCGCCTCCCCCAGGGTTGGACGCGGTTCCGGTGCCACGCCCTTCGCTGCGCTCAGGCCGTGCCACCAGACGCTCGCTTCACTCCCTCGAATCGCGCCGCCGGCCACCGCCCCGGCGCGCCGCGGGAGCCGACGCTGCCCAGCCCATACGCGCCGTGGCGACCTTGAACCCCCAGCTCCGGCCGGTACAATGGTTGTCTGCCGTTCGGCTGGGTTGTCTCGGGTGGCATGGATAGTGCCCCAGCGAGTGGCCTCCGCACACCCGGCGTACCACCCGATCCGACGCCAGCCGAACATCGAAGCGCCGCCATGGCAGGTTTCGTTCAGTCGAGCTATTTCGGGGACGTAGCTCAGTTGGGAGAGCACCGCTTTTGCAAGGCGGGGGTCGTCGGTTCGA
>JAFGDS010000141.1 GCA_016931995.1 Pirellulales bacterium
AGCATCTGAACTCCTGAAACGCCAACGAGATCCTTCGCTTCGCTCAGGATGACTTGCGGCGAGGGCGAGGGTTCTAGGATAGGCTCTTAGGATGACGTTGATTCAGACGATGACGCGGAATCGGGCTTGGAACGTGTTTGGAAATGCGTCTCGGCCACCACGCGTATCACGAGGGGTTTGCCAGCGACGCCGTCCTTTGAGGCGTCCAGACGTTTTCTCTAGCCCAGGCGTTCACGCCTGGGACCACGGATTCCCCCCAACGTGTTTTTTCCCAAAACCCCTTCCAGGGGCGTCCTTTCGTGCTCTGGCCTCGCCGATCTTCCGCCCCCTGAAGGGGACGGAAAGGAAAAAGCCAATCCTATTTGCCCTTTCGATCCCCAGGCGTAAACGCCTGGGCTAGAGAAAAAACGTATTTCAAGACGCGCTCTTAGACGCGGGCGCGTCTGGCCCGCCGCGGCGTGCCCAGTATTGGGCCAGCAGGGTCCCGGTCGCCATGCAGCCGAAGGTGTACAGCGCGGTGGGGATGGCGGCCTCGGGCTCGTCGGGAAACGCGGTCAGCACGAGCATCGTGCCCAGCCCGGCGTTCTGCATGCCCACCTCGAGGGCCAGCGCCCGGCGCATTCCTTGCGGCAACCGCATGAGCCACGCGCCAAGCCCGCCGACCGCGTAGCCACCGATATTCAACATGGCCAGCGCCGCCAGCACGATCGGGTCGACCCCGTCCAGCCGCTCGCGGTTCAGGGCCACCACCACGGCGATGATCCAGAGGATGGTCAGGTTGGCCACGATCGAGCCGGTCCGCCGGGCCAGCGCCTCCCACCGCCGGCTGCGGCGCGCCAGAGCGTAGCCGGCGATGACCGGCGCGACGACCGTCCACAGGAGCGTGAAACTGATTTCGCCGGCGGGCAGGGGCCGCCACTGGCCCAAGGTCAGCTTGAGCCCCAGCGGGACCAGGATCGGCGAAAAAAGCGTGGACGACGTGGTCAGGCTGACCGAATAGCTCACGTTCGCCCGAGCCGCCAGCGAGAGCACGTTCGAGGCCATCGCGCCGGGCACGCAGCCGGCCATGATGACGCCCGTCAACAGCGGCCCCTCCAGCCCCAGCCCTCGACCCGCGAGGTAGGCCAATAGCGGCATCGACGCATACTGCACGGCCGTGCCGCCCAGCACGGCGGGCCACCGGCGCAGGACCTGCGCGACTTCGTCGCGCGGCAGGAGCGACCCGATCGCGAACATCGTCGCCGCGATGAGCCCGCTCAGGGCTGGCTGGCTCGCCGCGAACGGATCGGCCACGCCCGGCAGCCACGCCGTCCACCGCAGCGCCAGAAGCGACCCCAGCACCAGCCAGACCAGCAGGAATCGCGCAATGGCCTCGCGAAGCCCCTCCAGCATGCGATCGAACAGCGATGGCGAGGGTCCCACAGGGCGTCTCTCCGGGTACGCGGCGTGGCGCAACGTGAAGATCGTACTGCGCGCGGATTCCGGTGGTCAACCGGACGCGCATTCCAACTATAGACTGTCATCCCATCGCCAACGAGCCGCTTGCGGCTTCGCACGCCACGTCGTCGTTGAACGCCCGCGGCGTCGTTCCGATCGCCGCGGCGTCATCCTGGGCGAAGCAACGTCATCCTGAGCGCCGCGGAGTCATCCTGAGCGACGCGGAGTCATCCTGAGCGCTGCGGAGTCATCCTGAGCGACGCGGAGTCATCCTGAGCGAAGCGAAGGATCTCGCACGTCCGGGAGATCCTTCGCTCCGCTCGGGATGATATGGTCTATACCATAAGTGATTGCCGAAAAAGCACTTACATACGTTCTTGCTGGTCCGGCTTCTCGGAACAACGCGGCTTGCGGACGGTGAATGGCCGCACCTCCTGTCAGCGCCGTCCGTCTCGCCGAATGAGCCGTCGGCGAACTGCTCTTCTGTCAATTTGGGAGATTTGCGATACTCCGCGATAGTTTGACGCGCACGCGAGGCCCACGCATGAGCCATCAGAAACCCTTGACGATATTTTTTTCCGTTGGCGAGCCCAGCGGCGACGTCCACGGGGCCAATCTCATCCGCGCGCTGGCCCGCGAATGCCCGCGGCTCGAGGCCGTCGGCTATGGCGGGCCGGAGATGGCGGCAGCCGGGTGCCGATTGCACGCCGATCTGACCGCGCTGGCGGTGATGTGGTTCGCCCGCGTGCTCGTCAATCTCCACCGATTCTGGGACCTGGCCAGCCGCGCGGACCGCTATTTCCGTCACCACCGGCCCGATGCCGTGGTGCTGATCGACTATCCCGGCTTCAACTGGTGGATCGCGCGCCGCGCCCGGGCGCACGGCATCCCGGTGTTCTACTACACGCCGCCGCAGATCTGGTCCTGGGCGTGTTGGCGGGTAAAGAAGATGCGGCGCTTCGTGGATCACGTGCTTTGCAGCCTGCCGTTTGAAGAGCCCTGGTTCCGCGCCCGCGGATGCCATGCCACGTTCGTGGGCCATCCCTTCTTCGACGAGGTCCGGCGGGCGCGGCTGGACGAGGACTTCCTGCGCCAGCAGAGGGCGAAACCAGGACGGCTGGTAACGATTTTGCCGGGCTCGCGCACCCAGGAGGTGAGCCACAATCTGCCGGACTTCCTGAAGGCGGCCGCCCGGGTGCGCGAGGCGGCGCCCGACGCCCGGTTCGCCGTGGCCGCCTTCCGCCCGCACCAGGCCGAGCTAGCCCGGCGGATGATCGAGGGCAGCGCCCTGCCGATCGAGATCCACGTCGGCAAGACGCCGGAGCTAATGCATTTGGCCGCGTGCTGCATGGCCTGCTCGGGTTCGGTCTCGTTGGAGCTGCTCCACCACGAGAAACCGACGGTCGTGCTCTACCGGATCAGCCGGTTGGCGTATTTCGTGCAAGGGTTCTTCCGACGCGTGAAGTACATCACGCTGGTGAATCTCTTATCCGCCGGCGGTTTGGAGGGCGACGATCTTCGGCCGTTCGACCCCGCCCAGCCGGACGCCGAGAAGGTCCTTTTTCCCGAGTATTTGACGTTCCGCGACGCGTCGGAGCGGATTGCCGGACACGTCGCCGGGTGGCTCCTGGACGAGCCCCGTCGCCAGGCGCGCGTCGCCGCGCTTGCCGAGCTGAAAGCCCTGGTGGCCCACGACGGCGCGTCGCGCCGCGCGGCCCGATACATCCTCGCCGCATTGGATGTCCCCACTGCGACGGCGGTACCTCATAATCACCTTGCCCACGGCGAAAACCACGTGACGCCGCGCGCCGGCTAGCCGCGTGAAGGCGCGTTTTCAGTACCACTGGCTCCGCCAACGTTTGTGTGCCACTGGCTCCGCAAGTGCGATTAGGCGCCACCGATTCGGCACTGGCAAAGCCAGTGGCACACACCGCCAGCGGCACGCACGGCGACGTTCCGAGAGACACTGCCCCTCCTTCTTCAACCCGATGGACGGCTCTACAATTCTCCGCGGACGGCCGTCCCGCGCGCCGGCGGGATGCCAGCGTGCCGTATCCGTGTAACCGACCGGGAGCCTCCCGCCGTGCTCCATGCCGAACCAGCGCCGACCCAGGGTGACTTGCACTTCTCGGTGTTCGGGATCCGCGTTCGCGTGCATCCCTTCTTTTGGCTGGTGTCCGTCATGCTCGGGCTGAACGAGCCGAAGCTGTTGGGCGTTGGAATTTGGGTAGCGGCCGTCTTCGTCGCGATTCTGGCGCATGAGCTGGGGCATGCTCTATGGATGCGGCGGCTTGGCCTGGAACCGTGGATCGTCCTGCACGGCATGGGCGGCCTGGCCTGTTACCATCCTTCCCAGTTGTCGGGTTCCCGAGCCTCGGGTTGGCTTCAGCAGGTGCTTATTTCGCTGGCCGGACCCGGCGCGGGGTTTCTCCTGGCGGCTCTGATCCTGGTCTTGGCGGTGGCCACGGGCCACGAGATCGGAATTTTTTTCGGGGCGCCGCTTGGCCTGACCGTCTGGGTCGCGGGTCTGCCGTCGGACGTTCTTTCACGGTTCGTCAATTGTCTGCTCCAGGTCTGCGTGGCATGGGGACTCGTCAATCTATTGCCGGTTTATCCACTTGATGGGGGTCAGGTGGCGCGCGAGATCCTGCTGCGCATCAACCACCGCGAAGGCGTCCGACGATCATTGGTGCTCTCGACGATAACTGCCGCGCTGGTGGCCGCGTTTGCGCTGGCGGAACTCGCGCAGGCCATGCAAGTGCGGACCGCGCTGGGCGGTCCGCCGACGTCGGTCTTCAAAAGCGCAAGTCTTTACGTGGCTTTGCTTTTCGGCTATCTCGCCTACGCCAGCTACCAGGCTCTTTTGGCCCAGCGCCCAGGAGGCCGGCGCTGGTGAAACACCCCCGCGCGCCGCGCGACAACGACCATTCGCGCGTCGCGCGAGGCCGCGCGGCGACGGCTTCGAGAAACCGCGCGGCGCGTGGAAAGGGGTGCTCGAGGGACGTGAAGAGAAGACTCCCAATGACGCGCGACCATCGCTCGTCGAGATGCGCGTCGAAAGGGTTTGAATCGGCCGTCGCCGCCGTTTGACGGATCGTTGATGGAAGACCTTTCGAGTGAATCTTGACGGGCGGAAGAATTTTGACTAAAAAAATTCCGCCAGAATCACGATTACGATGTTGCATTTTCCTGGGAAATGCGTACAACTATGTGCTAAGGTTCTTGTGAAATGTGCAAGTTGACCACCCCAATGGACGCAAACGGACGCGACGGCAAGCACGGACGCGAGCCATTGGGGATTGCTAGGATGCCAGTTGGTTATCTTGTCAAAGGGTGAGATCGATTACCCGCGCCGGGCGTTCCGGGGCTAGTGAAAGACACGATCTCGCCGCGAACCCTTGGACGGAGGAAGAACCGTGCCCAAGAAGAAGAGAGTGGCCAAGAAGGCCACGAAGAAGGTGGCGAAGAAGAGGAAGGTGGCCAAGAAGAAGGTGGCCAAGAAGAAGGTGGCCAAGAAGAAGGTCGCCAAGAAGAAGGTGGCCAAGAAGAAGGTGGCCAAGAAGAAGGTGGCCAAGAAGAAGGTCGCCAAGAAAAAGGTCGCCAAGAAGAAGGCCAAGCGGCGCGTCAAGAAGGCCGCCGCCGTCTGCCCCACCTGCTGACGCGACCCATCGCCTCGAATGCAGTCACGACGAGAAAGGGCCGCCGGGGAATCCACCCTGGCGGCTCTAAGTATTTATAGGGCAGTCACTTGCGATTGACGTGAATCATCTCCGGCCGTTCCGTTGGACCCGTGCTCGTGCATCGCGAGGCGCGTTTTCAGAACGATTGCGGTTGGTCGGAAGGGCGCCAAGGCAGACGCGAACGGATTTGGGTAATCGCGTCCTTGGGTGGCTGCGGCGCCCGATCGAGATGGCGGCGCGCGAGGCGGGCCAGACCACCCGCGTGGCGGCGCGACGCAACGACGTGGACCGCGCCGGCCTCGCGAAGAAGCCACTGGTGCTCGGTTGCCTCGGACTGGCCGACCACGGCCACCCTCGCCAGCGGATACGCGCGCGAAAGCTGGCTCAGACGCTCGATCAGTGGATCGAGGTTCTCGGCGGTGAGTTCCACCGCCACGAAACTCGACGGCGCTTCGGCCAACCGCCGCCAACATGCGTCGAGGTTTTCCGTGGGGACGAGGGCGCACTGGCCCTTCCATTCGCGTCGAATCGCCGCGGCCCAACGGCCAGCGCGTTCGCAGACGAGCAGCTGTCCGGCCCTGGCGTTTTCGGGCAGAAGCGTCGCTGAGGCATTCATGGCGTGTTTCATTGCCGCGGACGGATTGGGTTGCCCGGCGGCGCATCCGCGCCCGCGTGGACACGTCGCGCGGAGGGGAGTTGACGGGCGCAATTCATTCCAGGCCAAGCTGGACCAATCGACGATATAGCCGCGGCCGCGTCACGCCCAATAATCGCGCCGCGCGGGCCTTGTTTCCTTTCGCCTGCGTCAACGCCCGCTCGATCAATTCCCGCTCGATTTCGCCGAGAAAACGGTCCAGTTGGATGGTTTCGACGCGGGGCGGCGGATGGGCGGCCGCCTCGGCGGCCAGGTGGATCCGTTTCGGCAGGTCGGCGGGCCGGATTTCGGGCCCCTCGGCCCGCTGGTGGGCTTCGGCGATCAATAGCGCCATTTCGTCCACGTTGCCCGGCCAAGCGTACGCGTCCAGACAGGCCAACGCCTCCGCCGTGAACCCGGCAAGCTGTTTCGCGCCCTGGGCGTTGACGTCCTCCAGCAGCATTTGCGCCAAGAGCGGCACGTCCTCGCGGCGCCGCGCGACGGGAGGCAGCGCGATCGTGATGGTTTCCAATCCGGCCGCCAGGGAGGGATAGAATCGTCCCCGCCGAGCCATCCGGCCCAGCGACCGCCGCGCCGTGGCGATTACCCGCAACGAAGGCCGGCGCCCCAACAGCGCCGCGGCCAGTTCACCCTGAACGTCGCGCGGCAAGCGGTCGGCCTCGTTCAACAGCAGCGTGCTTCGAGTCGTCCGCGTTCCCAAGGCCCCGGAGAGCAGCGTCGAGACCGTCGAGCGGATCAACTCCGACCCGAGCATCGAGCAGTCCAGCGGGATGAGCGAGCCTTCGCCTCCGGGATCCGACGCGTAGTGGATGGCCGAGGCAACGTGCCGCCGCCCGCTGCCCGGCGGGCCCACGATCGCGACGTTCGCGCGGCACCCGGCGGCCAGTTCGGCCTGGGCGCGAGCCAATCGCATGGGGGGGCTATCGCCCGCGAGCCGGTCCACGCGACATCGCCCGGCCGCGGCCGCGCGAAAACGGCGGATGCGGTCGTGCATCGCGTCGGCGCGGGGCTCGTTGGACGGCGCCGCGTCGAGTTCCGGCGGCGTCTCATCTTCGGGCAGATCGTCGCTGTCGACCAGGACGACCAGGGCGATTGTCGGGCCGGCGTCAAAAGAAAGCGGCACGAACCGAGCCCGCCGCCGCCGAAGCCGTCCCGCCGGATCCGCGGCGGCGACGATCGCGGTTGTCGGTCGGCCTTCCTCGATGCCTGGCGGGCCGCACAGCCCATCCACGGCCGCCGCGACCGTGCCCGGCTTGGCCGTGGAATGGTACGCGCACGTCTGCCCGAGGATCTCCTCGTCCGACCGGCCGAGCCACGCCAGGCACGCCTCGTTGCAGAACACCACCGTTCGCTCGTCGTCCAACACGTAGACGGGGCGCGCCGCCTCGTGCAGGAGTCTTGCCAATTCGGTGGCTCGCGTGCGTTGCCGGGCCATCGCTCCTCCCGATCGTCCTTTGTCTTCTTTAAAGCCCGATTCAATGGGCGTCGTTGAAAGTCGTTCCGAGTGAAGCGAAGGATCTCCATTCCTTTCGACGCGACCGAGATCCTTCGCTTCGCTCAGGATGACGAGTTTAACGTTGGGACATCATTGCGGTCGACTTGGGTCGCGGGAGTCACGCCCGGTCGAGCGCGACGGCATTCGCCCAGCAGTGGTCCGCTCCAGAGTCCCACCAACACCACCAGCATCGCACATGCCGCGGCGGCCGACCAGGCCCCGCCGCGGCGCGTCCGACGCGGCGTGGCCAGGGGGATGCGGAAGTAGAGCACCGCGACGATCCGGAGATAGTAGGCGGCCGCCACGGCCGCGTTGAGCACGCTCAAGACGGCCAGCGCGATAAACCACGCCCGGACGCCGGCCGACGCCGCGTCGGCCGAGGGCCGCACGTCCAGCGCGGCGGCCACGACGACCAGCTTGCCCCAGAAGCCGGCCAGCGGCGGAATGCCCGTCAGACTGAACAGGCACACGGCCAACGCGCCGGCGATCCATGGGCACGTTTTACCCAGCCCGGCCAATTCCTCCACGTTATCAATCGTGCCGTCGCTGCCGCCGAGATGCACCAGCGCGGCGAACGTGCCCAGCGTGCCCAGGGCGTAAACACAAAGGTAAAACAGCATCGCGGCGATTCCGTCCCAAGCTCCGCCGGGCGCGTCCGCGGCCAAGCCCGCCGCCAACGCGGCCAGCAGGAAGCCCGTGTGCGCGATCGACGAATAGGCCAAAAGACGCCGCAGATTCGTTTGCCACAGGGCCATGGCGTTGGCGAGCGTCATGCTTGCCACGGCCAGCACCGCGACCGCGCGCCAGCCGAAGTCGGCGGCGCCGGGCATGGCCAAAAGTAGCCGCGCCAGCGCGGCGAAGCCGGCGATCTTCGGCACGACGGACAGGAACGCCGCGCCCAAGTGCGTTGTGCCCTGGTACACGTCGGGCGCGTAGAAGTGGAACGGCACGGCGGCGATTTTCAGCGCGAGGCCCGCCACCACCAGGGCCAGCGCGATCTTGGCCAGATCGACCGTCTCGCCCGGCGCCTCGGCCAACTGCCGGGCGATTGTCGCCAGGTCGGTCGAGCCCGCCGCGCCGTAGAGGAAGCTCAACCCGTAAAGCAGAATTGCCGACGACAGCACGCTCAGGAAGAAGTACTTCGTGGTGGCTTCCTCCGAGGCGGCGTCCGAGCGGCCGACGAACAGCAGGAGGTACGTCGGGATGGACACGAGTTCCAGCGCGACGAACAGCAGAATCAACTCGCCCGCTCCCGAGGCCAGCATCGCGCCGGCCACGGCCAAAAGCAACGAACCGAAGAACTCGGGCGCCGCGTCGCGCGTCGCGCGGCACGCCATAAGGACTAGAATGAAGCCGGCGGCCAAGACCGTCCAGCGGAGGATCTGCCCAAACGCGTCGCCAGCTAGCGTGCCCATCGGGCCCACGGAAGACTGCAAGCCGAGCGCCGCCGCGGCCGCGACGATCGCCGCGCCGGCCGCGGGCCGCCACGCGCGGCGCGACGCGACAAATGCCCCGGCCATGTAGATCGCCACGGCCGCCGCGGCCAACACGATCTCGGGCATCAGTTGGGCAATCGCTTCATTGGGCACGGCTTGATGTCCTTCATTGGTGGGCAGGGTTGCGACGCGTTTCGTTCGTGTTGTGTCAGAGAAACAGACTCATCCCACCCAATCGCCAAGACACAAAGCGTGACGCCTAGCGCGGCTGCGCCGCGGGATTTTCTAAGGCATAAGTCCGGTGTCCAATGGGATTCAAGAAAACGGCCCCTGGTGACGAACGCCATCAGGGGCCTGACGCGCCATTGGCGCACCGGATCCTGGATATCCCTCATCAGGTTGCGTCCCCGCGGAGCCTGACTCCGTTTCTCCAGGCGCCTTCAGTATATCCGCGCCGAGAAACCACCCGCAAGTACCATTGGACACCGGACATATGCCTCGAAAATCCCGGGGCGAAGCCCCTATTGATTCTCGCGGGCGGGACCAGCTATCGGCTCCGCAAAAGCCCTGCCCTATCGGCTCGGCGGGAGCCTCGCCTTCCCGCAGCGCGCGTGGGGACGTGACCATCGGGGCGGTACGATCGTGAAGTGTCTGTCTGGCCTCCACCGTAAGCCGGTCGAGCGTCGGACTCATTCGATCCAAAAAGAACCGCGGCGCGAGGCCCAGCCACAAGGTGACGACCGCCAAGGGCGCCAGGCAGGCGATCTCGCGGACGTTCAGATCCCGCGGCGGCGCGGCGGCCCGCCCGCGCGGCTCGCGCAAGAGGCCAAAGAACACCCGCTCGACGAGCCAGAGCATGTACCACGCCCCGAGCACGACGCCAGCGACGGCCAGCACCGCCAGTATTCGATACAGGACGATCCACGGCCCCGGCGCGGCCGCCCAGCCGCGGTCGAACATGCCCAGCAGAATGAGAAACTCGCCCACGAATCCCCCCAGACCCGGCAGACCAATGCTCGAGAGAGTCATCACGAGCATGAAGAAGGCCGCCCAGGGCAGTCGCCGGGCCAGTCCGCCCAGCTCGGCGATCGAACGCGTGTGGTACCGCTCGTGGAGCATTCCGACCAGGGCGAACAGCCCGCCGGTGGCCAGCCCGTGGTGGATCATCTGCACCACGGCCCCTTGCGTGCCCAGCGGATTCAGGGCAAACAGCCCCAGCGTGCAGAAGCCCATGTGGCTCACGCTCGAATACGCCACCAGCCGCTTCATGTCCGATTGCGCCAGCGCCACCAAAGCCCCGTACAGAATGCCGGCCACGGAGAGACTCAAAAGCCACGGCATGCACGTCACCACGGCCGCCGGCAGCATGGGCACGGCGAAACGGAGGAACCCGTACGCGCCAATCTTCAGCAGCACGCCGGCCAGGAGCACGCTGCCCGCCGCCGGCGCCTCGACGTGCGCAAGCGGCAGCCACGTGTGCAGCGGGACCATGGGAACCTTGACTGCAAGCCCGGCGAACAGGGCCAGGAAGACCCAAAGCTGCACGTGCGGGGGCATCGGCGCGGCCGCCAACCGCTCGGTGAGCGCGGCGATCGAAAACGTCATCGCGCCCGTGCCCGCGTGCTGATGGTCCCATAGCACAATGGCCAGAAGCCCCAGGAATGAGAGCACGCTTCCGACCAGGGTGAACAGGAAGAACTTCACTGCCGCGAGCCGCCGCTGCTGGCTTCCCCAGATTCCGATGAGGGAAAAGAGGGGGATTAGGGTGAATTCAAAGAAAATGTAAAACAGGATAATGTCCCGCGCGGCGAAGACGCCCAACATGCCGGTTTCCAGCAGGAGCAGGAGGCGGTAGTAGAGCGGGGCCTGCTGGTCGATGGCGTCCCAGCCGACCAGCACGGCCACCACCGACAAAAGCGCGGTCAGCCCAAAGAGCCAAAGGCTCAGCCCATCCAGTCCCACGCTCAGCCGCACGTCCACCGGTCCGTGCTCGCCGCCGAGCCACGCGGCGTCGAACACGGCCACTTCCGCGTCCTCGCCGGCGGGAAATTGCGCGACGAGCGCGCAGGCGACCGCGAGCGTGGCCAACGCCGCCCCCAGCGCCACCGCCCGCGCGTAGCCCCGCGGCCCGGCGACCCAAAAGGCCCCGGCCAAGGGAACGAGCAGCGCTAGGACAAGGAGAGAGGGCATCAATCCATCCTCCCCGCTCCCGCGGGCGGGAGAGGGGTCGGGGGTAAGGGGACGTTACATCATCAACGCTCCAAACAGCGCGAGCAACCCCAGCACCATGGCCAGGGCGTAGTATTGAACCAGCCCGTTTTGAAGGGGCCGCAGCGCCGCGCCCACGACAACGGGCGCGAGCCCGCACCAATCCACCAGACGGTCCACCACGTTCCGATCGCACCAATGGCACAACCAAGCCAGCCCCGCCGCCGGCCGCGCCAGAAGCCATTGGTAGATCTCGTCGAACAGGAATCGGTCGCGCGAAAGCTGGTACAGCCCCAGGGTCTTCATAACCTGGGCAAGCCGCCGGCCCAGCGCCGGACTGAACACGTACAACACCGCCGCCAGCGCAATCCCACCCAGGGCCAACGTCGTGCCGAGCACGGCCACGGCAAGGTGGGAGGCAGCCGATTCGTGACTGGCGGGGACAGTCCCCTTTTCGCTGCGCGAAAATGGGGACCGTCCCCGGGCAGGGGCGTCGGAGGGGGACAGTCCCATTTTCGTCGCGCGAAAATCGGGACCGTCCCCGAGGAACGCGACCGACGGCGTCTTGTGAAGGAAATTGGCAAATCCATGGGTCAACTCGAAGACTCCGCCCGCCAGCACGGCGCACGCGGCCAGCACGAGAAGCGGCCCGGTCATCACGCGGGGCGACTCGTGGGCGTGGCCGCCGGCTTCGTCCGGCAGCCGCTCGGGTCCGAAGAACGTGCGGAACACCGCGCGGAACGTGTAGAACGCCGTGAGCCCCGCCACGGCCAGCGCGACGAGGTAGAGCGTCAGAAAAAGCCGCTGCCCGGCGCCGGCCTGCTCGTGCAGGGCGACGAGGATGGCGTCCTTGCTCCAGAAGCCCGCGAACGGGAACACGCCGGCCAGGGCCAACGCCCCGACGAGGAACGTCCAGAACGTCACGGGCAGCCTTCGTCTGAGCCCTCCGAAGCGCCGGATGTCGATCACCCCGCCCATCGCGTGCATCACGCTGCCGGCGGCCAGGAAGAGCAGGGCCTTGAAGAAGGCGTGCGTCACCAGGTGGAACATCCCGGCGGTCACGCCCAACATCGTGCCCGCCCCCAAGGCCAAAAACATGTACCCAAGCTGGCTGATTGTCGAATAGGCCAAGATCCGCTTCAGGTCGTTTTGCGTAATCGCGATCAGGGCCGCCAGCAGGGCCGTGAACGCGCCGACGACGGCCACCGCGTGCTGGGCGCCGGTCGAGACGGCCCAAAGCGGCATGCACCGGGCCACGAGATACACGCCCGCCGTGACCATCGTGGCCGCGTGGATCAGGGCGCTCACGGGCGAGGGGCCCTCCATCGCGTCGGGCAGCCAGACGTGCAGCGGAAACTGCGCGCTCTTGCCGCACGCCCCCAAAAGCAGCAACAGGCAAATGGCCGTGCCCGTCGCGCCGCCAACCAGCCGCGCCGGATCGGCCAGCACCGTCTGGCCCAGGATGCCCACGCCGGTTACCTGCCCGGCCGTCACCGTATCGTGGAAATCCAGCGTCCCGTACGTGGTCCACAACAGGAACACGCCCAGGGCGAACCCGAAATCGCCCACGCGGTTGACCAGAAACGCCTTCTTGCCGGCCGCGGCCGCCGCGGGCCGCTCGTACCAGAAGCCAATCAACAGATAGCTGCACAGCCCCACCGCCTCCCAAAACACGTAAAGCAACAGGAAATTGCTCACCGACACGAGCATCGTCATCGAGAAGACGAACAAGCCCAGGTAGGAGAAGAATCGCCAATATCCCCGGTCGCCGTGCATGTAGCCAATCGAGTAGACGGCGACCAAGAGGGCGATGAACGTCACGAAGGCCAGCATGATCGCCGTCAAGGGATCGGCCCGCAGGGTGACGTCCACGCGAAAGGCCGGCGAGGCGGACTCCACGGCGGCGTCCTCCGGTCCGACCTCGGCCCAACTCCACAGCGCGACCGTCCGCTCGAAGCCGATCCCGCCTTCCGCCGACCGGCAGCCCTGCCCCACCCGCTCGACCAAGAGCAAGCTGGCCGCCAGCGATACGGCCAGGGCCAAGACGACGGGCACGTGGCTTCGCGGGCCGAGCACCGGACGGCCCAGCGCGGCCGTGGCCACCGCCGCCGCCAGCGGCAAGCCGGGAATCACGATCAGCAATGCGGGAATATCAAACATGGCGGCGATAATCGGTTTTCTCGGGCGGGATCTCCGGTCGGCGTCCAGCCGGTGGGAGCGTGGGCCAGTCCGGGGCGGGCCGGGGTTCCGCCAGCGGCTCGGCCGGCTCGGGCGGCTCGATCCCCGGTTCGTGGATCGCCCGCCACAACGCCACGTCGAGGCTGCCGCGACGCCGGTACAATACCAAAACGAGAGCCAATGCCACGGCCGCCTCGCAGGCCGCCACGGCGATGACAAATAGCACCAGCGCTTGCCCGCCCAGGTCGCCGTGCAGCCGGCTCCAGCCCACCAGGCTGACCGAAACGCCCTGCAGGAGCATCTCCGCCGACAGGAACATGACGATCATGTTCCGCCGGCTCAAAAAACCGACCAACCCGATGCCAAACAGCATCGCGCCCACCAGCAGAAGATGATGCAGTAAAGCTGTTTCGGACATCATTCAACTACGCTGAAAACACAAGGGAGAGAACCACGGATGAACACGGATGGGAATGGGAAGGAACCTCCTGTCATTTGTCTTATCTGTGTTCATCTGTGTTCATCTGTGGTTCTCTATCTGCTACCTCCAAATTCCCGCCGCGTTCTCGCACGTGCGCGGCGATCGCCACGGCGCCGACCAGGGCAACGAACAGCAGCACGCCGGCCACCTCGACGGCGATCAAGTGCCGTCCGAACAGCTCGCGGCCAAAGTGGACCAGGGGGGATCCGCCGTCGATCGCTTCCGCCCGCGCGGCCGCGCCGCGGGCGGCCATCGCCTCGACGGCCGGCCCACTCAACGCGCTGCCCAACGCGACCGACAGGATCCCCACCATCACCGCCCCGGCCGCCGACGCCACCAGCGGCTCCGTGCTCGCGCGGTCGTAGGGCGCCCGGCCCTCGGGCTGGGCCAGCATCAAAACGAACAAAAAAGTCACCAGAATTGCCCCGGCGTAGACCGACACCGTGGCCACCGCCAAAAACTGCGCCCCCGCGACCAGAAACAATCCCGCCGTGCCCAACAGCACCAATCCAAACCACAACGCCGCGTGGATCGGGTTGCGCGAGCTGATCGTGCCAACGGCCGCCACGAGCGTTACCACGCTGACCACACTCACCACGCCGCCGGCCAGCCAGCCGCCCCATCCCGGCAGTTGGGACCCAAACAACCCCAGACTCGCCGCGCCCGCCACCACGCCCAGCGCCCGCGCGCGGGCCCCGTGGCGCGGCGACGGCACGAGCAGCCCCAGGGCAATCGCCCCGGCCACCGTCGCGATCGAAACCACCTCGATCGAGCCGATCACGGGCCGTCCTCCTTCCGTCGCGGCTCGGGCACTCCGGCCGTGCGCATCGGCTCCGCGTCCTTCGTCATGTCGTACACGGCCAGGAGCTTCTCCTTGTCGAAAATCATCTCCTCCCGGCTCTTGCCCGACAGATCGTACAGGCTCGTCAGCTCGATCGCGTCCACCGGGCAGGCCTCCTCGCACATGCCGCAATAGATACACCGAAGCTCGTCGATCGTGAAGCTCTCGGGATACTTATCCCGGTCCGGCCAGGGACTCTCGGCGGCCACGATGTCGATGCAATGCGCCGGGCAGGCCGTCGCGCAGAGAAAACACGCCACGCATTTCACCCGGCCCTGGCTGTCGCGATTGAGCCGGTGCACGCCGCGGTAGATCAGCGGCGCCGGCGACACGTATCGCTCCTCCGGCGACTGCACCGTCTTCTTCCGGCCGAACAGGTGGCGCAGCGTCGTGGCCAGCCCCTCGGTGGCCAGCGGCACGTACACGCGGCCCAACGGCCCCAACTCCGGCTCGTCGATCCAACGCACCCGTGGGTCGTCCGGTTTCATTGCGGAGTCTCCTCTTCGTCCGTCGGGCCAAGTTGCCACGCCGGCCCGCGCCGCGGCCGGTTGTCCGGCTCGCCCGGCACAAGCCACACGACCACCGCCGCGCTGGCCGCGAACACCCCCCAGCCAAACGCCGCCATCGCCGCGATATTCGAAATCCCCAACGCGGCGGCCATCTTCGCTCCGTACTCCACCCAAACAACCAGGACAACCAGGTTCACCATTCCCAGCGGCAGGATTACTTTCCACGCCAGGGCCATGAGCTGGTCGAAACGGAACCGCGGCCAGCTCCATCGGGCGAGCATGAAGAACAGAATCGTCAGTAACACCTTGCCCAGGAGAACGACCACCCGCGCCAGGGCGATCGGCCACGTGACTTCCTGTCCACTACCGGTCACGCCCCATAGGTGCCACCCGCCAAAAAACAAGATCACGATGAGGAACGACGCCACGATCATGTGCAGGAATTCGCTCACGAGGATCAACAGCAGCTTCACGCCGGAGTATTCCGTGTGGTAGCCGCCGACCAGCTCCTGCTCGGTCTCGGGCAGGTCGAACGGCAGCCGGCCGGACTCGGCGAACCCCGCCACGAAGAACACGAGGAACCCAAGCGGCTGCAGGGCGACGTTCCACGCGCCGCTTTGGGCCTGCTGAGCGATGATGACGTCCAGCCGCAGCGACCCGCTGGCCAGCACGACGCCCACCAACCCCAGCCCGAGCGGCAGCTCGTACGAAATCAATTGGGCCGCGCCCCGCAACCCGCCGTACATGCTGTACTTGTTGTTGCTCGCCCAGCCGCTGAGCAGGGCCCCATAGACGGCGATGCTTCCCGCGGCGAAGACGTAGAGCACGGCGACGTCCACGCCCGGCGCGACGACCAGCTCGATCGGCCGGCTCATCCCTTCCAGGCCGAATTCGGACGGCAACACGCTGCCAAACGGCACGACGGCGAAGATGGCCACCGCCGCCGTGAACATGACCGCGGGCCCGAGGAAGTAGAGCAGCTTGTCGACGTGCGACGGGGTGAACTCCTCCTTGAAGAAGAACTTCACGCCGTCGGCCAAGGGCTGGCCCAGCCCGAATAGGCGGATCCTCGTCAACGGAATCCCCACCCGATTCGGCCCCAGGCGATCCTGGATCCACGCCGCCATCCACCGCTCCAGCAACACCAAATACGCCGCGGCCGTCATCAGCCCGGCGATCACCAGAGCGGTCTTGATGAGCGTTTCAAGAAGAAACATGGCTATTCGTTACGGCTGCTGTATCCGTTTCACGGAACCACAGGTGAACGCGAATGAGGGAGAGGAACCGCGAATGGACACGAATGAACGCGAATCGTCCAATCTGCGTTTATCCGCGTCCATCCGCGGTTCCCTCTTGTCGTTATCCGTGTTCATCCGTGTTCATCCGTGGTTCCTTCATCTCGATCTCCCGAAAAACCTCCTGCAGTACGACCTCCGCCTGATACAGCCCCGACCGGCCGGAGAGCTCCCAGAGCAAGCTGCCCTCGGTCCGCGCGCCGGAGGGCGGACGGATGGCTCGCCGGGCCGATTGGAGCAGGCCGTCGCGGTTGACGTACGAGCCGTCGCGCTCGACAAACGCCGCCCCGGGCAGCACGTAGCCGGCGCGCTCGGCAAGCGGCGAGTCGAACAGGTCTTGCACCACGAGCAGGCCCGCCCGCGCCAACTGCTCGGCCGCGCTCGCGTCGATCCACGGTCGGCGATACCCGCCGGAAACCCACGCCCCGCCGACCCCGCCCTGATGAGCCCGCGAAACCACCTCGTCAAACGACGCCACCCGCCCGGCGAAATGGGCGAGAATCCGCTCGACCCCTCGCCGGTTGGGGCACTTCTCCGCCGAGATCACAAACCCGCCGGGAAACCGTTCGTCCTCGCCGACCGTTGGCACGGGCCCCAGGGCCAGTATCGCCTCCGGGTCGATCGACCGGATGTAACGGCACAACAAGTACGCCTCTTCCACGGTGAGAAACGGCGAGACCACCGCCGCCAATGGCCCGGCGTGGCGGAGCCGCCCGTCAAGCTCCCGCACGAGCTTCGACCAGTCCACGGCCACGGTCGCGCCGCCCTCGCGCCGCAGCGGAGTCGCGAGCCGGCTCGGGTTGTGGACGTGCGGATAGCTCCAGCGGCCGTCGTTGCAGATCCACCAGCGATTGACCTTCGGATTCTCGCGCGGCCGAATCCGGTGGACCCGGTCCTGATTCTCGTCGATCCAGATCGAGCAGCCCGTGGCGCAGCCCGCGCAAACGCCCTCGTGCGACCGCATGAACCACACCCGCTGGCGATAGAGGAAGTGCTTGTCGCAAAGCGCCCCGACCGGGCAGAGATCGACCACGTTGCCCGACAGGTTGTTGTTCAAGGGAAAGTCGGCCAGCACGTCGATCTCCTCGTGGCTGCCTCGCCCCGTGACCATGAGCTCGCTCGAGCCGCTGACCTCCCGGACGAACCGCACGCACCGGCTACACAGAATGCAGCGGTCCACGAAGAGCGTGATATCCGGCCCGAGTTCCCGGCGGCGGCTCACGAACGGCCGCGCGTCGGCCCGCCGGGCGTCCTGGCCGTGGCGGAAGTGATAGTCCTGCAAGAAGCACTCGCCCGCCTTGTCGCAAATCGGACAGTCCACCGGATGCCGCAGCAGCAAGCCCTCCTCGACCATCGCCCGGGCCTGGACGACCTTCGGGCTGTTCGTGATGAACACGGAGCCGTCGGTCGCCGGCGTCTGGCAGGCGGGCACGAGCTTCGGCATCATCACGACGTGGCCTTTCGCCCGATCGATCGTGCCGTGCTCGACCAGGCACATCCGGCAACTGCCCACCACCGACAAACCGGGGTGCCAACAATAGTGTGGAATCTCGATCCCCAACCGCGCGGCCGCCTCGATCCCGTTGAGGCGATCCTCCGGGTCCAGCTCCAACACGCGATTGTCGATCGTTACGCGGGTCATCACAACGCCAACACCAGGTTCGCAGGGAAAGTCACCACGGAGACACGGAGGACACGGAGAGGAAAGACAGGGAAGGAACCGCGGATGAACGCGGATGAACGCAGATGACGATAGAGATGAAGAAGCGAAGAGACTGTTTGTGTCAAGGAAGGCGCATAGGGAACCGCTTGGCGTGCTTCGCTCCCCCAGTCATGGATTCGTGTACGAACCATCTCTTCCATCACCTTCTCCCCTCTGCGTCTTTGCGCCTCCGCGCGAGTCCTTGTTCTCGTCCGTCCCTTCCTCTCCGTGTCCTCCGTGCCTCCGTGGTCAATCCCTTTATCGGAATCCTTATCCGCGTTCATCCGCGTTCATCCGCGGTTCCCTCCCGGCGAATTCCATTGCCTCGACCGGCTCCGTCTGCCCGAAGCCGCTCGGATTCGTGGTCCGGATGTGCTCTTCCAGCTCGTCGCGGAACTTGCCCAGCGCGTTTTTGATCGGCCAGGCGGCGCCGTCGGCCAGGCCACAAATGGTCGTGCCCGGCATGATCCCGATCGAATCGCCGATCTCGGCCAGCAGGTCCAAATCCACTAGCCGCCCCCGCCCGGCGCGGATCCGCTGGCACAACTCCAACGCCCATTGGGTGCCCTCGCGGCAGGGCGTGCACTGTCCGCAGCTTTCGTGGGCGAAGAACCGGCAACTGTTGTACAGGAACTCCAGGATGGGATACGTCTCGTCGAGCACGATCATGCAGCCGGTGCCCAGCCCGAGGCAGCCCGCCCGCACCGGCCCGGCGAAGTCCATCGGCGTGTCCAACTCCGACTCGGCCAGCAAGCCCGTGCTCAATCCGCCAGGCACGACGGCCTTCGCGCGTCGGCCCTTCCACACGCCGCCGGCGAATCGGTCGATCAACTCCCGGCACGCCGCGCCCAGCGGGGCCTCGAACCAGCCGGGTCGGTTCACGTGGCCGCTTGCGCCGTACATCTTCGGGCCGAAGCTGCCGGGATCGCGGGGGTTGGTCGGGTCGGGCGGCACGCCGATCGAACGGAACCACGCCGGCCCGCGGTCGATAATGTGCGTCACGCAGGCAAGCGTCTCGACGTTGTTGACCACCGTCGGCCGGCGAAAAAGGCCCTCGACCGCCGGAAACGGCGGCTTGATCCGCGGCCATGCCCGCTTGCCCTCGATGCTCTCGATCAAGCCCGTCTCCTCGCCGCAAACATAGGCCGCCGCTCCGCGATGGACGAAAATATCCAGCGAAAACGCGCTGCCCAGGATGTTCCGCCCCAGGTAGCCCGCCGCGCGGCACTCGGCCAGCGCCGCTTCGAGCCTGGCCAGCGCCAGCGGGTATTCGTAGCGGAGATACACGTAGGCCGTGCTCGCCCGCGTGGCGTAGGCGCTCAGGATCGTCCCCTCGATCACCTGATGGGGATCGCCCTCGATCAGCACGCGGTTGACGAACGTGCCGGGCTCGCTCTCGTCGGCGTTGACGCACAGGTAGATCGGCCCGGGATGATCGGCGGGCAGGAATGACCACTTCAGCCCCGTCGGAAACCCCGCCCCGCCGCGTCCGCGAAGGCCGCTTGTCCGGACCTGCTCGAGCACGTCCTTTGGCGCGAGCTCGGCCAGCGCCCGCCGCAGCGCGCGGTATCCTCCGCCCGCCTCGTACACGGCCAGCCGATGGCCGTCGGGCTTCGCCAGATTCGCGGTCAGTACGGGCTCGAAGTCAGGCACGGCTACTCCAGCGCATCCACCAGCGCGTCGATCTTCTCCTTGGTCATGTTGCCGTGCAGCGTCTGGTTCACGAGCACGGCGGGGGCCTGCTCGCACGCGCCGAGGCACTCGGCCACTTCCAGCGTCGCGCGGCCGTCCGGCGTGGTCTGGCCCGGCCGGATGCCCAGCCGGGCGCACAGGTGCGCGAGCAGATCCTCGCCCCCCCGCGCGGCGCAACTGAGCGACCGGCACACCCAAATCCGCGCCCGGCCCAGCGGCCGGTCCTGCTTGAAAAACCCGTAGAACGAAAGCGCGTCCTGCACCTCGGCCGGGGCCAGCTCCAACAGCCGCGCGATCTCGACCACGGCCGCCGGCGGCACCCAGCCCAACCGCTCCTGCACGACGTGCAGCGCCGGCAACACCACCGCCCGCCGCGTCGGATACCGCGGAAAGAGCGATTTGATGGCGTCCAGGATGTCGTTGTCCAGTGTCACGGCCGAAAATCACTCCTGGAAACGAGTCAACAAATCACCACGGAGACACGGAGGCACGGAGAAGAAGGTTGGGGAAGTAAGGGCTCGCGCGAAGACGCATAAGGCGACGATGACTCGCGCAAAGACGCAAAGACGCGGAGGGAGGAGATAAAATAGAGGTGGTTTCGCGCGGATCGCTAGTACCGCTTCCAGAAAGTCGTTACCGGACGGCCAAGAAGCCGCTTGCGGCTTCGCAATCCAGGATACAGGCACGTACTTCCTGGAAGACGTGCTAGTTGCGGGAGAAAGGCGCTCTGGGCCGCCCCCGTTGCGCCTTTTTGGGCATACACGGTCTCTTCCTTTTTTCATCTGTGTCGTCATTTGCGTTCATCCGCGTTCATCCGCGGTTCCTTCCTCGCGTTTCGTCTCCGTGTCTCCGTGGTGAAATCCTCTTTTCTGTACGAGTCTCTTCGTTACCGATCCAGCTCCCCGGCGATCACGTTCAGGCTGCCCAGCACGGCCACGACGTCGCTCAGGCGATGACCGCGGATCAGGTGGGGAAACAAGGAGAAATGCACCAGCGACGGCGGGCGCGTCCGGGCGCGATACGCCCGAGGGCTGCCGTCGCCAACCACGTAGAACCCCAGCTCGCCGCTGGGCGATTCAATGGCCGAGTACACCTCTTCGC
Source organism: Pirellulales bacterium (assembly GCA_016931995.1). Classification (GTDB taxonomy): domain Bacteria; phylum Planctomycetota; class Planctomycetia; order Pirellulales; family Thermoguttaceae; genus JAFGDS01. The sequence continues at coordinate 20,711 of JAFGDS010000141.1, forward strand.
AAGGGACCTCGAACCCGCGATTGGTCATCGAGAGTTCGAAATGCGTGATGAGCCCTTCGATCGTCGAATGAACCGCCCGCTTGTCCGGCAGGGCCGTCCGCTCGCCCACGCCCACGTTGACCGGCCCGCCGGGCAGGTTCTCGATCGCCTGGTGGACGATCTTCAGGCTCTCCCGCATCTCCGCCATGCGGACGAGATAGCGCGCATAGCAGTCGCCGCCCGTGGCGCAGATCACGTCGAAGTTGAACTCGTCGTAGCCCAAGTACGGCTCGTCGCGGCGCAGGTCGCGGGCGACCCCGCTCGCCCGAGCGATCGGCCCGCTCGCGCCCCGATTGATGGCTTCCTCCCGCGAGAGCACGCCGACGCCCTTCGTGCGATCGACGAAGATCCGGTTGCGATCGAGCAGCCGCTCCATGTCGTCCAGCGTTCGCGGGAACTCCCGCAGAAACAGGCGGATCATGTCGATCGCCTCGGGCGTGGCGTCGTGCGCCAGCCCGCCCACCCGGGTGTAGCTCGTCGTGAACCGGGCGCCGCAGAGGGCCTCGAAGATGTCGTAGATCGGCTCGCGCGGGTTGAAGGCGTACACGAAGTACGTGAACGCCCCCGTGTCGAGCCCCACCGCGCCGTTGCAGACCAGATGGTCCGCGATCCGCGACAGTTCGGCGGCGATCACCCGCAGATAGCGGCAACGCGGCGTTACCTCGATGCCCAAGAGCCGCTCGACGGCCATGTGCCAGGCGACGTTGTTGGCCGCCGCCGAGCAGTAGTTCATCCGGTCGGTGATGGTGACGTACTGGTTGAAGTCGAGGTGCTCGCCCAGCTTCTCGAAGCCCGAGTGAAGGTAGCCGATCTCCGGCATGGCGTCCACCACCCGCTCGCCGTCGAGCTTCAGCACGATCCGCAGCGTCGTGTGGGTGGCCGGGTGCTGCGGGCCGAAGTTGAGCGTCCACAGATACGCCCGCGGCTCGTCTCGGCGAAGGTCGCCCGGCGGGATTTCGGGAGTCAAGGGCATGATGCGGCACGCGCGCGGCGAGTGGGATTATCGTTCTATCCAAAGCACCAATAACGAAATCCCAATAACCAAGGAATGTCCGAATGGTCCTGTGGGAGGCGACTCCCGTCGCCGATTACCTGTTGCCAGCCCTCTGCCTTTCGCCACCGAATCGGCGACGGGAGTCGCCTCCCACAAATCCCCCCGTCCCTCAACCCGGATATTGCTCTTCGTTCTCGCGCGTGACCACCGGGTGGTTGTGACGCTCGCCGTGGCCTTGCAGGGGATAGTCCTTGCGGAGCGGATGGGCCTCGAATGCGTCGGGCAACACCAGCCGCCGCGGGTCGGGATGGCCCTCGAAGCGAATCCCGAAGAGATCCCAAACCTCGCGCTCCAGCCAGTCCGCCGCCGCCCACAGGTCCACCACCGACCGGACCGTCGGCTCCGGGTCGTTCACCCGCGCGCGGACCACCAGCCGGGCGCTCGTCGCCGTGTTCACCAGCACGTACACCACGCCGTATCGGTCCGCCGCGCCGGGATAGTCGAGATAGTCCACGCACGTGATGTCCGCCAAAAAGTCGAACCCGTGCTCCTCCTTGAGCGCGCGGAGCACGTCGTGCGCCGCGGCGGCCGGCGCGACGAGCCTCTGCTGGCCGCGAAACGCGTCGGCCGCGACGCCGGGATACGCCTTCTTCAGGGCCTCGACGGCCGCGAGCGTCTCACTCATGAACAATCCGGTCCCTCCGCCGTGCGGTCCCCTCGCGCTGGATCTTCTCCTGCAGGTCGATGATCGACTGGATGAGTTGCTCGGGCCGGGGGGGGCAGCCGGGCACGTACACGTCCACCGGCATGAAGCGATCCACCCCCTGCACCACCGCGTACGTGTCGAACACCCCGCCCGTCGACGCGCACGCCCCCATCGAGATGCACCACTTCGGCTCGTGCATCTGCATCCAGATCCGCTGGAGCACGGGCATCATCTTCATGGCCACGCGGCCGGCGACGATCATCAGGTCGCATTGCCGGGGGCTGAAGCGGAACACCTCGGCCCCAAACCGCGCGAGGTCGTGCCGGCTCGCGCCCGTGGCCATCAGCTCGATCCCGCAGCAGGCCGTGGCGAACGGCATCGGCCAAAGGCTGTTCTTCCGGCACCAGTTCACCAGGGCATCGAGCCGGGTGATGAGCGCGTTGTCGGGCAATTCTAGCGCCACCGGAACACCCCTTTGCGCCAGTCGTAGACAAACCCCAGCGCCAATAGCCCGATGAAGATCATCACGCCGGCGAATAAGACGTGCCGCTGGCCCACGCGACCGGCCTGCGAGGGCGAGGCGCCCGCCGGGCCGGATGAAGGGGACAGTCCCATTTTCGCCGCGCGAAAATCGAGACAGTCCCCAATGCGAGAATGGGGACGGTCCCCGGTCAACGCGGGCTGACCCGTCACGGCCCAGGGATAGAGAAACAACAGCTCGACGTCGAACACCAGAAACGCGATCGCCAGCAGGTAGAACCGGAAGTCGAACCGACGGTGGGCGTTGTGGATTGGATCCATGCCGCTTTCGTACGGCATCCGCTTGGCTGGGTTGGATCGTCGCGGCCCCAGAAGATTGGCCACGACCACCAGCACCCCGCACAGCCCGGCCGCGCAGGCGATGAACAACAGGATGGCAAGGACTCCGGCATGCATTGGCGCTTCCCGCTATCCCCCGCGAACGGTCGTGATCCGATGCCGTTGGCTTTGCCAGCGCGACGCTGGCTTTGCCCGCGCAATGCGATAACGCCGTTCACGCACTGGCAGAGCCAGTGGCACACAATCCCAGCCGTCCGCGAAAAACGTCAAACGAGACGCTCTCCCCGCGCGCCCGTTCGCAAGGCGCGGTAGGGTATTCTAACCGCGGCCGCGCATTCCGTGAAGCATCCGCCCGGTCGAGTCGCGCCCCCGTGTTCGAGAAGAAGCGCGCGGCCGTGGGCAGTACCGCGGAAACGGGAGCGCGCCCAACGAATCGCGCCGAAGAGACTGGCCGAAGAACGCGCCATGGCCAGCGCAAAAAGAAGCCCCTCGTAGGCGGGGCAGGGACCTTCGAGGGGCGATCTGGCGAGGGATGTCCCTCACGCACCTGTGATTATGCTTGCCAGCGAAACAAATCTCAATCCCGCTTACGGGTATTCTTTTTTGTCCAGATTTCCGATCCCAACGCTAGGATGCCCGATTGACTCCGAAGGGGGATGTCTTTCCCGCGGAACCCCCCGGTGCGTACTGGCCGCCCATGCAAAACCGCCACGCGACGTTACAATACCGTATCCACCGACCCGTCGAAATCGTCCGCCCGGGGGGTAATAATCAACGCAAAAGAGTTGACGCCCGGTCGTTTTCGCCGGCTCGTTCGCTTTCTCTGACAATTCCCATTCTGCCTTTTGAACCGATTCGCTGGCCGTTTTTCTTTGGAGTGCGGCGACTTGTCGCCGCTTTCCTCTTTTCTAGGACTCCCGCCCGTGCTCCTGGACCCCGTCGAGACGACCGCCCAGCTAGTGGCCATCCCCAGCGTCAACCCGATGGGCCGCGACGCCGCCGGGCCGGAGTTTTTCGAGGGCCGATTGACGGACCACCTCGAAGGACTCTTCGCCCGGCTGGGGTTGCCGACGCTCCGCCAACCGGTCGCCCCCGGCCGGGAGAACATCCTCGCTCGGCTCGATGGGACGATTCCTCCGGACCGCGGCGGCGCGGTCCTTCTGCTCGACGCGCATCAGGACACCGTGCCGGTGGAGGGCATGACGATCGAGCCCTTCCGGCCCGAGGTCCGCGACGGCCGTCTCCACGGCCGCGGCGCGTGCGACACAAAGGGGTCGATGGCCGCCATGCTCTCGGCCGTGGCCCGCCTGGCCGAGTCGCCGCCTCCGGACATGCCGACGGTCATTCTCGCCTGCGCGGTGAACGAGGAATTCGGCTTCACGGGGGCGGCGTCCCTGGCGGGTCTCTGGACGGACCCGCCGGCCGGCGCGCGGTTCATTTCGCGCCGGCCCGACGCGGCGATCGTCGGCGAGCCGACCGGTCTGGACGTGGTCGTCGCCCACAAGGGCGCGGTTCGTTGGACGTGCCGCACGCACGGCAAGGCTGGGCATAGCTCCAATCCGGACGCCGGCGCGAACGCGATCTACCGCATGGCCCGGGCGCTGGCCGTTTTCGAGCGATACCAGGCGGAGGGCGTCGGCCACGCGCCCCGGCATCCGCTTTGCGGCGGCGCGACCTTGAGCGTCGGCACGATCCGCGGCGGCATCAGCGTCAACACGATTCCCGACCTTTGCGAGATCGAGATCGACCGCCGGGTGCCGCCGGGCGAGTCGCCCGAGGACGCTTACCGGCACGTGCTCGACTTCTTCGCGCGACACTGGCGCGAGCCGTTCGACGTGGAGCACATGCCGCCCGCGCTTGTGCTCCCTCCGCTTTCCGACGACGCGAACGGTCCGCTGGGCCAGAGCCTGGCCGACGCGGTCGAGGCCGTCATCGGCCGATGTTGCACGATCGGCGAGCCCTACGGCACGCACGCGGCAATCTATGCCGCGGCGGGCGTGCCCTCGGTGGTTTTTGGCCCGGGCTATCTCGAACAAGCCCACACCCGCGACGAGTGGGTGCCCATCGAGCATCTCGAACAAGCAGCCGAGGTCCTGTATCGGTTCGTGTCCCAGGGCGGCGTCGCGCCGCGTGGCGAGGGCCGCCCATGAACGCTCCGCCCTCCGTGCCCGGCCGCGTGGCCGGGATCGACTTCGGCTCCGTGCGGATCGGGATCGCCCTGAGCGACCCCGAGCGCCGCCTGGCCAGCCCCCACGAGACCTACACCCGCCGCGGACCCGACCACGACGCGCGGCGTTTCGCGCGGCTGGTCGAGGAGGAGGGCATCGTGCAGTTTGTCGTGGGGCTGCCCGTGCATTTGGACGGACGGGAGAGCCAAAAGTCGTCCGAGGCCCGCGCGTTCGGCGCCTGGCTCGCCCAGGTGACTGGCGTTCCCGTGGCCTTCTTCGACGAGCGCTTCACCACCGTCGAGGCCGAACAGGCCCTGCTCGGGGCCGATCTGTCCCGCCGCCGCCGCAAGGACCGCCGCGACCGCGTGGCCGCTCAGATCCTGCTCGCGGCGTATTTGGAGTCGCGGGGCCGCCAGACAGGCCCGCCGCGCGGGTTGGACGATCCCTGAGCCGAGGTGTGCCACGGGCTCCGCCAGTGCCGTGGAACAACGGAAGTGTGCCACTGGTTCCGCCAGTGTCAGTAGTTCCAAATTCGTCCCCCAAGTCATCCTGAGCGCAGCGAAGGATCTCGGCGGCAAGGGAGATTCTTCGCTGCGCTCGGAATGACAGTATCGATTGCCTCCAAAATTTGGAACTACTGAGTGTCGTGGAACATTCAGAACACTGCTCCAACAACGCGGGGTGCCATGTCCACGCTTGCGTGGACATGCGATTGGCACTGGGAAGGCATGTCCACGCAAGCGTGGACATGGCGCCCCATCGCATGGCACTGGCAGAGCCAGTGGCACGCGCGAACACTCCCCTCTCCCCATTTCGGGGAGGGAACGCGCGGGCAGCGGCGTCTACCTCCGCAAGACGATCTGCGTGAAGACCTCCTGCTGCACCTCCGTCCGAAACGACCCCAGGTAGCTGTCGTTGCCGTATTCGGCGTGCGTGCCGGCGAACAGGTTGCGCCCCACCACGGACCACTCGAAGTGCTTGCTCGGCCGGTAGGCCAAGCGGACGTCGCCGGCGAAGTAACTGCCTACCTGCTCCGTGGGCAGGCAGTCCACGTACCGGCCGATCACATCCAACTCCCAGTTGCGTCCCAACGGGCTCGAGCTGCCCAGGACAAATTGGTTGCGGGGGCTTTGTCCCTCAACCCGCTCGGGGATCTCGGAATAGAGAACCGGCGCCATGTCGAGCACGACGAACGAGTACGAGCCGTGTAGCCGCCATCGCGGCGTGACGTCGTAGTTGGCCGCCCATTCAAATCCGTAGGACTCGCCGGCCATCGCGTTGACCAACTGTCCCGGCAAGAGGAACGTGCCGCCCGGTCCGGGCACGGGAGCCCCGAACCGCGACATGATGAGGTGCTCGTAGTCGTACAGGAACACGGCAAAGTCCCAGGAGAACCGCTTCGTGGCCTGCACGCGGTAGCCCAGCTCGTAGGCGATCAACTCCTCGGACAATAGCCCGGTATTTCCGTGAATCACCGGGAACGTTGGAAAGGGAAACGGCGAGTCCGGCGGCGGTGGAAAGGGCGCGAGCGTGGCCAGGGCGTTTTCCTCGCCCCGGGTGGGCGTGCGCACCGCGCGGGACACCGCCCCCCAGATCGCCCGTCGATCGTCCGGCGTCCACAACACCCGCACCGTCGGCTGATACTCGAAGCCCGTGTAGTCATTGTGCTCGAACTTGCACCCCAGCGTCAAATACCACAAGTCCTCGGCCAGCGTAATCTCGTCCTGCGTGAAGTAGCTGAACAAATTGTCGGATCGGTGGTCGGGCGTCATGCCGTAGCTCGTTGACGCATGCACGAAGTCCTTCGTGTTGCGGTAGCCGCAGCCCCAGATGAAATTGTGGTTGGAGCCGATCGGAAACCGGTGTTGGAAGTCGAAATCGAACGTGTCCCGATCTTCCGAGAGACCGTAGTTCACCCAATGGCGCTCCGTCCGGTCGTAGTATAGCCGCAGCGTCCAGTCCGACTCCTCGTCCAGCACGCGCCGCCAATGGAACACGGCGTTCTCGCCGCTGACGTGCGTGGCGTCGTGCCGCAATTGCATGTACGGCGGCGTCATCCGCGGCGCCACGGAGTAGTCGCCGCTATAGCCGTTGTAGCAATCGCCCTGGAGAGTCAGGGTGTCGTCGCGGTTGGGCGTCCAATCGGCCCGAAAACCGCCCCGACCCTGCCGCCAGTCGTCATAGGCCGGATTGTCCGCGCTGAAGCCGGCGCCGCGCTCGAACCACTTGCCGTACACCCGGTAGTGCAAGTCCTTCCCGGCCTGGCTGCCGGCGCGGATGGTGGCGAAGCCCAACTCCTCCGTGCCCGTCCCGCTCTCGACGTAGACGCCCTGCGTGTCCTTCGCGCTTTTCGTGATGATGTTGATGATGCCGTTGACGGCATTGGCGCCCCAGACCGACGCCCCGGGCCCCCGGATCACCTCGATCCGCTCGACGTCCTCCAAAACCAGGTCCTGCACGTCCCAAAACACCCCGCCAAACAGCGGCGTGTACACGGCGCGCCCGTCGATTTGCACCAGCAGGTTATTGACGAACCGGCCGCTGAAACCCCGGATCGATATGGACCACTTGTTCGAGTCGATCCGGGCGACGTTCACGCCCGGCGCCAGACGCAGCACGTCCGGGAGGTTCTTCGCGCCCGAGCGGCGGATCATCTCGTTGGTGATGACGAACACCGCCGCCGGCGAATGGCCCACCGTGCTTTCCTGCCGGGCCACCGTCGAGACGGGCACGTCCAGCGAGGGCGAGCCGGTCAAATGGCCCACGCGAACCTGGGAGAGTTGCGAGACGTCCTTATCCGCCATGGAAAGCAGGGCGTCCAGGTTCTCGGCGGTCGGCTCGGCCGGCGCCGGCGCGGCGGCCTCGCCGCCCGGCGCCGGAGGCGGTTGTTGTCCCCGCGCCTCCCCCGACAAGAGAACCAGCCCCAGGATCAGCCCCGCCACGAGAACGACCCGATGGTTCGTTTCTTCCATGATCTCGCGTCCATCCGGTCCAACGGTTGCGCCTCGGGACGCTCCTTCTGCCGCCGCGCGGATCGCGCGCATGACCGGCACCGCCCCTGTACTACAGGTCGGTCCGTACAATCGGTACTCTGCGACAAACGTGGATTCATCGGCACAACCGGCACAGCCCCTACGGGCTGCCCCGCGCCGGAAGGGTTGCAAGACGCCACCTCCCCTCGCCCGCGAGCGGGAGAGGGGCCGGGGGTGAGGGGACGCCGTCTCCGACGGCTGGCTCATCCAGCAGCGGTATGCATCGACCGGCGCGTCTTCACGCAAACCGAACGGAGGCCAGACGCCGCCGCACCGCCCGGGTGAAATGCACGGCGGGGTGGCCGATCGTCAGCGCCAAGCCGATCTTGTTGCCCGGCGGAATCCCATACTTCGCGCGGAACGTCTTGTCCCGCTCGAACGCCTGGGCCGTGCCCAGCAGACAACTGCCCAAACCGAGCGACTCGGCGGCCAGCATGGCGTACGTGGCGGCGATGTGGCAGTCGGTCGGGTCGCCCACCGCCGACGTGTGGAAGAGCATGGCCAGCGGGGCGCCGTAGGTGAAGGCGTCGCGCCCTCGGGCGTGTTCGCTAACGAGCGCCTGCATGAGCGGCCGGACGAAGTCGCGCAGCAGGGCATGGCCCGACTTGCCCAAGAACGGACGCATGAGCGTGAGGGTGACCGGGTTGAAGAATTTGGCCGCGCGCTCGAACGAGACGGCCGCGTCGGCGGCGAACGCGCGGACCTTGTCCCGCCCATGGAAAACGAGCACGCTCACCTCGTGCGGCGGGATGCCCATCGGAGCGGTCGAAACCATCGCCAGGATCCGATCCACCGTGGCCCGATCCACTTCCCGATCGGTGAACTGCCTCACGCTCCGCCTGGCCAGGAGCAACGCCTCGAGCGCGTCGGCGGTCGCCCGGGCGTCGGCCGGCGGAATCCCCACGACGTCGTCCGCCCGCATCCCGCGGCCCTCGACCCGCATCGCGCCGGTCGGACACACGCACGCGCAATGCCCACAGGCGATGCAGCCCATGAACCCACCCGTCCCGGCCCGCGGCAGCCCGTCCTCGATCGCGAGCACCCCGTCCGGGCAGATCCGCGCGCACGCCCCGCACCCCGTGCACAACGCCGCGTCCGCGCTCGGCCGTCCCCGTTCGTCAAAGGTCATGCCCATGATCGGTCCTTGGGAAGGAAGGAAACCACGAAAGACACGAAATACGCGAAAGGTTTAGGAAAGAGAAAGAAACCGTCGCGGAACCCGCGTCGTTTTGACACGTCATCCTGAGCGCAGCGAAGGATCTCGTTGACGCGCCACGATTGGAGATGCTTCGCTTTGCTCAGCACGACGAGCTTCGTCAACCTGTCGTGTATGTCGTGTCTTTCGTGGTGATCTTCTACGTCCTCAATGCGGCCGCGGGTGCATCTCGTACGTGATGGTCACGGTCGAGCGGATCGTGATCGTGCCCGGCGCGAGCAGGGCCTCGCCACTGGCGGTCGCCGGGACGCCCTTCGCCTCGCGCTCGTCGGCCACCAGGCGAAACCGCGCCGGGCCCGCCGGCCGCGCCTCGGCCATCCCGCCTCCCATTCCACCCATGCCCCAGGTGTGCTCGTCGCCCTCGACGTCCTCCACAATCTCCAGGGCCTCGCCCAACGCCAGCCCGTTGAGCTCGGCCAAATGCCGGGCTTTCTCCCGAGCGTACCCCACCGCCTTCTCCCGCGCCTCCACCTGGTACTCGTGGTGCTTCCGCGTCCGGAACAACAGATCGCCGACGTTGGTGACCCCCGCGGCCAACGCGTCCGCCAGCACCGGCTCCAACTTCGTGAAGTCGCGGATCGACACCTCGATCGACCGGCTCACCTCATAGCCGACGAACACGGGCTCTTGGTCCGCACGCCGCCGCTCGTACCGCGGCCCCATGTCGAGCCCCGTCATCGTGAGCTGCTCCGCCGGCAGCCCGTGTTTCGGTCCCAGCGCCAGCACCGCCCGGGTGAGCTTGTCGTTCTCCGCCTTCGCGCGGAGCAGGTCCTTGTTCTCCGTGTCGATGGAGAACGTCAACAAGACCTCGTCCGGCACGACGGCGATTTCCGCCTTGGCCGACACCCTCACGCTCCGCACCGGCTCCCTGGCAACGAGCGCGGACTGAAGAATCGCCACAACGGCCATGCACAACGCCGAACACGCCGCCCACCTTCGCAACCCACGCATCGCGCCACCTCCGGCTGGCTGGAAACAGGAATCACGGCCCACGCATGGCCCCATGATACCCCGCTGGGGGCGTGGGGACAAGGGTGCGGGCATTGACCGGGGATAGGCTCCGTGCCTTGATTGTATTGGACAAACCAGAAGGCATCGCCTGGTTCTGGATCGGTTCCCACGGGGACTGCGACAAGCTGCTGTCGTAACGGGGGTGCAGATCGTGCAGGGAGCGCAACGTCAAGATTTCGGCGTCCGCGTCGGGGACCGTCCTCCGCGCCAGCCTGAAACGCCGTGGAATCGTCGCTCGTGCTCGAAGAGGGTTCGGTGTTCGCCGACGCCGACCTCCTTGTCGTGCAGATGCCTAACGTCAACCACGGCGCCGAACCGCACGAACACCTCCTCGAACAGCGCGTAATCCACGCCCCAATAGACCATGGCGCAGGACATCGGAGCCCCCTTTCCGCCGTCCTTGCCATTCACGAGGAACCGCAGTCGCGTGTCGTACAGGAACGCCACTGCCGTCGCAGCCCCCCAAACATAGACTTTCCAGTGTCGGGTGTTCGTCGCGACGGGCACCAGCGCCAACACCTCCGCGTGATGCGTTCGATGCGATTCGGCGCACCTCCGCAGCCAATCGCGAATCGTGGTGCCTCGCTTTCGATCACTCCCATACGGCGGATTCACGAAAACGGTGGGGAAATCCCATGAAGCCGTCAATCCGTCAACCTCGGGCAGGGTGTACTCCACCTCTGCCCGCACGATCGAATACTGATTTGAACACGGATCGAGCGCGATCCTGCCCGAGAAAAAGCGACGAATCGCCTCAACGTACTTCGGCGGGGTACACCAGTGCTGGCTCAGCGACTCCGCGTTGTTGCGTCCTGCGGTCATGTTGCTAACCTCTCCTCCAATCCTTGCCGGCGAGCTTTCGAAGATCCACCTGTAGTTTGCCGAGCTTAGCCCGGTTCGGCGCGATGACGTTGAACCAGGTTTCGACCTCCGCTTCATGCGACGAGAAGTACCTTCGGAGCGCCTCGTCGGCGGCAACGCCAATGCGGACCTTGGTGAAACGATTCGTGCCGGATCTCCCCGAATAGCTGGCCAAGAATGCTTCACGAGCCGCTTCGAGCTCGGGCGCGGGGTGAAGCAAAAGACGGTCGATGAATTGGGCGAGTCCGGAATCCGTGAGGAAGAGGAGCCAGTCGTATGACTGGGCAAGCACGCGCAGTTCTTTGTTCTGATTCGCTGAGGTGAACCAGTTTCCGTGGTTGCTGACGATTCCGACCGTCAAGATGAAACCCCGCATATCGGATACTGACGAGCGGTCGATTACGTCTCGCAATAATTCCCCGTAGGGACCTGTGCGGAACGTGCCATCGCGGCGTTCCAGCATTCCGTGAAATTGACCGTTACGAAGCCGGACTTTCTGGAGCGACGATATCGTTCTGGCGACGTAGGCCCCTTGTTTCGCCTTCTCGATTGTCTGTGGGCCTTTGCGCATCCCCTCCTCCACCCCAACCCGTTTGCACTCGAATATGGCAAAGGGATCGGGGAAGAGCTGACAGACAACGAGGTCGCAATGCGAATCATCCATCGCGTCCACGTTTGCCACAACGAGGCCGCTCTCGTCCTCGGCAATCACGCAAGCATTGCGTTTCACGCCGTCCGTACTGAGAACTTGCGTGGATTTCACCGTCGTATTGGCCAGAAGCGGCATTTGCCGTGTGAGCTTGGCCGCGGTGAGAGGCAGAATCAAGGGGGCCACGTGGACTGCGTGTCTGGCGGAAATGGGATGGAGCGAAAACTCGACGTTGTGCAGGATGTCGGGATTCGCGAACTCGGGAACCGATCGTTCAATGGCAATGTGATCTCGCAGATTCCAGGCGCGCAACGTGTAGAAGGTGACAATCTCGACGAGTGTGCCCAGGGCCCTGCCGGCGGCTTTCTTCCGATCCGCGGCATACTTGAACACCGTGTCAGCGAGTGTCCGCTGAAGGACATCGACGGACTCGAAGGTCAAGGTTACGCTCCCACAACAGAGCATGGTTCCCGTCTGATCCACCCCATGTCCCCACTGGGCACGGTCGCCACTGGTCCGAGTATGAGAGTTGTCGGTCCATTTCGCAAGAGGGGCATAGCGTCTCCACACCCCCATGGGGGACCGCTGCAGCCACAACCGCGAGTGGATCGCCCGATGCGGTCTGCTCAAACAGCCCAGCAGGCTGCGTTATCGCCTGTCGATCCCGCGGCTTCCCTTTGGTCAGGTTCAGCCGCCCAATGAGGAGGAAGAGGAGTTCCGCGACTGCGTCCCATCAGCCGGCGCGACATGTGGGATACGATCAGATCGACATCCTATAGAGACAGGTGGCCAAAGAGCGTCTCGTCTCCACGCAGAATGAAGAACTTGAGCGAATCGTCCTCGTCCAGCTCGGGTCGGCCGAGGATGTAACGGAGACTCTCCAGTGAAACGGTCTCCCACGCGCCCAAGCCCACCAACACGTCGCCGCGGCGGATTCCCTGCTTGGCCGCCGGGCTGTCGGGCCGGACGGAAGCGATGGCCAGGCCGCCGCGGTAGCGCGTCTTGAAGCGCTCGCGGAACTGCTCCGGCGAGATGTCCTCCAACTCCAATCCAAGACGATCCCGAATCGCCTCCGAGGATCCGTGGCGGTCCGACGTGGCTCCGGGGCCGGAGTGCTCCGGCGAGCTGGGTCTGACCACGGGTGACGTGCCGCGCTCGCGCCCGACGGGCGCGGCGACCCGCGGCGCGGTGGCCGCGGGCCGGCCGTACATGGCGTCTAGCGACGTGCGAGGCTCGCGCGCGATGGGTTTTGCGTCCCGCGGCGAGTCGGAGATGATGACCCGATCGCCCGGTAGAAGCTCAATGTTCGCGGCCGTGGTCGCGTCGCGGGCGAGCGCCTCCAGGTCGACCGGCAGGACCACCTCGCGGCCCGGGGTGGGACGCAAGATCCAAATATACTTGCCCGCGATGCTCTCGCGGTTTGACGCCTGGGCAATTGCGTCGAGCACGGTGTCGCTGCCCGTCCACGGCACGCGGATCACGTTGTCGCCCCGGCCGGCCGCCCCTTTCGAGAGGACGTAGTAGACCTTGCTGTTGAAGGCGGTTACCTCGACCGTGACCCGCGGGTCGTACAGCGTCGCGCCGAGGTGCTTTTCCAGGGTCTGGGCGGCTTCGGCAATCGTCTTGCCGGCCACGTGGACCACGCCGTATTGGCGGAGATTCACCGTCCCGTCCGGACCGACCAGGTAGTGGCCCGAGATTGGCGGGAATCGGGTGCTCCGGGCCAACTCGACCGATACACTGGGGTCGTCAAGCACGTCGCGGAACCTCTCGGTGACGGCTGCTTTGAATTCATCGAGCGTCTTGCCCGCTACGTCTACCGTCCCGAAGCCGGGGCCAAAATCGAACGCTCCGTCGCGATCGACCAGATATTCCCGAGGCAATATGTTCGTCCCGGTTATGCGCAATGTCAGTATGTCAAAAGCAGACATCCGTTGCGGAAGCTTGGGCAGCAGATCCCGCAACTCGATCTGCAAAACGTCCGGCGGCTCGATCACGTAGAGCGGCCGGTGACGCTCGGGCAGAGGCGTCGTCGCCGCCTCCTCGCCCGTGCTGGATTCGATTCCGACGGTCGGGCCAGCCACGGGATTCTCTGGAACAGGCTCGTCCGCCACAAGACGGACGCGAAAAACGCCCAGTGCAACCAGCATCACCGCAACGACGATAAGAACGGCTTTCTTCATGGTCGTATCCTCCAATGACGGGACCGTGAGAAGTTGACGCACGCGAACGGCCAAGGAGCTTCCTCCCGCCGTCGCCGCGCAAGGAAGGAAGGGCGCGCTCATCGCGCCGACGTCCACCAACGCCTTGGCATAGCCGATCCGCCCCGCCGGATCGCCCGCGGCCGCCTCGCGGTCACAAGCCCACTCGGCCAGTTCGACAAACCGCCGTGCCGCCCACCACGCCAGCGGGTTGAACCAGTGCGGCAGGGCCAATAGATGCGCCGTGAGGTTCTTCCACACGTCGCCGCGCCGAAAATGGGCCAACTCGTGGCGCAAGATCGCGGTGCGTTGGTCCGGCAGCAGGCGCGACCACAACCCCGCGGGCACAAGCAACCGATACCCCGCTGGTGTCAAGCAAAGCGCCGGTCCGATGCGGTTGCCGACCCGCAGCGGGATCGAACGCCTCACGCCCTGCCGGGTCAGAAGCTCCGTCCACTCGTCCCGCCATGCCAATTCGGCCGCGCGGCTGCCCGCGCACCGCGCCAAAAACCGCACGTACGCCGAAGCGCCAAGACCAAGCGCGATCGCCAGGCCGCCAAGCCAAACGCGCACGAGCCAGGTGGCCCAGCCGACCGCCGGAGCGGCGACGGGATTTCCCTCGAGGGACTCCGCGTTTATCGAGGGCGCCGACTCGATCTCGGCAGCGAAGGCCGCGACCGGCAGTGGGTTGTCCTCGTCCGTTCGTTCGACGGACTCGACGACACTCGGCCGCAGCCATGCGGGACGCGCCACGGAGATCGGCAGATGAAACCAAGCCACGCCCTGGGCGAGCACCAGCAGCCACGCAGCGCGTTGCGCCGCCAGCGACGCCGGCCGGAGCCGCCAAACCAACGCGCCCACCAACAACCCGGCCGTGCCCAGCGCCATCGTCGTGCGAAGCAACAGCAAGGCGATTTCCTCGGATGAAGGAATCATTCGTGGGCCTCCGCTTCAGCTTGGACAATCAGGCGTTTCAACTCCGCCAGCTCCTCGGGCGAGAGCCGGTGGTCCGTCAGGAAGTGGGCGACCAGGGGGACCAGCCGCCCCTGCGTCACCCGGTCCAACAGGGTCTCCAAATCGCGCACGCCCACCTCGGCCGGATTCAACACGGCTTCGTAGCGGGCCGGCCGCTCGTCGCTGCGCCGGACGACGTCCTTCTTCGCCAAGCGATTCAGCCGCGTCTGCATGGTGGTGTAACCCACCGGCTCGCCGAAGTCGTCAAACGCCTCGTGCGCCTCGCGCAACGTTAGCGGACCCCGCTGCCAGAGCATGGCCAGGATGTCCAACTCGCCCCGCGAAAGCCGTCGCCCGCTCGACGTGCTCATGGCAGATTTCCTTATGACTGGAGTAATAAGAGCAGATTGTATGACTTTTGTCATGCGACGCAAGGGCGGTATTTCGACAATGCCCCCGCACCCTGGTGCGGGAGCGGTTGGGAAATGGCGTCATGCTGAGCGCAGCGAAGCATCTCAACTCGTTTGGGAACAACGAGTTCCTTCGCTTCGCCCAGGATGACGCGACGTCTCGGATCACGTTTTTCGTTCAGGCTCTAAGTCTCTGCCATAAAAAGACTTCCGCATCCACTTTCCCCGCTGGTCCCCGTTGCCGCCCAAAGGGGAAAAGGATATATTGGGCGCTTCCCGTGGGCGAGTCCTAGGCCGCTGGGCGCGTGGGTCCACGGCGCGCGGCTCGCCGGCATGATTGTGGAAAGGACCTCCCTTGTCGACCGACTCAAATATCCCCCTGGATCCGCCGGACGATGTTCCCCCGGAGGAAGTGCCCGCCGACGGCGGCAATGGGCAGGGGCGGCTCCTGACCTTGCCCATCGAGGAGGAGCTCAAGGACAGCTACCTCACCTACGCGATGAGCGTCATCGTCAGCCGCGCGCTACCCGACGTGCGCGACGGCCTCAAGCCCTCGCAGCGGCGGATCCTCGTCGCCATGAACGACCTGAACCTCACGCCGGGCGCGGGCCGCGTGAAGTGCGCCAAGATCTCCGGCGACACCAGCGGAAACTACCACCCGCACGGCGAAAGCGTCATCTATCCCACCCTCGTCCGCATGGCCCAGGAATGGAACATGCGCTACGTGCTGGTGGACAAGCAGGGCAACTTCGGCTCGATCGCCGGCCTGCCGCCCGCAGCCATGCGATACACCGAGGCGCGGATGTCGCCCACCGCCGCGCTGCTGCTCGAGGACCTCAAGCTCGACACCGTCGATTTCCTGCCCACCTACGACGAGCGACGCACCGAGCCGAGCGTCCTGCCGGCAAAGTTCCCGAACCTGCTGGTCAACGGCGCCAACGGCATCGCCGTGGGCATGGCCACGTCCGTCCCGCCCCACAACCTGGGCGAGATCTGCGATTCGGTCGTCAAAATCATCGACGACCCGGACGTCTCCATCGACGAACTCTTGGAGATCTGCCCGGGGCCCGATTTCCCCACGGGCGGCGTCGTCTGCGGGCGAAACGGCATCCGCCGCGGCTACCACACCGGCCGCAGCACGATCGTCGTCCGTGCCCGCGCGCACATCGAGGAAGGCCACAAAGGCCGCCCGCGGATCGTCGTCACCGAGATCCCCTTCCAGCAAGCCCGCGATAGAATCGAGGAACGGATTGCCGCGATGGTCACCGAGGGCAAGATCCCCGGCATCTCCGGCATCCGCAACGAGAGCGACCTGAAAGAACCGGTGCGGCTCATCCTGGAACTGAAGCGCGACGCCGACCCCGACGTCGTCCTGAACCAGCTCTACCAGTTCACGCCCCTGCAGGACAGCTTCTCGCTGATTTTCCTGGCCCTGGTGGACGGCAAGCCCCGCGTGCTCTCGTTCAAGGAGCTTCTGGAGGAGTTCCTGCGCCACCGCGTGATCGTGATCCGCCGGCGGACGCAGTTCCTCCTCTCCCGGGCGCGGCAGCGCAAGCACACGGTCGAGGGCCTGCTTCTGGCCCACGCGAACATCGACGAGGTGATCCGCGTCATCCGGGCGTCGAAAACCCAAGCCGAGGCCAAGGAGCGGCTCGTCCAGATCGAATGCCCCGGCGCCATGCTCCGCCGGGCGCTGGGCGACGCGGGCTTTGCCGTCTTCCAGGAGGACCGCGGCGTATCCGAAAACTACACGCTCACGCCCGTCCAGGCCGATGCCATTCTCCGCATGACCCTGGGCCAGTTGGTCAACCTCGAACAGGAGAAGCTCGGCGAGGAGCACCGCGAGCTGTTGGGCCAAATCACCGAATTCGTCCGCATTCTGTCCGACCGGCAGAACATCTTGGACATCGTCCGCGAGGACATGCGCGAGCTGAAGCGGAAGTACGGCGATGCCCGGCGGACCGAGATCAGCGGCGAGGAGATCGGCGACCTGGACATGGACGACCTCATCACCGAGGAGACCATGGTCGTCTCGATCAGCAGCAACGGCTACATCAAACGCACCCCGGCCAGCGCCTACCGCGCCCAGCGCCGCGGCGGCAAGGGCCTCAAGGGCGCGAAGACCGAGGAGGAGGACCCCATCCAGCACCTCTTCGTCGCCAGCACGCACGCCTATCTGATGTTCTTCACCAGCCTGGGCAGGGTGTATTGGCAGAAGGTGTACAGTCTGCCCCAGTTGGCCCGGGACGCCCGCGGCCGCGCGATCGTCAATCTGCTGAACCTGGCCGAAGGCGAGCAGATCACCGACTGCCGCGCGGTGAAGGATTTCGACCTGCCGGACCATTTCCTGGTCATGGCCACGCGCAAGGGCCTGGTGAAGAAAACCGCCCTGGACGCCTATCGCCGCCCGATGAGCCGGGGGATCATCGCCATCAAAATCCGCGAGGACGACGAGCTGGTCGACGTGAGCATCACGAAGCCCGGCGACGAAATCGTCCTCTCCACCAAAAACGGCATGGCCATCCGGTTCCCGGAGTCCAACGTGCGTTCGATGGGCCGCAACGCCAGCGGCGTGAAGGGCATCAAGCTCATCGGCGACGACGAAGTGGTCGGCATGGCCGTGGCCGATCCCGACGCCTCGCTCCTGACCGTCTGCGCCCACGGCTACGGCAAACGAACGCCCTTCGGCCCCAACCAGGAGCAAGAGCCCGGCGATGGCCTCGACGACGCCGATGTCGAAACCGCCGCCGACGCGGAAACCGGCGTCGAATCCGAACCGGCCGACGAGCCCACCGAGGAGGACGAGGGCCTGTCCTCCCAGCATTGCTACCGGACGCAGCGCCGCGGCGGCAAGGGCCTGCGCGACATCAAAACCACCCAGCGCAACGGCCCGGTCATCGGCTGCGTCGGCGTGACCGACCAGGACGAACTGCTGATGATCTCCGCCCGGGGCAAGCTCCAACGCATCGCCGCCGCCGAAGTGAGCACCATCGGCCGCAACACCCAGGGCGTGCGGATCATGAACCTCGACGAGGACGACACCCTCGTGGCCCTCAAACGCGTGCCCCGGGAAGATGACGAGGAAGGGCCGGCAAACGGAAATGGCCATGAAGCCGAGTAGGATTCAGCCCTGATATCTCGGGGATTTTGGGGAACCACGAAAGACACGAAATACGCGAAAGGGATGACGAAACTCGTCAGGCTGGGCGAAATGGAGCATCCCAATCATACAGCGTTAACGAGATCCTTCGCTCCGCTCAGGATGACACGATTTGGGATGATACGATGAACCGATCGTTGCCGGCGATCAGGTCCGGGTGGGAGATGTCGCGTTAAAGAATCCTTTATTTGCTGGCAGGCCATTAAAATTTTTGGCCATTTTCTTTAATTGCACCCGTATCGGGGGATTGCACGCTCACTCCTTCAGGCACGACACCCTTCGGACACTCGTGACCATTAGAGCGCATCACGGATAAACGTAGCGTCTTGCGTGCCATGCCCTCCCGCGCCCTGATTACCGGCGTCTCCGGCTTCGTCGGCGGGTTTCTGGCCGAGCATCTGTTGGCTTGTGGTGACAGCGTATTGGGCGCGTCGCCCGACGGAGCGTGGCTGCCGGAAAGCGATCCTGAGATCCGGGACTCCATTCCGCTTGTCGGCTGGGACCTGGGCCGCGACGAACGGCCCGACGGCGAAGCGCTCACGCGGATCGAGCGATTCGCCCCCGAGGCGATCTACCACCTGGCCGCCCTGAGCGTGCCCGACGAGTGCGGCCGCGACGAGCCGACGCCCCGGGCGTGGGCCGTCAACGTCGAGGGCACGCGCCGCGTGGTCGAGCTGGCCGCCGCGCTGCCTTCGCGACCTCGGGTAATTGCGATTGGCAGCAGCCACGTCTACGCGCCGGTCGATCCCAAGTCGCCCACCGTAAACGAGGACGCTCCGCTGGGCCCCGCGCGCGGCTATGGCCAGACGAAACTCGCCGCCGAACGGCTCGCGTTGGAATTGGGCCACCGGCGCGGCGTGCAGGTCGTCGTCGCCCGGGCGTTTCCCCACACAGGCCCCCGGCAAAACCCGCCGATGATGCTGCCCCAATGGGCCCGGCAGTTCGCCTTGGAGACAGAGACACCCGTGGAAGTGCATACCCGCGACGCCTGGATCGACCTAAGCGACGTCCGCGACGTGGTTCGGGCGTACCGGCTGCTGACCTCAATCGGCCACCCTGGTACGGTCTACAACGTCGGCTCGGGCCGCAATCGTCGCTCGGGCGACGTGCTCGACGCGCTCCGCGCCTTGGCCGGCCCGAATCGCCCCGTCGTCGAACTCCGCCCAGGCCGCAAACAAGACCCCATCGCCGATATCACGCGCCTTTCGGTCCAGACCGGCTGGACGCCCAAGATCCCCTTGGATCAGACGGTCGCCGACACCTGGGCCTTCTGGCGCGACTGGCCGGACGATTGACGCTGCCAGTTGAACCGACTACATTGCGCGGGTGCATGCGGGGGCCGAGGTGCCATGGCCATGCTCGCGTGGCCATGCGGCGGAATCCCGCGCCAACATGCCCACGAGAGCGTGGGCATGGCGCCCGTGCTCTCCCCACAACGTTCGCCACTTGAAGAAAGGAATCTCGCCATGTTCGTCGTGTCCGACTATCCGCTGGCCGTGGTCCTTTGCGTGGTGACGATGCTCTGCTGGGGTTCCTGGGCGAACACCCAAAAGGCGGCGGGCAAGGGCTGGCGGTTCGAGTTGTTCTACTGGGATTACGTCTTCGGCGTGGTCATCCTGGCCACCATCTCCGCCTTCACGCTCGGCAGCCACGGCTCCACCGGACGCAGCTTCCTGGCCGACGCCAAGCTGGCCCATTTCGAGATGATCCTCTCGGCCCTGGCCGGCGGCGTGGTGTTCAACCTGGCCAACATCCTCCTCGTGGCCGCCATCTCGATCGCCGGCATGTCCGTGGCCTTTCCGGTGGGCATCGGGCTGGCCCTCATCGTCGGCGTGGGTGTGAATTACGACTGGCAGGACCCGGACCCGGCCGGCAACCTCGCCCTGCTCGTGACCGGCGTCGTGCTCGTGACCGGGGCGATTGTCTGCAACGCCGTGGCGTATCGACGGCTTCCCGGCCAGGACCGGGGCCTGAGCACCAAGGGGCTCGTGCTGTCGGTCTGCTGCGGCGTTTTGATGGGCTTTTTCTACCTTCTGGTCGCCCGGACCCTGTTCAACGATCCCCTGCGGCCCCAGGACGGCTTCCTGAGCCCTTACACGGCCGTGTATTTCTTCGCGCTGGGCATCCTCGCCAGCAACCTGATCTTCAACCGGGTCATCATGGCCAAGCCCTTTGTCGGCGAGCCGGTGACGTGGAACGACTACCGCAAGGGGACCGTCTGGCAACACGTTCTGGGCGTGCTGGGCGGCGTCATCTGGTGCGTCGGCATGACGCTCAACATCGTCGCTTCAACGGAGGCAACCCCGGCCATTTCCTACGGACTGGGCCAAGGCGCGACGATGGTCGCCGCCATCTGGGGCGTGTTCGTCTGGCGCGAATTCCGCGACGCCCCCCGCGGCACCAACCGCCTCCTGGGCCTCATGTTCCTTCTGTACCTTGCCGGTCTGGGCCTCATCATCGCCGCCCGAATACCCGAGGCCAAAAAGCCGCCCCAACCCGCGGCGGAATTGACCGCGACGCCGCCAGCGACTCCATGGTATCATGGATGAACCCGCGCGGGTGCCACTGGCTCCGCCAGTGCCGCGACTTCCGCGTGTGCCACTGGCAACGCCAGTGTCGCGATAGGATTTGTGGGAGGCGACTCCCGTCGCCGACCGAGAGTGGATGCACGGAATTGTCGGCGACGGGAGTCGCCTCCTACAGATAGCCCCCATCCAGATTCGGAACGGAGTGGAAGGCAACCATGCACGCGGCCCTGATTGCCCTGGCGTTCGCGGTGGTTTCCGCGGACAAACCGGCCGACACGCCCGCCTCCAAACCCGCGGCCATCGTGGTTTGTCCCGACGCGCTCCGCCCGGCGCTCGCGCCGTGGTTGGCGCATCGCCAGCGCCAGGGCTACACGTTGCGGCTCGTCTCCGCCGAAGGCACGGCCGAACAAGTCCGCCAGCGGATCCGCCAGGAAGCATCGCGGGGCGATGCGCGGTTTGTCGTCCTGGTCGGCGACGTGGCCGCGGACGGACAAAGCGGCGCCGCCGGCGTGCCCACGTTCCTGCCCGAGGCAAAGATCAACGTCCGCTTCGGTGGGCAAAAGGACATCGCCGCGGACAATCCCTTCGCCGATCTCGACGACGATCAGGTGCCCGATCTGGCCGTCGGCCGCCTCTCGGCCGATACGCCGGAGGAGCTCTCCCGCGTGGTGGCCAAGACGCTCGCCTACGAGCGATCGGGCGGGTTCGGCCCCTGGCGGCGGCGGCTGAATTTTGTGATCGGCCTGGGCCGCTTCGGCCCGATCCTCGACGCGGCCCTCGACGGCGCCACGCGCCACCTTTTGACCACCGCCATCCCCGACGGCTACGACGTCTCCGTCACGTTGGCCAACTGGCAGAGCCCCTACTGCCCCAACCCGCGGCAGTTCCGCCAAACAACCCTCGACCGGCTCAACGAGGGCGCGGCGTTCTGGGTGTACGTGGGCCACGGGAGCGTGTTGCGTCTGGACCGGCTCAACATGCCCGGACTGCGGGACCCGATCTTCGCCGTGGCCGACGTGGACCGGCTCGCCGCGCGGCGGCTACCGATCGCGCTGTTCCTCGCGTGCAACACGGGCGCGTTCGACCGGCCCGACGACTGCCTGGCCGAACGGATGCTCCGCCAACCTGGCGGGCCGGTGGCCGTGGTGGCCGGTTCGCGGGTGACGATGCCCTACGCCATGGCCGTGCTGGGCCTCGAAATGATGGATCAGTACTTCCGCCGCGAGCCCGAAACCCTGGGCGAATTGCTCCTGGCCGCGAAGAAGGAGCTTGCCCGCGCGGATTCGACCCATCCCACGCGCCGTATGTTCGACTCGATCGCCAGTTTGTTGAGCCCCAACGCGGCCCGATTGAACGAGGAGCGTCGCGAGCATCTGTTGCTGTTCAACCTGATTGGCGACCCAATGCTCCGCCTGGCGCGTCCTGCGGCGGTTCGGATCGAAGCGCCCGCGTCGATCGAGCCGGGCGGGGAACTGACGGTTTCGATCGACAGCCCGGTGGCGGGCCGCGCGACCGTCGAGTTGGCCCGACCCCGGGGAGAGCTGGGCTTCGCGCCGCCCGTGCGGAGCGAATTCCCCGCCTCGGACGACGCTCTGGCCGCGTACGAGGATGTGTATCGCCGCGCGAACGACGGCCGGTACGCGGCGGTCCAGCGGGATATTTCCACCGGCAAGTCCCAGATCAACCTGCCCATCCCGTCCGACGCGCGGGGCAAATGCCACATCCGCGTCCACGTCGAAGGCCCCCGCGGCTTCGCCCTGGGATCCGCGCCGATCGCGGTTGGCGGCAAGCCCGGGACGGACGAGAGACTGTAGCCCGCCGTGTGCCACTGGCTCTGCCTTTCCGCCGTGTGCCACTGGCTTTGCCTTTCCGCCGTGTGCCACTGGCTTTGCCAGTGCGAATCTTCGCGAGCGTTCATTGCAGACACTGGCAAAGCCAGTGGCACACGCGCGGCTCGGCGGGAGCCTCGCCCTCCCAATTCCCGACCATCTTACGGCCGGGCGTCCGGCGGCGCGAGCCCGGTGATCGGCAGGGTCTCCAGGCGGTTGTTCTCGTCCAGGTGGATCACCCGCACGCGGTGGCGGTTCGTGTCGGCCACGTAGAGCTTGTCCGACAGAGCCGAGAGTCCGCTCGGCTCGTCCAGCGGGTCGGTCGCGGCCTCGCCCGTCAACACAAGCGTCCGCACCGCGCCGGTCGCGAGGTCAACCTCCTTGATCTTGTTGTTATACGTATCGGCGACGAAGAGCCGGCCGCCGGCCAGGGCGATCCCCAGCGGGTGTTGCAGCCGGGCCTGGCCCGGGGCGCCGTCCACGTCGCCGAAGGTGAACAGCCTCGCCTCGGGCAGTCCCGCCGTGCCCACCAGCGTGCGGACCGGCCCGTTGGGCGCGAGCGAGACTGCCCGGATCGAGCTGCCCTCGCTATCGGCCACGTAGAGCCACGCGCCGTCCGTGGCCAATCCGCTGGGCTGCGCGAACGACGCCGCGCCCAGTTCAAAGGGTCGGGACGGCAGCCGCCGCCCATCGACGATGTCCTCGACCCCGTTTCCGGCAAACGGCCCGATCTTCGACCCGTCCAGCGCCATCCGCCAAATCTGGTGCGTCCCCGCCATGGCGATGAAGAGGTGTTCGTCGTGAACCGCCAGGGCCCAAGGGCTGGCCAGGGCGATCTGCCGGGGCCGCGAACTGGGCACGAGCGGCGCCGGCGCGCGGAGCTGCGCGCCCTTGCCCGCCACGGTCGTGACCCTGCGCGCGTCGAGGTCCACCCGGCGGATGAGGTGGTTTTCCGTGTCGGCCACGAAGAGTTGCGCGCCAACGAGGGCCATGCCCTGCGGGCTGTCAAACTGGGCCTTGGCGAACTCGCCGTCGGCACGGCCCGGCTGGCCGTCGCCGATCGCGTCCACGAGCCGGCCGTCCAGCCCGGCGATGACGATGCGATGATGCCCCGTATCGGCCACGAAGAGCCGTCGGCCCTCGGCGTCGGCCAGCACCTTGCCGGGGAATCGCAGGGGGCTATCGTGCGCGTCGCCGGCCAGACCCAACGCCCGCGGCTTTTCGTCCAGGAGCCGCTGGCCGCGGTAGTATGGAATCGCGCGGCGCAATACGGCGCTCACCTCCTCGAACGTCGCCTCGCCGCTCTTGCCCCAGATGGCCATGCCCTCCGGGTCGATCAAAAGCAGCGTGGGCCACGCGCGGACGCCGAATCGATTCCAGACCTCGTGCTTCGCGTCGTTCAGCACGGGGTGCTCGATCCGGTGGCGGCGGATTGCCTCGCGGATATTGGCGGCGTCGCGCTCGGCCTCGAATTTGCCCGTGTGAACGCCGATCACCACCAGCGTGTCCGGATACGCCCGTTCGAGCTTCTTGAGCTCCGGTAGGACGTGCATGCAGTTGATGCAGCAGTAGGTCCAGAAATCCATGAGGACGAACTTGCCGCGAAAATCCTCCAGGCGGAGACTTTTCGGCGTGCTCCCCGACGGGTCCTCGGGGCCGTTGACCCACTCGATCCCGTCGGGCAGCGGCGGCACGCTTTGTCGATTCGGAAACGGATGGGCGCTCATCGCCGGTTGCCGCAATAAAAAGAACCCGGCCGCGATCGCGCCCGCCACGACCGCGCCGCGCATCGCCGTGCCGCGAAGCCGGGACATGCCAACATCCTCCCCATCGGTTTCTCTCGCCGCCAAGGCGCCCCATGGGATTCTACGCGCCGGCGTTCCGTGTTGCGAAGCCGCAAGCGGCTCATCGGCTGCGCGGCAACAACCTGTTGGAAGACGCACCACCAAGCATTCATCCGCGTGAATCCGCGTCCATCCGCGGTTCCTTCCTTCCGTGATGCCAGGGACAGTTGGTGGAACGCCGCGCGGCCGTTGCAACAAGCCGATTCACCACCCCAAACCACTCGGAACCCACCACCGCGAGGGGGTTTTGCTCTCTTTTGCCTTGCCGAGTGGGGGCTCGCGTGGATAAGTTAGAAGAGGGGTGGTTCCTCGCCGTGTTGCGGCCCGGGGGGTCGAAGGGGTACGGTCTTGTCCAAGCTCGCCTATCTGGTCATCCGCGACGGCCTGAAATGGACGGACGTGTTTCGGCTGGTCCCCGGCCAGTCCGTCACGATCGGCCGCGCCGCCACCAACCAGATCGTCGTCAAGGACGACCGCTGCAGCCGCAACCACGCCGAGATCTTCAGCTCGGAAGGCCAATGGACACTCCGCGACCTGGACAGCCGCAACGGCACCATGGTCGGCGACCAGCGCGTCACCGGCGACTGGGTCCTCCGGCCCGCCGACGTGATCCGCGTCGGCCGGTCCCAGTTGGTGTTCGTTCACCATCTGACCGAGGCCTTCAACGATCCACCCACCGCCGTCGTCGCGCCGGAGCTCGACGCGACCCATTCCGACAACGTCCTCGACGACGACTCCAACGTGCTCGAACCCTTCGAGCCAACCACGATCACGCATCGCCGCGGGCAAACCCGGTTCCTCGAGCCAAGCCAGCCGTCCGAGGAAAACCAAGAGCGCCGCGAAGACAATAAGGAGGAAGTCGACGATACCGGCATCTCGAAGCAGGGCCAGGCCGCCGCGCGGCTCTGCAGGATCGCCTTCGAGCTGGCCAAGGCGCCCGACTTGCCGAAGATGGCCGACTTGGCCCTGGCCGGGCTCTTCGAGAGCACGCACACCGACACCGGCGCGTTGCTCCTTTTGCCGCGCGATTCCTCGAAGGAACCCGACGGCGCGGACCTCGAAATCGTCGCCCAGCGGACCCTCGCCGAACAGCGGTACCACCGCCTGTCGAATTTTCTCGCCACGACGATCATGCGCGAGGGCGAGGCCGTCCTGGCGCGAAACGTCATGGGCGACAGCACGCTGGGTAGCCGCGACAGCAAGGGCGAGATCCTCGCCACGAGCGTCATCTGCGCCCCCGTGCGCCACGCCAACCGCACGCTCGGCCTGATCCACCTCTACTCGACCGACTCGCGCCGCGTGCCCGACCCGGACGACCTCGAATTCACCCTCGCCGTGGCCGACACCGTGGCCGTGGCCCTGGTCAACCTGAACCGGCGGCAGGAGCTGACCGAAAACCTCAGCCAGATGCAGGACGAAAACACCCAGCTCCGCGAGCGGCTGGGAGTGACCAGCGAAATCATCGGCTCCAGCCAGGTCATCCGCCAGGTCACCGAGCAGATCGCCCGCGCGGCCGCCAGCAACGCCACGGTTCTCATCCGCGGCGAAAGCGGCGTCGGCAAGGAGCTGGTCGCCCGCGCGATCCACTACTCCAGCGCGCGGAGCAAAAACACGTTCGTCTGCCTCAATTGCGCCGCGCTATCGGAGGACCTGCTGGCCAGCGAGCTATTCGGCCACGAGCGCGGCGCGTTCACCGGCGCGACGGAGCGCAAGATCGGCAAGTTCGAGGCCGCCGATCGCGGCACGCTCATGCTCGACGAAATCGGCGAGATGAGCCCCGGCATCCAGGCGAAGTTTCTCCGCGTGCTCGAGGGCCATCCGTTCGAGCGCGTCGGCGGAAACAAGCCCGTCAAGGTGGACGTCCGCGTGATCGCCGCCACCAACCGCGACCTCGAACAGGACGCCGCCGACGGACGCTTCCGCCGCGACCTGTATTTCCGCTTGCATGTGCTGGAAATCGTCGTTCCCGGCCTGCGCAAGCGCCTCGACGACATCCCCGAGCTGGCCTACTACTTCCTCCGGAAGTACGTCGACGAAACCGGCCGCAAGATCGAGGGATTCTCCGACGCCGCCTTGCAGCAGTTGATCACCTACCGCTGGCCCGGCAACGTCCGCGAGTTGAAGAACGTCATCGAGCGGGCGGTCGTCCTCTGCCGCGGGCGGCTGATCGACCAGGGCGACTTGTTGCTGTCGAAACTGCCCACCGCGGGCCCCACCGGCCAGCTTGGTCCCGCCGATCGCTTCAACCCCTGCTCGCTGGCCGATCTGGAGCGCGACCACATCCTCGCCACGCTCCAACACACCGCCTGGAACAAGAGCCGCGCGGCCACCCACCTCGGCATCGAACGCTCCACCCTCGACCGCAAGATCCGCCGCTACCGCCTCACCGAGGAATCGCCGTCGTCTGGCAATTGACCCGCGCGGAGATTGGCAATCGCGACGGGACGGTGTACACTGACGGGCAGTCCGCCGCGGCAGACACCGTCTCGCCGGCGCTGACACCGGCCAGAGGCCCTCGGAGGACGCGACCATGAGGTACATGGCCCTCGCGTTGGCCTTGGTTTGGTGTTGGATGCCCAGCGCGGCCTTTGCGGCTGAGGAGGCAACTCCCCCTCCTCTTCAAAAGCAACTCTGCGATCTGCGTATCCAGGGCGAAGCGATCGACCTGCTCGTGCTCGTCGAGAAGAACAACCTCGCCGGCGTCCAGTTCGCGCGACCGGGCAAGATTCTGCGGCTGCCACCGGGGCGATACCGCGTCCAGACCGTGGACGTGGCCGGCGGCTTCCGGTTTGACGACCGCGGTCGATGGAATGAAGGCTGGTTTGATCTGACCCCCGACCAGCCCGGCGAAATCGCGGTCGGCGCGCCGCTGTCCTCCCGCGTGAGCGTGACGCGGCACGGCACGTTCCTTCAGTTGGACTACGCCCTGGTCGACGCCGAGGGCCGACCCTACGACCGGTTCGCGAACAACTCGCCGTGGCGCCGGGCCGCGCCGATGTTCTCCATCCACAAGGATGGGAAGGAGATCGGATCCGGTTCGTTCGAGTACGGCTGAGGCGGCACCTGCGCGTACTCGTGGCGAGTACCGCCCACCGCCGGCGCCGGCACGCTTTCTATCGTCGCCCGAGAGGACCTCGGCGAACTGGGGCCCGCCGAAAGCCCGCCGGCGGAGTTCACGTGGCGGTGGTACTACAACCTGCCGAGTCTCCCGCTTTGGATCGTACTGGGGTTGCTGCTCGTTGTGCCCCGGGCCAACCGCAACCGCCAGGCGTGGCTGATCCTGATCTTGCCGCTGCCGCTTGCGGCGTTCTGGCAAGTCCTTTGGCTGGTCCTCGGACCATCGTACGCGCTCGAGTCGATGGCTCTCTGGACGACTTCTCTCGCGATTGCCTGGGCGAGCGTTTGGCTCGTGACGCCGTGGCTCGGTGGGACCGGCCGGGCCCGCGCGTGCATTGGAGCCCTGGGTGTGATGGCGGCGGCATTGGCGTTGGCTTATGTCGGGTACTTCGGCCTGTGGGTGTCGGCCCAAACGTCGCTGCGAACGGCGGCCCTTGGGGTCTCACTGGCCGTTCCTCTCGTTGTCGCCACGGCGCTTGCCGCGCGACAACGTCCCGCCGGCCGGGCGCGGCCGTCCTTTGGCTGGTTGGCGCTGGGGTTAGTCGTGTTCGTCGAAGTGTGCGTGCTCGTCGTCATGACGCCGGCGAACTTTGGTCCAAGAGCGTTCTTCTCGGGGAGGTTCCTCGAACAGTTTGTTCTTCAAAGCCAACCAATCGTGGCGGCCTTGGTGGTCTTCCTGTTCCTCTTCAACCTGCCGGTGATGCTGCTTTGCAGCTATAACTCCTGCTATCGCCAGCGGCTGGAGACCATGTTCCCGGCGGCCGGACGCCCGCCGGCGGAGCCAGAGGACCCAATGAGGCGGCAGGAAGGTCAGAACCGCTTCTAGAGAGAAGAGGTTCTGACCGTTCTTTTAGAACAACTCTCGCGGATCGGTGGCACGCTCTCAAGCGTAGCGACGGGCGTGGTGGCCCCAAAGCCGACTTTCCCCCTGGCGTTCATCCGACTCATCTTGCCCTGCGCAGGGGCTCTGCCCCCGCACCCCCGGGATTTTGGGAGGCATGACTCCGGTGTCCAATGGTGCATGTCACGGGTGGGTTGCCAAATGAACGCGTCGTTGGTCCAGCGCTCGACGGGCGCACTGGCAGAGCCAGTAGCACACGGCTGGCCGTGCCATTTCCACACCCATTGGACACCGGAGCTATGCCTCAGAAAATCCTGCGGCGAAGCCGCACTTGTTTCACGGCTTGCCGGACTCCATCGCGTACTCCACCGAAAACGTCTCGGCCGGATCGTCGCCGCGGCGATCGAGCTTCGGCGAGTAGGCCTCGACGTGGATCGTGTTCTCGGCCGGGGCAAAACGCAGGATCCGAAGCCAGCCCTGGCCGCCGTTGGGTAGATTCTGGTAGTCGGTCATCAACTCGATCACGGGCGTGCCCGCGTCCGTCTCGGCCACCGACCGATTCGCCCCCCAGTGATGCCCGCAGACCACCAGAAACACGTTGGCGTGCTTGCGGATGAGCTTGTCCCACATCCGCTGGCCGATTTCGTCACGGCCCTTGCGGAACAGGTAGCAGTGCGTGGCGACGATCGCGCGGTGGTCGGCGTGGCGCCGCAGCACGTCGTCGGCCCAGGCGTACGTCGCGTCCATCGGGTCCCACTCGAGGCTCAGCACGAGGAACTTCATCCCGGCCGCCTCGAACCGGCAGTAGTTGTTGTCGTTCGTGCCGTCCTCGTTGCCGCCGTACCAAGGGCAGCCCTCGAAGCGGCTCGGCGGAAAGTACTTGCCGTAGAGCGACGCCCGGCGCTCGGGCACGCGTTTGTTCTCCTCCATGTCGTGGTTGCCCGGCAAGACGCTATAGGGGACCGCCCCGTCCAGAATCTTGTGCGCCGCGTCGGCCGCCTTCCACTGCGACTCTTCCGTGGCCTTGTCCACGATGTCGCCCAGGTGGATCACGAACTTGATGTTCCGCGTCTCGGCCTGTTCCTTGATCCACTGCGCCTGCTGGCAATAGATGTCGGGATGCTTCTCGCTGTAGTACTGCGTGTCGGGCAGCAGCACCACGCTGAAGTCTTTTGCCGCGTCCGCCGCCGCGCTGCCGACGGTTGGAAGGAACCAAACCAAACCAAGGGCCGCGACGCGAAGGAATGATCGACGATGAAACATGGGGATGCTCCAGGAGGGGAAAACGGGGTGGGTGGACTACGCTCGCGGTGATGCCGATGTCATCGGCAAATAACGGGTTCACCACCCAGACACGGAGGGCACGGAGATAACAACTTTCGGTAGTACCAAGTCCGCACCCGCTGGTCATCCTGAGCGCAGCGAAGGATCTCCCTCGCCAACGAGATCCTTCGCTGCGCTCAGGATGACTTGTCGGGGCAAATCGGGAACTACCGACCTTCGGTTGATTATAGGCGACCGGATCCGGGTCGGGCAAACACAACACGTGACGCTAAAGACCAGAGGGAGTCCTTCCTCCCAGGGCGTGATACCACCTATCCGTGCCAAGGCGTCTCCGTGCCTCCATGTCTCCGTGGTGATTTTCAAAGCCTACTCCCGCACGACCTCCTCGATCTTCGCCTTTAGCTCCTCGGGCGCGATCCCGCGGACGAGCACGCGCTTGTGCCGGCCGGTCTCGCCCGAGAGAAGCTCGATCCGTGACTTGCGCAGGCCCAGCGTCTTGCTCAAAACGGCGACGATCGCCTTGTTCGCCAGGCCCTTCTCGGGCGCTTGCGTGACGCACACGCACAGCGCGCCGTCGCGCGGCCCACGGAGTTCGTTGCGCCGCGCGCCGGGCTGGGCCCGCACCGACAAGATCGTGCCTTGCGGATGCGACTCAAGATCGATCATCCGTCCAGTAGCCCTTCAAACAGCGCCGAGCCGATCCGCGCCATGGTGGCCCCTTCCTCGATGGCCGTCTCGAAATCGCCGCTCATGCCCATCGAAAGCTCGGCCAGATTCACCCGCCCCGCCAGCCGGACGTTGAGCCGGTCGCGCAGCTCGCGCAATCCGGCGAATTCCCTCCGCGCCTGGTCTGGCGTGCCGCCCCAGGACGACATGCCCATCAGGCCGCGCAGCTCCACGTTCTCGCACGCCGGCCACGCGGTAAGGAGCGGCTCGACCTCGTCGGGGCGCAGCCCGTGCTTGCTGGCTTCGCCTGAAATGTTCACCTCGAGCAGGATCGGCACGCGCCGACCCAGCTCGCCGGCGATCCGGTCCACCGCCTCCAGCAGCTTCGGGCCGTCGATCGACTGGACCATCTCGACGAGTTCGAGCGTCCGGCGGACCTTATTGCGCTGGAGCGTGCCGATCATGTGCCAGCGGAGCGGCAGGTCGGCCAGAGCCGCGGCCTTGGCGGCAAGCTCCTGCGGCCGGTTCTCGCCCAGCACGGTGCAGCCGCACCGAGCCAATGCGCGGATGTCGTCCGGCCCGACGTACTTGGTCACGGCGACCAGTTCGACCTCGTCTCCCCGCCGGCCCGACCGCGCGGCCGCGTCCTCGATCCGCCCGCGGATCGCGGCCACGTTCTGGGCGATTTGTTTCACGCGGTCGAACATCGCCATCTTCGTCGCAATCGCCGGGCGGGTACCACTGCTGGCTTGTCCAGCAGTGCGACCTCTCGCCAGACGCTGCTGGACAAGCCAGCAGTGGTACCGCTTTTTGACGCATGTCGCTAAGACGCGCAAACCAGGCAAGCCGGGGCGTCCGCGCAATCCCGCGTTCATCCTATCAGCCGATTCGTCCCCCAGTCAAGAAGTCGGCTTTACGCGGCAGGGCCATTTGCGAATAATTGCCCCCGCGACTGCCGCCTCCGTTGTCTGTAGGAGGCGACTCCCGTCGCCGATGCGCCAGGAGCCGGCTCGTTGTCGGCGAGCGTGTGCCACTGGCTCTGCCAGTGCTGAATCGCCTGTGTTTCCGGGCACTGGCAGAGCCAGTGGCACTCAAAACAGGCCCCAAAACACGAACCCTCAATTCACTGACACGGCACGCTAGGAGCCGGCTCGTTGTCGGCGACAGGGGTCGCCTTCCACAACTCTATTCCAGAAAGATCCTGCCCATGGCCCTTCTCCCCCGCCATTCCCGTTGGCTTGCCTCCCGACTGCTGATCGCCGCGCTAGCACCGAGCGTGGTGTTCCTTTTCGGCTGCGGCTCGGGCGACAAATCGTCCGACGATCCGGGCGCCGCGGTCGCCCCCAGCTCGTCCGCCTCCGCGCAAGGCGCGGCCGCCGACGCCCCCAACGCGCAGGCCATCCTCCGCGACATGGTCAAGGCCTACCGCGAAGCCCCCGGCTATGAAGACGAAGGCCGGGTTATCCTGGGGCTTGAGATCGACGGGAAGCCGGGGGAAGACAAGGCCGACTACCGCGTCGCGTTGGCCCGGCCCGGCAAGCTCCGCGTGCAGGCGTACCAGGGCGCCGTCGTCTGCGATGGCCAGACCCTTTTCGGCTTTTCGGCCAGCGCGCCGCAGCGCGTGCTCCGCCGGCCGGCGCCCCAGCCGCTCACCATCCCGTCCATCTTCTCCGAGGCGATCCTTGCCGACTCCATGGCTCAGGGGCCCACGGCCGATTACTTCTGGGTGCCGGCCCAGGTTGTCCTTCTCCTGGCCGACGATCCGCTCAAGACGCTCCTTCACCGCGCCGCGCGGGTCGAGCTGCTCGATCCCGGCACGGTCGAAGGCCGAACGTGCCACCGCGTCCAGGTCAGCCGACCCGAGGGCAAGAGCGTCTTCTGGATCGACCAGCAGTCGCATGTCCTACGACGGATCGTGTATCCCACGGAATTGCTTACCGACATCGACGGCACGGGCAGGGCCAAGATCGTCTCCCTCGTGGTCGAATTGGCCAACGCGCAGTTGGCCGCTCCCACCGACCCGAAGGCATTCGTCTTCGAAGTGCCGAAGGACGCCGAGGTGAGCGACGTTCTGGTGCCGCACGAATTGGCCGGGTTGGGCAAGCCTTCGCCCGACTTCTTCTTCGACGGGCTCGACGGCAAACCGATCACGCGCACGTCGCTGGCCGGCAAGGTCGTCGTGATCGACTTCTGGGCCACGTGGTGCCAGCCGTGCCGTCAGTGGCTGCCGGAACTCCAAAAGGTTTACGAACGATTTCAGAACAACCCGCAAGTGGCCTTCCTTGCCGTGAGCGTCGACGCCGCGGACGTGCCCAACGGGGAGCTCGCCAAGGCGCTCGACGGCATGGGCGTCCGCATGAGCGTCTATCGCGATTCGCGGGAGTTCGCCGCGAAGGCGTTCCACGTCCTGGGCATTCCCACCACGATCGTGCTGGATGCCAAGGGCAACGTCCAGAGCTTCGACACCGGCGGCCGCCCGACACTCGGTGGCGAGCTCGCCAATTGGATCGACCGGCTCCTGGCCGGCAAAGACGTCTTTCCCGACAAACAACGCGCGTTGGAGATCCGAAAGGCCGACTACCAGCGGATCTTCGAGCACATGGTCAACACCGGCCTGTACATCAGCCCGCTCGACGTGATTCAGGAACTTCCGCCCTCGGGCGTGGCCGAAAAGACCGCGCCCAAGCGGCTCCAGATCGCTCCCGCCTGGAAGTGCGCGGAGCTGACCCTGGCCGGCGACGTCCTCTGCGTTGAGTCGAAAGACGGGCCGCCGCGGATCTACGTTATCGACGGCGGCAGGGCCGTGGCCGAGTTGGACCCCGCCTCAGGCAAGGTGCTCCGCCGCGAGCAGGTCCGGCCGGCCGATGCCGAACCGATCCTGTTTCTTCGCACGAACGTCGGCGCGGACGGCAAACGGCTGTTTGTCGGCTCCGGTCGCGGGGCGCAGCAATTCCACGTCTTCGACGAGAACCTGCGCCCGCTGTGGAGTCTCCCGCCCGACGCCGAGCGGAATCGCCACGCCGGCGTGGGCGACGTGCAAGTGGGCGACCTCGACGCCGACGGACGGCTCGAAGCCTGCGTGGGCTATCTCGGCCTGGTGGGCGTTAAGTGCTTCCGGCTCGACGCCGCGGCGCCGGCCGACGCCGTCTGGTCGCAGCGGGCCGTGGCCAACGTCTGCAAGCTCGCCCTGGAAGGCCCCGACGCGACGGGCAAGCGGCGGGTCCTCTGCGCCAACGAGCAGACCAGCCTGGTCGCCATCGACTCGGCCGGTCAGTTAGCCAGCAAGATATCCCTCGACGGCCGATTGCTCTACTGGATCGCCACGGCCGACGTGGACGGCCGCGGGGGCCATGAGATGTGCGGTCTGTGCGCGCCGGAGCTGGGGCGGAACGTCGCGTTGGGCATGGACGCCGCCGGCAATCTGCTCTGGAGCCATGACCTGCCTGACGGCCTCCAGCAGTCGAGCAATCTGGTCGGCGCGCTGCGTCTTGACCCCGAAGGTCCGGCCCATTGGCTGCTGGTGGGGCCGGACGGCTCGCTGCACGTCGTCTCCGCGTCGGGCCAACCGGTGGACCAGTTCAACTACGGCTCGCCCATCCACGGCATGGCCACGACGCGCTCGGCCCAAGGACCGGTCCTGATCATTACCAGCCCCACCGGCGTGGAAGCCCTGCGGATCCAAGGGCCGCGGTGAGGGGACTGTCCCAATTTTTCGCGCCAGGGGGCTGTCCCCCTTGGATGTCCCTTGGCAAGTGGCGTTGTGCGGCAGGCCAGACTCCGCTTCTCTGGTCGCGACAGAAGCACGAGCAATCCGCCTTCCGTCACAAGTCCCATTGGACACCGGAGTCATGCCTTAGAAAATCCCGGGGGTTCGGGGGCAGAGCCCCCGCGCATCCTTCTGTTGGATGAACCTGAAAAGAACACTGTTGGACAAGCCAGCAGTGGCACCCTTCGACGAGCCGCAACCTTCCTCACACCGACGCCGTCACGTTCACCCGCCGGCCTTTGCGGTCGAAGTGGACGTAGCCGTCCATGAGGGCGAAGAGGGTGTAGTCGTTGCCGCAGCCGACCCCCTTGCCGGGGTGGAACCGCGTACCCAACTGCCGGACCAGGATGCTCCCGGCGCTAACAAACTGGCCGCCGAATCGCTTCACGCCACGGCGCTGACCGGCCGAATCGCGACCATTCCGGCTGGAGCCTTGTCCCTTTTTGTGTGCCATGGCGGACCCTTCCTCAAATCGATAGATCGTCGTAAGCTGATATTTGATTTGCTTTTAGTGATTCCACACAGCGGCAGGCGCAAACTCCGAGCCGCCGGGGGAACCCTTCTTTTACCCAGAATCCGCAGCCAAGTCAAGTGGCCTGGGGGCAAGCTGGCCAGACGTCACCGGGTACACTGCCAGTCCGGCGCTACCATTCGTCTGGCTTCCTAATGATGGCCCCGGAACTGCCAGTGATTTGGGCAGGGAACTGCGACACCTTAAGGAGTCCAAGGGGTAATAGCCGGTGCTTGTCCGCGATGGCTCGCAGCTCAACGGCAGCTCCTCGAATGGGGTTCCTGGCCGGCATGGCTCGTGTTCCGTCCGGCAAAAAAAGAGCCGGTCATATAGACCGGCCAAACCGCTCTCGAGGAGCGGGGAGTCGTCATTTCTCACTTAATTATCGGTTACACTCTTCTCTATTGTCAACAATCCGTCAATTGCGTCAATGGCCATTTTGGCGCCGTCGTCGCAAACGACTGGTGCTTAACGAGTTGAAGAGCGTGTCGCGACAAGCCCTTGGCATTCTCTCCGTAAAAACAATACACCACCCGTGCGGCGTATTGGTGGGGCGGGACACGGGGTTCGCGGGAGTGTTCTTCGAAGACCCCTGCTCACGGCCGGCTCAGGCTGGGCAGGTAGAGCCACTCGTAGTCCGGCTCGCCCGGATAGCCGCGGCGGAGGGCCTTTTCCTGGGAGAGCTCGTCGCCGGGACGCCAGAAGTTGAGCTTGAGCGTCTTCAGGAGCAGCGTCCGGTATTTCTCGCGGGGGGCGCCGGGGGCGTACTGGCCGGGTTTGTCCCGCCAGCGGTAGGCGTTGGTCAGTCCTTGCACGTAGATGGTGAATCGGTCGATCCGCGGGTCGATCTCCTCCCAGGTGGCGACGCCCCAGACCGTTTCGCCGACGGCGATTTCGCGGGCCATGTCCACGGCGTTGTGCAGGGGCTCGCGGGCGGTGGCCTGCTTCATGCCCGACCAGGCCGGCACGCGGCGATCCTCCCGGGCGCGGATGGCCGGCATCGCCAGCGGGATGACGCGATCGGGATACGCCTTGTTGTATTCGGGGCTTTCCAGCAGAAACTCCGGAACGAAACGGATGGGTTTGTCCTGGTATTCGGCGGTGTACTTGCCGTCCTCGCCTTCGGCCGGGTGCATCCAACCCCAGCGCGGCGGCCCTTCTTTCTGCTGTTCTTGCGGGACGTTCGTCACGCTGTAGACGAGGTAATGGATGGCCTTGCGCTGCATCTTGCCGCTTTCCTGCGGCATGTCGATCCAAACCATGCGCAGCGGCTTGAACTCGAACTTCAGGCTCCAGATGTCGCGGCGGAAGGTGGCGTCGCGGGCCCAATCGAACTTGGCGTCCACCGCGAGAAGCTCGACCACGTCGTGGTGGCTGAACGATTCGTCGACCTGCCGGGCGGAATCGGTGGCCTTCATCACGCCCTTGGCCGGGGCGCGGTACGGGGCCTTGCCCCCGTCCTGCTGGCCGAGCACACCCGCCGGCGCCAGCCACGCGAGCACAAGAAACAACACGATCCCCACGTGCGCCGGGCGGTTCATCAACGGGATTCTCTCTCTGTCTGCGTTGGGCTCGGTGGTCCGACACCCCACACTGCGCAAAGCCGCCTCTTCCCCGAAATCGGGAGAGCCTACCTAACTAACTAGTATAGCCGCCCGTCGATCAGACCGTCAAGGAACGCAATCCCCCCATGAGAGCTATCCATACGGCCAATTCATTTCGCCCATGTGCCCACATAAACGGCAGATTCCCAACAATGTGCATGGCCCTGGCAATCCTGCCCGGTCCCGTCGGCGTTTCCGTTAAGGCTGTCAGGACCCGATTTCGATAAATGGATAACGGGCTGAGGATGGGTGAGATCGTTAGCCCGGGATACTTGGCCAAGATCGACCGGCGGTTGCTGGGGTGACCGCCGGACGATCGCGCGAGAGCACTGACGCGAACGGCCACGGGACAGGATGGCCCGAGTGCGCGGGCAGGTCGGAGGCGGGTTTGCTTCACCCGCCGACTCACTGGGCAGTCGCCCGACCTGCCGC
The DNA here is from genome assembly GCA_016931995.1 of Pirellulales bacterium. Lineage (GTDB taxonomy): Bacteria > Planctomycetota > Planctomycetia > Pirellulales > Thermoguttaceae > JAFGDS01. Next base: position 57,353 of record JAFGDS010000141.1, read on the forward strand.
CGGCGCACGCGGCGCCATCCTGTTCTGTTTTCTTGTCTTCTTACGCGCTCTCCGCCGGCGCCAGCGCGAGCTGCTTGAGGGCGTTGAGGGCGGCCAGGACGTCGTCGGCGCGGACGTCGCGCCAGCCGGCGAGCTTGTGGCGGACGATGGCCAGCTTCAAAGCCTCGATCGCGTCGGCCAAGTCGTCCGGCAGCTCGGGCAAGTCCTCGAACGGCCGGACGGGCTCGACGGTCGGGCGGGCGTCGAGGACCGTCTGGCCTTCGTTCTCGCGACGCTCGTGTTGCGCGCGGTTGGTCTTGCTGGCGGGGTCGTCATCGGCCGCGTCGTCGGTCGGTTCAACGACGGCCGTTTTGGCCGAGAGTTCGCGGGGCAGGGGCTCGCCGGGGGCGATGGCATCTTCGTCCAACTCGGCGGCGAACGCGTCGTCCGCGCGGGGCTCGTCGCCCGCCGGCGCGCCGAGCGTCCGCCAGCGGCGCTCGCGCATGGCGAGGACGGACCATCCGCTTTGGACGGCGCCTTCGAGCCACATTTCGGCGTCGTCCCAGTCGAGGGCGGCCTGAAAGTGGCTCCAGAACAGGCCGTCGTATCGGGCGTGCGTGTCGCCGAAGCGCTGGAAAACGCGACGGAGCCGCCCGACGTGCTGCGGCGTGACGCCGCCGACCCGGCGCGCCCAGGCGTCGTCGCCGTACGCGGCGGCCGAGGCGCCGACGGCGAGGAGGTCCTCGCGCCACGCGAGAATGATCCGGCCCTTCTCCCAGTTCGTCGTGCTCACCAGGCGATTCCACGAGCCGACGTGTTTGGTGCTCGCGTCCTCGACGGCGGGGTTTTCCTCCTCGGCGGATTCGATCCAACCGGCGTTTTCGTCAAGCTCCGTTTCGGGCAGATCCCACGGTTCGTCCATTGCGGTGGGTTTCCTCGGTTTGATTTGGTGGTGTTTGCTGGCACATTAGCGGCCGCTTCGCGGCGCGGATTGGCGTGGACGCAACCGGGCGCGGCGGCGACGAAAGGGCGTTATTTTACCAAGTTTCGGCGACGTTTTTCCACGCGCGGGCGCTTTGGGCGATCGACAATCGCCCGGAATGCTGGCGGCGAAACACTTTGGGTGAGGCGGCTCGCGCGCGGGGGGCCGACGGCCGTGGGGAAAACCTGTCGATGGGGTCGCGGTCAGCGTGGGGTGGTGGGGCATTTGCCCGACGGATTCTCGATGATGGCTACTTGTCCGGCTTGTCCCTTTCTTCAACGGCCCGCAATCGGGCGATCATTTCGACGACCTGGTCGTCCGACCGGCGCGCGTCGGGGACGCGGTTGAGGAGCATCCGCACGCGTTCGAGCTGCCGGGGGGGAAAGACGGCCGCCTCGACCAGGCAGAGACAGCACTCGGCCATCTCGATGTTCTGTTCGGTGGTGCGTTCTTGGACGTGGAAGATTTCTTCATACCTTTCCCGCTTCCGCGCGATGCCACGCTGTCTGACGCGGCAGGGTGGGCAGCGGACGCAGTCCGAGTCGAGGCCGAATCCCAACTCCTCATACCAGTGTTTCTGTTCCTCCGCGAAGAAAAGGAACGGCCTGCCGCAGTCGCGACAGATTCTTTTGAGATCGAAGTAATGCGTGACGGGGACCGTGGCGGGAGTCTGCCGGCTCAGGTCGGCCACGATTGCCGTGCCGGGGATTTTCCAGTCATCCAACGCCCGCCAACCCAAATAGACGCCCTCGCAACCTGGGCGGGGATCCAGCCCGGTGATTCTTGGCCGATTGCCAAAGCGAGGATGCTCGACGTACAACTCGAAGGGATCGTCGGGTTGGATCATGGGGATCGGCTCGGACAAGGGGTGTTTCGGCGATCGACGGCGTTCTTCTTGGAGGGCCGCGCACTGTTTCGGCGTCCCCTCGGCCGCTCGCGCGGCCACCCTCTCCCGCGAGGCGGGAGAGGGGAGGGATGTACGGTGGGGCACACTTGCCCCACCGTGTTCATGGTGGATGTTGGTGGGGCAGGTGTGCTCCACGCTACGTTGTGGGCGAAACGGTGGCAGGTTCTCCTTGCTCACTGGCGGAGCCAGTGGCACACACATACGGACTATCGGGCCGG
>JAFGDS010000024.1 GCA_016931995.1 Pirellulales bacterium
CCCGAAGCGAAGGAGGATTCCATGAGTGGCAAGGAGCGTAGGTCGTTTTCGGCCGAGCAGAAGGTGGCCATTGTCAAGCGGCGCCTGAACGTGAAACGGGGACGCAGCTAGTTTTTCGGTTTGATCGTTTTCGGACGACCTTCGGCACGCAACGTGTGAAGCAAGCCCAACTGCTTGGCTTGTTCCGCTTGCCAGGTCTCCTCGCCGTACGGACGGTTCCTTGCGATGCATGCCTGAATCTTCGCCGCCTCCTTGTCCGTCATGGGCGCGTTGACCAGGGTAACCCAGTTTCGCGGACGGGCGACGGGCCAATCGCACAGGATCGCCTGCAGCTTTTCGTCGCCGCAGCGCCGTGCCCAAAGGCTGCCCCAACGCCAATCCTCCGCGCGTCGAACCACCCCCGCCGTCAACGCATTGCGTTCGACGTAACGACAGAGCGTCAGAAAGTGCTCGTCTTCCTCGACCGGAAAGCTCTTGAACCGGCCTTGGTACAAATGTCCGCGACCAACCGTGTTGTGTGCGACGTGCCAACGCATGACGTGCGTGTGGGCGAGCCAGCGAAAATGGGCCGTGACCTCTCCCTCCTCGCGCGGCCACACCACGAAGTGCCAGTGATTCCGCATCAGACACCAAGCGAGAAGCCGCAGGGGGTGCAACTCCTGCGCCTCGACCATGATACGCTCGAACGCCTCGTAGTCCTTCTCTTTTCGGAACAACGGAAGGCCGGCCACCGCCCTGTTCAGAACGTGAAACACCAGTCCGCCAGGCGTTACTCTCGCTCGTCTTGGCATGGCGGAAACCTACACCGTCCCTCCCCGCCTTGTCAATACTAGCTGCGTCCCCGTTTCAACACTCCTTTCATGGGCATGTTGACCAGGGCAACCCAGTTTCGCGGGCGCGCGACGGGCCAATCGCACAGGATCGCTCGCAGCTTCTCGTCGCCGCAGCGCCGCGCCCAGCCGCGTCAGCCGGTTCCACGCATCGCAACGTGGCCGTGAAGGCGCCCGCCGGATCGGCCCGCTCCACGCCCGTTGGTGGCGGTGATCGACGACGAGCGTGTGCCGCGCAATGCCCCTTTTGATGGATAGGGTTCTGCTCTCTCCTGGTGGTGCCGGCCGTCGCAACCGGTATAATTCGACAAGCTCCCCGCGCTTGCGTGGAGCCGAAGGATGTGTTAGTAGTGGGAGGGGCGAAGATAACGTAAATTTTGTGTATACGTCGCAATCTTCGCTTTTTCGTTCCCCGAGGAACAGGGGATTTGGGAAGGAGGAGTCGATGACCACGGCAACCCCTACCCCGTGCGTGGTGGAAATCGGCGAAACCGCCGGTTTGGTGTGGAAGGTCCTGAGCGAGAACGGCCCATCGAGCCTGGCCAAGGTGGTTAAGGCGGTTGGGCGTCCCCGCGATGTGGTGATGCAGGCCCTAGGCTGGCTCGCCCGCGAGGACAAGGTCTGGATCGAAGAAGACGGCCGCAGCCGGGTTGTCTCGCTCCGCTAGTGCCGTCGCCGGCGCGAGATGGTATCCTGAGGGAGACCGAGTGCCACTGGCTCCGCCAGTGCGCCATCGGCCGTCGGGGTATCCGCACTGGCAGAGCCAGTGGCACTCACGACCATCGGTTCCCTCCTCACCCCTCCCACCATCCAACACTCCTCCCATGCGAAATCCCCTCCCCGCTGCCTGTCTCCTGATCCTTCTCCTCGCCGCGGCCCGGGCGGAAGAAAACTGGCCCCAGTTCCGCGGGCCCGCCGGCGATGGCGCCAGCGACGCCGTCGGGCTGCCCACCACCTGGAGCGAGACCGAGAACGTCCGCTGGAAGACGCCCATCCACGGCCGCGGCTGGTCCTCGCCCGTAATTTGGGAGAAACAAATCTGGCTCACCACGGCCACGGAAGACGGACGCGAACTGTCCGCCCTCTGCATCGACCGCGACTCCGGCAAGATCGTCCACGACGTCAAGGTCTTCGACGTGGCCGAGCCGGGCAAAATCCATCCCACCAACAGCTACGCCTCGCCCACGCCCGTGGTCGAGCCCGGACGCGTCTACGTCCACTTCGGCACGTACGGCACGGCCTGTCTCGACACGGCCACCGGCCGGAAGCTCTGGGAGCGGCGCGATTTCCCTTGCGACCACATGAACGGGCCGGGCTCGTCGCCCATGGTCTGGGAAAACCTGCTCGTGTTCGCCGTCGACGGCACGGACGTGCAATACGTCGTGGCCCTGGACAAGCAGACAGGCCAAACCGCCTGGAAGACGCCCCGGTCGATCGATTACAGCAGCTTCGCCAAGGACCGGCGCAAGGCCTATAGCACGCCCTCGGTGGCCGTCGCCGGCGACCGGCTCGAACTCATCCTGCCCGGGGCACAGGCCGTGATGGGATACGATCCGGCCACCGGCCGCGAACTCTGGAAGCTCCGCTACAGCGGCTACTCGAACGTCGTCCGCCCGGTCCTGTGGCGCGACCTCGCCCTGATCGGCACCGGCGCGGACAACTGCGAGCTTTGGGCCGTGCGGACCGGCGGGCAGGGCGACGTGACCGACTCGCACCTCGTCTGGACGTACAACAAGGGCCTGCTGCTGAAGACCTCGCCCGTGGTGGTGGACGATCTGGTATATTTCGTCCACGATCAGGGCGTGGCGGCCTGCGTCGAGGCGGCCACCGGCAAGGTCGTCTGGCGCAAGCGGCTCGGCGGCGAATACTCGGCCTCGCCCCTGGCGGCCGACGGCAAGGTGTACTTCCTCGAGCAGTTCGGCAAGTCCTTCGTCATCCGCCCGGGCCGCAAGTACGAGGAATTGGCCAAGAACATCCTCGACCACGGCTGCATGGCCTCGCCGGCCGTCGCGGGCCGCGCCCTGTTCCCGCGGACCGAGAAGCACCTGTACCGCATCGAGACGCCATGACCGCGACGCTGGCCGAGGTCCACGACCGGCTCCTGGCCGCGTACGGTCCGCAGCATTGGTGGCCGGGCGAGTCGCCCTTCGAGGTGATGGTCGGCGCCGTCCTGGTCCAAAACACCGCGTGGAAAAACGTCGAGCGGGCGATCGCCAACCTGCGCGAGCGGGATCTGCTCAGCCCCAAGGCGCTGTTCGCCGTGCCGCTGGACGAGTTGGAGGAGCTGGTCCGCCCGGCCGGCTACTATCGGGTGAAGGCCCGGCGTCTCTTCAACCTGCTGGCCATGGTCGTCCGCCGTTACGACGGCGACTTGGACGCCATGTTTGCCACGAATGTCCACGCGCTTCGCGAGGAGCTTCTGGCGGTCAACGGCGTGGGGCCCGAAACGGCCGATTCGATCCTCCTCTACGCCGGCGGGCTGCCCATCTTCGTGATCGACACGTACACCCACCGCGTCCTGGCCCGGCACGGCTGGATCGAATTCGACGTGACCTACCACGACCTCCAGGAACACTTCGAGGCCAACCTCGAGCGCGACGCGGCCCTCTATAACGAGTTCCACGCCCTCCTGGTCCGCGTCGGCCACCGCCACTGCCGCAAGACCCCCAAATGCGCCGGCTGCCCCCTGGAACACCTCCTCCCCGACGCCGGCCCGCTCGAGCCGGAGTGGTGACGGTGACTTCGCCAACGTCCCCTTCGTTACGGCCGATTCGGCAGTCGAGCGTAGCGCTCACTTGCGCGCCGTCGGCAATGGTCATGATTCCGTTGCCGCTCGAGCCAATGTTCATGAAACGCGCGTCGACGATCCGCGATTCCGCGCCGCTGACGGCGAGCTTGCCCCGCGAAACAGAGACGGAACCTGGTCCTTTGACAACGCCGCCGTCCGTGATCGTAAGCGTGGTGTCTCCTTCTCCAGCGACCTTAACCCCTGTCGCGGCCGACAAGGAGGCGCCGCTGCCGACGAGCGAGTGCCCCCCCAGATATCGCAACTGTCAACGCTCACGGCTCCGCCATCCGAAACGGTGAGAGTGCCACCGCCGCCGATAAGGAGCCATCGGCCGTTCCAGGCAGAGCCCGCGCCGCGTACCGTCAGGGTGCCCGTTCCCTCGGGTCCGCCGGCCCCGAAATAGGCGTCCCTGTTATTGACAACTCCGCCGTCGAGGACGGCGACTAGTACTACTGCGCAGGCTATGGCCATCGACATCGTATCAGGTCTTTGAAGTAGATGCCCATTTTACGCAGTTTCTTACGTGTTTGCTTGGTGTGGTTCTTGCGGGCCGCGGCGATGCGTTGTTGCCAGTGTTGGTTCGTGGTGGCCGCGTGCTCGATCAGCTTGGCGGAAGCGCGACCGTTAAGCCACCAACTCCGCACGAGGGCTCCTACGACCCGATGCACTTGGCACACGGTTAGGTCCGGATTTTTTCCCCCGCGGCTTCTGGTGGACTCGCGCCAGGAACAGGTAACTGACGGACGTCGGAATCAGGTGGCGTTTCAAACTCAGCCAGCGTCGGCCCTCCCACTGATCGAGACCGACTTCCTGCTTCTGGTCTTCAAAATATCGCTCCACGCGCCAGCGGGAGAATCCGACGAGCAACAAGGTCTCCACGCTGGCGTCCGGCGGGGCGTTGCTGACGAAGAACTTGATCTCCTCTGGATTCAGCATGTTGCGGGCAACCACCAAGTGCGGTTGCATTCCGGGCATGTCGTTCTCATCCTTGATGGTGATCCTTGCACGCTTCGCTTCCCAAACCAGATGGCCCTTCTCTCCGTCTTTGACGTGATAACGTTTCCAAGGTTGATCTCGCAATTCGGGCAAGTAGTCCAACATCTTTTGCACGCTGATGGCGGGGCGGCTTCCGGCCACCAATCGTGGTGTCTTACGCCCTCGTCCTCGGCCACGACGAAACGGTCGCGTGGTCGTCTTGGGTGGATGGATCCAGCCGGTGAACGTGGTGGGCACTTCCGCGACAAAAAACTGGCCGCGGCCGTCCAAAGCCCGCAAAAACGCCGGTTTTCCTCCATACCCCTCGTCGCAAGCCAGCCTCTGGCGGGAACAGCTCTCCATCCAGAAGACAATGAAAGTCGCCGGTCGCGTATCCCAAGTGCATGGTCACGATGCAGTTCTCTGTCTTGCCGATCGTGCCGCACCATTGACGCTTGACCCCCGGTGTCTTCTTGCCCTTCTTCACGTCACTCGTCTCGTCGATGATGGCGATCGAATTGGGGCCGGAGTGCTCGCGAACAGCCATCTCCCGCAAGCGATCCCGCGTGAGATCCTCGTTCCATTTGTAGTTGGCCAGGAACTCCCGCAGGGTCCGCGCGGGAATCCCCGCCGCCAAGGCGATCGGCTCACAACTCTTCTCGTCAAGGTCCGACAACTGGCCCTCGACATAAACCGACATATGCGCCCGTGTGTCCCTTCGGGCGAAACAATCGTCGAACCGCTTCAAGTAACGCGTCAACTCCGGCTTCAAC
>JAFGDS010000142.1 GCA_016931995.1 Pirellulales bacterium
AGGAGAACGTGCCGTCGGCGTTGATCGTGACCGACACGCCCAAGGCGCTGGTGATGGTCTCGGCCACGGCCGCAAGCGCGTCGGCCGCGTCGGGATCGGTGTCGTTGGCCAGCAGGCTTCGTCCGGCGTCGACCGGCAGCGAGTCGTCCTCGGTAATGATGTACGCGTCGTCCCCGGCTTCGGGGGCGTCGTTCGCGCCGGTGATCGTAATGGTCACGGTGGCCACGTCGGAGCCGCCGTGGCCGTCGATCAGCGTGTAGCTGAACGTGTCCTGGACGCTCTGGTCGTCGGCCAGGTAGTTGAACGTCGCGCCGGGATCGTAGACGAACGTGCCGTCCGCGTGGATCGTGACCGATACGCCCAAGGCGCTGGTGATCGTCTCGGCCGTGGCCGAGAGCGTATCGCCGGCGTCGGGATCGGTGTCGTTGGCCAGCAGGTTCCGCCCGGCGTCGACCGGCAGCGCGTCGTCCTCGCCGATGGCGTAGGCGTCGTCCCCGGCCTCGGGGGCGTCGTTGACCGGACTGTAGTCGATGGTGACGTGCGCCGTGGCGCTCTTGGGCACGCCCTCGCCGTCCAGGCCGTCGTCGGTCACGGTGAAGCTGAAGCTGGCCAGGCCGTTGAAGCCGTCCGTCGGGGTGAACTGGGCCGTGTAACCGCCCAGGAGCACGACCGTGCCGCCGACCGCGTCGGCCACGGTGAACGCGAGATCCTCGACGGCCGTCTCCTCGTCGCTGACCAGCGTGCGGAGGTCCACGGTCACCACGGTGTCTTCCTCGGCGGACGTCGCGTAGTCGGTGGCCACCGGCGCGTCGTTGACCGCGACCACCGTCACGGTGAGGAGCATCTCCTTCGTCGTTGCCGCCGAGGTCCCGTCGCCCGTATCCGTAACGTTGATCCGGAAGTACGCCAACTGGCCAGTCGAGACGGTCGGCGTGAAGCGGACCGTGTGTCCGTCGGACAGGAGTTCGGCCGTGCCGTTGACGGCGCTGCCGGCGACGATTTCAAAAACGAGATCGGCGTCGTCCGTCTCCAGGTCGTCGACGCGAGTCCACAGATCCACGTCGATGTACGAATCCTCTTCCACCTCGATGATCGTGGAATCGGACAGCGTCGGCGCGTCGTTGACCGGGTTGACCGTGATGGTGACGTCCTTGTCGACGGACTCGCCGAACGAATCGGTCGCGCGGAGGGTGATCGTGGCCGTGCCGTGCTGGTTGGCGGCCAAGGCTAGACGGAGCTGGCCATTGATGATCTGGGGATTAAGGCTGACGTCGTTCAGCGTCGCCGTGAGCAGGTCGGGATTCGTGTTGCTGTCGGCGACGATCGAGAGGGTGAGCGTGTCGCCCGCGGCCAGGTTCGCGTCGGCGAACAGGCCGGTGAGATCGTGGTACGTCGGGCTTTCGTCCTCGTCGACGTCCGGCGCGACGTCGACGCCCTGCGTGGGGGCGTTGTTCTGCTTGATCGTGCGGGTGAAGCTCGCCGTGTTGCCGGCCAAGTTCATCGCCGTGACCGTGACGGCATTGTCGCCGAAGGTGAGCGGCACGCCAGTGAAGGAGAACGCGCCCGTGGCGTCGGCCGTGGTCTCGGCGCCGGTGTTTTCCAGGATGACCCGCAAACCCGCCGTGGCGACGCCCTCGACTGTAACCAACGTGTAGGACGTGATGTCGTCGCCCAGCGCGCCGGTGTCGGAGGCCTCGGCCAACTGGAGCGTCGGCGCGGCCGGCAGCGTGGTTGAGATGGTAATGGTCAGCGGGTCGGAGGCGGCGCTGGTGTTGCCGGCCAGGTCGGTCGCCGTGGCGGTGATGGCATGATCGCCATCGGCCAACGCGGGCGCGGTGATCGACACCGGGCTGGCGGCGATGCCCTCGCCGATCCACGTCCCGTTGGCGTAGAATTGCACCAACGCCTGGCTCTCGGCGTCGGCCGAGAGGGTGGGCGTGTTGTCGGCGGTGACGTTGTCGTCGTCGAAGTACCCCAGGTCGCTCGCGGCCGCGAGATCCACGCTCGCCGGCGCGTTCGGCGCGATCGTGTCCAGCGTGAAGGTCACGTTCACCTGGCTCGGGGCGACGTTGCCGATTTCATCCTGGGCGATCAGGTGCAGCACGCGCTGACCGGTGTTGGCCAAGGACCCGCCGGCGATCTGCTCGAGCCTCGCCAGGCTCAGCGTGAAGTTGCCCGAGGCATCCACGTCCGCCAGGACGTCGACGTAGGACGATTCCGGCGTATTGTCGAAACCGGCGCGGAGCCAGGCGACGGCGTTGTCGTCGTGGACGCTGCCGATGATGGCCAGTTGGTTCGTAATGCCGTCGTCCGGGCTGCGGCCGGTGTCTTGCGCCAGGCTAGCCAGAAGCCGCGGCGCCTCCATGTCGGCCACTAGCGAGACGACAACGGCGGCATTGCCGTGGTTCTCGTCGATCCGGCCCAGGTCGAGGTTGTCGATGTCGCCGTCCAGATCGGAGTCGCACGCCGGGCGGTAAAGGCTCGGCCCGGCCAGGTCGATGCCCTGCATCTTGTAGAACTGGGCGGTCATGGCGTTCCAGCCGCCTTGCTGCTGGATCATCGCCGCGGTGGCCCAGAGCAGGTCGTAGTCGCTCACGCGGCCGTCGGCCCCCAGGTCGCCGGGCATGAAGACATCGAGGTGGTATGTACCGACCGAGGCGCCTTCGCCTCGCACGATCACGTTGTACGTGCCGGGCCCGAGTTCGGCGAGCAGAAGGCTGTCGTTGCCGCCGTTGGCGTCGGCCTTGCTGAGCACCGGGGCGATGGTGTGCCCGCTGATCGTCTCGATCCGCATGGCGTCGGGATCGAGATTTCCGCCGGTCGCCTGCATCCGGAAGCCGAGGATGGAAGTGCCGCCCGTTACGGTGAGCCGAACTTGACTGCCGGCGCCGGCAACAGCGAGGAAGCTGTCAACATGGGCAATCTCGCTCAGGGCGCCGACGGCGAGGAGCTGTCGGGCTTCGAGTAGTTCAAATCGAGCGGATTTGGATTGCCAAGAGGAGCGCGTGCGACGGCTAGAGGCGCGATTCTTGCCCTGCCCAAGAAATTGACCGAGTCTTCTCATGTTCCCATCACCATGGCGAGAGAAATTGCCCAGAAAGAGTCTCAAGTCTTGATTCTCCTCAGGCTTATGGAGAATGTCAAGAATTTTGGCTACGTGAGCTGGGCAATCTACAACCCACTTGCGGGGGCCCACGTCAGGGTGGTGCCGTTGCGGCCGTTGGGTTGACCGGCTGACGTGATGTTCTTGTCTTCCAACACCTTGCGTCAGGGCGGCCGCGGCTGGAGGAAGTCCCCGCGATCCCGCCGCGCGACGTTCCCCTCGGTATCACCGGTATCCCTGGCCTCTTTCGATACAGACCTCGCCTTTTGCCCATTTCATCCGGTTGGCGACAAGGGCGCCAGTCGATTCCGTACATTTGGATCAACCCGCAGAGCGAGAATATCCGAAACAATCGATACAGCTTTCAGTGGTGGATGCCCCCAATGACCCTGACGGGGTATCTCAGGAGGGACACGAACGATGGTTGCTCGGATGTTGCGGCACGCGGTTTTGTTTGCCGGCATGCTCGCCTTGCCTTTTGACGCGTGGGCCCAGACTCCGGCCCCCGACGCGCCGCCCAGCCTTCGGCCGGTCGTTCCGGCGGAGGAGGACGTGGTCGCCGAGGGACCCGAAAAGGACGTGGCGGCCGGCAAGTCCTCCACTCTGTTGGAGGACGAGGACGCCTGGTCGGGCGAGACGCTCGACGGCTGTTGCGAGGCGGGATGTGACGCGGGCTGCCTGAGCGCAGGTTGCGACTACGACCTATGGACCAGCCCCGACGTCTACCGTCGAGGGCAGTTCTTCGTCCAGGGGTGGCTCGCCCAGGGGTTCACCTGGAACACGGACGATCCCCAAAGCCGGTTCAACAGCTACTTGACGTTCAACGACCGGGCGAACGAATACCAGATGAACCAGCTCTACTTGAGCATGGGCCGGCGCGTGAACACCCAGACGTGCAACTGGGACTGGGGCGGACGCGCCGATTTCCTCTACGGCACGGACTACTTCTTCACGATGGCCACCGGCCTCGAGACCCGCCGCGACGGCTCGCCCCGATGGAACAGCGAGAACGGTCCGCGCAACGGCGGCCACGCGGCTCTTTATGGGTTGGCCATGCCGCAGCTTTACGCCGAGGTCTACGCGCCGTGGGGCTACGGCACGACCTTCAAATTCGGCCATTTCTACACCATCCTCGGCTACGAATCGGTCATGGCCCCGGAGAACTTCTTTTACTCCCACTCCTACGTGAAGCAGTACGGCGAACCCTTCACCCACACGGGCATGTTGGGCAGCTACAACTGGACGCCGCAAATGACCCTCCACGCCGGCTTCACCCGCGGATGGAACACCTGGGAAGACGAGAACAACGAGCTGGGCTTCCTAGGCGGAGCGTCCTGGACCAGTTGCGACGGACGGGCGGGCGTGAGCTTCGCCCTGCATAGCGGCAAGGAGGATCTACCGGGCGAGAACAACCGGACGTCCTACACCCTGCTCTACCGCCGGAAGCTCTCCGACCGGCTCACCTACGTCTTCCAACACGACTACGGCATCGAAAACGACGCCGCGCTGAAGCGCAGCGGGCAGGGTTTCGTGTACACCGACGCCCGCTGGTACGGCATCAATCAATACCTGCTCTACGCGATGACCTGCAATACCTCGCTCGGTTTTCGCTTCGAGTGGTTCCGCGACGAGGAGAACGCCCGGCTCTTGGGCGGCGCGCTCCATCCGTTCCTTCAGGGCGGCAACGCCTGCGCGGCCACCGTGGGGCTCAACTGGCGCCCGACCACCCGCGTGACCGTCCGGCCGGAGTTGCGCTGGGACTGGTCGGACGTCGAGGGCGTCGGCGTGGCCAGCGGAACACGCGGTCTCTACGACGATTTCCAGAAGAAGAACCGGTTCACCGCCGCGGTGGACGCGATCTTCGTGTTCTGACAATCGCGGCTCGCCGTCCGGAATGGCCCTTGTGTCATCCCGAGCGCAGCGAAGGATCTCCGATGCGATTCTCGCGACCTCAACGAGATCCTTCGCTGCGCTCAGGATGACGTGGCGTCCGGATGACGTGACGTTGAGTGCCACTGGCTCTGCCAGTGCGCCATGAGATACTGCGATTCACGCACTGGCAGAGCCAGTGGCACACGTTGCGGTCTTCGTCTTCTACAGATCTAACCCCGCAAGAATCTCGCGCACCAGGTCTCGGTAGGGAAACGCGGCGTAGTGGACGAGTTGCTGTCGTTCGAGCCTCAGTCGGGCGGCGGCCATTTCGTCCGGCGCGGCGCGAAGCCGGGCCTCGAAGCCATCCCATACGCGGCGCGTCTCCCCGCGGCCTTCGTCGTACACCGCCTGGACGGCCGATCCCACGCCGCGGACCGTCTCGTCGAGCCGGGCCAGCGTCGCGGCGGGTGGCTGCTTGTTCGGCGCGGCGGCCACGCCGGCAAACTCCCGCAGCCTGCCCACCCAACGCGCGACGCGCAACACCTCGGGCCCAAACGCCTCCTCCGGTCGCTTGGGTTGGGGAATCCGTAGGACAAGATCGACCAAATCCTGAACGGCCGGCTGGTAGGTGGGCCGCGGCTTGACAAACCGCAGCCAGGCCGTTCCCTCCAGCGGAATAAGAAGGTCCGGATGTTCGACGCGAAGCTTCTCCCACGTCTTCTGGGCCTCCTCGGGCTGATCGGACCGCATGAGGATCATGGCCCAAAGCAGGTCCGGCTCGACCTCCTTGCCGGCCAATTCCACGGCCTTCTGGTGGTCGGCCGCGGCGGCTTCCACGTTGATGCGGCTCTGCTCGACGTGCGTGGCAAGCTGACGGATCGCCTTCTTGGCCTCCTCCGACAGTCGCGGCGGTCGATCGTCGGGCAACATCAAGAAGGGCGTCTGCGCGGCGCCGACGGCCGCGCCCGCCTCGCGCATGCTCCCCTGCAGGAAGGCGAACAGCTCCGTCGGCTCGAGCCGATTGTCGCGGTTCGCGTCCGCCTTGCCGGCGAAACCCTCGGCCAGACGCGCGGCGAAAAGACCGTGTACCTTGTCCGGGGCTGGAAGGCTCGGCTCTCCCGGCGACGAGCCGGCCACGGCCGTGACGGTCCGCAGAGGGCCGCGGTTGGGCGGCGCCGCAAGCGACTGGAGCATCTCGGCCCCGCTCGGCTGAGCACTGGCGTCGGTCGCCTGGATGGACCCGAAATCGAGCACCAGGAGCTTCTGCTTGGCGGGGCACGCCTCGAACCGATCGACCAGCCCTTGTAGGGTCACGCCCGTGGCGGACGCGCGTGCGGGATCAAAACCCTTCGCCGCCAGATAGACCTGGCCATCGACGTCGCGCAGCGCCCGGCCCGTCGCGTATACAATCACCCGACTCTCCGCGCCCGCGCGAGCCAGAAACGCCGCGGCGCCCTCGTCCAGCCGCGCGCGGTCGGCGTCGGCGAGGACCAGGATCTGATCCTCGGGCACCTGGTATCGCTGCACGAGTTTCTCCCGCAAAAGCCGGACGTCCGCGTCGGCGCGGACGTCGGCGTCCGCCTCGCCGCCGTCCGCGGTGATCAACAGGGCGAACCGCGCGGAATCGGCCGCCCGCGAAGCGGCAATGGTCAGCGCCTCGGGCTCGGCCGCGTCCGGCTGGTCGTGCGTGATCTCGACGGTGTCGCCCGACCGCAGGTCCCCAAGCGTCGCGACCTGCCCGCCAAAGTTGATCAACGTCTTCGGGCCGATGCGATACACGGCCGGCTGCCCGGCGTCCTCCATGCGGACCTCGATCCGGTTCCGGTCGTAGTCGATTCGCGTCACCGCGCCCTTATGCCCGATCACGCGGTAGGCGTCCACGCTCGCAACGCGGTCGTCGTGGGCAACCTTCACGCGGTCGCCGGGGCGAAGATCGGCCGGCGCGAGGACCTTCTGATCCAGCACGGGCCGGTCGTTCAGCGTGACTTTGCACGTATCGGCCAGGGGCCACGTCACGATCGGCGCGTCGGCCGCGTCGCCGAGGGCAACCGTCAGGACGCCCCGGCCCGCGTCCAGCCCACGGAAAATACCCTCGGTGGTTACCACCCGCAACACGCTCAGCTCCGTTGCTCGACGAATCGTGTCGGCGGCCTCGTGCCGGACCACGATCCGGTCGCCGGGGGCCAGATCGGCGAGCGTCACGGGCCGGCCTTCGCTGCCGGGTTGACCGTTGAAGAGAATCGGCAGGTCTTCCGGCACGGAGATCTTGAGCGTCTTGCTGGTGGCGCCCTCGGGCGCGAGTTCGAGCAGGCGTTGTTTCAGGTCGAGCGAGGCGATGGTTCCTCGGCCCGTCTCGGGACGCGTCGCGCGCAGCTCGGTGATGAGCCGGCCCGACTCGTTGCGGTACACCCGCGCCGCGATCCGATCGCCCGGCCGCAGATCGGTGGGAAGCGCGGGACGATCGTTCAGCGTCGTGCGGGTTTCGCCCTGGAAGGCGATGGTCTTGGGCGATCCGTCGGGCAGATCGATTTCGAAGTCCCGGCCCACTTGGTAGGGGCGGCGCAGGACGCCTTCGACCGGGGCGGATAGACCCGTGCCCGTCGGCCCCGCCGGCGGCAACAACAATACCACCGAGACCGCCAGCGAACAGACGGCGGCCGCCGCCAGACCGATCCGGCGGAGACGCTTCTTGCGCGCGGCCGCGGCCCGGGCGGCTTGCTCGGCGGGGTCCGCCTCGTCCGCCGCGCGGTCCAGCCGCGCGGGTCCCGCCTCCAGGTCGCGCAGGGCCTCGGCGGCCGCGCGGTAACGCTGCCGCGGGTCCTTGATCGACAGCCGGCCGATCACCTGGGCGAGATCCTCCGGCACGCCCTGGAGCACCCGGGGGATGTCGGGCAGCTTCCGGTCGGGCGCGCTGTGCCACATCATCCAGGCGACCTGCTCGTTGCGTCCGTACGACGCCAAGCCGGGAAACAACTCGTTGAACCGCGCCCCGCACATCAACTCGTAGGCGGAAAAGCCCAGCGAGTAGAGATCGCTGGCTGGGCCGACCGGGCCGAAATCGGGTGACATCAGCTCCGGGGCCATGTACTTGGTCGTGCCTTTGAGCAGGCTGCCCTCCGCGCTGCTGGCTCGCCGGGCGAGGCCGAAATCGCCCAGCTTCACGCGGCTTTGCATGTCCACGAGCATGTTGCTCGGCTTCACGTCGCCGTGGATCACGCCGTGGCCGTGCAGGAATTCCAGCGCGCCGAGGCTGCATTGGAGCACCATCCGCAACAGGTCCAGATCGAGCGGCTTGCTCTGCGGGCTGCGTCGCAGGCTGCCCCGCATCAGCTCGAGAATGAGCCAGCCCTTGGGCCGGACCAGGTCGTAGACCGTGACGATGTTCGGGTGTTGGAGCGAGGCGAGCAGTTGCGCCTCGCCCCAGTAGCGTTCGAGCTGGGCCGGATCGCTCAGGTATTGCTCGTGGATCTGCTTGATCGCCACCTCGCGTCCGAGTTCCCGATCCCGCCCCCGAAAGACGGTCGCGAACTCGCCCGCGGCGATCTGGTCGATGATTTCGTATCGAGAAGGCTTTTCCATGCGCTATTCTCGCAGTATGTCCGCGATGAGCCGCTCCAGCTCCTCGTCGTTGGCGGTCAATTGGGCGCCGGGCACGGGGCGCTCGGCGCGCAGCGCGTCGAGCACGCGGAGGTAGAGACGCCGCTCCGCCACGCGGTCGCCCCGCGAGGCGGCCCGCTGGGCCTCGCGAAGCCACTCCTGATAGGGCTGGAGCTTGCCGTCGGGCGAGAAGAAGAACTTTTGGCGGATTTCCTCGCGGGCTTGCTCCTTAAGCTGCCCCGTGTCGCCGCCGGGAACGTCCCACGTCACCAACAGAATCGACGCCAACACGCTGCCGATCAACAGAAGCACCAGCGTCATCGGGTGCATCGACGACTGCTTCGCTTGGCGGTCCGGGCCCTTGTCGGTTTCGCGAAGCTGTAGCTCGGGCATCTTGCCGTCCGCGGCCAGCTCGATGGTCGGCGCCGCCGCGTCCGACGCGATCAGCCGCGCGGTCTTCCGCGCGGCCGCGTCTCGCGCCGGCGGCGGAGCCGCGGGTTTGCCGGGCGGGGCGTCGGGCGGCGCAGGCTTCGGCGGCAGGGGTTTGGTGGTCGACGGGGGCGGCGTCGCCCGCGTGGCCGCGGGTGGCGGCGCCGCGGCGCCCGGCCGCGCTGGCGCGGGCTCGGCCGGCGCCGACTCCGGCACCCAGAACCGGCCCTGGCACTCCGGGCAGTTCACGTAGCTGCCCGCCTTGCGATTGGGCACCGCCAGCGCCTTGCGGCATCGAGGACATTCCACCTTGATCGACATCGTCCGCCCGTTCGTCTCAAACCTGTGGGAGGCGACTCCCGTCGCCGATCCCCTCTCGGCCAGTCTTCAATCGGCGACAGGAGTCGCCTCCTACAACGACATTCCAAACGCCAAGTAATTCAACAAAAACGGTCCTAGGATAATGAGCACCGTGGACAACATCACCAACACGCCCGGCAGGAGCATGTTTACGCCGGCCTCGCCCGCGGCCGTTTCGGCCCGTTGGGTCCGCTTGATCCGCAAAACGTCGGACTGGGTGCGGAAGATGTTGGCCAGGGGCGTGCCGAGCTGTTCGCCCTGGAGGATCGAGCCGATGATGCTGGTGATCTCGTCGTCGGAGAGCCGGTCGCGCATCGCCCCGAACGCCTCGGCCCGGGTCTTGCCCAGGTTCATGTCGGCCATCACGCGGCCAAACTCCTCGCCCACCGGATGGTCGCGGAACTCCTCGACCGCCTGCCGCAGGGCCGCGAGAAACGTGCTGCCGGCCTCCATCAAGAGCGTGAGCAGGTCGAGCAGGAAGGGCATCCGCCGCTTGATCTCGCGCAGGCGATGCCGGGCGCGGGTGGCCAGACGATGGCGCAGCAGCCAGACGGTCAACAGGACGGCCACGCCGGCCAAGAGGACGCCCATCGCCCCCATCCAGCCCATCAGGAAGTACACGTACACCGGGGCCAGCGCCGTCGCGATCAACTCCGCCCGGGCGAGATACTCCTCGGCCAGCCAGAACCGGGGCAAGCCCGCCGCCTGGATCTCCCGCTGCATCTCGGCCAAACCGCCGCCGAACAACGCCCGATTCAGCCGGGCGAGGATCTGGATCGCCGGCTGGAAGATGCGATAAAGCGGGTCGATCCGCCGCAGTTCGTTCACGCGGCTGACGTCGTAGCGCCACTGGTCGCCCTGCCGCAGATCGTCGCTTCGGAGCATCCGCCAGACCATCCAGCCGACCGCGCCGGCCGCCAGCCCGGCCAGCAGGCTCGCCGCCACGGGCAGAAAACCGGTTGTCGTGTCTGCCGCGGAGAGGATCATGGAATCACTGCTGATTGTTAACAAAGGGAAGGAACCGCGGATGAACGCGGATGGACGCGGATGATTGGTTGGTTGCGAAGCCGCAAGCGGCTAGTGAAGTCGGAAGTCGGACGTGATTTCAATCCCCCAGCCCCCAACCCCGAGTCCCTCCATCCGCGTTCATCCGCGGTTCCTTTCCCCTTCTTGTGTCTATATGTCCGGATTGAGGATCACCCTTGCCCAGAAGTACGCGATGACGTTGAGTACCAACGACGCGGCCAGGAGGAACTGGCCGATGGTCGTGGTGAACAACCGCTGGACGTTGTCGGGATCGACGAAGCAGTAGGCGATCAGGATGAAGACCGGGGCCAAGGCCATGTAGATCGCCGATTTGCGGGCTTGGGCGGTCTCGGCCTTGATCTTGCGGTCCAGCCGCTGGAGTTCCAGGACGGACTGGGCGATCCGTTCGACTGTTTCGTTCAGGCGGCCGCCGCTTTCGTGGCTGGCCAAAAGCGCCGCCGCGAACAGGGCGAAATTCTCGCTGCGAAGCCGGCCGTTGGCCTCGTTGAGCGTCCGCGCCAGCGGCTTGCCCAGCTTGTACTCCGCCACAATCTGATGGAACTCGGCGTTGATCGGCCTAGGGCATTGCGCGGCGAGGATCTCCAGCGACTGCGCGAGCGACAGCCCGGCGCGCACCGCGTTGGCCAGCGCCACCATGGCGTCGGCCAACTGATCCTCGATTTTTTGCCGATGCCGTTCGGCCATCCGCCGCAGCAGATACCACGGCCCGCACGCGAGAAACACGGCCGCCAACGCGGCGAACACGATCGTTCCAAAACCCAGCCACAGGCCCAGGAACGCGACGGCAATGGCCACGAGCCACGCGATCAACCATTGCCGGAGGTTATTGACCGTGACGCGCAACCGGCGGAGCTTGTCGGCCACGTCGCGCCCGATCCAATCCAGCCCCTCGGCAAAGTACCCGCCGCCGCAATACGCGGCCCCGGCGACCGCCGAGCCCATCAAAAGGCACGACAACCAGTTTTCCGGATCAGAGGGCATGGTTGGTCAAACGCGGTGTCGGGAAACGGAATGGAGGGAACCGCAGATGAACGCCGAGGGACGCAGATGATAGGGGTTCGGGGTTCGGGGCTGGGGACCAGGGGCTAGGGACTGGGGACTGGGACTGGGGGATTGAAATCACGTCCGACTTCCGACCTCGGCGGCCGCTTGCGGCTTCGCACCGCCTCATCCATCCGCGTTTATCCGCGTTCATCTGTGGTTTCTTTCTGTCATTTCGTTCCAATCAACCTTTCTTCTCCGCCGGTTCAACGGCGTCTTCCCGCCCGTAAAGGAATTGAAGCTCCAGTAGCCCCTTTTCGACCAGGGCGTCGACGAAGCTGGGCAGGTAACCGGTCGGCTGGAGGGACTGGCCGTTGCGGTAGTTGAAAATGTCGTGGATCACGATCCGCTTGGTGTCGGGATCGACGCGGACGATCTCGGAGACCTGCGTGACCGCGCGGCGACCGCCCGGCAGCCGACTGACGTGGACGATCAGGTCCAAGGCCGAGGAGAGCTGGCGGTGGATCGAGATCACGGGCAGATCGGCCGCCATGAGGATGAGCACTTCAAGCCTTTCGATCACCTCGGCGGCGCTGTTGGCGTGCACGGTGGTCATCGAGCCGTCGTGGCCGGTGTTCATTGCCTGAACCATGTCCAGGGCTTCCGGCCCGCGGCACTCGCCGACGATCACCCGGTCGGGCCGCATCCGCAGGGCGTTTCGCACGAGGTCGCGGATCGTGTATTCGCCCGTGCCCTCGACGTTGGGCGGCTTGGTTTCAAGCGTGACCACGTGCTCCTGGTGCAACCGCAGCTCGGTGGTGTCCTCGATCGTGACGATCCGTTCCTTGAACGGGATGAAGCTCGACAGGACGTTGAGCATGGTCGTCTTGCCGGTGCCCGTGCCGCCGCTGACCAGGACGTTTCGCCGGTCGATCACGCACGCGCGAAGGAAACTGGCGGCCGCCTTGGTGATGCTGCCCATCTCCACGAGGTCGTCCATCCGCAGCCGCTGGGTGGGAAACTTGCGGATGGTCAGGCACGGTCCCTTCACGGCCAAGGGTGGAATGACCGCGTTGACGCGGGAGCCGTCCGGCAGCCGCGCGTCGACCAAAGGCTGGCTCTTGTCGAGCCGCCGGCCCACCTGGGCGACGATCCGTTCGATGATCGCCTCGGTCACCTTGTCGGAGATGAACCGCCGGCCGCTCTTCTCGATCAGGCCGCTCCGCTCGACGTAGATCTGGTCGCTGGCCACGACCATGATCTCCGTCACCGTCGGCGCCCGCAGCAAGTCCTGCAACGGGCCGAAGCCGAAGATCGTGTCCTTGAGGTCCTTCTTGAGCGTCCGCAGGATGAGATACTTGCGGAGCTCCTGGTGCAGGTGCGGCCGAACGAGGTGGAAGATGCCGGCGAAGGCCGTCTCAACCTCCCGCACCTGCTGGCTCACGTCGCGGCAGTCGGCCAGATGGAGCCGCTCGCGGACGAATTGCAGGAGGTCGTGCAGTTCGGCCTCGCGCTCGGGCACGAGCGTGGCCGGCACGTCAAACTCGTTCGCGGCCAGCGCGGCCAGGTCGAACATCATGTCGCCGCCGGTCTCCATGATGAGCTGGTTGACCAGATGGTCGCGCAAGACCAGCCCCGTGATTTCCTCCAGGATCGCCTCGTTCTCCGGCCCGAAGACGGCCAACTCGCGGCAGACGTCCTCGACGTTGTTTTCCAGGAGCAAGATGCTGTCGGTATCGCCCACCTGGTTGGGCTCGAACTCGTACAGGTCGAGCCGTTCGAGCAGCTTGCGGTGGATCCGCAACTCGAGGTCGGCCATGATCGAGCGGAGATGGGCTTCGAGTTCCGCCCGCGTGATGACGGCGGCCTTTTCCAACTCGAAGGTGAGCGTGAAGGGCCAAACGCGGATCTTCGCCCCAGGCTCGAACGCGGCGGTCTGCCCGCCGAGCACCTCGACCTCGCCCACCACGCAACCGTTCAGCCCGACGTTCTCCAGGACGAACCGCCCGTCGTCGCGCCGGACCACGGCGTGGCGGCGCGAGACCAGCGGACTGCGCAGCACGATCGTGTTGGCCGGGTCGCGCCCGATCGTGACCTCGGACTCGTCCACCTCGACGACCGACCGCCGACTCTCGTTAATCCGATTGAACCAGACCTTCATAACGCCGCTTCAGTAGGTGGCATGCTTCTCGCGTCATCCTGAGCGCGGCGAGGGATCTCGTTGTTGACATCGCACGAGTCGAGATGCCTCGCTTCGCTCGGCATGACGTGAATGATGGGGCTCCAATAAGGGACTATCCATGCCAAACCGCTACTCCCGTGGGTGCAACATGACGCCCAGACCTCGGTTCGTCCTGTCGATGGCCTTCAAGAGCCGTTGGGCCTTCTCCTCGAACCGACCGCCCACGAGGCGGACGCGGATCGTCAGGACGTTCTGCTGCGCCGTGGGCGCGGTGGCCGCCTTGGCCACGTCGTCGGAGCTGAGCCGGTTACCCAGCGCCAACACGACGAACGGACCAATCGTCTCGTCTCGACCGGCGGCGGGCGCGGGCGCCCCCGCCGGCGTCGGTCCACCGCCGGAACCCAACAGAAACGACACGCGATCGCCCGGCTGAACCAGCGACGGCACAAACGCCCGCATGTCCACCGGAACAAAAATCGCCACTTCCTCCTCGTTGCCGCCGGGCTGGGGCTTCTTGAGTTCAAGCTCGGTCGGCGGCGTCCGCAGGTCGTCCTCCAAGAGCAACGATCCGCCCACGAGCGTCCTCGCCACGGCCTTGCCCAGGACGGTCTGAATGTCGGACCACTTGACGGCGAATGTGTCCAGGCTGCCGGCGTTGCCCGCGGGGATGGGTACCCGGACGAGCTTCTCCTCGGCGAGTCGTTCGCCCCGCAGGACGGTCTGGCCCGGTCTGACGCCGATGTAGTCGATCGTCGCCAGCCGGCTCGACGCGCTGTGGAGATACGCCCAATTCACCAGCGCGGCGGCCACGCCCAGGCCCAGCGCGATAATCAGTCCTTGAAGGTTCTTCATGTCTGGTTACTCGTTTCGAGGCGACTGGCCCGTTTCATTGGCGGCGGGAGTCAAGACGACCAGCCCCCGCATACGACCGGAGTCGTCGCCAAGCAGTTGCACGTCCCACCGCAGCCCCGGCGTTCCGGCGGCGGGACCAAACCGGGCGGCCAATCCGCCGGGCGCGTCGCGCCATCCTCCGACGTTCTCGTATCCTTGCCCCGCGGCCCAGGCGTCGTAGAACGCCTGCCAGACGGGCGGCTTGGCCTCGCCGCGGAAGGCGACCATGCCTGCCCCACCCGCCGACCGCAGTGCCAAGATCACCCGACCCCCGGGGGGAATCGGGATGTTTTCACCACCGCCGACCGTGGAACCGCCTGACACAAAAATATACAGTGTCCAATCTATCTCCGAGAAGGGAATCATTGTCCCCCAACAAACCACCCGATCATGGGGTGCTCGATCCGCGTCGGCGCTGCCGTTGGGCTGGTTTCGTCGCACGGCGACGACCAGGGGTACGGCCGAGGTCTCGACGAAAACCCGCCACTGGTTGCCCTCCCGGTCCGTGGGCTCCTCATCCCGAAGCGATTCGAGCAGGGCGGCTTCTCCGGGTGGCATGTCACCCCCTGGCATTGGCGAATCGTGCCCGAACTCCCGGACAGCCCGTCGCAGCGCGGCAATGGCCTCGTCGCGGCTGCCCCGGAGCGACTGTCGCACGAGCGACCACGGCTGGTCGCCAAACTGGATCTGGTGCGTGGCCGCCGGATCGTCCCCATCGTCCGCGTGTCGCGCCGCCGCAACCGGCGGGGCATCCTCGGCCCACCATCGCAACACCTGCCGCCCGAAGCCGATTCCGGCCACGAGAATGATTGCGCTGACAATGCTGCGCGACGTCCACGCCCAGACGCGCCCCGCCGGCGACGTGCGGCGACGTCCCCGGGACGATTCGTCGCCCGGCGAGGTGGACGCTTGCGATGGTTCGGCCGGCTCATTCACGGCGGGATTGCATGGAGTTTTTTGGTGAGGGAGTCTCGGTTCCCGCGTCGAAGAGGGACGGTCCCATTTTCGCTGACACGAAAATGGGGACAGTCCCTTCACCGCGGGCTCAGTTTAGCGTCTGCTGGAACTGCTGGAGGACGTCGATTTTTTGCTGCAACTGGTCGATCTCCGCCCGCAGGGCGGCCACTTCCGCCGGCGAGGGCGGCGGCTCGGCCTGGATCTGTCGGGCGAGCTCCTCCTGCACCGCCTCGTAGAGCCGGATGAAGGCCCGAGTCATCCCGTAGGCCAAGCCGTGGATCCGCCGCTCGGGGTTGCCTTGAATGCGATCCACGACGTCTTCCACCCGCGAGCGAACAAACGCGGGATCCGTCGAGCAGCCATCGCGGCAGCTTCCCCCGCAGGGCAGATGCAAAACCGGATGAAAATCGGGCGCCCCGTGGTACGGAAAAGTCGCCGAGCCGGCAAACCGCCGCGAGTACGCGATGAACTCATCGTCGCGGTCCAGCGGGAAGAGATCGGGGCGGAACGGCGCGTAGACGATCGACGCAGCCGCGACCAGGCACGCTTCCTGAAACGCCGGATCGGCCTGGGCCAGCTTGTAGATCACGGGCATCCGCCGCATGAACGTCGTCCAAATGCCCATCTCGCGGTGCTGCCACTCGCGATCGAGCAGTTCTTCGGTGGCATGCATCTGGTATGCCCCCAGCCGCGCGAGCATGGGGAATTGGCGCACCAGCGCGGCCGAGCCGTGCCGCCCGCCCCGCGTGGCGTCGAGCACGTCGTCGCGGACCACCGTACCCAGCGGCAGCGGTCCGCGGACCACCGGCTGCGCGAGCGCCGAGTCGTCGATCGCCAGCGGCGACATACCCCCGCCGTTCATCGTGGCTTCGCTCGGCCACCAGCATCCGGGCCGCGTCGCGCCGCTGCGGGGATGGCGCCCGGCCCAGGCGGAATGCCGCGCCACCGACCAGTCGCGAACCCTCCACGCGGCGACCGCGCCGACGTTGATCATCAACGCCATCACGAAAAGCAGCACCGGCAGGCACAGCACCATCTCGAGCGTCGCGAGGCCGCGGTGACGGCACTTGCCCCGAAGGGGCTTCGTAACTCCCATCGCCGAGTGCCACTGGCTATGCCAGTGCCGAGCGGAGAGTGAAACTGGGGAGGAATGGCGGACGACAACCTCCGTGTTGGACCGATCGCGCACTGGCGGAGCCAGTGGCACTCGGGCTACAATTCTCGGCTCGACGGGAGCCTCGCCCTCCCGGCGCCAATGGCCGATGACACGCGCAGCACTGGCAGAGCCAGTGGCACTCGGGCTGGCAGAGCCAGTGGCGCTCGGGCGGGTCGTCGCGTTTGCTGTTGCGTGCATCATCAATGCGGACTGATTCGTTGGATGTCTTCGACGGTCATCCCGCCCAGGCTCGGCGGGCGATGGGCCGCGTCGGGCGGGGTTTGAAGGATGGCCGGCAGCGTGACCAGCGTGGCGGGCACGAGCTGCGCGGTCCAATTCTGGTTGAGCAGGTTCCATTGCTCCGAGATGCCCGGTCCCCAGGCAATGATCCAGTGGCCCGGCTCGGTCGGTTCCTCGTCGCCTGGGTCCGAGCCGTCTTCCGGCGGCGGCATGGGGATTTCGTGCCCGCCCATGTCGCCAAACGGCGGCGCCGCGGGCTCGGCCCAGTGCCACACGAGCCGCCGCGCGGGAATGAACAAGCGCGCCTGGGCGTAGGCCACGGCGTCGCCGTCGATCGGATCGCGGAACAACCCCGGCAGAATCTCGGGCGTCTTGGGCCAATATACCACCGCCACGAACGAAAACGCCTCGTCCAGATGGGCGTTGCCGTCGTGCACCTCGGCCTGCTCCGTGCGGATGACGTGCGGTAGGTTCGTCGTGGGGTACTCCACCTCGAGCAGATGCTCCAACTGCGCGCAGGTGAAGTGGCGCCACAGCCGGCCGAACTGGCCCATCTTCGCCTCGCGATCGAAGAAGAGCAGCGCGCGGTAGTTCCACTCGTCCAGGTGGCGTCGGCTCTGGTCTCGGCGCTCATCCCGCGCGCGGTCGAAAAATTGAGCCTGGTTGGCGACGTAGTCCATCACCGGGTCAATGACCGGCAGCGTCCGGGCCAAGGCGTCGCTTTCGTTTCCCACGGGCACGGCGGCGCCGCGCCACAGGACGCCGAGCATCGGCCCGCGGCTGGGGGCGGGACCCGTGTGCCGCGCGGCCACCTCGGCCGTGGCCGCCTGAGCCATGTCGGGAATCGCCGCCACGAGCGTCCGCTGGAACTCGGGAATCATTCGCTGCTGGAGGATCTCCTCCATCACCGGCAGGACCAGCTCGCTGGTGGCCGCGGCCCAGTCGCTCCAACGGCGCGCCAGTTCGGCCTCGCGGGGCGCTTTGGCCGCAATGGCCGGGCCGAGCCGCTGGAACTTCTCGATCGGGGCCCCCGCGAACTTCGGCGCCTCCGCCGCCCAAGCGTCGAGGATCTCCGGCACGTAGGCCCCGGCGTTGCGGTCGCGGGCCTCGCGCATGAAGGCCGTCATGGCGAACACGTCGAACAGAAGGTGGTTGGTGAAGGCCAGGCCGTTCATTCCCCGGGCGACCATCACGCCGCCGCTTTGGGCCGCGGCATCGGCGGCGTTCTGCATGCGGATCTTGTCGTCCACGTGCCTGCCCGCGTTCATCACCATGCCCAGCAGCATGGCCAGGAACAACACCGCGAAGACCGACAGGATGCTGATCGTGCCCCGCTGGTCGGCGTGAAGGCGTCGTGTACTCGCAAGAGCGTGAAGGCAGGTTCTTGAGAATCCTATCCCCTCTCCCTTTGGGAGAGGGTTGGGGTGAGGGTGTGTGCCACTGGCTCCGCCAGTGCGGAACCTACATTCCCCGAGCACTGGCGGAGCCAGTGGCACACGCGGCGTCGACGTACCCTCACCCCCGACCCCTCTCCCAAAGGGAGAGGGGAGAAGCTCGGTCGCGTTCGATTTGTCCTCAGTACGCGGTATGCACATACGGAATCACCGATCGCTGGCCTTCGTTGCCCAAGGTGATCGAGGCGGATAGGGGATAGGTGTGGACGTCGCCGAGTTGCCGGATGGTCGCGGCCACGCGGTCGGCTTGGCCGTCGGGCCGCGAGACAACTGAAGCAAGAAACCGGCCCGGGCCGGGCAGCAGGGCCATCTCGTGGCGGACCGTGATGGTGATCTCGTCCTGCCAGTCCATCTCGGTCGGCAGGAAGTAGGGCGTGCCCGGCGGATGCCATTGATAGAACGTCGACGGCGGCGGCCAGTGCGGCGCGTCGGAGTTGCGGTGGTAGAACGTCATCCGCACGTCGGTCGCCCGCCGGGCGTAGGTCAGCTTGTTGGCCATGCGCCGCGGGATGCTGTCGATGCCCGCCGACCCGGGGGCCATCGCGCGGTACGCCCAGCTCATCGTTCCCGCTATCTGTGTTTCACCGCCAACGAGCCCCAGGCCCAGGTCCCGCGAGGGACACGCCGGCGCCAGCGCCATCAAGGCCGCCGCGCGGATCTTCTCCAGCTTGGGGCTCTCGCCGGAAACGAGAAACGTGAGTCCGCCCTCGGTCGGCTCGTTTGGGTCGGGCGGGATCTGCCTGGCCGGATCGGTCTCGGGATCGAGCACGTGCGCGCCGGGATCGAGGCCGATGCAGTTCTCCGGCTCCCAATCCAATCGGGCGGGAATCCATACGATCGCCGTCCGCGCCGCCGCGAACGCCGCGTAGTGGACCATCACCGTCCCGATCATCACCTGGCTGACCTGGACGATGAACAGGAGAATCATCACGAAGAAGGGCAGCACCAGCACGAAGCTCAGGCTCTGCGCGCCGCCCCGCTGGTCGGCGTGCAACCGCGCGAGCCTGGCCCAGCGCGGCCGTCGGTCCACCAGCCGGGCCAACACGAGCAGGCATACCACGAGCACGACCAACAAGCCGGCCCACGGCAAACAGGCTGTCATCACTGCCCGACCCATCGAAACGTCCTCTCACAACACCTCTCCCCACTCCCGCTCGGCAGAAGAGGATAGCAGTTCATCAAGAACACGGTTCATCCGACTCGAGAATCCGCGGGGGCTCTGCCCCATACGAATCAAGTTAAGCGGTTCCTAAATGACTTGGAGGAAGTGGGACATCCGCAGATTACGCAGATTGACACGGATTCACACAAAGCGTGCCCAAGTCCGCGAGAATCTGCGATATCTGCGGATGACAGCCAGTCTTTACAAAGGTCTCACAGGTCGCCAATTCCTTAACTTGATTCCTATGGGGCTCTGCCCCCGGACCCCCGGGATTTTGGAAGGCATGGCTCGGGTGTCCAATGGTTGCGTCCAAGGGGACAGTCCCCATTGGACACCGGAGCCATGCCTAAAAAAATCCTGCGGCGAAGCCGCACTTGCCTCACGACTTGTGGCTGGGTGCCATGCCCACGCTTGTCGTGGGCATGTCTCGGGAACAAACATGCTTGCTGTCTCGCTGCGCTCGCTTAGCAAGCATGGCACCCATAATGTCCCATCTTTGTGACGCGTCCTGTTAGATCGCCTTTCATTCCGACCGATTCTCACGCTCCAATCAACCCGAACCGGACAATGACCACCGCGGCCAACGCGCTGGGGGCAAGGTAGAGAGGCGTTTGGAGTTGGGCTCGCTCGTCCGGGGTCAAGGGGCTCCAGCGGCCCAGGCTCGCGGTGTAGACCACCTGGTGGATCGCCCGGACGAAAAGCCGCCACGGTCCGACGCGCCAGACCAGCACGATCAGCGCCGCGCACGCGCCGAGGACGAAGGTCCAGAGCATGGCCTCGATCCCCTTTTCCGGCCCGAGGAACGCCCCGAGCATCGCCATGAGCTTCACGTCGCCGCCGGCCACGCCCAAGAGCACGAAGCAGACGACGAGCACGAACCCACACACCGCCCAGCCGGCCAGGCTGGGTCCCAGCCCGATCCACCCGAGCCAAGCCAACCGCGCCGCGTCCACTTCCGCCCAACGGACCAAAGCCGACCCGAGCGCGTTGAGCCCCAGCGAGATCGCCATGCCGGGGTAGGTTGTCTTGTTGAGAATCTCGTGCCTGCGGAGGTCCGTGACCGTGGCAACGCCCACCAGCGCCAGCAGCAGGATTGTCGCAACCATGGAGGCGCCGGCTACGGCTATTGGATCATTTCCTGCTGTCCCGATTCCAGGTCGGTCATGCCGCGATCGAACAGGGCCTTCACCCGGGGCCAGCCGTACTTAACCAGGAAGATCAAGACGGGAATGGCGATCACGCCGATGATCAGCACCGTCTCCAGGCTGACCGCCCCGCGCTGGTCCGCGTGGATCTTCCCCAGCAGCTTGACGAGCGACGGCTTTTTCATGACTGAAACTCCTCGCGAGATTCCGGAAGGGGACCATTCCGGCATCGCCTTTCGGCGGCCGGGACGGTCCCCGCGGATGGCTCACATAAACGGCCACGAGACCATCACGGCGATCATCTCGTGGGCGAATCTCAAGATTCGTGGCCCCACATGCATAATAAACGCGACCATGGGCAGCACCACCCCCAGGACGAGCACGTAGTCGAGCGTGGCCACCCCCCCGCGTCGGTATGCCGCCATGGTCCCCTCCTCCCCTAACTCACTTCGACCAAAGGGCCCCCGAGTATTGCACCCGATCCTCCAGGGCCTGTTCGTAGGGTTCGTGGGCGAACGTGGGCAGCGTGCCCGTCGGGGCCAACTCGGCAATCAACCGCCCGTCTGCCTGTTTGCCCGCCAGACGCAAGGCGAACAAATCCTTAGTTATATAATGGCCATTGCTGTCCAGCCCGCAGGCTTCGGTAATCCGCGTGATCTTCCTCGATCCATCTTCGCTAAATCGCGCGATTTGCACAATCAAATGGATCGCCGAGGCCACCTGCGCCCGGGCGACGTGGATGGGGATCTCCACGTCGGACATGAGCGACAGGGTTTCCAGCCGCACGAGGGCGTCGTGGGGCGTGTTGGCGTGGATGGTCGAGAGGCTCCCCGCGTGGCCGCTGATCATCGACTGCACCAGGTCCAGGGCCTCGCCCGATCGGACCTCGCCGACAATGATCCGGTCGGGCCGCATCCGCAGCGAGTTGACGAACAACTGCCGCACGGTAAGGATGCCCCGGCCCGTGGCGTCGCCGTGCTGGGCCTCCAGATACAGGCAATGCTCCTGGATGAGCCGCAATTCCGAGGTGTCCTCGATCACGACGATCCGCTCGACCTCGGGGATCGCGCGGGTCATTGCCCCCAAGAGGCACGTCTTGCCCGAGCCGGTGCCGCCCGAAATGAGGATGTTCTTG
The DNA here is from genome assembly GCA_016931995.1 of Pirellulales bacterium. Lineage (GTDB taxonomy): Bacteria > Planctomycetota > Planctomycetia > Pirellulales > Thermoguttaceae > JAFGDS01. The sequence continues at coordinate 21,712 of JAFGDS010000142.1, forward strand.
TGCAGCCGGACGCAGATCTCCAAAAACTCCTGGGCGACCGGCGACAGGGTGCCGAAGCCGACCATGTCCTCCAGAGTGAGCGTCTGCCGGGCGAACTTGCGGATGGTCAGACAGGTGCCGCCGCGGGCGCTGGGAGGGATGATGGCGTGGACGCGGGAGCCGTCGGGCAGCCGGGCGTCCAGCACGGGCTTCTCCTCGTGGATCTCCCGGCCCACCCACTGCGCGATGTTGTGCACGGCGGTCCGTAGGGCGTCCTCGCTGGCGAAACGGCGATCGGTGCGCTCGAGCTTGCCGTGCCGCTCGATGTAGACGTCGTCGTGGCCGTTGACCATGATCTCGGTGACCGAATCGTCGGCCAAGAGCGGCCCGATCGGCTCGAGAAAGAAGGCCAGGCTGGCCTCGAAAATGGCTTGGCGCGACATACGCCCTCCCGCGGGCAGGTGGACTACAATCGCCCAACGTCTTGTCGGATAAGCGTTTCCAACTCTATCATCGTCCGGACAGGGCGGAAGTCAAGGGATTGGGGGGAGGGGCGGTCGAGGCCGTCGCGATTGTGCGGATCCGTCCGCTTGTGCCGGCTTACTGGGGATAGGACCCCTATAATGCTACACTGCCGTGGGGCTGAAAAAGGTCGCGCCGGGCGGCAGGTCAGAAGAGACACCGTTCCCTGCGTCTCCGCGCCTCCGCGCGAGGAACATTAAACGAACCTCGCGCGGAGACGCCAAGACGCGGAGAGAGAAAGGTAAAACACCGGAACTCCTTTGATGCCAACGAGATCCTTGGCTTCGCTCAGCCGTGACGCGCGGTCGAAGCGAGGATTGGGGCATAGGCGATCCCCTCACCCCCGACCCCTCTCCCGCCGCATGGGAGAGGGGCGAGAGATACCTCCCCTTCCTGCGGAACTTCCGGCCGGGGTAGATCGTCTACTCGGTAACTAGGTGACAAAATCCTTTTCGTGGGAGACCATAGCGATGAGACTTTCACGCCTGTTGGGTTTGGCGGCCGTGACGCTGGGCATGGTGGGCGGAGGAGCAAGGAGCATGACCGAACAGGCTTCGCCCGGCGCGGCCCGCCGCGAGACGTGCCGCAAGGCGTACGAAAATCGCAACTACAAGGACGCCTTCGAGGGCTATCGCCGCCTGGCGCTCGATCCGGCGGACGACCCGGCCCAGGTCGAACACGACCTGGACATGGCCGTGGCGTGCCTCATGCAGCTCAACCGCGTGCCGGAGATCGACGCCCTGCGCGAGACGGTCGTCAAGGTTCACGAGAAGAACTGGCGGCTGCTTTGGGCGGCGGCGCGGAGCTACGTCCAGTTGCCCCACCATGGGTTCATGATTGCCGGGAAGTTCGAACGGGGCGACCACCGTGGCGGGGGCGCGGTGTACAACGCCACGCAGCGCGACCGCGTCCGGGCATTGCAGCTCATGCGACAGGCCATGCCCTTGGCCTTGGAGGATCCGGACCGGACGGCGGCGGGCTCCTTCCTTCTGAGCTTCGCCGGGATACTCCTCGAAGGGCGCGGCTACGACGCGGCCTGGCAACTTCAAACGCTCACCGATATCGACACCCTTCCCGACCACGAGCCGGGCTGGGGCGGCTACCAGGACCCGCCGGCCGGCGCGCCGGTCGGCCCGGACGACCAACCGATCTACCACGGCGTTCCCAAGAGCTTCGCCGACGCGGCCAATGACGGCGAGCGTTGGCGGTGGTGTCTGGCGCAGGCGATGGAAGTGGACGCCAAGCGGCGCGACGTGGTGCGGCTCCAATTCGCCGACTTCCTCCGCGGTCAGTTCGACGTGCAGACGATTGCCCAATACGGCGGGTTCTTCGGCCGGGCGGGCGACGACGCTGCGGATACCGGCACGTATGCCCTGCACACGTTGGGCGAGGACGAGACGATCGCCCGGCTGGCCATTGGCCTCAAACGGTTCAAGCTGCCCGAGGAATTCAACTTCATCAAGATCTATCAGGATCTCGCCGCGGACCGAAAGGCCCAGGGCGGGGTCGGTCTGACGGCGATGGAGCGGCTGGTCGAGCTGTTCGAGAACCGCCGGCAATACCCCCGGGCGGCCGAGTATTGCCAGAAGGTCGTGGCGGCCTACCGCGAGGCGGTGAACGACGACGCGGCGAACGGTTGGCAAGCGCGGCTCGATCAGATCGTGGGCAATTGGGGCCAATTCGAGACGGTGTTGACCCAGCCCGCCGGCGGCCGGGGCGCGGCGGTCGATTTTGTCTTCCGCAACGGCCGCAAGGCGACATTCACCGCGCGCGAGATCCGCGTCGAGAAGCTGCTGGACGACGTGAAGGCGTATCTCAAGTCGCGGCCCGCCCAGCTCGACCACGCGAAGATCAACCTCGAAAACATCGGCTACCGCCTGGTTTGCGAGAATCAGAGCCAATACGTCGGCCGGCAGGTGGCCGCGTGGGAGATGGATCTCGAGCCGCGCGAGAAGCACTTCGACAAGCGCGTCACGGTGACCACGCCCTTGTCGAAGGCCGGCGCGTACTTGCTCACGGCCAAGATGGCCGACGGCAACACGAGCAGCATCGTCGTCTGGCTCGACGACACGGCGATCGTGAAGAAGCAGCTTAGCCAGCGGACGCTCTACTTCGTGGCCGACGCCACGACGGGCAAGCCGCTGGCCCGGGCGAACGTCGAGTTCCTCGGCTATCGCCAGCGGAACGTCGCCGGCCAGCCGCGCTGGGAAATCGACGTCCTGCAGTTCGCCGTGCACGCCGACGCCCAGGGCCAGGTCATGCCGGAGGAGAGGGACCAGCCCAACGGCTTCTTCTGGCTCGCGACCGCGCGGACCGGCGAGGGCCGTTTCGGATTCCTCGGCTTCGACCACGTCTGGCACAACCGCCTGCGCGAACTCGATTACCGCGCGGTGAAGGTCTTCACGATCACGGACCGGCCCGTCTATCGGCCCAAGCAGAAGGTCCAATACAAGTTCTGGGTGGGCCAGGCGCAATACGACATGCCGGACAAATCCGCCTTTGCCGGCCAGGAGTTCAACCTCGACATCTTCAATCCCAAGGGCGAGAAGATCGTCGAGAAGACGTACACGGCCGACCAGTACGGCGGCATGGCCGACGAACTGGAGCTGCCCGAGGACGCCGCGCTGGGCGTCTACCGCTTCGCGGTCAAGACCGGTTCGCGGCCGTTGGGCGGCGGGACGTTCCGCGTCGAGGAGTACAAGAAGCCCGAGTTCGAGGTCTCGGTCGATGCCCCGAGCGAGCCGGTGATGCTTGGCGAGAAGATCGCGGCCACGGTCAGGGCCAAGTACTACTTCGGTTCGCCGGTCACCCAAGGCACGGTGAAGTACAAGGTCACGCGCGCCAGCCACGTCGAGCGGTGGTATCCGATCCGGCCGTGGGACTGGCTCTACGGGCCGGGCTACTGGTGGTTCGCGCCGGACTACGCGTGGTATCCGGGCTGGTGGAAGTGGGGTTGCCCTCGGCCCATGCCCATGTGGTGGCACGGGCCCTCCATGCCGCCCGAGGTGGTGGCCCAGCGCGAAGTGCCCCTCGGCGAGGACGGTACCGTCAAGATCGACATCGACACAACCCTGGCCAAGGAGATCCATCCGGACCAGGACCACGGCTACACGATCACCGCCGAGGTGGTGGACCAATCGCGCCGCACGATCGTCGGCACGGGCAGCGTGCTGGTGGCCCGCGCGCCGTTCAAGGTCCATGCCTGGGTCGATCGCGGCTACTATCGCGTCGGCGAGACGATCCGCGCGAGCTTCCTGGCCCAAACGCTCGACCACAAGCCGGTTGCCGGCCAGGGCGGGCTCACGCTGTTGAAAATCACCTACGCCGACGGCAAGCCGGTCGAAACGCCCGTCCAAACGTGGGATCTGCCCACGAACGACCAAGGCCGCGCCGAACTCCGGATCAAGGCCTCGCAGGCCGGCCAGTACCGCTTGGCGTACAAGGTGGTCGACGCGAAGGAGCACGAGATCGAGGGCGGATACCTGTTCACGATCCGCGGCGAGGGGTTCGACGGGTCGGACTTCCGGTTCAACCACGTCGAGCTGGTGCCCGACCGGCCCGAGTACAAACCCGGCGAGTCGGTCCAGCTTCAGGTGAATACCGATCGGGCGGGCTCGACGGTGCTTCTGTTCCTGCGGCCGACCAACGGCGTCTACCTGCCGCCGAAAGTGGTCCATCTGGACGGCAAGAGCACCGTGGTGGACGTGGCCGTGGCGCAAAAGGATATGCCCAACTTCTTCGTCGAGGCCCTCACGGTGGCCGACGGCCGGGTGCACACCGACGTCCGCGAGATTGTCGTTCCGCCCGAGAAGCGCGTGCTCAACGTCGAGGTCACCCCGTCGAGCGAGACCTACAAGCCGGGCGCGAAGGCCAAGGTGAACGTCCGCCTGACCGATTTCTCCGGCCAGCCGTTCGTCGGTTCGACGGTGATCGCCATCTACGACAAATCGGTCGAGTACATTTCCGGCGGGTCGAACGTGCCGGAAATCAAGGCGTTCTTCTGGAAGTGGCGCCGGCAGCACCACGAGCGGACCGAAACCAATCTGACCAGACAATTTTTCATCGTCGTTGCGCCGAACACCGCGACGATGACCGCCTTGGGGATGTTCGGGGGCACGGTGGCCGACGAGCTGAGCGACGCCGCCGGCGGACACATGGTCCAAAGCGCGCGGAATCGATTCGGCATGCGTCAAACACTCGACGGCCCCGGCGGCGGCATGGGCATGGCCGGCGCGTACGGCGAAGGCATGGCCCGGGGCAGGGTGGCCAAGGCCGCTCCAATGCCAGCCATGGCGCTGGCCGCGGGCGCGCCGGCCGAAACCGCTGCCGCGATGCCCGGAGCGACGGACTCGGCCGCCCCGCCGCCCGGCGAGCCCGGCGGCGAGATGGTCGAGCCAACGTTGCGGACGCAGTTCGCCGACACGGCCCTGTGGGTTGCCCAATTGACAACCCAGTCCGACGGCACTGCCGAGGTCGAACTCGACATGCCCGAGAATTTGACCACGTGGCGGATCAAGGTCTGGGGTATGGGGGCGGGTACCCGGGTGGGCGAAGGCCAGGCGGACGTCATCACCCGCAAGGATCTCATCCTCCGGATGCAGGCCCCGCGATTCTTCGTCCAGACCGACGAGGTGGTGCTCTCGGCCAACGTCCATAACTATCTGAAGACGAAGAAGGACGTCCGCGTGGCGTTGGAACTCGACGGCAAGTGTCTGGTGGTTGACGATTCCCTTGGCCCGAGGGAGCGCACGGTCGCGATCGAGCCCAACGGCGAGGCCCGGATCGACTGGCGGGTGAACGTCAACGACGAGGGCGAGGCGGTCGTCCGCATGAAGGCCCTCACGGACGAGGAGTCGGACGCGATGGAAATGCGCTTCCCGTGCCACGTCCACGGGATGCTCAAGACCGAGTCCTACTCTGGCGCGATCCGCCCGGACGACGCGAGCGGCAAGTTCACCGTCAACGTGCCCAAGGACCGCCGGCCGGATGAGACGCGGCTGGAGATCCGCTACTCGCCCACGCTGGCCGGGGCAATGGTCGACGCCCTGCCCTATCTGGTCGAGTATCCCTACGGCTGCACGGAGCAGACGCTCAACCGGTTCCTGCCCACCGTCATCACGCAGCGGATCCTGATCGAGAAGGGGATCGACCTGGAGGACGTCCGCACGAAGCGGACGAACCTGAACGCCCAAGAGATCGGCGACGATAGCCAGCGGGCGGAAGGCTGGAAGCGGTATGATCGCAATCCCATCTTCGATCGCGCCGAGGTGGACCGCATGGTCAAGGACGGCGTGAAGCGATTGACCGAGATGCAGGTCTCCGACGGCGGCTGGGGGTGGTTCTCCGGCTGGGGCGAGCGTTCGTACCCGCACACGACGGCCTACGTGGTGCACGGCCTGCAGATTGCCCAGCGGAACGACGTGGCGCTGGTGCCCGGCGTGCTCGAACGCGGCGTCGCCTGGCTCACCCACTATCAGGACGAGCAGGTCCAGAGGCTCGAAAACGCCAAGTTCGATCCGAAGAAGAAGCCGTGGAAGGACCACGCGGACAATCTGGACGCGTTCGTCCACATGGTGTTGGTCGACGCGGGCGTTGAGAACGCCGAGATGCTCGAATTTCTCTACCGCGACCGCACGCATCTTTCCGTCTACGGCCTGGCGATGTACGGCATGGCGTTGGAGAAGCAGGGCGAGCGAGACAAGCTGGCCATGGTGCTACGGAACATCGGCCAGTACGTGGTCGAGGACGACGAGAACCAGACGGCTTGGCTCAATCTGCCCGCCGACCGTTGGTGGTGGTGCTGGCACGAGAACGAATTCGAAGCCCAGGCGTACTACTTGAAGCTCCTGGCTCGGACGGATCCAAAAGGTCCGCTCGCGCCGCAGCTGGTGAAGTACCTCTTGAACAACCGCAAGCACGCGACGTACTGGGACTCGACGCGGGACACGGCCTTGTGCGTCGAGGCGATGGCCGATTTCCTCCGCGCCAGCGGCGAGGACAAGCCGGAAATGACCATCCAGGTGTGGATCGACGGCCAGCTCGAAAAGGCGGTCGAGATCACCCCGGCGAACCTCTTCAGCTTCGACAACGCCGTGGTGGTCGAAGGGGCCAAGCTCGCCGACGGACCGCACGCGATCGAGATCAAGCGCGCGGGCCGCGGACCGGTGTACTACAACGCGTACATGACCAACTTCACGCTCGAGGACTTCATCGCCCGGGCGGGCCTGGAGATCAAGGTCGATCGGAAATACTACCGCCTCCGCCCGGTCGAGGCCACGGTGAAGGCTTCCGGCTCGCGCGGGCAGGCCGTGGATCAGAAGATCGAGAAGTACGAGCGCGAGGAGCTGCCCAACCTGGCCGCCGTCACCAGCGGTGACCTCGTCGAGATCGAACTCGTCCTGGAAAGCAAGAACGACTACGAGTACCTGGTGTTCGAGGACATGAAGCCGGCGGGGTTCGAGCCGGTGGACGTCCGCAGCGGCTACAACGGCAACGCGCTGGGCGCGTACATGGAGTTCCGCGACAACCGCGTGGTGTTCTTCGTCCGCGCTCTGGCTCGGGGACGACACGGCGTGGCCTACCGCATGAGGGCGGAGATTCCCGGCCGCTTTAGCGCGCTGCCGACCCGGGCGTCGGCCATGTACGCCCCCGAGCTGAAGGCCAACTCGGACGAGATCAAGCTCCACGTGGAGGACAAGGCGCCGACGGCGGCTGCGCCTACGGAAGAAGGTTAATCCACGCCCTCTCTCCCACCGGGAGAGGGCAGGGTGAGGGCAGTCGCCGAAACAAGTCGGTGGCACGCAAGTCTTGGAGTGCGGCGACTTGTCGCCGCTTTTGCGCCGACTGCGACCGGGATAGAATGTCCGGTTCCGGCAAGGTAGAATTACCTGCCCAGATGACGATTTTGGGGTAGGCTTTCCTTGTTCTCCTAAGCCCTCGCGAGAAGCCGATGTCTGAATCCAACCCGCCCGTGGTGGGCATTTTGATGGGCAGCGACAGCGACTGGCCGAAGATCCAGGCCGCGGCGGCCGCACTGGAGGAATTCGGCGTGTCGTTCGAGGTGAACGTCATGAGCGCCCATCGGACGCCGGAGGTCGTGGCTCGGTACGCGACGACGGCCGTCTCCCGCGGGCTGAAGGTAATCATCGCGGCGGCCGGTGGCGCGGCCCACCTGGCCGGCGTGGTGGCCTCGCACACGACGCTTCCGGTGATCGGGCTGCCGGTCCCCACCGATTTTCAAGGCGGGTTAGACTCGCTCTTGTCCACCGTGCAGATGCCGGGCGACGTGCCGGTGGCCACGGTCGGCGTCGGCGCCGGCGGCGCCCGCAACGCCGGCCTCTTGGCCGTCCAGATCCTGGCCTTGGGCGACGAGCGACTACAGACGGCGCTCGTGCGATTCAAGCAGCAACTCGCCGAGAAGGTGGCCGCGAAGAACGAGAAGCTCCGCGGGTCGCTGGGGCCGTCGTAGGATCTGGGCAATGGGGCTACCGCTGGCCCAGCGGTGCGACCCGAGCCTCCCACCGGCAAGGTCATCGTAGCAGGAGCAGCGACCGCAGCGAGACCGGGATGATCCGCGGGTCGTCCACGCGGACATCGTCGTCCATCGTGACCAGGACGCCGAAGGGCGCGTTGTAATGCGCCTTGTCGAGGAAGGAGCGGATCCCCAGCGTGTGACGATGTGGATCGATGTGTTTCCGATACTTGACCTCGAGCGGAATCCTCTTCTCGCCCACGGTCAGGACGAAATCCACCTCCGGCTCCGCCGCGCGCTCGGGGAAGTGCGCGAGGTCGAGATGAGGGATATCGGCGAGAAATGCCCCGACGACGCTTTCCGCCAGGTGTCCCGCCAGATCGGCCAGATGGGCGGCTTGATCCAGCGCCGCGGGATCCAGGGGAACGATCTCCTCCAACCAACTTGCGCGGAGTCCTGGATCGATCAGGCACAATTTGAAGTTGCCCTTGGATCGCTTCAGACGGAGCTCGAGCGGCCGGATCAGGTGTAACAACAAGGCGCCGTCGAGGAACCGCAGGTAGTTGCGGATGCGGTTCCAGCCAACGTTGGCGCGGAGCACCTGTTTGACCTCACTGACGAAGACCGCTTGGCCCGGCGCCTGGCCCGCGTAGCGGCATGCCAGGCGAAAAACCTCCTCCAGGAGTTCCGGATCCCTTTTGCGTCCGCGTTCGCCCATGCGCAGATCGTGTTGGATGACCCGGCGAATGACCGTTTCGTTGATCTGGTCGGCGACCTCTGGCCAGGGGACGTCGGGTTTGGCGTGCGTCAGAGGATAGCCGCCGCGCGCCGAGAACTCGGCGAAGGATCGGTCTCGCGTATCCCGCTGCCGCGTTCCATGTTCGCTGACTTCGCGCCAGAAATCCGGTTCGATCAGTTCGCGAAGGCCATTGTCGGCGACAAGCGGTTCGAGCCGGGCGTCGAACCGCAAGCCCGCGATTTCTCGCAACAAGAGCGTTCCCAACTCGATCGTGGTCACGCGTCCCGCCAGGCTGTCTCGGCCCGCCTCGATGCGAAGCGCGGAGCTCCCGGTGACGACCATGTGGAGCGTATGGTTATCCACGAGCGTCTTGATCTGCGGCGCCCAATCGGCGAGGTTCTGCACCTCGTCCAGGAACACGAAGGCCGGCTTCTTCGCGTGCGCCGACTCGTTGAGGGAACAACCGAGGATGCGGTTTTCAAACCATCGAACGATAGTGAGGATTGGCTCGCGCAGTCCGCGCAGACTGGGGATCTCGTCGAATTGCACGCGGAGGATTTGCCGCGGGTCGACGCCCCGCTCATCCAAGAGATGCCGGATGGCCTGCTCCTGAATGGTCGTCTTTCCCACCTGACGCGCCCCGCGAAGGACGACGGCCGGGGCAACCCCGGTGTCCAGCTTGCGCAGGAGCGACCCGAATGCCCAACGGCGAAACGAGGGCAGCACCCGGCCGGGCTTGCCAACCCACCACGGGTTGGTGTCGCGAAGGTGTTCATCGAGATCCGGGGGAATCCGAACCTTGTCAAAGATGTCGGGCGCGGCGTCCCCGCTCATGGTTCGTCTCCCAAGAAAACGGCCCAGCCCCGATTGTAGTGAGCCCGCATCGGCCGGCAAGCATCCCGGCCGTATCTTGCGTGATCTTCGGTGGGCCGAACCCACCAATGGGGCTACTGCCTCGCCGCGGCCGGCTTCTCGAGGTAGACCAGGAGCAACTCGGGGCAGCGGGGGGTGGTCTTGAAGATCTGGTAGCCGAGCTTGGCGTAGAGGCGCAGATTCCGCTGGCTCTTGTGGCCGGTGAAGAGCTCGAACCGTTTGACCTCGGGGAAACTCGCTTCCACGGTCCGCATCAGCCGGGCGCCCAGGCCGCGGTTCTGATGGTCGGGATGGACGATGAGCCGGCAGATGTGGCACGTGCCGTTTTGGGCCGCGGCGCGGACCGACCCGACGATCCGACCGCCGGCCAGCGCCTTCAGCACCGTCATCGAGGCGCACTGCGTCCGCACGTCGTCGAGCGATTCGACCAGCGGCGGCAGGTAGCAGCCCGGATAGATGGCCGCCTCGGATTGGTAGGCGATCCGCTGCAGGGCGAGAATCTCCTCGGCGTCGGCGGCCGAAGCCGCGACGATCCGCGTTTGCGTGGTTCCGGTCGACGTTGCGCCGCCACTCAAGGGGTTCATCATAACGAAGACTGTCGCCGGCCAGGAGAGGTTCGCGGAGGGGGACAAAAGCCGGGCCGGGCTCAGGGCGAGGCGGGATTGACGCCGGCGCGGCGCATTTTGTTGCGGGCGCGGCTCAGGACCGGTCCGATGCTGTTTTCGGCCAACCCCACGGCGACGCTGATTTCGTAATAGCTCTTGCCTTCCAGGTGGTACATGCGGACCACTTGGGCTTCCGTCCCCTCGAGCCCGTCCAGCAACCGCTGCACCTCCTCCTCGGCGGCTAGCCGATCCTCGACGTGCCGGGCCGGACCGGGATCTGGAGTTGTCGCGGCCGTGCCCTCGCCCAGGCGAGCCATCGACTTCCTTTGGAGGATCTTTTTGACGACGATCCGCCGGGCGACCACCGTCAGATAGGTTGCCAGCGAGCATTGTCCCCGGAAGCGGCACAAGATGGCGTGGTCGTCCTTGATCAGTTGAAGGAAGACCTCGGCGCAGAGGTCGTCGCGGTCCTCGGGCGTGAGGCGCACGCTCTTCGCCTGGGCCGTGTGGTTGACCACGTGCACGACCAATCCCATGAATCGGTCGACGAAGTCTTCCCACGCCCGCGGTTTCCGCTGCAGACAGCGCTGCAAGAGACTGCGGTCGATTTCGGAGAGCGCCACGCTATGTTGTCCTCGCCGAGCCCAACGGGTCGCCTTCCGCCGGCTCCCTACCGCGAAAAGCCTTTTGGGCGGCGCCCCACGGAGCAGGGAAGGCGCCGGGACCCATCATCCCCCTGATTGTAAATAGGAATGCCCCAAAGGGCAAGCCGAAGGTGGCCGCGACCGGTCCTGGGGAGGGTTGACGCCCTGCCCTCGCGGCGCTAACATTCCAGAGTCGGGGGGTGGGCTACCCCGATGAGTCCAAGTGGTTATTACTTCGTGCTTTACGTCCATTGCGCCGGCGCGTTTCCCTCGGGAGGAAGGATTATGCCCCACGTTGTGTGCGAGCCGTGCCGGGACTGCCGGTACACGAACTGCGTGCTGGTGTGTCCCGTGGAGTCGTTTCGCGAGGGCGAGCGGATGCTCTACATTCACCCGGACGTCTGCATCGACTGCGGGGCGTGCGTGTCGGAATGCCCGGTCGAGGCGATCTATCCGGACGACGCCGTGCCCGAGAAGTGGAGATCGTACATCGCCCTGAACGCCGAGATGGCTCCGCAATGTCCCGTCATCACGGAGAGGAAGCCGCCGTTGGGCGCGGGCTAACGCGTCAACCGTAGGGTGGGACGCCAATATCGAAAGCCCTACGCGGAACGCAGCGATTCGTCGTCCAGCGCCGAGGAGGCCAGCGAGACGTTGGCGTCGTCTTGGGCGTCCATCCGGTGCGGGCCCTCGATCCAGATCCGCCAACTCTGGTACTTCGGATTGTGGAGCTTCATCAGCATCAAGGGGCTGCGCTTTGGGCGAAAGGGCTTTCCGATGAGCTTCATGCGGGCTTCGCGCGGCGTGCGGCCGCCCTTGCGGACGTTGCATTTCAAGCACGCGCACACCATGTTTTCCCACGTGCTCATGCCGCCCAAACTGCGAGGAATCACGTGATCCAGGCTCAATTGCGCGTCCGGAAAGCGCCGGCCGCAATACTGGCAGCGGTTTCCGTCGCGGGCGAGAATCGCGTGCCGGCTCAGACGCACCGCGCGGCGCGGCATGCGGTCGTAGCGCAACAGCCGCAGCACGCGGGGCACCTGGATCTCGAAGTTGACCGCCCTGATCCAGTCGTCGTGGGGCGATTTCGCGTCGGCGCGGATTTCGCTCCACTCGCGCCAGGCGTCGAAGGTGTAGTTGGCGAACGCGCCCTCTTCGTCGTGGATCACTTCGGCTAGCTCGCCAAGAAGCAGGCCGAACGCCCGGCGAACGCCGACGACGTGCACGGCCACGTAGAGCCGGTTGAGCACCAGCACGCTGGCGCGCAATGCCTCGGATGTCCCCGCTGTCGCCATGCCAGGAGGCTCCTCAGGGAGACGGCCGCCGGCGCCGCGGCGACCCGGGAATCGGGTGTCCGCAAACGACACCCAATAGACCGTCATTATACCCCAAGGAGCTACCCGGTGCCAGAGGGTCTCCCAGGCTGCCAAAAGGACCGCGCCGCGGTTATCCCCCCCGATCTCGCCCGCCGGTTCACAAAGGCTGTCGATTTTTTGCTGGTCGCCGCAAAATCGCCAAGGACGCCTTGCCACGGTCGGACGAATACCGGTAGTATGAATTTGTCTGGAGTGCCTTTTGCCCGTGGCGACGGGTGCTCGCCGTCTTCTCGAAGGGGAGTGAGTTAATGATTCGTTACATTTGCGACCTGTGCCATCGCGAGCTCGATCCGGAAGAAGACCTGCGTTACGTCGTCAAGATGGAGGTGTATGCGGCATTCGACCCCATGGCGGTCGACGAGGCCAGCGACGAACGGAATCATCTGCAAGAAATCCAGGACATCCTCGAGCAACTCGAGGACGCCGACAGCGACCAGATCGGCGCGGACGTCTACCGGCAGTTGCGCTACGACTTGTGTCCGGAGTGCCATCGCAAGTTCGTCAGCAACCCGCTGGGCCGCGAGACGGCCAAGTTGTTCAACTTCAGCAAGAACTGACCCGCGGCGAAGTGGCCCGGTCTCATGGTTCGACGTCGCCCGACGTATCGGCGACCCACCCTTCGCGGTTGGCAAAGGGTCGCGGCGCTGGCTCTCGCCCTGGCTATCCTCGCGCTTCTGCGGTGGTGGTTCGGCCCGTTCGAGCAACCGGCGGCTCCCGAGGCGCTCGCGGAGGGCGCGTACCAGGTCGAGAAGGTCGTGGACGGCGATACGTTCGTCTTGACCAACGGGGCCAAGATCCGCCTGATCGGCGCGGACACGCCCGAGACGGTGCACCCCGACCGTCCCGTCGAACCCTGGGGACCCGAGGCCACCGAGTTCACGCGCCGGTTCCTCGCCGGCGGCGAGGTTCATCTCGTGTTCGACCGCGAGCGGAAGGACCGTTACGGCCGGTTCCTCGCCTATGTCTGGGTGGACGACGAGATGCTCAACGAATCGCTCATTCGCGCCGGACTAGCCCGGGCGAGGACCGAATTCCGCTACGCCGCGGCGAGGAAAACCCTCTTCCGCCGCGCCGAGGCCGAAGCCCGCTCTGAAGGCCGGGGCATCTGGTCCGGGGCAGACCGCACGGTTGCTCCCGCTGGCGCCGGCCGGTAGAATAGGTGATTTGCAGGCGGTTGATCGAGTCCGCCTTTCTTGTATCCATCTGAACGGAAAACCCTCTCGTGAGCCCCAACGACATCTTGCGGATCGCCGTCATCGGCGGCGACGGCACCGGACCGGAAGTGGCCGCCGAAGGCATGAAAGTGCTCGACGCGGTCGCCAGGCTGGAAGGCATCCGGTATGAATCCAAGGACTTCGACTTCGGCGGCGACCGCTACCTGGCCACCGGCGAAATCCTGCCCAAAGGCGCCCTCGAGGAGCTGGCCACGTTTAACGCGATCCTCCTGGGCGCGGTGGGCCATCCGGACGTGCCGCCGGGCGTGCTCGAAAAAGGGCTGCTGCTCGAACTCCGCTTCAAGTTCGACCAGTACATCAATCTCCGCCCGGTGAAGCTCTTTCCCGGCGTCGAGACCCCGCTGGCCGGCAAGGGACCCGACGACATCGACTTCGTCGTCGTCCGCGAAAACACCGAGGACATGTACGCCGGGGCGGGCGGATTCCTCAAAAAAGGCACGCCCGACGAAGTGGCCATGCAAACGGCCGTCTACACCCGCAAGGGCTGCGAACGCTGCATCCGCTGGGCCTTCGACTACACCCGCAAGAGAAACAAGAAGAAACACCTCACCCTGGTGGCCAAGACAAACGTGCTCACCTACGGCCACGACCTGTGGTGGCGCGCGTTCCAGGACGTGGCCAAGGAGTACCCGGACGTCGCGACCGACTACAACCACGTGGACGCCTGCTGCATGTGGATGGTCAAAAACCCCGAGTTCTACGACGTGATCGTCACGACGAACATGTTCGGCGACATCATCACCGACCTGGCGGGCATTCTGCAGGGCGGGATGGGCGTCGCGGCCGGCGGCAACATCAACCCCGAGCCCGGCGGAACCAGCATGTTCGAGCCCATGGGCGGAAGCGCGCCCAAGTACACCGGCACGGGCAAGATCAACCCCATCGCCACCATCTCGGCCGCCGCCATGCTCCTGGAGCACGCCGGTCACGAGCGCGCCGCCGCGCGGATCGCCCGAGCCATCGAGACCGTCACCGGCACGAAAATGAAAAGCCAAGCCGCCGGCAAGATGGGCTACACCACCAGCGAAGTGGGGGATTTGGTCGTGGGGGCGCTGTAGAAAGGGCGCCCGGCGGGAAGAGATCCATCGTGAATCCTCGGTAGCAGGAGGAACGACTCATGAAGACGTGGAAGCACCCCGACCTCGGAGCATTCACCAATGATGGTGATAGCTGGATCAGAGAAGTGCGTCTGCCAGCATTCAGCGTGTTCAAATACCGTTCTGGCGGACGCAACGCGGGGAGTTCAAAAGTCGAGATTCGTTTCTGGGTTGATGAGGACGGAGAGCTACCCACGGAACGTGCAGCCGCGGTTGCCAAGAAGGTGATCGAAAACCAAGAGGTCCTCGCGCGCAGATTGAAGAAGTCTTTCTATGACGACTTGAACGGGCGGGGACCGGATTCGGGAATGGGGTGGCACGGAAACATCCAACTCGTTCGCGAGTGCTTGGAGGACGAGCGCGACGGCAAGAAGGCGCAATCGCTCGAGTCCCCCGCCGATCTGGACAATGTGCTGGGCGAGCCAGCGGTGTGGATTCACGAATCGGCCTGCCGCGAATACGACAAGCCCTGCGCGGTGCTTTGTTTCGGGGCGCGGTTCGAGATCGAGCACGGCGTTGGAATCCTCACCGATGGCACTCGGATTCTCGGGACCGGTTTTATGACGGACGTGCAACCGTTCAAACGATCTCGCATGCGATATGGATAGGCGCATCGCGAAGCGGTTTGCCCGACCGCCCGTTCCGGCGCCGGGTGCCACAAGACAAGGTTAACGGCGCCCGGCAAAGCGTGAACGTCCGAGACAACCTCCGTCTCTCCAGGAGATGGCATCATGGTCCCACTTGCCATGAGTTTGCTTCTCGTCATTGCTCCCGCGCTAACCGTGATCGTTTACCTTGTTGTCTGGATGGCGATTCGTCTGGTCACGCGTCGATCAAGGTGGCATCGAGCGATTCCTATCGTGGTTCTTCTTGGATGTCTTCCCTTTTTCCCCCTTTTGTGCTCGGGCATCTTCACCGGCGTGCATCAGGCAACGCGTTGGGAGGCAACCGACATTTCTCCAGATAAGGCAAATCGACTACTCGTTCTTTTCAAGATCCCACAGACGGCAACGAATGTGAGTTGCGTGCATGACCGTTTTGCCCCCACTGTCGATAGCGCCGAGTTCACGATCGACGAAGTAGGTTTCCTCAATTGGGCTTCGGAAAACGGGTGGGTGCCAACCAAATTCGACTCACGGGCTGACAGCCGTGATAGCACGCCTTCTTCACGGGCCACGGGTCCTTTTGGATTAGACGAAGATGGCCGTCCCATCGTCTGCGGCTACACCATTGATACAAGCGAGAAGAGCGACCCGGATTGTGGCCTTTGGGTCCTCTACAATCTCGACACCCACCGTTGCTCCTGTTCCTATTCATTGTGGTGACGCGAGTTGAATGCGTGCCACCACCCTTGACACCGTTCGCCATGGGTTCACCGCCATGCCCACCATGCACAGCCCTCCCGGCCCGTTCACGGTGATTGACGGGCGGCGGTATCTTTACTTCGGCGGGACGGGCTACCTGGGCTTGCAGGGCCATCCGGAAGTGATCCGCGCGGCGTGCGAGGCGGCCGGGCAGTACGGCATCGGAAGCGCCACGTCCCGGGCAGGCTGCGGCGAGACGCCGCCGCTATTGGACGCCGAACGCCGGGCCGCCGAGTTCTTCGCCGCCGCCGACTCCTTCTACTTCATGTCGGGCTACGCCGGAAACAGCATCCTCGTGCTGGCCCTGCGGGAGGAGTTCGACGCGGTGTTCGTCGACGACCGGGCGCACTACTGCGTGGGCGAGGCCGCGCGGCTGGCTGGGCGACCCATCGCGACGTTCCGCCACTGCGATCCGGACGACCTCGCCCGCGTGCTCAGGGAGCAACTCCCTGCCGGCGCCAGGCCGCTGGTGCTCAGCGACGGTGTGTTCCCGTCGCACGGCGAGATTGCCCCGGCGGCCCAGTACGCGGAAGTTCTGTCCGAGTACGTCGGCTCGATCCTGGCGCTCGATGACGCGCACGCCGTGGCCGTGTTGGGGGCCAACGGGCGAGGAACGTTCGAGCACGTGGGGTTGTACGATCGCGGGGTGAACGTCGACGGGGTCCGTGACGTCAAAGAAGATGACGTCAAAGGGGACAGTCCCATTTTCGCCGAGACGAAAATCGGGACAGTCCCCGGCGCCAAAATGGGGACAGTCCCCCCGCGGCTCCTGGCCTGCGGCACGCTCAGCAAGGCGGTGGGCGGCTACGGCGGCATCATCGCCGGGGGGCGAGAGTTTGTCCACCGCCTGAAGGCCACGTCCACGTACTTCAATGGCGCAAGCGCCGTGCCGGTGCCCATCGCGGCGGCCACCACGAGGGCCCTCGAGCTGATTCTGAAGCAGCCCGAGCTCCGCGCGCGGCTTTGGGAGAACGTGGCGGCGGTGAAGTCGGGTCTTCGGGCGTTGGGGCTCGCGGTGGACGATTCGCCCGTGCCGATCGTGGGCTTGGTGCTCGGCGACGCGGACCACATGCGGCGGATCCACGAGGCCCTTCGTGCCCGGGAAATCTATCTGCCCTATCGCAGCGGCTACGCCGGGCTGGGCGAGGCGGGCGCGTTGCGTCTGGCCGTCTTCGCCACGCACACCCGCGAAATGATCGACCGCCTGCTGGCGGAGTTGGCGGCCGTGCTGTGACGGCCCGCGTGTGGTGCAACTTGACCTGGGTGCCACTGCTGGCTTGCCCAGCAGTGCAAGTCGCGCTGCATCGACGACAACGACGCACTGCTGGGCAAGCCAGCAGTGGCACCCCGAGTGTCGCGCAGATTCTTCGGGGGGGTATTGACATTGCATGGTGCGGCATCATAATGGCGGTCGGGTATGTTTCCGCAGGGGGTGGTGTGCGTCGGACGTTAAGCTCGGTGGCTCGCGCCTCGATGACCCTCTAACCCCTGTGGAGATCCGCCATGTTCGCCACGTCTGGCTCGCTCGCGCCCCGCGCTGGCATCACCGCGTTTCTTGCCGCTAGTGCTCTTGTCGCGTTCTCCGCGGTGGCGGCCGCGTCTCCCTCGGGCGGGCCCGTTCTGGTGGCCGACCCGTTCCTCGACGGCTACGACGGCTGGACCGACGTGTGGAACGGCGCCCTGTATTACCCACCGGGCCCAAACTGGGGCATCCTGCTTCAGAACAACCGGCTCTCGGAATCCTCCAACGGCCGGCCTGGCGACGGCGTGAATTGGGACGGCAAGTACGCGCCCTTCGTCATGGTCAACACGTCGCTCGAGTCGCCGCCGGCGTCGTACACGCTTTCGGCGACGCTCCGCTCGTCGGACGATGACGGCTTCGGCGTCGTGTTCGGCTATCAGGACACCGACTACTACTTCCGCGTCGGCCTGCGCAACGAATCCGGCGCCAAGCAGTACGGCTTCCCGGCCGGCGTGTCCGTGCAGAAGATCGTCGACGGCGTCATCACCCAACTCGGAACCAACGACTTCACTCCCTCGACGGCCAATCTCCCGGTCGACGTGGACGTGGTCGTCGATGGAACGCAATGGACCGTGTTCGTCGACGGCAGCGAGATGATCTCCGGCAACGATCCCGAGTTGGCGCCGGGCCATTACGGCGTGCATTCCTGGGGACAGAAGCACGTCGTCGACAAGGGCATCCAATGGGGCACGCAACTGGACGGCATGACCATCTCGTGGCCGGGCGGGAGCCGGACGCACGACTTCGCCGGCGCTTCGCCCGTGGCGTGGCGACCCGTCACGCTGCGCAACAGTTACGGCGGCTGCGGCGTGGACGGCGAGGACCTGGGCAACTTCCGGCTCGACTTCCGCGACGGCACCATCCGCGAGGACAGCAACGGCTACGAATGGGCCACGACGCGGGCGCCCAACGTCGATTTCCTCGGGCCGGCCGTCGTGGTGGACGC
This sequence comes from Pirellulales bacterium, assembly GCA_016931995.1. GTDB lineage: Bacteria > Planctomycetota > Planctomycetia > Pirellulales > Thermoguttaceae > JAFGDS01. The sequence continues at coordinate 40,085 of JAFGDS010000142.1, forward strand.
GCCGGAGAGCGCGGCCTGGACCGACTACGAAATGAAGGTCCGCCTGGCCAACGGCGACGACGACGGCATCGGCCTGCTCGTGCGCGTCGCGGACGACGACACGTTTTACCGCCTGAACTTCTCCCGCCAGTCGATGGCGTCCTCCGCGGGCCGCGAGCACGAACGAGCCCCCCAGGGTCTGTCAATCCAGAAGTGCGTCGATGGCGTCTGGTCTGAGCTGTTACGCGACAATCAGTCTCGACCGTTGTATACGTACACGAAGAGCTACCTGCCGAGTTGGATTGCGCCGTTCGACGTGACGGTGCGCGTCGTGGGCGACACGATCCAGGTGACCGTCATCGACGATCCCGACGGCGAAGCCCGCGTGATCCAGTACGACCCGATCGTGGACGAAACCAACCCGATCCTGCACGGCAGCGTGGGGTTCACGAGTTGGGGCAACGGCGACGCGCCGGACGCGGCGATCTTCGCGCGGTTCGGCGGCGGCGGACACGCGTTTCTCGTGGCCGTGCCCGAGCCGGGCGGATGGGTGCTGGCCCTCGCGGCCCTCGCCGCGGCGAGCCTCATCCGCGCGGTGCGCCGGCGCCGTTAGATCGCGTTGCAGAATGCACTCAGGTGTAGCAGTCTTGGGTGCCATGCCCACGCTTGTCGTGGGCATGTTCTTGCGGGAATCTCGCCGCATGGCCACGCAAGCGTGGACATGGCGCCCAGCGTTCCTGGCAGGGTGGGCCTTGCACTGCTGGACAAGCCAGCAGTGAGGAGATCCTTCGCTGCGCTCGGGATGACCTATGACCTCCGTGTCTCCGTGGTGTAATCCCTTTTCGTGACGTGCTGGTGTTATCGCAGGATCGTTTGCGGGCGGTCGGGCGACCAGGCGGGCCGCTGCCGGCCGGCCGGAGCGGCGGGCGTCGAGCGGGGCGCGGGGACCACTCTCGTCGCGATCCGCGGCGGCGGGCTCGGCTGGCCCGACGACGAAAGGGACCGCGGCGGCGGCGCGTCGGGCAGCGCGTCGGGCAGCGCCCGCGGGGCCGTCTCGGCAAGCTGGTCGATTTCGATCGGCAGGTCTGCCTCAAGTTTCCGGCCGTCGGGCGCCGTGAGGCGGACGAACAGGTGCAGTCGGTCGTTCCGCGGCTTGCCATTTGGCCAGGGCAGGACCAGGCGGATTCCCTTGGCCGTGCCCCCTTGGCCCAAGTGGTCCGCCACGGCGTCGGCCGGGAAGTCCCATCGGGCAACGCGGCCGGATTCGCCGGGCAGGGCGGGGTCGATGAGCACCACGGATACCGGCGCGGCCGCGACCACGGGGTGCCCCTGGGCGTCGCGCGGCTGGATCAGGATCGTCATGCCCGCGGCGCTGCCCCCACCTTCCGGCACGCCGCCGACCACGTCGCCCAGCGAGATCTCCTCGATCTGGCTGGCGCTGCCGTCTTCGGCCGGGGGCGTCGGGTCCGGCTGCATGGGTTTCCAGAGGGGTGGTGGGGAATCGGGCGAATCGCCGGGAGCAGGCGCCGGCGGCCGGAGCGAATCGGTCTGCCCCGGGGGCGAGAACTCGGGCGCCGTGGGCGGCTGGAGCGTATCGCTGGGGGCGACGGGCGCGGGTGGCGCCTTGCCGGACGGCTGGCGACTTTTCCACGACTCGGGCGGGGTGGATTTGAATTCGTCCTCGGGCAGGTCAACCTTCGGCGGCTCGGGCGCGAAGGTGGGAATGCCCGACCAATCGTCCGGGCCCCGCTGCCCGTCGCGATCGACCAACCGCTTCTCGAGCGATTCCTTCTCCGCCTCGCACGACGCCAACGAGTGCTGGGCGTCGTCGAGGCAATCCTCGAGTTGATAGATCCGATCCTCTTGCAGGCGGAGTTCCCGTTCGAGGGCGGCGATATGGGGATTGGCGCGGCATCCCGCCGCGACCAGAACCGCCAAGCCGAGAAGGCAACCATGCCATGACTTCATGTCAGCCTCGTCCCTGAGGTCTGTGCAGGGAACCGTCCCCCTTGGTACCCCCCCGCTTACGTCGCATTCCGCGCCGGCCCGCGCCCGCGCGGCGTCACGACACGTGTTCGATGACGTGGTCGATCAGGCAATACTCGAGGGCCTCCTCGGCCGTCATGAAGCGGTCGCGGTCGGTGTCCTGCTCGATTTTCGCCAGCGGATGGCCGGTGTGTTTGATGAGAATCTGGTTGAGCCGTTCCTTGATCTTCGCGAACTCCTTGGCGTGGATCATGATATCCTCGGCCGAGCCTTCCATGCCGGCCATGGGCTGATGGATCATGATGCGGGAATTGGGAAGCGCGTTGCGCTTGCCCTTGGCCCCCGCGGCCAGCAGCACGGCGCCCATCGACGCGCACTGCCCCAGGCAATACGTGGCGACGGGGCAATTGATGAACTGCATCGTGTCGTAGATGGCCAGCCCGGCCGTGACGGCGCCGCCCGGCGAGTTAACGTACAGATGCACGTCGGCCTTGGCGTCCTCCGCTTGAAGGAAGAGAAGCTGGGCGACCACGGCGTTGGCCACTTCGTCGGTGATGGCCGAGCCGAGGAAGATGATCCGGTCCTTCAGGAGCCGGCTGTAGATATCCATCGCCCGCTCTTCGCGGCCGCTCTTCTCGATCACGTACGGGATCAGAGGCATGGGAGGTCTCGTTGGAGTTCAAGAGGGGGCGACTATTCTTCTTCTTCGTTTTCGTCCCCGCCGGCCGCTTTGTGCCGGGTGAGGATGTCGTCGACGACGCCGTAGTTTTTCGCGTCCTCGGCCGACATGTAATAGTCCCGGTCCGTGTCCTTCCGGATCCGCTCGAGCGGCTGGCCCGTGTGCTGGGCCAGGATCTGGTTGAGCACGTCGCGGGTTTGGAGAATCTCCTGGGCCTGGATTTCGATGTCCGAGACCTGTCCACCCACCTGCCCGTACGGTTGATGGATCATCACTTTGGCGTGCGGCAGGGCGAAACGCTTCGCCTTCGAGCCGCCGGCCAAAAGCACCGCGCCGCCGCTGGCCGCGAGCCCCACGCAGTACGTCGCCACCGCGCAACTGAGAATCTGCATCGTGTCGTAGACGGCCAAGGTCGCGCTGACGCTGCCGCCGGGCGAATTGATGTAGAAGTGAATGTCCTTGCGGCGATTCTCGCTCTGCAGGTACAAAAGCTTCATCACCAGCTCGTTGGCGTTGCCGTCGTGGATCGGCCCTTGCAGGAAAATGATCCGGTTTTCCAGCAGCAGATCCCCCAACGTCAATTGGCGCTGACGCTGGTAATCGCGCAGGTTGGCCACGGGGCCGATCGAGGACAGTCGCGTGATAGAACTCATGACGCTGGGGATCGGCAAGGGGTCAAAGGGGAGCAGAAATACCATTACTCATCCGCAGCCGCCTCGGCGTCGGCGTCGGTCTCGGCTTCGTGTCCCTCGGGCTTCGCCTCGGGAATGTCCGACTCGTCGTGTCCGCCGGCCGCCTGGTCCACCGTCGCGTCCTGGGCCGCTTCGAACTCGAAGGGCGTCTCGGTGAACACGGCCTCGGCCAGAATCCGCTCGATCACCTTCCGTTCGACGATCTGGTTGGACAGCGCATCCATCATGCCGCCCTTCTCGATCCGGGCACGCACCCGGCGGACGCTTTCGTCGGTTTGCTCGGCGATCAGCGCGATCTCCCGGTCGAAATCGGCCGCGTCGACCTCGATCTGCTCGGCCTCGGCGATCCGCTCGAGAATGAAGTGCTCCTTGAGCGCCCGCGCGGTCGAGGCCCGGCTGTTCTGCCGCAGCATGTTTTCGTGGGCGCGGATCTGCTCCTCGCTGAAGCCGCTGCGCTGCAACTCCAAAACCGCCCGCTGAAGCTCGCGGTGGCTCTGCCGCTTGAGCAACCCCTCGGGCAGTTCCCAATCGGCCGCCACGGTCAAGGCCGCGGTGATCTGCTCGCGCGCCCGCTGATGCTGCTCGTACTCCAACTGCCGCTGGAGATTGACGCGAACCGCGTCGCGCAGCTCCTCGACCGACTCGAACCCGCCCATCTGGTCCAGGAACTCGGGGGTGAGCTCGGGCATTTCCAACCGCTTGACCTCGAGCACGTCGAAGACGGCCGTGACCTCCTTGCCGCGCAGGGCCACGTTCGGGGCGTCGTCGGTCAGCGTGGCCTTGCCCTCGCGCGTTTCACCCGAAGCAACGCCCACCATCTGCTTGCCGAAGTCCGCGATCTTCCCATCGCGGAAACTCAACACCGGCCGGATCCGGATGACCTCCTCCTCGGCGTGGGACAAGACCGTCTCGCCGTCCTTGAACGTCAGGTTCGCCGAGACGTAGTCGCCCATCTCGGCCGGCGCGTCGGTCGGCACGAGCCGACCGTAGCGGGCCAGAAGCGACTCCATCCGCCGGTCCACGTCCGCCTCGGTGATCTCCCGGACGGGCTTGTTGATCGAAAGACCCTTCCACTGCGGCAAGTCGAATTCCGGACGCACCTCGATGTCGAACTCGAACGTCATCTCGCCCGCGTCGGGCAGCTTCACCGCGTCCATGTCCAGGTCCGGCTCGCCAATCGGCGAGAGGTCCTCATCCTCGTTCACCTGGCTGATCGCGTCCATCAGCACGTTGGTCTTCACCCGCTCGGCGACGTCCTTGCGGAATCGGGCCTCGATCAGCCGCCGCGGCGCGTGGCCCGTCCGGAAACCCGGCACGCTGGCCGTCTTCGTCAGCTCGCTGAATTCGTTGTCGTAGTACCGCTCGATGTCCTCCCGCGGCACGGTGACCGTGACGTGTCGCTCGCACGCGCCCCGCTTTTCGACCTCGGTCGAAAGGGTCATCTTCTCGGGCGCGTCGCCTTCGGGCTCCTCCGGGGCCGCGGTGGCGTCCGCCGTCGAAAGGAGGTTGTCCGATTCGGGAGTCTCGCTGGGAACCATCTTGCGCCCTTCACACGGTCGTCGGTGCTCGCGGTAACGGAAATGCCGGGGCACAGGGCCACCGGCATGAAAAACCCATCCGACCGGTACCCCTCGCGGGGAGGGTCACGGCCGACGGAATCAAAGAGCGGGTGATGGGATTCGAACCCACGACAACAACGTTGGCAACGTTGTGCTCTGCCAACTGAGCTACACCCGCAACCGGCCTCGCCGCCGGGCCTCCAGGCTCCGCGCGGCCAGAGTCCCGCAATTATAGGGTCCAACGGGTCATGTGCAAGGGCAATTGACGCCTCTGGCAGTTAACCGCCACGCCCACGATCTGTCAACGGCCCACCCGCAATGGGGTATATCTATTCCCTGCCATCCGAATGGCCATGTGGCCGCTTGCGGCGTCGCCGGCAGGGTGACCATACCCCATGTTGTGGCGGACTTTGGTTTGCTGCCCCGGCACATCCTGATTATCATCGAATGGGGGAGTTCATTGGTTCTCCCCGTTCGGGTGCCACCGCCAGCGTGCCGGGTGGCCGGTCGTCGCGCGCCGCGGCCGGTTGTCCAACAGTGCGACCAGTCCGGCGGAAAGCAGCCGTGCCGCCGGCGTCGCAATACGCACAAACGACCGGAAACGTTCGCCGAACCGCCCAAACCGCCTCACCGCAATATCCCCCCTCGCCATGCACGTGAAACTTATTGTTATCGGAGGCAAGGCCAGCAAGGGCGAGGTCTCGCTCACGCCGCCCACCGTGCTGGGGCGAAGCCGCGACGCCGGTCTGGCGGTCGGTCATCCGATGATCAGCCGGCGGCACTGCGAGGTCATCGAACAAAACGGCCTACTTATGGTCCGCGACCTTGGTTCTCTCAACGGGACCTATGTGGGCGGGCGACGGGTGCGCGAGGCCCCTCTGCCGCCGGGCGCGCGGTTTTCGATTGGGCCGCTGACGTTTCGCGTGGATTACGAGTACGCGGGCGACCTGAATGCGTTGCCGCCGGTCGTGCCGGAGGTGGCCGACACGACGGACTTTGCCCGCCAGGCCCCGGCGAAACCCGACCCCGCCGCCGCGGCTCCGGCGTCTGCCCCGGCCGACAACGTCCCGGCCGCGCCTACCCGCCCGGCGCCCCCCGCCGCGGCTCCAGCCGAGCCGCCGGCCGACGAGGAGTTGGACGAGCTGGACTTTGAGCTGGTCGAGGACCCGGCGCCGGACGACAACTCGCCGAATCCCGGGAAGCCGACGCCGCCCAACCCGGGCCCGGCCGACGGCCCGCCCGGCGACCCGCTCGATCCCGAGGCGCAGGCGCTCGACGATTTTCTCAAGGGGATTGACTGACTTGCCGCCCATTCGATCGCTGCGCGCACGGATTGTGCTGCCCATCGCGGGTGAACCGATCGACGGCGGGGTGGTTGGCATCCGCGGGGATCGGATCGTTTCGGTGGGCCGTCGCGCGGCGGACGGTCCGGTCGAGGATCTTGGCGACGTGGCGCTTCTGCCGGGCCTGGTCAACGCGCACGCCCATCTCGAGTTGAGCCACGTCCGCGCGCCGCTGGGCGAGCCGGGTATCGCCTTCGCCGAGTGGATCCGGCGGCTGGTCGCGGCGCATCGCCGCGGCAACATGCCCGGCGGCGAGGCGGCCGTGGCCGCCGGGCTGGCCGAGAGCTTGGCCGGCGGAGTCACGCGGCTGGGCGACATCGTGCAGCCGGATTGGACCGCGGGTCCGTACGCGAAGAGCCCCATCCGCGCGACTCTCTTTCTCGAATTGATCGCCCCGACGTTTGAGCGGATCGACGCCCAGCGCCGCGCCGCCCGCGCCCATCTCGAAGCGGCGCCGCCGCTGCCGTTCTGGCAGCCGGGCGTGAGCCCGCACGCTCCGTACAGCGTTCATCCCGCGTTGCTGGAAGACGCCGTTCGCTTGGCGGCCCGGCGCGGCGCCGGTGTCGCGATGCATCTGGCCGAATCGCGCGAGGAGCTGCATTTCCTGGCGACCGGCGAGGGGCCGTTTCGGCATTTGCTGATGGGATGGGACCAATGGGACGGCTCGCTTGGCGAGCCCGGCCGCTGCCCACGGGATTTTCTCCGCGCGCTGGCCTCGGCGCCGCGGGCGCTGGTGATCCACGGCAACTACCTCGATTCGGAGGACACGGCTTTCCTGGCCGAGCGGTCCGATCGGATGAGCGTGGTCTACTGTCCGCGCACGCACGGCCACTTCCGGCACGATCCCTATCCGCTGGAGCGGATGCTTGCCCAGGGCGTGCGCGTGGCGCTGGGGACGGACTCGCGGGCGTCGTCGCCCGACCTGAGCCTTTTGGCCGAGCTGCGCCACGCGGTCCGGCGGCATCCGCTGGTTGCCCCGCGGACACTCGTCCAGATGGCCACGCTCGCCGGCGCGGAGGCGCTGGGCGGCGTGGACCCGGCGGGCCGCATCGAGCCCGGCCGACGCGCCGATCTGGTGGCCGTGGCTCTCGACGGCCCGCCGGGGCGCGATCCGTTCGAAGCGATCGTCCACGGCGCCGGCCCCATCGCGGCCGTCTGGTGCGGCGGCGCCCGCGTGGATATTACTCGCCCTTGATGCCGAAGCGGTCGAGCTTCTTGCGGAGGGTCGTGCGGTGCAGGCCGAGCCGCCGGGCGGCCGGGGCGCATTGGCCGCGGAAGTGGCGCATCGCCGTTTCGAACAGCGGGGGCTCGACGAGGCTTAGGAACGCCTCGTACAACTCCCGCGGCGCGTCGGGATTGTCGAGCTGCGTCTGGGTCCACTGCCGAATGAGCCCCGCCAACGCATCCTGCCGTATCGCCGCCGCCGCGGCCAAGGGCGGCGCCGGCGGCGGCAGGTGCTCCAGCGTGATGAGGCCGCCCCGGGCCAACACCAGGGCATGCTCCAGGGCGTTGCGCAGCTCGCGCACGTTGCCGTACCAGGGATACCGCTGGATCTCGGCCAGGGCTTCCTCGGCGATGGCCAGACGGCCCTTGCCCGCCCGGGCGGCCAATTGGATCAAGAAGTGCTCCACGAGCGGCCGGATGTCCTCGCGACGCTCGCGCAGCGGCGGAATGACGATCTCGAACGTCACGAGCCGGTAATAAAGATCGTGCCGGAACGCGCCCTCGGCCACCCGTTGGGCCAGGTTCTGATGCGTCGCGGAAATGATGCGAAAATCCGCCCGAACGGGCCGATCGCCCCCGACCGGCAGCACTTCGCCGTGCTCGAGGGCCCGCAGCAGCTTCACCTGGATCGAAAGCGGGATGTCGGCCACCTCATCCAGGAAGATCGTGCCGCCGTGGGCCTGCTCCAGGAGTCCTCGGCGGGCCTGGTCCGCGCCGGTGAACGCGCCGCGGACGTGGCCGAACAACTCGCTCTCGGCAAGACTGGGGCTGAGCGAGGCGACATTGACCGGCACGAAGGGCCCCTCGGCGCGGCGGCTGTAGCGGTGTATCGCTCGCGCGGCCAGCTCCTTGCCGCTGCCGCTTTCGCCTTGCAGATGCACGCAGGCGTCGGACGCGGCCACCAGCGCGATCCGCTTGAAGACCTCTTGCATCGGCGGCGATGCGCCCACCATGGGCTCGGTTCCCTCGGCGGACCGCGGCCGCGGCGGGGTAGCCGACGTCTCGGGCGCCAGCAGCGCCCGCTCGATCGCCCGCTGGGCCACGCCCAGATCGAACGGCTTGGTGAGGTAGTCGAACGCCCCGTTGCGCACGGCGGCGACGGCCGTGGCCAGCTCGCCGTAGGCGGTCATCACGATGATCGGCACGGGCCCAAGCTGGCGATGGAAATCGGCCATCGCATCGAGGCCGCTGCGGCCCGGCAGCCGCACGTCGAGAAAGACGACCTCCGGCGGATCGCGCCGGGCTTGTTCGAGACCCGCCTCGGCCGACGCCGCGATCGTGGCCCGATGGCCCAACTCCTCGGCCAGCTTCCTCAGCCCCCAGCAGATGCTCTGCTCGTCATCGACGATCAATAGGTGTGCCATGGCGATCTCATTTCGGTGGCGTGCCACCCAACGTCTCTGGCCGGAAGATTGGCAGCTCCAGCGTGAAACAGGTCATGTCCTCGCGACGCTCCCATCCGAGCGAGCCGTCGTGGTCCTCGGCGATGCGCGCGGCGACATACAGACCCAGGCCGGTGCCGTCCGGTTTGCTGGTGACGAAGGGCTCGAACATCGACCGCTCGATGGCGTCTTCCGGCCCTGGGCCGGTATCGCGGACGGAAAGCCGCGCGCGGCCGGCCCAAGGCGGCTCCAGCACGATGACTATTCGCGGGGCCCCGCCGCCGTGGCGGCCGAGCGCTTCCACGGCGTTGAGCACGAGGTTCATCACCACGTCGCGCAGGGCCATCCGATCGCCCTCGACAATCACCGGTTCGTCGGGCGTCTGGCGCGCCAGCGCGATCCCCACGTGGCGGCACGTGGCCTCGACCAGATCGACCGCGTCGTCGATCACGTCGCCCAGCGCGACCGGCTCCCGCGCCGCCGGGCGCGGTCGACCCATCGCCAAGAAACGCTGCAAATGCGACTCCATCAACCGAAGCTGGCGCAGCGCCACCTCGGCACTCTCGGCGTCGGCCGGCGCGGTCGCGTGGCGCTGAAGAAGTTCGACGGCCATGCGGGCGCCCGTGGCGGCGTTGCGCATCTGATGGGCGATTCCCGCGCCGAGCTGCCCGAGGGTGCGCATCCGCTCGCTTTGGCGGACCTCGCGCTCGAAGTGGCTCAAGCGTTCCGTCATGCGGTTGATCGCGCCGGCCAGATCGGCGATTTCGTCGCGACGGCGGGGCGCCGGGATGGGTTCGAAACAGCCGTCGGCGATGCGAACCGCCTGATTGCCCAGCGCCTGGATGGGGCGAACGAACCGTCCGGCCAGCCAGATGGTGACCAGAACCACGACGAGCAGGGCCGCGCCGGCCGAGATGGCCACCGGTCCGGCCGCCTCGCGAACCGCCGCCCACCAACGATCCCGCGGCTGCAAAACGACGAGCCACCGGACCTCGGCCGTACCCGCCCTGCGGTCGACCGGCACAAGCCGGGCCCGATAGGGTCGTCCCTCGATCGCGACCACGTGGGGCGCGTCGGCGCCCGCGCCTTCATCGAGTCGCCCAACGGCCCGGCGATCGGCGTCCGCCAGCGGGATCGTGCCATGGAGAACCTCTCGCCGTGGGCCCAGGGCAACGAACTGTCCCCCGGACAGCCCGCTCATCTGCCGCAGCACCGGCTCGCTCAGGGGGAAGCTGCCCTGCGTGAGGGTCTCCACCACGCGCCGAAGGTGCTCCGATTGCGCGCGGGCTTCGGTGGTCACCTGAAGGTAAATGATCGCCGCGCTGGCCAAGGCCATGGCCAAGGCCACCACGGACAACATCGGCCAAAGAAGCTGCACCCGGATCGACATATTCGCCCTTAACTGTCGCCCCAGCGACAACTTTCACCCCAGCGACCGCGTCACGCCGCGGACGCGCGCGTCATCCTGAGCACGGCGCGTCATCCTGAGCACGGCGCGTCATCCTGAGCACGGCGCGTCATCCTGAGCACGGCGAAGGATCTCGTTAACGTTCACGGACCGAGACGCTTCGCTCAGCGCGACCGGCCGTGCTGGGCGTTGGGACGGACTTTTGAGTATAATCATTCTCGGGGCAATTTGGTACTCCATGGAACGCGGCGGATGAGTGGGCCGTTGAATTTCGACGTGGTGGTGATTGGCGCGGGGCACGCGGGCGTCGAGGCCGCGATGGCGGCGGCCCGGCTCGGCGCGGCCACGGCCCTGGTCACCTCGCGCCTGGACGCCATCGCCCGAATGAGCTGCAATCCGGCCATCGGCGGCGTCGCCAAGGGTCAGATCGTCCGCGAGATCGACGCCCTGGGCGGGGCGATGGGGCTGGCCATCGACGCGACAGGCATCCAGTTCCGGATGCTCAACCGCCGCAAGGGGCCCGCCATGCACGGACCCCGCGCGCAGGCCGACAAAGACGCCTACCACCGCGAAGTCCGCCGCCTCTGCCAGCAGCAACCGGGCCTCGTTCTCCGGGAAGAAACCGTCGACGATCTCCTCGTCGAATCCACCGCCGAGCGCCCGCGAGTTGTCGGCGTCCGGACGCAAAGCGGACACGTGTATCGCGCAAGGGCCGTGGTCCTCTGCGCCGGGACGTTTCTGCGGGGAGTGCTGCACTACGGCCCCGTCCAACAACCGGGCGGTCGCGCCGGCGAGGAAGCCGTCGAGGGGCTCGGCAGGGCGTTGGAGCGACTGGGGCTGCGGCTTGCGCGGTTCAAGACGGGCACGCCGCCGCGGCTCGACGGCCGGTCGATCGACTACGCCCAGACGGAGCCCCAGCCCGGCGACGACCTGCCCGAGCCCTTTTCCTTCCTCCACGACCGCATCGACCGCGACCAGCTCCTCTGCCACATCACCCACACCACGCCCGCGGCGCACGAGCTGATCCGCGCGAATCTCGCCCGGGCGCCGATGTACACGGGCCAGATCGCCTCGACGGGGCCGCGCTACTGCCCTTCGATCGAGACGAAAATCGTCCGCTTCGCCGACAAACCGCGCCATCAAATCTTCCTCGAGCCGGAAGGCCGCCGGACGCACGACGTCTACGTCAACGGCCTTGCGACCAGCCTGCCGCCGGACGTGCAAGAGGAGCTGGTCCACCGCATCCCAGGACTCGAAAGGGCGAAAATCGTCCATTACGGCTACGCGATCGAGTACGACTTCGCCCCACCGGAACAACTTTTACCCTCGCTGGAAACGAAGCGCGTCGCGGGGCTCTATCTGGCCGGGCAGGTCAACGGCACCACCGGTTACGAAGAGGCCGCCGGGCAAGGACTCTTGGCCGGGGCCAACGCGGCCCTGGCCTTGGCTGGAAAGGAACCGCTCGTGCTCGCGCGGGATCAGGCCTACCTGGGCGTGATGATCGACGACCTGGTGACCCGGGGGCTGGACGAGCCCTACCGCATGTTCACCAGCCGCGCGGAACACCGCCTGCGGCTCCGCCAGGACAACGCGGACCGGCGGCTCACGCCGCTGGCCTTCGCGCTGGGTTTGGCCAACCGGGCGCGATTCGACCGGGTCCAGCGGAAAGAAAACGAGGTTGCCCAAACGATTGCCTTGCTGGAGGCGACGTTCCTCGAGAGCGGTTCGCTGGCCAAGCTGTTGCGACGTCCGGAGACGACCTGGACGGAGATGGTCGGGCACTTGCCAGACTTGGCGGACGTGCCGCATGAGGTCGCGCGGCAGGTGAGCCACGACGTGAAATACTCCGGCTATCTGGCCCGGCAGGACATGGAAATCGCGAGGACCCGCCGCTTGGCCGGCCAGCGGATCCCCGCCGATCTGGATTACGGCCAAGTGGCACACCTTCGGATGGAAGCCCAGGAGAGGCTGGCGCGTTTTCGGCCGGGCGACATGGCGCAAGCCGGCCGGATCAGCGGCGTGACGCCGGCGGACTTGGCCGTTCTCTTGGTCCATATACTTCGACAGAGGGGTACTTGACCCGGAATCGGTCTTGCGGGGCACCATGTCCACGCTCCCGTGGACATGCGGACGCCATGCCACGGCATGTCCACGGGAGCGTGGATAGGGCACCCAAGCCCCCGAGGCACCGCACCCTGGTCGAATTCCGCATCCGACTTGCCCGACCCAAAAGACGGGGTATCGGCCTGAAAAACGGCGATTCGCGGCGTGGCGGATTCGACGTAAAGCCTTTGAGAGAAACGGGTTGAATTTTGAATTGCCGTATTGACACCTACCGGAAGATAGCTATAATTAAGCCCTGCTGGAAGATTCGGTAAAGTCGGCAGAACCGGAGGAAATTGCCGCTTGCGGACAGTTTCGGAAACTGAACAGTTGCGGCTGTCCGCGGACTCCGGGCGAGCTTATCGCGATGACCACACGGAGGACCAGAGACCGCCAGCGCCGCGCGACGGCCTGGAGGTTTCGCTAAGACTAGCTCATGCACGGCTAGGAGGAGGGACCGTTCACGAACCATGGCGACCAAAACCGTATTCACGACTGGCGAAGCCGCGAAGATCTGCAAAGTCAGCCAGCAGACCATCATCCGCTGCTTCGATTCCGGCCAACTGAAGGGATTCCGCGTGCCGGGCAGCCGGTTCCGACGCATCCCGCGCGAGCAGCTCTTTGCGTTCATGCGCGACAACGGCATTCCCACCGATGCGCTGGAAAGCGGTAAACGGAAGGTTCTCATCGTCGACGACGACGAGGAATTGGTCGAGTTGATCTGCGACGTGCTCGATCGCGACGGACGCTTCGAGGTCCGCGTGGCCACCAATGGGTTCGAGGCCGGCATGGTCGTCAAGGAGTACCGGCCCGACCTCATCGTCCTGGACATCATGCTGCCCGACATCAACGGCAAGGAAGTCTGCCAGCGGGTCCGCAGCGACAAGTCGATGGACGACGTGCGGATCATCTGCATCTCCGGCATGGTCGAAGAGGACAAGGTCGGAGAGCTCGAGGCCGCCGGCGCCGACGACTTCATGCACAAGCCCTTCGAGGTCGAGAAGCTGGTCGAGCGGATGTGCCAGCTTCTGGACATGGAAGCCATTTCCGCCGCCTGACGTTCGGGCGTCTGTCGGGCCGTGTGATATGCAGGGCGCGGGGTGCCACTGCTGGCTCGCCCAGCAGTGCAACGTGGATTTTCCGGGAAAAGCGCTGCCGGACAAGCCGGCAGTGGCACCCTCGATAGGCGTCAAAACCCTACTCTGCAATGCGCGATCTGCCGCCGCTTGTTGCCGGATCGGGTCGGTGGATCCTCCCCATGGCCGATGGTTCGGCCGCGGCGCTGGCCCAATGCCTCTTGGCCGCCGATCCCGACCGCGCGTCGGGCGGTGTCGAGACGGCGCTATTGTCCGATCCGCCCCTAGTGCTCTGGACCGTCGCGAGGGCCGGCGCGGCGATTGCGCCCCGCGGCGTCCGCGAGGTTGCCCAGTGGCTCGCCCGGCACGCTCTCGAAGTCCTGCGATTCGATGAACCGGGGGACGACGAAGCCGACGCCGACCCCGCCGTTGTTCGCGCATGCGCCGATCGAGCCGCCGCGGACGTGGAAACGGCCCTTCTGGCCGAGGCTCTCGCTCGGCGGGATGAACCCGACACGGCCGCCGAGGCGCTGCTTCTCGGGCTCCTTGGCAATCCGGCCGGCTGGCTCGCGGGCAAACCGACCACAAACGCCGCTTCGATCGAGCGTCTCCTTCCCGCGTGGCTGGCCGAAGCCGCCGCACGACCCGCGAGCCGATACGTCGCCCGGGCGGCTGCCATGCTCGCCGGCCAAGCAGCCGACGGGATCGAAGAGCCCCTGGCCGAATGCCGCCGACGCGCCCAGGACGCGCGACGGCGCTGGAGCCAGCCCATGCCGGGCGCGGGCCGAGCGCTGGCCGCGCTGGCCGCGCGGCTGCGGCGGCTGGCCGATCTGGAACAGCGTTTCCAGGAAACCCTCGACGCCGAGAAGCTCGCGGCCATGGCCGAGTTTGCCGCGGGGGCGGGCCACGAGATCAATAATCCGTTGGCCGTGATCGCCGGTCGGGCCCAACTGTTCCTCCAGGACGAGACCGACCCGGAACGCCGCCGCGGGCTTGCCCTGATCAACGCCCAGGCGAAGCGCGTCTGGGAGATGATCGCCGACATGCGGCTTTTCGCCCGACCGCCCAAACCGAGTTTCGAGCCAACCGACCTGGCTGCCCTGGTGGACCGGCTCGTCGAGGAGCTTTCGCCCGAAATGGCCCAACAGGCCGTTTCCCTCGCGCGCGGCGGCGCGGCCGGGCCGCTAGTGGTCGAGGCGGACCCGGTGCAGATCGTCGTGGCCCTGCGGGCAATGTGCCGCAACAGCCTCGAGGCGATCGGCCGCGACGGCCGCGTGGCCATCGAGCTGGACGAAACGCCCGGGGGCGCGGAGATCCGCGTCGTGGACGACGGGCCGGGTTTCTCCGACGAGGTCCGGCGGCACCTGTTCGACCCGTACTACTCCGCCCGGCAGGCCGGCCGCGGGCTGGGGCTGGGGCTGTCCAAGTGCTGGCGGATCGTGGTCACGAACCATCACGGCCGCGTTGACGCCCAGAGCCCGCCCGGCGGGGGCTCTTCGTTCACCGTCACCCTACCACGAACCCAGCCGCGGGCCCCCTCCCCCGCCGAAACCCCGCCGCTTTGACGCGCCGCCCGCCAGACCGTACACTGGTATCTTGGGCAAGGGGTCTCGTCTTTGGGCGTCCGCCGCTGGCCGGACGTCTCGGAGTTCACCATGACACGACTTCCGCGCCTCCTCCAACCTCTCGTCGTCCTCATCGTCCTTGCCGCCACTGGCCGGGTCCTCGCCGCCGGGGCAACCCTCGACCATCGGCACACCGATCCGCGGACACTGCCGATTGCCGCAGTCGAAAAAGCAAAGCAGGAATTGCACGTCGCCTACGCCCACACGTCGCATGGAAGCCAGGTGACCGACGGCATGAAGTCGATGAACACGTTCATCAACGCCGGTGGCCTGGGCATGAGCGTTCCAGTCGACACGTTTCGATGGACCGAAACCCCCACGCCCGGCGCGCTCGACCTGGACGACTACTTCGTCAGCGGCGACCTGGGGAATCCCGATCGAACCAGTTGGGCCGATCGCACCCGAACGTATCTGGACGGCGCGAGCCACGCCGACGTGAACGTCGTGATGTGGTCCTGGTGCGGCCAGGCGGACACGTCCGCGGAGAACATCGACCTGTACCTGAATCTGATGAACGACCTCGAGGAGGACTACCCGAACGTGACGTTCGTCTACATGACCGGGCACGTTAACGGCTGTTCGACAACCGACAACCTGTTTCTGCGGAATCAGCAGATCCGCGATTTCTGCGCGGCCCACGGCAAGGTGCTCTACGATTTCGCCGATATCGAAAGCTGGGATCCCGACGGCAACTACTACGGCGACAAGCGGGTGCTCGACGACTGCTCGTACGACAGCGACGGCAACGGCAGCCGCGACCGCAACTGGGCCCTCGATTGGCAGGCCGGCCACGTCGAGGGCGTGGACTGGTACTCGTGCAGTTGCGCCCACAGCCAGTCGCTCAACGGCAACCGGAAGGCGTACGCGGCCTGGGCCCTTTGGGTGAAGATCGCCGCCCTGCGCAATCCCGAGCCCGGCGACGCCGACCGCGACGGGATCATCGGCGCCGCGGACGCGGCCGTTTTGGCCGCCCATTGGCTCACGGCCGACGGCGCGACCTGGGACGACGGCGATTTCACGGGCGACGGCGACGTGGACGACCTGGACCTGGCCGTGCTGGCGGCGAACTGGTCGTCCGCTCCCGCGGCCTCCGTGCCCGAGCCGTCGGCGGCGCCGCTGTTGATCGGGCTGCTCGGGACCGGTGGCCTCTTTGGAAGGCGGCGATTGGCCGCCGCCGTTTTCGGACGCGGCGTACACCAGAGATAGCGACGGGGAAGGTCGCACACGCGATGGGAACGGCAACCCCGGGATAGGCACGATGTTGATCGTGTTCATCATCTTCGTGGTTCTACTTTGCCTAGGCTTCGACGAATTGGGCGTCAAAGGCGTTGCTGTCAGCCTGCTCGCGTCCACAGCGTTGTTCGCCACGTGTTTAGCGTTCGGCTGGCACGGCAGCGTGTTCGCCACTATCATGTGTGGCGTTGACATTGTCCTCATACTTGTGATCTTCGGTGGTGACATCACGTTGCGGTGATGGTCACCGGGCTTCTCGCATGGACGACTTCCCGCTCTTCTTTCGCCTTCGGCAGCGATTCGACGCGCCCGAGGTGGCCGACGTCGCCGGCGAGGTCGAGACCCAGTTGAGCCGGTTGAACCTCGCCGAGCGGGTCCGCCCGGGCCAGAGCGTGGCCGTCGCGGTGGGTAGCCGGGGAATCGCCGCGCTGGGCACGATCGTCCGCGCGACCGTCGCGCATCTGGCGCGGCTGGGCGGCAAGCCGTTTCTCACGCCCGCGATGGGTAGCCACGGCGGGGCCACGGCCGAGGGCCAACGCCGCGTGCTCGAGTCGCTCGGCGTGGACGAGGCGACCGCCGGATGCCCCATCCGATCGAGCATGGACGTCGTCAACCTGGGCCTCGCCTCCGAGGGCTTTCCCGTCTTCTTCGACCGCCACGCTTTCGAGGCCGACCACGTCGTGATCGTCAACCGCGTGAAACCCCATACCATGTTCAGCGGGCCCGTGGAAAGCGGATTGTTGAAGATGCTCCTGGTCGGGCTGGGTAAACACGAAGGAGCGCGCGTCTATCACAGCGCCACCCGCCGGATCGGCTTTGGCCGGGTGGTGGCCAGCGCGGCCGAAGTAATCCGGCGGAAGACGCGGCTCTTGGCCGGTCTGGCCATCGTCGAGAACGCCCGCGAGCGGACGGCCCGGATCGAGGCCCTGCTGCCCGACGAAATTGCCGCGCGCGAGCCCGCCCTTTTGGAGATGGCCCGGCGGTGGATGGCCCGGCTGCCGTTCAAAGACGTGGACGTGCTCCTGGTGGACCGGATCGGCAAGGACGTGAGCGGGACGGGCATGGACGCCAACGTGATCGGGCGGAAATCGAACGACCACGAGGCGGCCGAGGGCGAGACGCCCCGCGTGCGGCGGATCGCCGTCCGCGGACTCACGCCCGCCACCGCCGGCAACGCCCTGGGCATCGGCATGGCCGAGTTCTGCCGGTCGCGCGTGCTCGAGCAGATGGATCGGGAGGTCACGCGGCGCAACGTGCTCGCCTCGGGCCACGTCGCCGCGGCCATGTCGCCCTTGGATTACAAAACGGACCGCCAGATGCTCGCCGCCGCGATCGAATCGCTCGGCGAGTGCGCCGATCCGTGCGCGGCGGACGCCGGAGCGATATCAGTAGGTCCCAGGATTCTCTGGATCGCCGATACGCTGGCCCTGGAGGAGTTGGAGTGTTCGGCGGCGTTTTTGGACGAAGCCCGGCGGCGAGAGGACCTGGAGGCGCTCTGTGAACCGCGGCCGCTGCCGTTCGATTCCGCCGGGAATCTGCCGGACTCGGTGTTGGGGTGGGGGGAAGGAACCGCGGATGAACGCAAATGACGGAGTGCCTTCATCCCGAGCGAAGCGACCGTCATCCCGAGCGAAGCGAAGGATCTCGTCTGGAAACACGGGAGATTCTTCGCTGCGCTCAGAGCGTGTTTTGAAATTGGGCGCCACTGCTGGCTTGTCCAGCAGTGCGCGGCCAATCCCGCGGGAGAACATCGCGGATTCCGTGGGAGAAACACTGCTGGACAAGCCAGCAGTGGCACCCCCAAAACGGCCGAAACGCATTTCCAAGCACGTTCTCCGAATGACGCGAGCGGCAGCTTGCTTTTCCCGGCCGCCGACCCATAATTGAGCGACTTCGCTTTTCGCACGCGGAGAGACGCGCATGCTCTCGTGGGTGTCGTGGCCGCTGTTGTACTATCTGCTGGAGTGGGTGATCCGCATCGTGATGCTGGTCGTGGTCACCCGGCGCAGGCAGCCGGCTCCCGCCATGGCGTGGCTTCTGGTCATCTTCTTTCTGCCCGCGCTGGGGCTGGTGCTGTATCTCCTGATTGGCGAGAACCGGCTGCCGCGTCGCCGGGCGTGCCGGCACGCGCGGTTGCTCGAGGAGCTCAAAACGGTGCGGTGGCGCTTCGAGGGCCACCCGAGCGTCATCCGGCCGCGGCTCGCGCCGGAGCAGATGCCGACGGTCATCCTGGCCGAACGACTCGGCTACATGCCCATCCTCGGCGGCAACGGCGGGGAGATCCTCACGGAAACCGACGAGGTGATCGACCGGCTCGTGGCCGACGTCGACGCGGCCCAGCGTCACGTCCATCTGCTCTACTACATCTTCGCCGACGACGAGACGGGCCGTCGCGTGGCCGACGCCCTGGCGCGCGCGGCCCAGCGCGGGGTGACTTGCCGCGTGCTGGTCGACGCGGTCGGCTCGCGGCCGATGCTCAAACGGCTCGGACCGCGGCTGGCGGCCGAGGGCATCCAGCTTCGCGCGGCGCTGCCGGTGAATCCCTTCCGCCGGCGCATGGCCCGGCTCGACCTGCGCAACCACCGCAAGCTGGCCGTGATCGACGGCCTGGCGGCCTACGCCGGCTCGCAGAACGTCGTCGACGCCGACTACGGCCACCGCGACCTCGCCTGGCACGACATGTCCGTCCGACTCACCGGGCCGATCGTCCTGCAGCTTCAGGCCGTGTTCGTGGGCGACTGGTACTACGAAACCGGCGAAATCCTCGACAATGAAGCGGTGTTTCCCGATCCGCCGGTCACGGGTCCCATCGCCGCGCAGACGCTGCCCAGCGGCCCGGACTATCCCACCGAAAACTACCAACGGATGGTCGTCGCCGCGCTGCACGCCGCGCGGCGGCACGTCATCATCACGTCGCCCTACTTCATCCCCGACGACGGCTTCCTCCAGGCGCTCGAGGTGGCCGTGCTGCGGGGAGTCCGCGTCGAGGTGATCCTGCCGCGGCGATGCGATCAAGTCCTCGTCGGCGCGGCCACGCGGGCGTACTACGAGGACCTGCTCGATCTGGGCGTTGAAGTTCACCTATACGAGCCGGGCCTGCTGCACGCCAAGACCATGACGATCGACGACGCCGTGGCCTTGATCGGGTCGAGCAACTTCGACATCCGCTCGTTCTCGCTCAATTTCGAGCTCAGCCTGCTCTTCTACGGCGCCGACGTGACGCGGCACCTCCGCCGCCGGCAGCAGGCGTACCTCGATCAATCCACCCGGCTCCGGGCCGACGTCTGGGACGACCGCGGCCGCGTCGCCCGCGTCTTCGAGGACGTCGCCAAGCTGCTCAGCCCGCTGCTGTAGCGGAATTCACCACGGAGACGCGGAGGCACGGAGAAGGAGAAGGACGGGAAGGGAACCACGGATGAACACGGATAAGAAGGAGGGATAAAGAAACCGCGGATGGACGTGGATGAACGCAGATGGAAGAGACATGGGGGGCTGGGGGCGGAGGATGAGGGACGGGAACGTGCGGATGAAATCGCGGACCATCTGCCGCCGAGTCCGGATCAACTTGTCATGCTCAAACGAAGCGAAGCATCTCAACCTCCAGTAGTTCCAGGTTTTGCCGAAACCGGACACGGTCATTCTGAGCGAAGCGAAGAATCTTCCTCGCCACCGAGATCCTTCGCCGCGCTCAGGATGACTTGCGGGGGCGAATTTGGAACTACTGACCTCACAATGTCAAGGAGATCCTTCGCTGCGCTCAGGATGACAAAAAATGAACGAGACTGTCGTTTGGGAAAGCGATTTTTATCCCGTAATCCCCCAACTCCATCCGCGTCCATCCGCGGTTCCTTCCCGTGTTTCTTTCTTTCCCTTATCCGTGTTCATCCGTGTTCATCCGTGTTTATCTGTGGTTCCTTCCCCCTCCGTGTCTCCGTGGTGAACTCGGATTCCTCGGTAAGTTACCGATCGAGCGCGGTAAGCTCGGCTTGCCAGAATTGGGCCGCCTCGGGTCGGCCGCCGGCGGTGAAGCGGTCGATTGCCCGGCGGTACATCTTGAGGCAGAATGGGCTGGGCCGGTCGCCGCGCTTTTTGGGGATCTTCGGCAGAAGCTGCTGGTAGAAATCGAGCAACTGCTCCGAGGCGCCGCGGACCTTCGGACAGACGGCCTCGAGCCGATCGAGCATCTTGGGCACGTATCGGCCCTCGTCCGCGAAGGCCAAAATCGTGCTCGATAGCGCCTGGATCGCCTCGGAATACCGCTGTTGGCCGGCCAACTCGTCGGCGTATTGCGCGACCGCCTCGCAGGCCAGATCGGGCCGCTTCGCCTGGACGTACAGCGCCACGAGCTGCCCGTAGAGCTGCGACCGTTTGTTGGGCACGGTTTGGAACGCGACGAGATCGTCGAAGATCTCCCACGTGAAGTCGGGAAACTTCGCGAACGTGACGAACAGGCCGTCCAGCACGTTCATCATCACCTTGGCGTAGCGCTGGGTGAAGAGACCGTCCTTGGACATCCGGGCGATGCCGCGCCAGGCGTCCTCGTTGCCCGGGCAGAGTTGGATCACCCGGCTGAGGAAGTCCAACCGCGCGTCCACGTCCATCGCGGCCTTGTCGCGGAGCATGGGGTAGGCCTTCATGAGGAGCGCGGCATGGCGTTTGTTTTGCGGGCTAAGGCCCACGGCGTGCAGACGCAGCTCGAGCTGGCGGTCCGTGATCCGCTGGTTGGTTTGGGGGTCGTGGAGCTTGCCGATGTAGTAGCGGTCGCCGCGGTAGCGGCCGTACGATTCGAGCGAGAAGTTGATTTGGGTGGGCGTCACGCCCAGCAGCTCGACCCACATCACCCACGCGTGGCTCTCGCCGCCGCGGGACTGGCCGGAGACGAACGTGGCCGGCACGCCCAGGCACTTGCCCACCCGCGAGGCAAAGTCGGCCTGGATCGCGCAAACCCCGCCGTACTGGCAGATATTCGGCAGGTCGTACGGGTGGCCGTTGAGCCGGGCGGTGGCGTCGTCCGTCTCGAGCATCACCGTGTCGTAGGGCACGTCGTGGTAGCACTTGCCGAACATCGCCCGCTTGGAAAGATACTTCTCCAGGGCCCATTGTCGCTCGACCAGCGGCGTGCAATGGTCGACGGTGAGGGTGAGAAACTCCCAGGGCATCCACTGCGCGCGGCCCTGCATGAGGCCCTCGGTGTCCAGAAAGTACTGGAAGTTGTCCATCGCGCCCGTCCGGCCCGGCGGAAGGGTGCTCTTCGTGCGGCGTTGATGGGGCGCGTAGTCGTAGATGCCGCGGCCCTGCTGGTCCCACACCACGGCCAGCGCGATGGCCAAATCGGCGTAGGCCGGGAAGCGGTCCGGGTGTTTCTCGACCAGGTCGGAGAATAGCCCGACCGCGCCGGAGATGTTGTCGTGCTCGGGGTTGATCGCCGTGTACAACTCCTCCTGGATGGCTTTGTGCCCGGCGAACCAACGGTCCATCGCCTCGCGCCGCCCGCCCAAGCCGCGGCGGATCTCGGCTTCGTGCTCGCGGGCGAAACGCTCGGCGAAAACCTCGCGCAGCACGGGATAGCTCTTGGGCAAAAAGATGCGGTTCTTGGGCAGAAGGTCCAGAAGACGCCGATCCCCCTCGTCGTTGGGCGAAGGCGCCGGCGCGGCGGCGACCGAAGCGATCGGCTCGGGCGCCGTGGCGTTTGGTTCGTTTTCGCCCTGGCCGGTCGAGTCCAACGGCGTCGCGCTGGCCGTCGACGCCGCGTCCTTGATCCGGACGTCGAACGCCCGCCGGGCGGAAAGGCCGCCGGGCCCCGCCTCGGACACGGCCACGGTGATGCGGTACGTCTTGCCCGGGGCGGCATCGCGCGGCGTCCAGGTGAACGCGCCGGTCTTCGCGTCGATCCTTGCCCCATCCGGCGGATGGCCCGAGAGTCGGAACGTCAACTCGCGGGCGGGATCGTCGGGGTCTTCCGCCGTTGCGGTGAAGTGGACCGGCGCGCCGGGCGCAACGGTGACCGACTCGATCGGGTCGAGCTTCGGCGGGCGATTCACCTCGGCCACGGCGATCTCGAACGTGGCCTCCGCCTGCTGGTCGCCGGCGGCCACGCCCAGGCGAACGCGGTATTGCCCCGGGCCCTGCCGTTCGTTGGGCGTCCACGAGAATTCGCCCGTCGCGACGTTCACCTTCGCGCCGGCGGGCCCTTCGATCAAACGGAACGTTCGCCCGTCGCGGCCGGCCGCTGGATCGACCAGTTGCGGCGTGAAGGTGAGCGTGGCCAGCTCGTCCATGGCGACGTCGTCGATCGGCCGCAGCGCCAGCGGCCCCGGCCGGCCCAACGTGGAGAACGCGACGACAAGAACGATCGCTCCGGCGACCGCCAAACCGCCGACCATCAGCCACGGCGCCAACCGCGAGAAGGTTCCCCCTCGCCGTCCAGCGGCCGCGCGCGCGACGCGATCCGAGGTGTCGATCTGGACGACCGGGGAAATAACGGGCGGGCTACTGCCGGGCGAGGCGCTCGTCCGCGAGGGTCGATCCCGGTCGGAGGACGCGCCAGGCATGCCAGTCTCTGCTCCTCTTGGGAAAAGCCTCCTTTTATTCTAATCCAGCCGGGCGCGGCGTGCCACTGCTGGCTTGTCCAGCAGTGCCGGCGAATCCTGGGGGAGAAAAGGGCGGATTCCGGGGGAGAAACGCTGCCGGACAAGCCAGCAGTGGCACACCCAAAGCGGCCGCAACGCATTTCCAAACACGTTCTAACGGCCGGCCCGGCGGCAAAGCAGGAATCCGCCGAGAATCGCGCCGGCCAGAATCGCCGCGAGCGACGGCTCGGGCACGGCCGCCGTCGGGCCGGAACCGTCCCGCCAGTTGGCCGCGAGGACGGCAAGATCCAGGTCGTCCACGTGCCCGTCGCCGTTGAAATCGCCTTGTCCCCAACCCACCCCGGAGGTCTTCAGCCAGTTGGCCGCGACGAGCGCGGCGTCGTGTTTGTCGACGGTCCCGTCGTCGTTTGCGTCGCCGGGAACCCGCGAGATGGTCCGCGAGAACTGGCCGGACACGGCCAACAGCCCGTCGCCCCATACTCGCGCGCGGACCGTGTATCCTCCGATCACGGTGGTGAGGAAGTTGGACTCCGGCACCGCGACGGGCAGCGTCATATTGACGTTGTACGTCGCCTGGGCGCCGGAGATGCCCGCCAGCGCCGCGGCAATCGTCCCGGTCCCGGCTCCATTGGCCGTAAGGGGATCCGCGGCCTGATCCGCGTCGAAGGGCGTCATCGCGCCGAAGATCGGCCCTTCGCCGTAGACGTGGAACACGCCCGCGTTGGTAATCACCCGGTGGTCCGCGCCGTTGAACTGCCCGGCGACCACGTGACTTGGGGGGCTGGGCGTTTGCGCCGTGGCGCCGATGCCGTCGCCTTGCGCGTGCACTTGGCCCAAGAGGTCGCCGAAATCGAGCGCGTAGTGCGCATCGCTAAGCCAAATTTGTCCCCCGGTGATCGTCAGGCCATTGACGTTGGACACGGCGTGCGTGGCCGGATCGAAATCGAGGTCCACGTCCACCAGAAGATTGCCGGTCACCTCCATCGTCTGGAGTTGCGACACGGCGCCGAACCCGACCACCTCAACCGCAAAAGTGAGGTTTACCACGTTCTCGGTCGACGTGGCCGACGTACACGCGAGGTCGGTCGAGACGGTCACGGCCCAGGCGGGCACGGCGGCCAGGAGAAGCCCCAACGCAAGAGCAAATCGAACCATGTGTCGTCCCTCCCCGTTATTTGCCAAGGAAGCGGAAGCCTCCGTGCCAGACGGTCGCGGGAACACAGCAGGTTCAATCTAACCCCCCCCACGGGAAAAGTCAACGATACAAATACCCCCTGCGAGGTAACCTCGTCAGACCGCGACAAGCGACGCCGCAGCGAGCCGCGGATGGAACCAATCCTGGGCTTCCTCGACGTCGCAGTGCTCGAAATACCGCACCTCCGCCTCGGGAAAAACGGCCTTGGCGAATCGGGTCATGCAGACGCTCCATGCCCAATCGCCCACGATCGCGCAGCGCCGGATCTCGCGGCAGCGACACACGGCGAATCGCGTCTCGTCGACCAGGGCGCCCGGTTCGACCCCGTCGAACCCAGCCAGCTCGATCCAACAGCGGTCGCTGCCGTGCTTGGCGATGAATTGCTCCAATCGCGCGACCAGTTGCGTGTAGTCCTCGTGGGATAGGCGGTCGCGCGCCGTGACGCGGACCACGCCCTCGGGAGAGGGTTCAAGCACCTCAAACATGATGGAACTCCTATCGGCGAACGCCGCGGTTGCGTCAGACAGAGTGGCAAGACAACGATAAGGAGGCGGGCGGAAGGACGCCCGGAAAAGCACGCCTTTAAGTAACTTTAGCTCATTCCGACCCGATCTCGCGCGGGCAGCCCCACCCGCGGTTATCCAAGGACGCCACGTTCCCGGCGCAGCCCCGCCAGCCCGCACGACACGATCTCTTAAATCCCCCCACGCGAAGTATTTCGGTCGCGTCGCGGGCGTTTTTCCGCTGTCGGATCTTCACCAGGCCGCCGTTTCGCCGGGTCAGCTCAACCGCCTTTTTGTGGAAGCTGAGCCCCAGACAAGCCAGCCATCGCCATCCACCCTGTCGGAACCCGATGTTTGTGGAGCCTGCAATTCAGAACGAAGAGATAAAGTGGATGGTTTGCGTAATTGATGCCGATAACGTAGACTGCCCGGTTTCGCGGTCGTCGTTGGCCTGAGCCTTGGCACGGGCTTCGGCGGTCGGTCCCGCGCATTTTTTTGACCATCTCAAGGGCCGCATTTTGAATGTGGCCTCGACGCGAGTCGCCATGGACGTCGCACTACCCCATTACCGACTGTATTCGGAGTGCGTTTCTGGCGAGGAGCCGGGCCGGTGGCGGTTCGTCTTGCGGGAGGCGGACGGCCGCCAGCGCCTCGTCGCCAGCGACGTGGAGCCGGGCGTGCATGGGCAGCGGCTGGAGCTGCTCAGCGCGGTGCGGGGACTCGAGGCGCTGGACCGACCCTGTCGGGTTACGTTGATCACCCCGAGCATCTACGTTCGTGAGGGGATACGATACGGCTTGGAAGACTGGAAGACGAACGATTGGCGTTGGGAGTCGTTCGGGCGGATGGTACCAGTGAAAAATGGCGATCTTTGGCGTCGGGTGGACCAGGCGATGCAGTTTCACCGGGTGGAATGCGTCACTTGGCGGCTGGACCCAGCTCACCCGACCCTCGTTGCCACGTCGGCCCACGTTTTCCGGCGTTTGCGCGAGCCCCTCTGGCGGCGGTGGCGGTATCGCCTGTTTCGGCTTTGGGTCCGGTCGCGTCGCCGGGTGACGGCCGGGTTGCGGGAGTTGGCCCAGGCGGCGGCCGTCTGTTTCTGACGGTGCCTGGCGAATTGGGAAAGACGGGGGTAGATTGGCTATCATGGAGAATGGGTTCGTTGGGTGTCCGGCAACAGAGCGGCCCCGGTTGAACCGGGTCGAATGAGGCATCGCTGGCGGACCGTCAGGATGCAAGGAGGGTGTGCGTGCGTACGACGGTGACGTTGGACAGGATCCATCAGCTCGTGGAGGGGAGAGAGGAAAACCCGTTTTCGCTGCTCGGGCCCCATCCGGTGGTCGAGGCGGGCTTGCCGGCGGTGGCGATTCGCGCGTTTCTTCCCCAATCGAGCCAGGCGTGGATTGTCGGCCCTGGCCACGCCCAGGTGACGCGGCCCATGCGGCGGATCCATCCGGCCGGGCTCTACGAGGCGATTTGTCCGGCGTCGGAGTTGAACGGGTCGGGCTATATGCTGCGGGTTGCCGGGGAAGGGGGAGAGAATTCCGTCATGCACGATCCTTACGCGTTCCCGCACGTACTGTCCGATTACGATCTCCATCTGTTGAACGAGGGCACGCACTGGAGGCTCTACGAGCGGCTGGGCGCCCATCCGTGCTCGATCGACGGCGTCGACGGCGTGAGTTTCGCCGTCTGGGCGCCCAACGCCACGAGCGTGAGCTTGGTGGGTGATTTCAACGCCTGGGACGGCCGACGCCACCCCATGCACAAACACGTCCCCGGCGGCTTCTGGGAGCTGTTCGTGCCGGGTTTGAGCGAGGGCACGCTCTACAAGTTCCGCATCCGCCAACGCGATCACGTCTTCGACAAGACCGACCCCATCGGCTTTGCCGCCGAGGTGCCCCCGCGGACCGCCTCGTGCGTCGTGGACCTGAGCCGCTACCGCTGGCACGATCAGCAATGGATGGAGCGCCGGCCCAAGGTTAATTGGCTCGAGGAGCCCTTGTCGTTCTACGAGGTGCATCTGGGCAGTTGGAAGCGGCCCGGCGACGATCCGAGCCGGTGGCTCACCTACCGGGAGCTCGCCCATCAGTTGGTCGATTACTGCAAGGAGATGGGCTATTCGCACATCGAGCTTCTGCCCGTCGCCGAGCATCCTTTTTCGGGGAGCTGGGGTTATCAGACGGTGGGTTACTACGCCGTCACCAGCCGGTACGGCACGCCGCACGACTTCATGTATTTCGTCGATCTGTGCCACCAGAACGACATCGGCGTGGTGCTCGACTGGGTGCCCGGCCATTTCCCCCGCGACGGCCACGGCCTGCACCGCTTCGACGGCACGGCGCTGTACGAGCACGCCGATCCGCGCCAGGGCGAGCATCGCGACTGGGGCACGATGATCTTCAACTACGGCCGGCACGAGGTCCGCAACTTCCTCGTGAGCAACGCCCTGTTCTGGTTCGACAAGTACCACATCGACGGCGTCCGCGTCGACGCGGTCGCCTCGATGCTCTATCTCGACTACAGCCGCCAAGAAGGCGAGTGGATTCCCAACCAATACGGCGGGCGCGAGAACATCGAGGCCATCGATTTCATCAAGCAGCTCAACGAGCAGGCCCACGCCCAGTATCCCGGCGTGCTGACCATCGCCGAGGAGTCAACCGCCTGGGGAGGCGTCTCGCGGCCCACGTACGTCGGCGGGCTGGGCTTCAGCTTGAAATGGAACATGGGCTGGATGAACGACACGCTCAACTACATCCGCCACGATCCCGTCCACCGCAAGTACCACCACGACGAACTCACGTTCAGCCTCATCTACGCCTTCCACGAGAACTTCGTTTTGCCCTTCTCCCACGACGAAGTCGTTCACGGCAAGGGTTCCATGCTCGACCGCGTGCCCGGCGACCTGTGGCAGAAGTTCGCCAATTTGCGGCTGGTGTACAGCTACATGTGGACCCATCCCGGCAAGAAGCTGCTATTCATGGGCAGCGACATCGGCCAGTGGAACGAGTGGAACTACGACGCCGGCCTGCAATGGGACCTGATGCAGTGGGCGTCGCACCAGGGTTTGCAGCGGTGCGTGGCCGACTTGAACCGCCTCTACCGGCGCGAGTTGGCGCTGCACCAGTTGGATTTCGACTGGCGGGGATTCGAGTGGATCGACTGCCACGATCACGAAGAGAGCGTGCTGACCTTCATCCGCCGGGCGAAGGACCCCGACGACTTCCTCGTCGTCTGCTGCAACTTCACGCCCGTGCCAAGGGCCGGTTACCGCGTGGGCGTGCCGCGGCTCGGGTGGTACGACGAGATTTTCAACAGCGACTCCACGTACTACACGGGCTCGAACGTGGGCAACGGCCCGGGCATCCAGGCGGAGGACTACGCGAGCCACGGCCGGCCGGCCTCGCTGTGCGTGACGTTGCCCCCGCTGGCCACGGTGATTCTCAAGCCGGCGTAACGTTCGTCGCGGCCGCGCATGCCGCCGATCCGCCAACGTCCCCTCGCCACGCGATCCCCTCTCCCGCGGCGCGGGAGAGGGGATCTCTGTTCCGGCCCCTATCGCCCGGACGACTTCAGCTCGAAGTCGTACGTGGACTGGCCGCTGGTGATCTCGGTCCGGAGGGTCGTGTTCGTGTTGTAGCACGGCGGGACCAGCGGCTTGACGTCCTCGATCATCGGGCTGTCGGGGTGCTCGGTAAAACGGCGCTTGCCGATCACTTTTCCGCCCGTGATGCGCACCGTCTTTTGTCCCGTCGTCACCGGCGCCTCGTACTTTCCGTCGGTGATGGTGGCCGCCGCGATCGGTCCCTTGCCGTCGGACGGCTCGAAAGTGATGTCGCCCCGTTCCAGCGGCACTCCATCGACCGTGACGGTTCCGTGGATCGCGGTCAACCCATCGCCCCCGCAGCCCAGCGCGGTCAACAACAACGCGGACGCCATCGCCGCCGCGAATCGTTTCATGGGATTCCCTTGGACGGAGTCTTGGAAGCTGGTTGGACAGCGCGCGTTGGGCTGGCCGCGTCGCGATCCCGCGGCGGACGTTATGGGGCGCCGGTTCCGTGATTGTCGGCGCTGTCCATGGAGCTCAGCGCCCTCCACGTCTCGAAGTCGATCGAGTTGTCGACGAAATGGGTCGAGGCGTCGCCGTGCAGGACGTTGACGCCGCCGGGGTGTTGGCTTCGGGCCGAGACGACAACGGTGCCGGACGGCCTGCACGGCGCCGGGATGTCGGGCGTCGCGCCGCCGCAGGCCGTGGTGTCGGTACCCGCGTTGGGCGTATACACCGTCATGAACTGGGCGGCGCCGCGGTCGTTGTTGAGGAAATCGCCGCGGAAGTCGAAGTCGTTATCGTTGTCGGCCTGGATGACCTCGCTCATGAACATGGTGTTCGAGAGCCCGTCGGCGACGTCGGCCACGGACGACTGGCGATTCGTTCCGAACGGGCCCACGCGCGGCGGATCGCCGGTGACGAGCGTCCGCTCCTGGGTATAGTCGCAGTATCCCCAACAGACGACATAGTTGCCGCGCGATCGAGGGTAGCCGTCGGCGTTCCAAAAGCCCACGCGGTCGGAGGGGCAAAAATACACCTCCGAAGTCTCGGCCAACAGGGGCCGGTTTCCCGTCGAATAAAAGCAGTACGAAAAATTGTACCGGTCAAAGAGACTGGATCGCTCCAGGAACGGCCACAGCGCGATGACGAAGGTGAGGCGGCTGTATTCGCCGTTCGGCCCGCTTCTCGCGTCCGACGTGACGCAACCTGGCGCGCTCAGGCAGGCGCTGCCCGTGGTGATTCCGGGCGGGAACGCCCGGTTGAGATTCTCGTAGTTCTGCATCGCCAAGCCCCACTGTTTGAAGTGGTTGCCGCACGACAGACGCCGGGCGGCTTCGCGGGCGGCCTGCACCGCCGGCAAGAGCAAGGCAATGAGGACGCCGATAATGGCGATGACCACCAGCAGTTCGACGAGCGTGAACGCGCGGCGGGCGGGGGACCGTGTCTTCACGAGAGTTCCTTTCCAGTCCGAGCGGAGGGGGGCGTCTTGCCGGAGACGCCCCCCTCCGGCTCTCGGGAGGTGCTACCTACGCTTTCTCCAGAGGAGGCCAAGACCCGCCAGGGTCGCCAGCAACAACGCGGCCGTTCCCGGCTCGGGGACCGCGGCGGTCGTGGGGCCCGGCCGCCAGTTGGCCGACAGGATCGCCAGGTCCAGATCGTCGACCATGCGGTCGCCGTTCAGGTCGCCCGCGCGCGCGCCGGCCGTCCCCACGTCGGTTAGCCAGTTCGCGGCGAGGACCGCGGCGTCCTTCTTGTCCACCACGCCGTCGTTATTGGTGTCGCCGACCACCGGCTCCGTGTCGTCGGGAGAGCCGATCTGGAAGTTGTCGCTCCAGAAACGGTCGTCGCCGTAGTAGCCGAGGGTCACGACATCGTTGTACAGAGTCATGCCGGCGAAGGGGTATTCGCTCGTATCCGGGTTGACGATCTGGTCGATGTAGATCGTGCCGCAGGACACTTCGTTGACGAACACCTCGATGGTCCGCGCGCTAATGTCGACCAGGGCGGCGTAGTTGTACCAGTCGCCGGCGTACGGGATGCCGGTGGTCAAGCCGGTGTTGAATTCGCCGATCTGGTTGTTGTAGATCCCAATGTCGGGATAGGTCCCGTGATACGCCATCCGGAAGAAGATCGTGATGTTGTTGTTGGCTTCGGCCCAGATCGGGTGCGTGATCTTGTCGCCGAAGCCGATGTCCACGCGGTCTGTCGTCTGCACGCCGTCATATTGGATGACGAAACGGTCGCGCAGCCCGTAGCTCATGCCCCAATCGTAATAATACCCGCCGGTCTGGGTCATGCCGGTGTCGGACCCGGCGCTCGACCCGCCGTACCACGGCGTGGCTCCCGGCAGGGCGGTTTCGTCGCGGGCGATGCTCCAGGCCACATCGGGCCAGAGCTGGGTGGGATGGCCGTAGCAGTTCTCCACGGCGAGACCCTCGCCCGGCACGCCGTTTTCCGGGTAGTCGACCGTGCTCAGCGGCCAGCCACCGACGGCGTCTCGGTCGGGCAGACCGCCGAAGTCGGTTCCGGTGAAGGTGTCGCTGTAGTCCAATATCTTGATCAGCGAAGACGACCCGACCGGCACGCCCGTGCCGGCCGCCACGACCTGCGACACGGCGATGGCCACGACGATGACGGCCCCCAAGGCCGGCAGCGCCCTCTTTGCGATTCTCATCTCGAATACCTCCATCGGAAGGACAAAACGAACAGGCACCCGCGCCGTCACACGCCGTCTCCCGCCCACGTCGTCAAAACGGGTGAATGAGGCGGGGCGCGCCGAACGGCGCGGGGGAGCCGCGCGACGCGCCCATCATGCCTCTTACGCCCTTCTCTTCCGCAGGATCCCCATGAGTCCAACAAGTCCGCCGAGCAACATCGCCGCCGTGCCCGGCTCCGGAATGGCCGACCCAACCTGGAAGTTGTCCGTCCAGAATCGGTCGCTTCTGGGCGTGTTCTCGCCGGTGTAGCCGTAGAAGCCCACGTTCACTGCCGCGTTGGAAAGCGTCAGGGCGGCGAACGCATCGCCCATGGCGTCGATATCGATCACGCCGCGCGACACCTCGTCGACGAACACTTCGACCGTCCGCTCCGGGATGTCGACCAGCACGGCGTAGTTGTACCACTGGCCCGCGAGGGTGCCGGAGGTCAACCCGGTATTGACTTCGCCGATCGTCGGATTGAACAGGGTGATCTGCGCGTAGCCCAACGGATTGTCGGTCGACCGGACGAAGACCGTGACGTTGTCCGCGCCCCAAATGCTATCGACGGCGCTGCCGAAGGTGAGATCCACGCGATCCCGCACCTGAACGGCGTCGAACTGAAGGACGAACCGGTCGCGCAGTCCGTAGCCGATGCCCCAGTCGCTGCCCCAGGGGCCCGTCTGGGTCATGCCCGTGGCCGAGCCGGCGCCGGAGTCGCCAGGGTAGATGGACTCGCCGTTGAGCGCCGTCCCGTCGCGGGCGATGCTCCAGGCGCCATCCACCCAGCTCCGTGCCGGGTTGCCGTAGGTGCTTTCCACGGCAAGACCCTCACCGAAAACGCCGTTGCCCGGCGACGGATAATCGACGGCGCTGAGCGGCCAGCCGCCGGCGGCATCGCGGTCCGGGAGGCCGCCGAAGTCCGTGCCCGTGAACGTGTCGCTGTAATCCAACGCGCCGATCAGCGAGGAGCTGCCCACCGAGACGCCGCCCGCCTGGGCCGACAGGCCGAAGGAGACGGCCAGCACCGCCGCGCCGATGAAGAAGAGAAGCCGTGCGAATCGCATGAGAGGTGCCCTCCACAAGGTGCAAAAAACGGGAGCAAGACAACAAGCCAAAACCAACGACACCGAATCGCCTGGCGCCTCTTCTCCTGGAATCAGGTTTCTGGTTGTGCCGGATTGGACGAGATCGTCGGCGTCGCGCGTGCCGAAGAACCTCGGCGGAAACGCGACAAACCTAGCACATGTCACATATGTTAACTCTTTGGTTTTGCGATTTCAAGAGGCCGTCTTTCGATTTTCAAGGGTTTCCGCCAAGAAGACGCCAGAGTGGGGTGTGGGATAACTACCCACCCAATAGTCGGCTAGACCAGCCAAACACCCCGAACGCCAGAAGCAGCACCGCGACGCCCGCGATCATGGTCGCCCGCGTCCGCCACGACGTGCCCCGCCATTCGCCGGTCAGCACGCCGGCGAGATTGCCGAAGAGGACCGCGACGACGAGCATCATGGGGAACGCGACGTAGGGGCCAAAGGTACCCATCCGATCCGATCCAATCCCAAAGAGCACGATCCCCAGCGGCCAGGTGACGCCCATGAACACCGCCCATGCCCAGTAGCGGATGCCCCCCTCCTTCACCAAGAGCCCCAGCGTCCGCCGTCGCGCCATCAGCCAGAAGGCGTAACCGGCGTTGACCAGGAAGTTGCCGGTGAACACCAACGCCCAGATGGCGTTGGCCTTTGCCGCGGCCGACGCGCCGTGGCCAACGGCCGCCTCGGCAATGGGTTTGCCAAACACGAAGCCGAAATTGACCAAAGCCGAGAGCACGCCGGAGACCAGGCAGAACAGCAGCCCCAATGCCAAGGGCACGTTGGTTCCTCCCGCCGCGCTGCCTTCCAGTTCCCGCTGACGCAGCCGGCCGGCCCAGGCGCAGACGACCACGCCGGCGATCATTACGACCACGGCGGCGACGAGCACCAGTCCGCCGGGCTCGCGAAGTTTGTCGGGTTCTCGAATGGCCAAGAGCACGGGCGAGCCGAAGATGGTGATCAGCCCCATCAGAAGCGAGACGCCCAGGGCGACGCCCACCGCGGCGATGGCCTTGCCCCAGAAGATCCCGCCGAGCCCCCACCCCAAACCAAACAGAAGCGGCACGGCTAGTCCGGCGAGGCCCACGTCGGCATAGACGCCGCGAAGCTCGGGCACGGTCAGCAACGCCACGGGCCACGGCACCAAGAGCAGGGCCATGAGCGAGCCGGCGCCCCAGGTGTTTTCCCACTGCCACCGCGGCGTCCGCGTGACCGGCAGCGAGAAGAGCCCCTCCATCACCCCGCCCACAACGACCAGAACAATGCCGAGCCCGAGGTCCATGAGTCGTGGCTCCGTGGTCAGCGATTTGTCAAAAGCCCCTTGTCATCCTGAGCACCCCGTCATCCTGAGCACCCCGTCATCCTGAGCACCCCGTCATCCTGAGCGCCCCGTCATCCTGAGCGCCCCGTCATCCTGAGCGAAGCGAAGGATCTCCGTTGCATGGCTCCTGCAGGATTTCTTCCCGTGATTGTCATTGCGAAGCCGCAAGCGGCTCATGGGTATGGTTGGCATCTCACGGCACTGGCGGAGCCAGTGGCACACGATCGCGCACTGGCTTAGCCAATGGCACTCGATCACGCTAGTCGGAGCCCGCGAAGCTGGACGCCTCGCCGAGTCCTTCCGAGCCCATGCCGTGGTAGCCGCCGTCGACCATGATTTCCGTGGCCGTGATGAAGCTGGCCTCGTCGCTCAGCAGGAAGGCGACCGGCGCGGCGCATTCCTCGACCTCGCCGAGTCGCCGCAGCATGTGGAATTTACCCCAGATCGGTCCCCATTTTGCCCGATCGCCTCCGGCCGCCTTGTCCACCTCGCGGGTCCAAATCCAGCCCGGGCTAACGGTGTTCACGCGGATGTTGTAGGGCGAGAGATCCAAGGCCATGCACCGCGTGAGCTGGTTCACCGCGCCTTTGGCGGCGTTGTACGTCCAGCGGTCGGGCTGCGCGATGTGGGCCGAGATGCTCGACAGGTTGACGATCGCGCCGCCGCCCTGGGCCTTCATCGGCTCGACGACGTTTTGGGCCATCGTGGCGTAGCCGATCGGGCCGACGTTCATCGACCGCAGCCAGTCCTCTCGCGTCGCGCCGAGACCCTTGGCGATGAACGAGAAGGCGTTGTTCACCAGATAGTCGATCCGGCCCCAGGCGGCCAGCGCCTCGGCCACGAGCCGCTTGCAGAACGCCTCGTCGGCCATGTCGCCGCGGAAGAACCGGACGGCGAAGCCCTTGTCCCGAAGCTCCCTCTCCGTGGCCGCGCCGCCGTCGCTAATGCCGCTATAGGCCACGTGAACGCCCTCGGCGCAAAGCCGTTCGACGATCGCCCGGCCGATGCCCGTCGAGCCCCCGGTCACAATGGCCGCTTTGCCGGCGAGTCCTCGCATGACTGATTCTCCGTATGCGCGGATTGACGTGCGATTCCTGTCTACGTTGTGAAGCCGCAAGCGGCTACTCTCCACTCTCAACCGTCTACTGCCTACTCCTCCACAATCGCCACGGCGCGGATGGGCGAGCCGTCGCGGTCCTTGATCGGCAAGGGAAACGCGGCCAGCGTGAAGCGATCGGGCAAGCGATCCAGATTGGCGAGCCCTTCCACCACGACGATCTCCGCGTCGGGTCCGAGCAGGGCGTGGTGGATTTCCTTCCACTGCGCGCCGGGCGTCGGCGTGTCCATGCCCAACAGGCCGATGCGGCGCTGGGCGATCCACTGGGCCGCCTCCAACTCCAGCGACGGGAAATCCGCGAAGAACGCCGGCGTGCCAAATGCGCGGTCCCAGCCGGTGCGGTAGACGACCTTCGCCCCGGGCTGGAAACGGTCGGCGTGCGGCAGGAACATCTCCAGCGTGATGGATTGCCTCGGCGCTAGCGCCCCGCCCGGCGCCAGATCGATAAGCGCGGCCGGGCCGAAGAAGCGATCCAGGGGCACGCGATCGACGGTCGCGCCGTCGTCGAAGAAATGGAACGGCGCGTCCAGGTGCGTGCCCTGGTGCGTCGACATGCTGATCTGCGTGATGTTGTAGCCGATCGACGCGATCGTGTTGTGGGGAAGAATGGAGAGCTTCGGGTCGAACGGAAAGTTGGCCTGGCCGTGTTCCAGCGGATGCGAGAGATCAACCAATCGCGTCATGGGTCGCGTCCTTGTTCCAATGGACCCCGTTGCCGCGATCCCCGTTGCGTTGGTCCCCGTTGCCGTGGACCCCGTTGATCACCGTGGCGACCGCCTCGCCCAACAGAGCCCTGCGGCAGGCGTCAGCCCCCTTGGTGCGCATCTCCATGAGCCCTTCCTCGCTGTAGAAGGCGGCGTGGGGATTGATGAGCACGCGGTCGTGGGCCGGATGGTCCGGATCGCGCCAGGCCGCGATGAGGGGGTCGAACGACCCCGGCGGCTCGCACGCCAGGACGTCGATTCCCGCCCCGGCCAGCTTGCCCGAGACAATCGCCGCCGGAATCGCCGCCGTATCGACGATTCCCCCGCGGGCCGTGTTGATCAGGTACGATCGCTCGGGCATCTGGCTAAGCGCATCGCCGTCGATCATGTGGCGGGTTTCTTCCGTCAGCGGGCAGTGCAGACTGAGCACGTACGACGTCGCCAGGAGTTCGGCGAAGCTCTCCAGCCGCCGGATGCCCAGCGCCTTGTCGTATCCATCCGGCTTGTACGGATCGTAAAAGGCGACGTCCATGCCCAGCATTTTACCGCGCAGGGCCATCGCGGTGCCGATCCGCCCCAGGCCGACGATGCCCAGTTGCCGGCCGCGAAGCCGCGCCAAGGGCGCCGCCTGGGTGTAGGACCACTCGCCGCGGGCCGCGCGGAGCCGCGAGTTGAGCCGCGCGATGCCCCGCGCCAACGACAGCATCATCCCCATGGCGGTGTCGGCGACTTCCTCGCTGCCGTAGTCGGGTACGTTGGCCACGGGGATGCCCCGCCGACTGGCCACCTCGCGGTCCACGTTGTCGCAGCCCACGCCGCAGCGGATGATCAACCGGCACCGGGTCAGCCGATCGATCGTCTTGCGCGTGAGGCTGACGTAGTGGTAGAGCATGATCGCCGCGGCGTCCTCGATCCGGCCGACCAGGTCGTCCTCGCCGTGCGCGTCCAGGGCCTCGATTCGAGCCAGATCGCCGAGGATGCGACGCTCCGGCTCGAGATCGTCCGTGATGAAATCGGTAATGACAACGCGGGGGAGTTGACTCATTGTTGCGCGTCCCGAAGGTCTTCTTCGGCCATTCTCAGGTGGGCAAACATCGCTTTTCGGGCCGCGTCGGCGTCGCCGCGGCGGATGGCCGCGAGGATGGCGCGGTGGCCTTGCAGCGCGCGATCCGTGCCCGTCCGACTGATCGTTTCTTTCCGCGATCTGCGCATCGCCCCCGCGACCGTGGTCAGAAGAAGCGGAAAGAGCGGGTTGCCCGTCGATTCGGCCAGAAGATCGTGAAACCGCGCGTCGGCCTCGACCCGGGCGGTCAAGCCGCAGGCGGCGGCCATGTCGTCGACAGACTGCTCGAGGACCTGCAATTGCTCGGGTGTTGCCCGTTGCGCGACCAGGGAGACAATCTCCGTCTCCAACGGAAGTCGGACCTCGATGAGATCCAGGAGGGAATGATCGCCCCGCTGAAGGTAGGTGCCGAACGTCTCGACCACCGTCTGCGGATCGGCCGGGCGAACCCGGGGCCGCTTGCCCTGGGAAACCTCGACCAATCCCTGCGCGCCGAGGATCCGCATGGCCTCGCGGACGACCGTCCGCGAGACGCCGAGGGTTTCGCCCAGGCGTCCCTCGGGCGGCAGGATCCCGTCGGGATCGAACTCCCGGCCCAGGATCTGCGAGCGGAGCCGTTCGACCACGCCGCGGACCAGATCTTGCCGCTTCAGGGGCTTCAGGCCGATGCCGGCAGGGCTGGCTATTCTACCCTCATCCGAGGTAATCATGCTGTCCATAGCCTCCATGATATCATACAAGATTGCGTAGTCAAGGTAGTGTTCCCCCCAAAAGTGCGTGCGCCACCGGGAGCAGTGGGTGAACCGGTTTGTGATTGCTACCGTGCATGTTCGGGGTGGCACAGCCCAAGGCACGAGGGGCGTGAAAACGTATAGCCACGCCCTCCGTGCCTCGGGGCGCGCCACCCAGGAATCCAGCGCCTGACAGCTTTATCATAAACCCAGTGGGGACACATACTCTACCACGGGGCCACAAACTCGTACGTACCCGGCTCCACCTCGAACGCGGCGGCGTCGGCAGGTTTCTCGTCCAAGCGGCGGATGCCCGCGACGGAGTCCACCGGCTGTCCACCCTCGGTTACCTTGGCCGGGTCGCGCGTCGGCACGTACACCGTCACCATCGTATTGGCCGGCACCACAACCCGCAAGGTGATCCGACCGTCGGCGATCTCCCACCGGCTCTCGATCGGGCCGCGGATCGAGTCGTACCGGGCCTTGACCCATTTCAAGTTGCCCACCGGCAGCGGGCGAACCAGGAAGTGCTTGAAGCCGGGTTGTGTCTCGTCCGGATGGATGCCGGCCAGATTCCGCCACATCCACTCGCCCACCGCGCCCAGGGCCCAGTGGTTGAGCGAATTCATGCCCGAGGCGTTCATCCCCCGCCCTTCGACGTATCCATCCCAACGCTCCCAAATCGTCGTCGCCCCCATTTCGACCATGTAGCCCCACGACGGCACGGTGCGGAGCATGGCCAGGCGGTACGCCTCGGCGTGCTGCCCGTTGCGCGTCAGCTCGAGCATCATCCGGTGCGTGGTCTGGATGCCGGTCGAGAGGTGGTCGTTGAATCGCTTGATCGCCGCCAGCGCGTGCCCCATAAGCGCGGGGCGCATCGACTCATCGACCATGTCGAACGCCAGCGCGACGGCGTAGCCGGCCTGGGTGTCGCCGTGGATCTTCCCGTCAGGCGCGACGTAGGCCTCGCAAAACGCCTTTTTGATGTCCTTGGCCAGCTTGCCGTACTCGGCGGCCTCCGCCTCGCGGCCGAGCACGCGGGCCATCTTGGCCACAATCTCCGTCGAGTGGGCGAAGAAGGCCGTGGCGAACACCTCGTTGGGCACGGCGCTACCCTTCTTCGGATAGCCCTCGACGGTCATCGTGTCGCCGTTGAGCCAGTCGTTGTAGTCGTTGCCGCGGGACTTTTGCCAGAGCAAATTCGGGTTGTTGCGGTGGATGTAATCGACCCAGCGGCGCGCCGCGTCGAAGTGTTGGGCGAGCATCCGCTCGTCCGCGTAGTTCTGGTACACCCGCCACGGCACGATCGTGCCCGCGTCGCCCCAGGCCGGCACGCCGGTAAACTGCACTCCCTTATCAACCATTCGGGGCGAGAAGTCGGCGAAGCGGCCGTCGTCGGCCTGGGAGTCGCGGACGTCGGGGATCCATTTGGTGAAGAACGCGGCCATGTCCATGTTGAAAATGGCCGTCTGCGCGAAGGACTGGATGTCGCCCATCCAGCCGAGCCGCTCGCCCCGCTGCGGGCAGTCGGTCGGCGTGCTCTCGAGGTTCGCCCGCTGAACCCAGATCACCAGCCGCATGATCTCGTTCAGAAGCGGCTCGGAGAACTCGATCTTGCCGACGTCGGGGGCGTCGGAGTGGAACACGCGGCCGACGATGTTCTCGATCGGCACGGCCTTGTCGGGGCCCGTGATCTCGAGGTAGCGGAACCCGTGGTACGTGAACCGGGGCTCGAAAACCTCCTCGACGTCGCCGCGAAACGTGTAGCGGTTGATCTGCGCGCCGGAACCGAGGTTGGCCGTGAAGAGCGTGCCGTCCTTGTTCAGGATCTCCGCGTGGCGCGTCGTGACCGTCGCGCCGGCGGGTCCCGCGAGCTTGATGCGGCACCAGCCGACCATGTTCTGGCCGAAATCGTAGACGAACACGCCCGGCTTCGGCTCGGACACGCTCATCGGCGCGATCTCGCGCGTGACGCGGATCGGCTCGTTCGGCTGGGCCACGAGCTTGCCCGCGTCGGCCGGGACGACGCGGACGGGTTTCCACCCCTTCGCGTCGAAGCCGGGCTCATTCCAGCCGGGCATTTCCATGCGGGCGTCGTAGGTCTCGCCGGCGTAGATGCCCGACGCGCGGATCGGGCCGTCGGTCGTCCCCCGCCACGAGCCGTCCGACACGATCGACTGCCGCGTGCCGTCGGCCATCTCGACTTCCAGACGCATCAAGAGCCGGAAGACCGGTTGCGACATGGCCGTGCGAAACGCCAGCGGGCCAGCGTACCAACCTTCGGCCAGCATGGCGCCGACGGCATTGTCGCCCTCGCGAAGCAGGTCCGTCACGTCATACGTCTGATATTGCAGCCGCTTGGGGTACAGAGTCCATTCCGGCGCGAGCAAATGGTCGCCCACGCGATGGCCGTTCATCCATAGCTCGTAGAGTCCCAAGCCCGTCACGTACGCGGTGGCCCGCTTGATCTTGCCCGGCAGGGCGAAGTCCTTGCGGAGCACCGTGACCGGCTGTGGAGTGATTTGCGCGTTGCCTGGATCGCCCTTGACTTGGCCGTCCACCAGCCGCG
Source organism: Pirellulales bacterium (assembly GCA_016931995.1). GTDB lineage: Bacteria > Planctomycetota > Planctomycetia > Pirellulales > Thermoguttaceae > JAFGDS01. Next base: position 79,504 of record JAFGDS010000142.1, read on the forward strand.
CCCGCGACCACCCGCCCTGCTCGATCGAATCGCCGGCGGTCACCGTGGCGCCCTCGGCCACGTTATTGCCCTCGGCGAGCACGTCCATCTCTGCCAGGGCCATGGCGAAGACGCCCGGATCGCGCTGGGCAAGACGCGTCGCCGTGACGCGGACGTACCGGCCGGGCGTCGCCGCGAACTCAAAGAGCATCGCCTTGTCGCCGGGGTTGGCCACGTCGGCCTCCGTGCGATCCACCACCCGCTTGGCGTCGGAGAAGTCGGCGGCCGAGGCCACGTCGATCGCGAACCGCACGGGAAAGAGGAAGCCCGGCGTGTCGGCGTAGTCATAGGGATGAGCCGGATACAGCTTCACCGCGTCGATTTGCTGGACCTTGCCCAGGTCCACGGCAACCCACTTGGTCACGTCCGCCGTGGCGACGATTTCGCTGTGGAAGCCGTTGTGCGACGGCCGCGGCGGCGATCCGGCCGGCTTCACGTCCGCGGCAATCCACTGGGCTCTCCAGTCCGCCGGGTCAAGCAGGCCCATGGACCAGCTTGCCGGCTCGCTCCACGCGGAGGGCTGCCCCTGGCGATCCCAGACGCGGACTTTCCAATAACACCGCTCTTGGCTCTCCAGCGGGCTGCCTTGATAGACGACGTGGATGGTCTGGTCCGACTCGACCCGGCCGGTGTCCCAAAGGTCGCCCTGGTCGGCGGCGAGCTTCTCCGGCGAGCTGGCCACCAGCACGCGATACGCGGTCTGCCGTTGGCCGCGCTCGGGCGACACAACGATCCAGCTCAACCGCGGTTGGACCACGTCGATGCCCAGAGGATCGACAAGGTATTCGCATCGCAGCCGCCGCGGCGCCAGAGCGCCGCCGTCCTCCGCGGTCGCCCCGGTCGCGGCCGCGAGAACAGCAAGGAAGGGCAAGCTCAACATCCATCGGCTGGTCATCGTCGGGACCTCACATCACAAAGGTAGTTGGGCATTAAGAAGCCACGGCAAAAACACACAACAACCTGTATGATATGTGAAGTGTGTGACAACTTCAAGGGGGTACCGAAAAACGGCCCATCCCCCCAAATACCCGCTTGAATACGAACTCGTGTCCCCTCGTCGGTATTGGCCATGGACACCCATGTGAGACGCCCCCTGGCACCAAAGCGGACGCTCAATCCAACACGAACTCAAGTGATATCGCGATCCACTTATTTTGTCAAAACACCCCACTTGACCTGTCTTGCGTATCTGCTAAACATTCCTTCCGTGGGGATGGGTGTCTTTTTCGCATCGGCCTGGCGGTCGCCGCGGATCGGGGAAGTCGTGGCCTGGCAACGACAAACGATCCGGCGGCCAAAGGGCGCGTCGGCACGTTGCCCCGTCGCAACGCCCGATGGGCGAGACGTTGTCTGGACGCGACACGCACGCACCAGCGGGCCGGCAGTCCGGGCGGGTGATTCGCCCTAAGTGCTTGCGATGTAGTCTCTTGCAGCTGCTCCGCCAGCCGCGGGGATGGACTGGCACTGGAACTGCAAGCCAGAACGACCGGAAAGGGTTCGTTCGAGCCTATCCGGGGATGTATCTCCCCCGCCGCTTTGACGCTAGCTTCCGTGTTGAGGACCGCATTGTGACCCGACCCCGCGTGAAGACGGCCGACAAGTCGGCCCGGCGCTCCCCCGCGACTTCGTTCAACAGCGTCCCGTCGCGCAACGGAAATGGCCGTGCGTCGCGCAAGTCCGCCGCGCCGCCGCGCCAAACGGTCCGCGTGCTGGACGAAGACGACCTGGGCGAATCCGAGGAGTATTCGGCCGACGAGCACGGCCCCGCGGTCGACGAGACCGATCACATCGACGATCCCGTGCGGATCTATCTGATGCAGATGGGCGAGATCCCCCTTCTCAATCGTCAGGAGGAAGTCGGCGCCGCCCAGCGGATCGAAAAGGCCCGTCGGCGCTTCCGCCACAGTATGTTGGCAACCGATTACGTGCTGCACGCGGCCATGGAGCTTTTGGAGCAGATCCGCGACGGGCGGCTGCGCCTCGACCGGACGGTCGAGGTCTCGGTGACCAACGTCCGCCAGAAGCGGCGGATCCTCCGCCTCTTGGGGCCCAACCTGCACACGCTCGGCCATCTCCTCTGCCGCAACCAGGAAGACTTCCGCGTGGTTCGCGACGGGCGGATCCCGATGTCGCAGCGGCAGGCCGCGTGGCACCGGCTCATCCGGCGCCGGTACAAGGCCGTGCGACTCATCGAGGAATTCGGCCTGCGGCTGCAACGTCTTCAGCCGCTCCTGGAGAAGCTCCACCGGATCGCCGAGCGGATGGACTGCCTCATCACCCAATGGCGCGAACTCCGCGACGTGCCCGAGAACGCCCAACGGCGAGACGAGATCCGCTCCGAGCTCTCCTATCTCATGCGGATCACTCTGGAAACGCCCGCCACGCTGCGGCGGCGGATCCACAAGAACGTCGAGCTTCGCAAGGAGTACGAGGCCGCCCGGCGAAGCCTTTCGGCCGGCAACCTCCGGCTGGTCGTGTCGATCGCCAAGCGCTACCGCAACCGTGGGCTGAGCTTCCTGGATCTGATTCAGGAGGGCAATACCGGCCTCATGCGGGCGGTCGAAAAATTCGAGCATCGCCGCGGCTATAAGTTTTCGACCTACGCGACGTGGTGGATCCGCCAGGCGATCACCCGGGCAATCGCCGACCAAAGCCGCACGATCCGCGTGCCCGTCCACATGATCGAAACCATGAGCAAGGTCCGCACGGTCACGCGGGATCTCGTCCAGCGGAACGGCTGCGAGCCGACGCTGGAGGAAACCGCCCGCGCGGCGGGTTTGAGCGTCGAGGAAGCCACCGCCGCCATGCAGATGAGCCACCAGCCGCTCTCGCTCGACCAACCGGTGGGCGATCACGACGACAGCTACTTCGGCGAATTCCTGCAGGACCACCGCGAGGAAGACCCCCTGCACGACATCAACCGCGAGTCGCTCCGGTCGCGGATCGCCGGCGTCCTGAGCGCGCTGACGTATCGCGAGCGGGAGATCATCCGCCTGCGTTACGGCCTGGCCGACGGCTACGCCTACACGCTCGAGGAGGTCGGCAAGATCTTCTCCGTCACCCGCGAGCGCGTCCGCCAGATCGAATCGAAGGCGGTCCGCAAGCTGCAACACCCCATCCGCTCCCGCCGGCTGTCGAGCTTCCTCGATCGCTCGGTCGTGCTGCCGCCCCTGACGGCCTCGCCGGGCGACGCGACCTTGCCGGTCGAGGGCGTGTGAAAGCCCTCGAGCCCTGCTCGTTCCCGTGGGAGGCGACTCCCGTCGCCGATCAACGGCGGTTGCCCCAAAGGGGCTTCGTAGGTTAGCCCAGGGTTGCGGCGTCAGCCGCTACCCTGGGACGCCGTGCCGCGCCACCGTGTCCAACCCCAAAGGGGTTGCGTAAGGACGCCGAATACAAAACCCCGTTGGGGTTTTTCGTGGGTAGGGGCCGCAATCCCAGGGTAGCCGCGTACCGCGGCAACCCTGGGCTAACCTACTAAGCCCCTTCGGGGCAAACCTCTGCGTCGCGTCCAGAAAGCTGCCCAGCTTCCCCCGTTACCCGAGCTGTCCTCTCATCACGCTGGGTGAAGGAAACGGGGGCATGCCTTCGCGAATCCGCCCGCCAAGCATGTTGCAGGCATACAATCTGAGTAGATGGAATTGCTGAATGACTGGCAAATCTCTTGCCGACATATCCGATGAACCTTGAATACCAGCATTACAGGCAGACTCATGGGCCTCCCAGGACTAACCGGAAGATTTGGGGCTCTCCTCGCGGACCCTCCGTGGAGGTTCGACAACCGCACTGGAAAGGTTGCCCCTGAGCATCAAAGGCTCCGTCGCTATCGCACGATGTCGCACGACGAAATCTGCGACATGCCTATCGGTCCCCACTGTGCGGAAAGGAGCCACTTGTACCTTTGGGTTCCAAATGCGCTGTTGAAAGAGGGCCTTGACGTGTTGGATGCGTGGGGCTTCACGTACAAAACCAATATCGTCTGGTATAAGATCCGCAAGGACGGCGGTCCCGACGGGCGCGGCGTAGGCTTTTACTTCCGCAACGTGACGGAGGTTGTTCTCTTCGGCGTCCGCGGTTCATTGCGAACCTTGGCACCGGGACGCCGTCAAGTGAATGTCGTGGAGTCACGCAAGCGAGAGCATTCCCGAAAGCCGGATGAGTTGTACGACATTATAGAGGGCTGTAGCCCGGGCCCTTACCTTGAACTGTTCGCAAGGGCTCCACGAAATGGTTGGAGGTCGTGGGGTGACGAGGCGGAGACCTATCTGCAGACCCGAAGGTTCATTCCGGGCTATTCGGGCAAGGAGAAGACTGCATAGCGATCCGTCTCTACCGTGGCTTCCTGGGCTTCCCGCTGATCCAGCGAGAGAATTGGCGTTCAGTAAGTCCCAAGACCTTGTGGAACTCCATCTGAACGCATTGCTGAGCCAGTGGCAGATCTGGTGAGACTCTGTATTGATCGGGATCTCGCCACGCACATCGCTGCAGTTTGGCACGCATCAACTGGCCGACCAGATCCCCATCGTCGCGAAGCTCCTCGACGATCCTCGTCATATCGTATCCGATTTGGTGGGCCCCTCGGCTGTATTCGCAAAGGCCGAGGCTCGCCATCGCAAATTGCAGATTCGTGAATTCCTTCTCGGTAAGATCCTGACGGAGGATTGTCCCCGTTGCGGCACCATGTCCGGCCTCCAAGAACGTCTCGATGAGCCGTTGATGGGCAAACACAATCGCAACGAAGGTGAATGCCTGGACCTTTCTCTGCCCACGAAGACGGACTTCATCCCAGAACGCGGGCACCATGCCCGTCCGTAGGTCCGCACAAAGAACGTTCGCGACCTGCGAACGCACCAAGTTCACACCATGATGTGTGCCTCTAACATGCTCCAGCATCTCGCTGCTTTTGTGCGCGGCAACGATCGTGGCAATCTTCATGTACCCATTTTTGGTCAATGAGACCCGCAGATTGTCAAGTTCAACCATGACACACTCCCTTTGGCAAGAACGTAGTCCGAATCCCACTCGGATTCAGAATATCCCTATTGGATTCAGTGTATCCCGTTAGGATACGGTCAGCAAGTGCCCGAACTGGCCACTGTAACCCGGGAACTAGGCCGGCTTCGCCGGGCGCAGGCCTGGCGGAAAACACTGCTGGACAAGCCAGCAGTGGCACCCAAGGGGCAGTCAAACTCACCTTTACCCCCTGACCCGCTGCCCGGCAGGTTGTATAGTCTCTTATTGGGATGCTTTGGGGTAACTAGCGAGAATCGGCAAGTTTATTCCCCTCTGCATGGGGATTACGGGCGACGGGAACGCCAGGAATTCGCGGATGAAAGCCAAAATCGAAGGCATCTTCACCCCCCATATGGTCCCCTTGGACACGCAGGGGAAGATCTGCGAGATGGAGCTGCGGCGGTACGTCGAGTGGCTCATCGGCAAGGGGGTTCACGGGCTGTATCCCAACGGATCGACCGGCGAGTTCGTCCGGTTCTCGCCCGACGAGCGCCGGCGGATCGTCAAGATCGTCTGCGAGCAAGCCGGCGGGCGGGTGCCCGTGCTGGCTGGGGCCGCTGAGGCCACGGTCCGCGAAACGATCGACGCCTGCCAAACCTACGCCGAGTACGGCGCCCGGGCGGTGGCCATCGTCTCGCCGTTTTACTACAAGCTTTGTCCGGAATCCGTCTACGCCTACTTCCGCGAGATCGCCCTGAACAGTCCGATCGACGTGACGCTCTACAACATCCCCATGTTCGCCAGCCCGATCGACGTGCCGACGATCCGCCGGCTGGCCGAGTTCGAGCGGATCGTGGGCATCAAGGACTCGTCGGGCGACGTGCCGTTTATGATGCGAATGATCCGCGCGGTGCAGCCGATCCGTCCGGACTTCGTGTTCCTCACCGGTTGGGAGCTGGTCCTGGTGCCCATGCTCTTGTTGGGCTGCCACGGCGGCACAAACGCCATCAGCGGGGTGGTGCCTGAGGCCACGCGCCGGCTGTTCGACCTGGTCCGCGCCGGCGCGATCGCCGAGGCGATGACGCTGCAGTACCGCCTCTTGGAACTGTTCGACGCGATGCTCTACTCGGCCGATTTCCCCGAAGGATTTCGCGCGGGCGTCGAGCTTCGCGGGTTTTCGATGGGCCAAAGCCGCCAGCCGATGAGCGCCGAGCAGCGGATCGACCGGGCGGGTCTGCAGCGGGTGTTGCAGTGCATCCTGGCGGACTTTGGCTTTGTCGAGGCGCCGGCGGAGGGCTGCCCGCCGCGGTCCGGCGCAATCGAGCGGGACCGCGTCGCGCAGATCACCGCCAGCGTGATCCATGAGCTTCGTCAGCGGGGTGCTCTGTGAACGAGGCCCTGGGCGTGCTCGAAACGATCGGCTTGACGCCGGCCATGGCCGCCTTGGACGCCATGGAGAAGACGGCCCCGATCCGCGTCGTGCAAAGCGAGCTGAACGACGCGCCCGGCGTGGTCATCAAGATCGCGGGCAAGGTCGAGGCGGTCGAGGCGGCCGTGGCCGCGGGCTACCGTGTGGCCGAGCAGATGGGCGGCCAGCCGATCCGCGACGTGATCGCGCGGCCGGATGCGGTCGCCTGGCAAGCCATCCACTCCCCGCGAGAATTCAATCCACTCATCCAACAAGACGCGGTGTTCTTCGCCCAATACGAGGCCGTGAACGCCCAATCGCAAAACAAAGGGTCTCCCGCCATGCAAAAGGGTTCGATCGCGCTGGGCTTCATCGAAACGCAGGGCTTCACGGCCGTCTTCGAAGCCATCGATACGGCCTGCAAGGCGGCCAACGTCGAGGTGGTGGGCAAGGAGAAGCTCGGCGGCGGCTACGTGACGATCGTCATTCAGGGCGACCTGGCGGCGGTGACGGCCGCGGTCGAGGCGGGCCGTCAGAAGGTCGAGGGTCTCGGCAAACTCATTGCCGCCCACGTCCTGGCCCGCCCAAGCCCCGCGGTGCTGGCCTTGCTTCCCAAGGCGATCTGATCGCGCGGTTGAGTGCCACGGGCTTCGCCCTCCGCTGAGTGCCACTGGCTTTGCCAGTGTCGCGAAATGCCATCGGTGCCCCGACACAATCGTCATCCTGAGCGCAGCGAAGGATCTCGTTGGCCGGTCGGAAAGCGAGATCCTTCGCTGCGCTCAGGATGACGTCGCGGCAAACGGCGGATTCTCGGGCGGCCCATCAACTCCGCCGCGAAAGCACGTCTTTCTCGTACTGGCGGGTTTCCATCATCCAGGCGGTGCCGACCGGGACGTCGTGTTTCAGGCAGTAGTAGTCCCACATGGCCCCGAAGGGAAGCGTCTTGAGTTCCTCCAACACGGCCAGCCGGGACGTGTAATCGCCGTCGGCCTCGAATTGCCTCAGCCGGGCCGTGGGCTCCAGCAGGGCGACGAGCAACTGGCGGATCATCGCGCGGGCGCCGATCGTCCACGCGGCGATCCGGTTGATGCTCGCGTCGAAGAAGTCGAGCCCGATGTGAACGCGGCCCAGGTAGTCGCCCCGGACCAGCTCCTCGGCGATCGCCCGCAGGTCGTCGGTGGCCGTGACCACGTGGTCGCTGTCCCAGCGGATGCCGCGGCTGACGTGCAGGAGGATTTCGTCGAGAAACGAGAGCACGGCGGGGATCTTGTCGGCGATCGACTCCGTCGGATGGAAGTGGCCCGAGTCGAGGCACAAAAGCTTTTTGTTCGCCACGGCATAGGCCAGATAGAACTCGTGCGATCCGACGACGTAGCTCTCCGAGCCGATGCCGAAGAGCTTGCTCTCGACCGAGTCGAGGTTGTGCGCCGGATCGATCGATTCGGCGAACACGGCGTCGAGCGATTCACGCAGGCGCTGGCGCGGGCCGCGGCGGTCGATGGGGCTGTCCTTCATCCCGTCGGGGATCCACAGGTTGGTCACACAGGGCGTGCCGAGCTGCCGGCCCATCTCGGCCCCGATCCGGCGGCACGCCGCGCCGTGATCGATCCAGAACTTGCGGATCGACTCGTCGCGATGCGCCAGCGTGAACCCGTCGGCCGCTTTGGGGTGGGAGAAGAACGTCGGGTTGAAGTCCATCCCGATCTCGAGGTCCTTGGCCCAGTCGATCCAGCCCTGGAAGTGCGCCGGCTCGATCTGGTCCCGTTCGACCGCCGCGCCGCCGGCGTCCGGGTACATGGCGTGCAGGTTGAGCCGATGGCGTCCGGGCAGCAGTTCGAGCACTTTTTCGACGTCGCGGCGGAGTTCGTCCACGTTGCGGGCCTTGCCGGGATAGTTGCCCGTGGCCAGGATCCCGCCGCCGGAGAGCCCGCCGGGCCCCTCGAACCCGCCCACGTCGTCGCCCTGCCAGCAGTGCAGCGACACGGCCACACTCGCCAGCCGCCGCAGAGCCTGCTCCACGTCCACGCCGAACTCGGTGTACCGATCTTTGGCCAGGGCGTAGGCGCTTTCAATGGCGGATGAATTCACCGGCGGTCTCCTTGTTGCGGGTCCCTCTTCGTAGGCAGCAAATCGCCCCGATTATCCGGCGATCCGACGGAACGTTCAAGTGGAGGGGGACTCGGGGATCGGGACTCGGGGATCGGGATTCGGGAATCGGGATTCGGGAATCGGGATTCGGGAATCGGGATTCGGAACTCGTGGATCGGGGATCGGGATTGGAAACGGCCGTTCGTCGGTTCCGACCTCCGACTTCCGATCTCCGACCGCCGACCGCCGCGTGTGGCTTCGCAACGCGAAGAGAATCCACGCGGGGCGCGCGGCTCGGCAGGAGCCTTACCCTCCCGAGAACGCTCCGGGAGAATGCCCGCTCACCCCCGCGGGTGGAACCGTCGGTGGATGGCCTTCAGCCGCGAGGTGTCGACGTGCGTGTAGATCTGCGTGGTGGCAATGCTGGCATGGCCCAGCATCTCCTGCACCTGCCGCAGGTCCGCCCCCCCGGCAAGCATGTGCGTGGCGAAGCTGTGCCGCAGGGTGTGCGGGCTGACCTCCTCCGGCACGCCGACGCGCCGGGCGTATCGCTTCAGCAGCTCCCAAATCCGCTCGCGGCGAAGCCGCCGCCCACGGCAGGAGAGCAGCAGCCAGCCGGGATCGCTGCGTCGCCGGGCCACCAGGGCGGGCCGCTCCTGATCGAGATACGCCAAAGCGGCATCGACCGCCCTGTCGCCCAGCAGGACCACCCGCTGCTTGTCGCCCTTGCCGCGGCAAAGGCAGTGGCCCTGGTCCAGATGCACATCGGGCAGGGTCAAGCCCGACAGCTCGGAAGCCCGGCATCCGGTCGCGTAGAGCAGTTCCAACAGCGCCCGATCGCGTCGCCACCAGCGGTCCCTCGCCGTGGGGCTCTCCAACAGCCGGTCCACCTGCTCGGGGCTGAGCACCTTGGGCACCCGCTCCCAAAGCTTCTGGCTGCCCAACAGCTCCGCTCGGTTTTCGTCCAACGCTCCTTCAAGCTGCAAGTAGCGGAAGAAGAGCCTTAGCGAGACGATGTGGCGGGCGATCGAGGCCGGCGCGAGCTTTTGGGCGTGCAGCCAGGCGGCATAGTCGGCCAGGTCGCGGATGGAAAGCCCCGGAATGCTGCGGCCGGCAAGCCACGTCGTAAACCGCACCAGATCCCGCCGATACGCAGCCACCGTATTGCCCGCCAGATGGCACTCGCCCGACGAATACTCGACAAACGCATCCACCCAAACCCGGCCCGTGCTCCGGGCGGAGACGGCCTGAGGACGGACGAGTTTTCGACGCGAGCCGGCCATACAGATAATCTCGGGCGTCCGGATGGGCAGGCTATAAGCCAACGGCTACGATAAGGGGGACGACCGTTGCCGTGTGCCCATTGTAGGGGGGGTTGTCAACCAACGAACGTCTGAAAGAACCACGGATGAACACAGATACACACAGATGGTCGGCCTCTGCTTCGCCCAGAGACTTGTTGCTGCATGGTCGATAAGTCGCTCGCGGTTTCGCGACAATGACCGCCGGCATAGACTCTGTGGAAGACACGTCGATCCACTCCGATTCCATTCTATCCGTGTTTATCTGTGTTCATCCGTGGTTCCTTTTCGTTCCTTCTTCAAAATGTCTCACACTCTTCTTCCTCGCATCGCGGTGATCGGCGGCGGATTGGCCGGGCTGGCGGCGGCCGCGGGGCTGGTCGAGCGGCCCGTGCGCGTCGAACTGTTCGAGACCCGGCGGCGGCTGGGCGGTCGGGCGGGCTCGCTCGACGATCCGCAAACGGGCACGCTGATGGACCGCTGCCGGCACGTGGCCATGCGGTGCTGCACGAATCTCGTCGACTTTTGCCGGCGGTTGGACCTGGACAACGCATGGGAACGGTACGGCCGGCTGCACTTCTTTGGGCCCGACGGCTGCCGGCGCGATCTCTCCGCAGCGTGGCCGCCCGCCCCGCTCCACCTGGCCCCGGCCCTTGCGAGGCTTGGGTATCTACGCTGCGGCGAGCGGCTCGGAATCCTCCGCGCGATGGCCCGGCTGGCGCGAACGGTCGATACCTGCGGACCCGACGAGCCGACGATCGGCCAGTGGCTTCGCGCGGCAGGTCAGTCGGATCGGGCCATCGAGTTGTTCTGGAAGCCGGTCGTGCTCGGCGCGCTTGCCGAGTCGCCGGACCGAGCCGCGCTCAGCGCCGCGCGGAAGGTCTTTGTCGAAGGCTTCATGGCCTCGCGGCACGCCTACGAACTGATGACTCCGACCGCGCCCTTGGCCGAGCTTTTCGACGACCGGGCGGCCGCCTGGCTGGCCGCACGGGGCGCGACAATCCATCGACACACACGCGTCGCGCAAATCGAGGGCGATCCGCGTTCGGCTCGCGTCGAGTCCGTCGTCCTGGCCGACGGGCGGCGCGAGGCGTTCGATTTCATTATTTGCGCCGTGCCGTGGCATCGCGCGGGCCGGCTGTTCGACGCGGCGATGCTTGCGCGGCTGCCGATGGTCGCCGAGGCCGCGGCGATTCCCCGCGGGGCCATCACGGCGGTACACCTTTGGTTCGACCGGCCGATTGTCGATCTGCCGCACGCCGTGTTGGTCGGCCGGCTATCCCAATGGGTGTTTCGGCACGAGCCGCACCGGTTCGAGGTGGTCCTGAGCGGATCGCACGCGTTGGAGTTGGGATCGCGCGAGCAACTTGCGGCTCGGCTTTGTCACGAATTGGCCGAAACGTGGCCCGGCACGTCCGCGGCGACGCTGATGGCGAGTCGCGTCGTCACGGAACCGGCGGCGGTGTTCGCCCTGCGGCCGGGCGTCGAGGCGATGCGTCCGGCGGCGGCAACGCCGGTGGATAATCTCGTTCTGGCGGGCGATTGGACGGCGACCGGCTGGCCCGCCACAATGGAAGGCGCCGTGCGCAGCGGCCGCCGCGCCGCCGAAGTGGTTCTCGACCGACTCGGCCAGCCCGCGCGGCTGGTCGTCGCCGATCTCGCCCGCGGGCCGCTTGCGCGGTGGCTCTTCGGCGCGTCGGCGGCGACGGATTCGATTGCCCGGGCGGATGACCGGCGGTATACTCCGTGTTGTTGTGCCGACCGTGTAGACCGGCGCAGTCGGGGGACGACTTCATGAGTTCGACCGCGTGCAATCCGTACGCCGCGCCCTACGACAACCCGCCGGAGGGCGGCCGGCTCGATCGCGAGGCCCGCTCGGGGCTGGCCGACGCGATCCGCCAGTTTCTCGACGAGAAGAAGTCGGCCTTCGCGTTCGACGAGGCCCTGGACGCCTTTCGCGACTCTTCCGATCCGACGGTTCGGCACATCGCCCAGGCCGCGTGGTATCACTACGACGACTGCCAGGACCACATGGTGACGCTGTCGAAGCCGCAGTGGGACTACTTCCAACGCATGTTGCTGGTTCTGGAATCGGACCGCCAGATCGAGGTCGCCTCCGTGCGACGCTGGTGCTGGACGCAGTGGGCGGCGCTGGCGTGTCTGGCGGGCTTCGGGTGGTGCGTCTGGCGTTTCGGTTGGGGCATGCACCTGTTGGCCTTCTCGATGCCCTTCGGGCTGGTCTCGATCGCCATCTCGTTGGTGCGGCGGTGGCGCGTCCGTCGCGCGGCGTTTGACGCGATCCTCGTGCCGTTTGCCAGCTTCGGCGAGCTCAGCGCGGCGTATCGCGCGACGCCGAGCTTCGCCAAGCGACGGTACCCTCGCACCCTGGCCGGCCGCCGGATCCGCTCCCCCCTCGCCGCGTTCGGCGTCGGCCTGCAGCTCTACGCCACGTGGCTAATGTTCGCCCCGATTCCGCTGCTGGTGCAGACGCTACCGCTTAAGGAGATGAGGACGCGGGTGAAGGAGGAGTAGGGTGTGTGCTTGCATGCACCAGAACAGTACAACCGCCACGATAACGATTGGCGCGTGCGAGCACGCACGCTACGTGACTTGACGACCCGAGATCAAACAGAAGTCACCGTTTTGAAAAGCCAAGATAGGAACAGGCATGGCATCGTTGATTGAAAGCATTTTTCGGAATGACCTCGATAGATTGCGGGCCGGTCTGGCTCAGGGTGTGGACCCAAATGAGCGGGACGGCGATGGTCGAACTCCTCTTATTCACGCTGCACTCGGCGGCAAGGTGGAGGTTGTGAAGTTGTTGATTGCAGGCGGTGCCGACGTGAACGCTCAAGACAGTCTGGGTTATTCAGCCCTCCACTATGCAGCCCAGAACTACCTCCCTGAAATAGCCGCTCTTCTGATTGCTCTGGGCGCGAAGGTCGATGCGGAGGACAACCATGGCAACACTCCGCTGGGGCGAGCTACATTCGATTCAAAGGGAAGGGGGGAGCTGATTTCGATTTTGCTGAGATCGGGAGCAGACAGGAACCATCGCAATCGCTATGGCCAAACCCCATTAGACTTGGCTGAGCTTATTGCGAACTACAATGTCATGCAGTTCTTTGAGTGAAAACGCGGGGCGGCAGAAGTGGGATGTGCCCGAGCTCACTTTAGACATGGCTGTCCGCGTGCTTCAATCATCTTTCGCCCAACCGACCCTGAACGAAGACGACGCCCTCTCCCTCCTCGACTACCACCTCCGCCGCAATCGCCAAAACTGGAAATCCCACCGCAAGTCCTGGTTACGCAAACACAATAAACCAAAACTAAACCCTTGCTTTAGAAACAATGCCTTTCCCCATGTCCACCGCCCACTCCAAAACCGTCCGCGTTCTCAAGGCCCTCAACCACGAACCGCCCGACCGGGCGCCGATCGGGGAGTTCTTCTGGACGAACTTCGTGCGACGCTGCAAAAAGGAACTCGGCGTGGGCGACGACTTCGATCCGTATCGGTATTGGGACCTCGACCTGGTGGTGATCAGCCCGAACATGGACCCGCGCGTCGAGGGCATCAAGATCCTGGAGGACACGGCCGAGCGGAAGCTGGTGCGCACGGGCTACGGGGCCGTGGTGGAGCGGAAGAGCACGTACCCGATGCCGCATTTCGTGTCGTTCGAGACGGAGTCGCTCGATCGGCTCGAGGCGCTCGCGATGGACGACCCGCGGGATCGGCGGCGGTACTTCGAGGCGATCGACGATCAGATCAACGGCGTGGGCGACGAGCTGAACCTGGGCTTGCCGTCGTTCGTCGATCGGGTGGACTCCTACGCCGACGATTTCTGCGTGTTCGGCAGCGTGTGCGAGATCCAGGAGCAGCTCTGGCGGATCGTCGGACCGGTGAACGTCTACTACCAACTGGCCGAGGATCCCGACCGGCTGGAAAAATCGATCCGGCGGCTGGGCGATTTCCTGGTCGGCATCGTCGAAGGCCAGATCGAGGCGGCCGGCGGCAAGCTCTCGGGCATGTACATCTGGGGCGACGTCGCCTCGACCAAGGGCATGTTGATCTCGCCCACGCTCTGGCGACGGCTGCACAAACCGCAGCTTGCGCGGATCTGCGACCGCATCCACGCGGCTGGGCTCAAGGTGATCTACCACGGCTGCGGCAACGCGACGCCGATCTACGACGACCTGATCGAGGCGGGCGTGGATTGCTACAACCCGCTGGAGGCCAAGGCCGGCCTCGACGTGATCGACCTGCGGGCCCGCTTCGGCGATCGATGGGCCTTCAACGGCAACGTGAACGTTCAGGTCCTGGAGACCAACGACCCGGAGAAGGTCCGCGCCGAAGTGCTCCGCAAGCTGGCCGCGGCCCGGGGCGGCGGATATATCTTCCAGTCGGATCACTCGATTTCGAGCAACGTCGATCCGGGAACGTATGACTTTGTCGTGAGGTTGGTGAGGGAGTTTGGGGGGTAGAGGGCGAGGATGAAGTGGACGGACTCACGCGGAGACGCGGAGGCGCGGAGAAGACGAGATGGTCAAAGAGATTGACGATATCACGGGGGAGATCGTGGATGCAGCCTTCAAGCTGCACACTGGGCTGGGGCCGGGGTTGTTGGAGTCGGTGTACGAGATGGTTCTTGCGAGGGAGTTGCAGCGGCGAGGATTGATGGTCGAGCGGCAGAAGGCGGTGTCGTTTGAGTTCGATGGGATGACGTTTGAGGACGGCTTCCGCGTGGACTTGTTGGTGGAAGGCATGGTCGTCGTGGAATTGAAGTCCGTCGAGAATCTCGCGCCCGTCCACGGCATACAGTTGCTCACCTACCTCCGCCTGCTCAAGCTGCCCGTCGGCCTGCTGCTCAACTTCGGCGCAGCCACCATGAAGGAAGGCCTTCACCGCATCGTCAACAACTACAAACCATCTCCCTCCGCGTCTCCGCGTCTCCGCGTGAACCAAACACCTCACGGACCCGCGTGATAACAGACAACTCACAAAAGAAACCGATGTCGCGGAATGGAGAACACGACCATGGAACCAACCGCTTCGCCCAAGCGTTGGAGCCTGCCCTTGCGGTGCGTGCACTGGCTCGAAGCCCTCGTGCTCTTGGGCCTGTTGGGCACCGTGCTCTTGCGAAAGACGTTTCTGAACTGGCGGACCAATGGCGAGGTCATCCGGGAGAAGCTGGCGCAACGGAACGTCGAGATCGCATCCGACGTGGCTGCGGGGATCGCCCGGGCGATCCGGGCGCCCATGTGGCAGTGGCACTACTACCTGGGCTTCGCCCTGGCCGTGCTGGTGCTCTGGCGGATTTACCTGCTGGTGCGGGGAGAGCGAGAGATCCTCACCACTTCGCTTTTGGGCCGCGGGGGAAACGTGACGCTTAAGAAACGGGCCACCCGCACGGTACACGTGATTTACTACCTGGCCGTGCTGGGTATCGTGGCAACGGGCCTGGCGCTCTACTTCAACGGCCGCCTCGGGCTGCCGGGAAGCGTGCTGCGCGTGTGCATGGAGATCCACGAGACCCTGACGTGGTTTTTCGTGATCTTCGTGCCGCTGCACGTCGCCGGCGCGTTCCTGGCCGAATGCACCAGCGAGCCCGGCATCGTCTCGGCCATGATTAACGGAAAGCGGCCGGACTAATGCCCGCGGAGGCATTCGCGGGGGGTGATAATGCCGTCGCCGTTCAGGTCGTATTGGGTGAACTCGGCGACCACCGAATCGGACCAGAACGAGGCGTACTCGGCCATGGAAACCTGGCCGTCGGCGTTGGCGTCGCGTTGGCTGAACCACGGGGGCAAGCCCTCGGGCAGCCGCTCGACCGCCGAGCGGAACCGGTACGACCTCCGCCCGCTGGAGTCGCTGGAATACGCCGCGGAGGCGACCTCCACGTCGGCGCGTTCCCGCCGGTTGCCTTGGCCGCCGCCGTACGCGCCGAGCCAGGCGTTCATCTCGTCGAGCGTGATCGTGCCGTCGCCGTTGCCGTCGGCCGGGCCATAGCGGGCTTGCTGGGCGGCCCATTCGTCGCGGTCGAGCTGGCCGTTTTTGTTTTTGTCGAGGCGGCGGATGTTCAACTCGGCAAGCCGGCGGAGGCGGCCGTTCTCGCGTTGGGCACGATCCTGGCCGGGGTCGGGGACCGGCCCGCCGCCGTTGGCCGCCGGGGCCGGGGTAATGACTCGCGCCGGACCGGGCGAGGCGGCCGGCTTTGGATTGTTCGCGCCGGCCGACGCGCCAAAGCCAGCCACGGGCGTGGCCTTTGCCTGGACGCCGAAACCAGCCACCTTGGGTGGCGCGGCGGGAGCAGCCGGAGCGCCGCCAGGCGCTCCCCCGCCCTGTGGCCCGCCGCCCTCGCGGTCTCGTCCGCCGCGCTGGCTCAGGGCCTTCTTGACCTCGTCGATCGAGACCGGGTACTCGACCTTCATGCCCGACCGTTGGGCCATGCCCTCCAGAAACATCCGCTCCTGATCGGTCAGCTCGGAGTTCTCGATCCGGCCGTCGTTGTTTTTATCGAACCGACGGAGGAAACCCTCGATGCGCGCGGCGCGTTCCTCCGGCGAACCGCCGCGTCCGCGGCCCCAACGGCCTTCGCCCCGCGGACCGCCTCCCGGGCCCATGAACCCCGGTGGGCCTCCCCCTGGACCCATGAATCCCGCAGGACCACCCCCTGGTTGGCCATTGAAGCCCTGTGGCGGGCCGGAGCCCGGCGGCGCCATGAGAACCGGTGGCTGCCCGCCGGGTGGCATCACGTAGGCTGGCTGCCCGTACGGCATCCCTGGCGGAGGGCCTTGGTACGGCTGGGGAGGGCCGTATTGCGCCCAGGCAACGTCGCCGATCGACCAGCCTGCCACGGCCAACGCCAAGAGCCAAACGGCCACGCGCCATCCGGTTCGTTTCATGGCCCTTTCCTCCCCACTCCAACCTGCCTAATCGTGATTGGGGTTGCCCGCCCTTCGATTTTGCCCAGGGGGTAAGCCGCGAATAACCCCAAAGTAGGTATCACGAAACCGATTCGGGCATCCGTCCGTACTCATTGTAAAATGAGGGTCGCGCGGTCGCCAAGACAATTCAACCCCGCTGGGGCGATTGCGGGCCGGGGCGAAACCGCGTGTCGGGGGCGGGGTTGATTCAATATGTTCCGCTCTTGGCCGAAAACCTGCTGCTGGATGACCGTGACCCCGCGCTCGGATTGTCGAGTGCCAACCTCCCAGCGAGAGGGGGTTGTGCTGGACAACGCGGGGGTTGATCGGGTATCGTGGGGTACGGGAGGATTGCCAGCCCGTCGATCCAACCATCGCGGCGGAACACGAGGTGTTCAGGGGTTGTTCCAAGACCGTACGCGGCGCCGCGTTCGCGGCGACTTGCGCGGGTGTTGGGATACGTACCAGATCGGGCGGAACTGATCATGGAAGCAGGCGAGATTTTGCTGCGAAAAGGGCTGCTCGATGCACGGCAGTTGGAGTTGTCGCGCAAGACCCAACACGACGGGACCCGGCTCGACCAGGCGGCCGTCAAGATGGGTTTCCTCACCGAGGAGGAGGCGCTGAAGGCCCTGGGCGAAGCCGTCCATCTGAATTTCGTCGACCTGGCCGAGGCCGAGGTCGATCTGGCGCTGCTAAAGACCTTCCCGCTGAAGTTCATTCATCGCGAGAGGCTCTTCCCGATCTGCCAGGAGAACGGAACGCTCACGGTGGCCACGAGCGATCCGTTCAATCTCTATCCGCTGGACGAGCTCAGCGCGGCCACCGGCCTGACGATTCGGCCCGTGCTGGCCAGCCGCGTCGAGATCGACAAGCTCATCAAGGCCCATCTGGGCGTGGGCAGCGAGACGGTCGACGGCCTGATGGCCCAGGCCGAGCAGAGCGCCATCGAGCTATTGGACGAGATCGAGACCGACGGCTCCGAGCTGTCCGAGATGGCCCAGGAGCCCTCGGTCGTCCGGCTGGTGAACGAGATTCTGCTCGAGGCGATCGAAACCCGCGCGAGCGACGTGCACATCGAGTCGCAGCAGCACGGGCTGGACATCCGCTACCGGATCGACGGCGTGCTGCATGCGCAGAGCGTGCCGCCGGAGCTGAGCCGGTTTCGCGCGGCGATCATTAGCCGCCTGAAAATCATGGCGCGGATGAACATCGCCGAGCGGCGCCTTCCGCAGGACGGCCGCATCCAGCTCAAGGTCTCCGGCCGCGAGGTGGACGTCCGCGTGTCGGTCATCCCGATGATCCACGGCGAGGGCATCGTCCTGCGTCTTTTGGACAAGGGCGGCATGGAGTTCAAGCTCGGCAAGCTCGGGATGGAAGACGATCTCTACCGGCAATATCGAGAGCTGATCCGGCTGCCGCACGGGATTATTCTCGTCACCGGCCCAACCGGCTCGGGCAAGTCCACCACGCTCTACAGCTCGCTCTTGGAGATCCGCAGCCCCGAGACCAAGATCATCACGACCGAGGACCCGGTGGAGTACCAGCTTGCGGGCATCAACCAGATTCAGGTCCATCCGAAGATCGGGCTGACGTTCGGCAATTCGCTCCGCAGCATTCTCCGCCACGACCCGGACATTATTCTGATCGGCGAAATCCGCGACCTGGAGACGGCGGAGCACGCGATCCAAGCGTCGCTCACCGGCCACTTGGTGTTCAGCACGCTGCACACGAACGACGCGGCCGGGGCGTACACGCGGTTGGTGGACATGGGCGTGGAGCCGTTCCTCGTGTCGAGCACGGTCGAGGCGGTCATGGCCCAGCGGCTCGTGCGGACGCTCTGCCCCGCGTGCAAGGAGCCGTATCGCGCCGAGCCGGACCAATTGCCGAAGGACTTTCCGTTCGACGCATTGGACAACGGCGCGGCGATGGCCCGGCCGGTTGGCTGCCGGGCGTGCCGGGGAGTCGGCTACCGGGGACGGCTGGGGCTTTTCGAGCTTTTGATCACGACCGAGGAGATCCGCCAACTGGCCCACGACCGCGCGAGCACCTGGTCGATCGCCAAGGCGGCCGAGACCCAGGGGATGCGGACGCTCCGGCAGGACGGCTGGACCAAGGTGCTCAATGGCCGCACGAGCGTCGAGGAAGTCCTCCGCGTGACCAAAGGCAAGGCGAATTGAGGCGAAAACGGGTCGAGTTCACCACGGAGACACGGAGGTGAACGACTTGCCAGACCGTGCTCCGTTGAGGCTTTCGAAAGACTTGGTTCAAACGATCATGCTGAGTGAAGCGAAGCATCTAGAAACGCGCACGTTAACGGGATCCTTCGCTTCGCTCAGGCTGACGCGTTGCGGTCTCTTGAATTGCTAACATCTCCGTGTCTCCGTGGTGATTCCTTCGTCCCCTGTCCGCCCTACCCGTTGCCACTATGCCCGATTTCAACTACATCGCGCGCGACGAGGCGGGACAGAAGGTGAGCGGCACGCTCACGGCGGGCAGCCGCGGGGAAGCGCTTGCGCTTTTGGGCACGCGGGAGCTGTTTCCGGTTGAGGTCCGCGATGCTTCGCCCGTGGCCGATGGGGAGAAGCTCCGCCGGGTGCCGGCCCAGTTGCTGGCCACGACCTACGGCCAGATGGCCGACCTGCTGCGCAGCGGCGTGCCCATCCTGCGGACGATCGACGTGCTGCGGCAGCAGACCTCGCACGGGGCCCTCTCGGCGGTGCTCGAGCGGATCCACCACCACGTCGAGCAAGGCGCCACGCTGGCCGAGGCGATGGCCCGATTCCCCCGCGTGTTCGACGAGATGAGCGTCAGCATGATTCGGGCGGGCAACGAGGGCGGGTTCCTGGAGGAGGCGCTGGCCCGGGTGGCCCAGTTCACCGAGGCCCAGGAAGATTTCCGCAAGCGCACGATCGGCGCCGTGGCCTATCCCGTGCTTCTGTCCGTGTTGGGGACGATCGTCGTGGTCGTGCTGATGGTATTCTTCGTCCCGCGTTTCGGCAATCTATTCGAGAGCCTCCGCCAGCGGGGCGAACTGCCGATATTGACCGGCTGGCTCTTGGCCGTTAGCGCGCTCATGCGGCGGTGGTTCGTCGTCGCGCTGGCGGTGCTGGTGGGCGCGGCGTGGTTCTTCAAACGATGGCTGGCCAGCGAGCCCGGGCGGTACTGGCGCGACCGGACCAAGCTGCGGCTTCCCCTGGTCGGCGGGATCTTCCAAAGCCTCGCCGTGGCGCGGTTTTGCCGCGTGCTGGGAACGCTGTTGAAGAACGGCGTGCCGATCCTTCGCGGGCTGGAGATCTCCAGCGACGCCACGGCCAATCGGGTCCTGTCCGAGGCGATTCAGAAGGCGACGGAGAACATTTCGGCGGGCCAGTCGCTGGCCGGCCCGCTGGCCGCCAGCGGCCACTTCCCGCCGATGGTCGTCGAGATGATCTCGGTGGCCGAGGAGGCGAACAACCTCGAGGTCGTGCTGTTGGACGTGGCCGACTCGCTGGAGACGCGGACGTGGCGGCGCCTGGACCTGGCCGTGCGGCTTCTGGAGCCGATCCTGCTGACGATGATAGCCGGGGTGGTGCTGCTTCTGGCCATTGCCCTGTTGCTACCCGTGCTGAAGATGAGTCAAATGGTGTAAATGTGGGAGGCGACCGTCGGGCGCCCACGAACCGGTCGGAATTGTAGGAGGCGACTCCTGTCGCCGATTGGGCGCTCACGAACGATGGATCGGCGACAGGAGTCGCCTCCTACAGAATGTTCCGCAGCAATGCGTTCCCTTCGCGAGAAAGACAATAACAATAGGAGACTTCGTTCCATGACTACCCGTCCACACAATCCCCCTCGGCGGCGCCGCGGCTTCACGCTGATCGAAGTCCTCTTGGTGCTGGCCATTTTGGTGATCATCGCGTCGTTCGCGGTGATCGCCCTGGGGCCGATGCAGCGCAGCGCGTACACGCGCGCGGCCTTGGCCCAGGTGAAGGCGTTCAAGAGTCCGTTGCAGGCGTACCGGCTCGACATGAAGGATTTCCCGTCGACGGCGCAGGGCCTCGAGGCGCTGCGCAACGTGCCCAACGACGCCCCCAACCCGGACAAATGGGCCGGGCCGTATCTGGACAGCCCCGTGCCGCTCGATCCCTGGGATCAGCCCTATCAGTACGAGTATCCGGGCAAGCACGGCCAGGATTTGCCGGACATCTGGTCGTTTGGCGCCGACGGGATCGACGGCACGGCCGACGACGTGGGCAATTGGGCCGAAGGATAGTCCCGTGCCTCGCCGCCGCGCCTTGACGTTGCTCGAGGTCCTCCTCGTGCTGTGCCTTATGGTGATTCTCGGGGCCATCGCCTGGCCCGTGCTCGATCGCCCTTGGGCCGAGCAACGTCTGCGCAAGTCCGCCGACGTCGTGCGCCTGGCGTGGGCCCGGGCGAGAGTGGACGCCATGACGACCGGCAAGACCTACGTCTTCCGCTACGAGCCGCAAACGAGCCAGTTCGTCGTCGAGGCGTGGCAAGGCGCCGAGGCCGACGCCGAGTCGCGGCCCGGCGAGTGGTTCGGCCAGGCCTCAACGGACGCGGCCGAGCCCGGCCTTTTCTCCGCCGTGACGCAGAACCTTCCGGAAGGCGTTCAATTCGCGATCGGCCAGAGCCAGCTCGACCAGCGGGCGGCGTTCGTGCTCTCGACGTTCACGGATGAAGCGGCCCAGCAGGGCGTTTGGTCGGACCCCGTGCTCTTCTATCCGGACGGCACCGCCACGAGCGCCGACGTGCGCCTGGTGAACGAGCACGGCCGCCGGATCGACCTGTCCCTGCGCGGGCTGACCGGCGTGGTGACCGTTGGCGAGACCGGCTCGCTGGAGGAGGTCGTCCCATGAGCTGGTTCTCGCCGAAACACTCCCCTCTCCCGCTTGCGGGAGAGGGTAACGGAACGCGGCACGGCTTCTCTTTGCTCGAGGTCATCCTCGCCCTGGCCATCTTGACCGGGGCGATCGCCGTGTTGGGCGAGTTGGCGCGCGTGGCGCTGGATAGCGCGCGGCGGGCACGCGATACGACCTACGCGCAGCTCCTGTGCCGGAGCAAGATGGCCGAGATCACCTCCGGGGCGTACCATCCCGAGGCGGTCAGCCGCGTGCCGCTGGGCACCTCGACCGATCCAGGCTGGTCCGACTGGCTCTACTCGATCGAGTTGGCCCCCACGGACCAGGACGGCTTGATCGTCGTCCGCGTCACCGTGGAAGAGAACCTCCCGCCCGAGAAGCGGCCCGTCCGCTACAGCCTCACGCAATGGATGATCGACCCGGACTACGAATTCACGCAAGCGGAGGGGGAAACGGAGGAGACAACGCAGAAGAAGACCTCGCGGGAGGAGGAGTCGTGAAGACCACCGGACCGTCTGCTGGCTCGACCCGGGTGCCACTGGCTCCGCCAGTGCCTTGGCGTGACGCGTGTGTGCCACTGGCTTTGCCAGTGCCTTGGCGTGACGTGTGTGTGCCACTGGCTTTGCCAGTGCCTTGGCGTGACGTGTCTTCCGCACTGGCGGAGCCAGTGGCGCCCGATGCACTGTCAAAGCCAGTAGTACCCGATGCACTGGCGGAGCCAGTGGCACTCGCGCGCCACCGGTCCCCGCGGCGTGGTTTCACGTTGTTGGAGCTGATGCTGGCCATGGGCCTGGCGGCGGTCGTGTTGACGATCCTGTCGGCGGCGATCGACTTCCATCTGCGGGTGCTGGGCTCGGGCCGCAGGGACGTCGAGCAGGCCCAGTTGGCCCGGGCGATCCTCCAGAACGTCGCCTCCGACCTGCGAAGCTCCGTCCCCTACGCCCCGCCCGACGTGGCCAGCATGATGCCCAGCGTGAGTCTTCCGTCGGGCACGTCGCTGGAGGGCGTGGCGGTGGCCGGCGGCGACGCGACGGGCGGCACGTCCGGCGGCGCCGGCTCGTCCATCGCCCAGCGGAGCGACGACGATACGTCGCTCGTGTCGGACGTGACGGTGGGTCTGTACGGCACGTCGAACTGGCTTCAGGTGGACACCAGCCGCCTGCCGCGGCTGGACCAGTTCGTCGAATCCACCACGCAGGTCGCCGACTCGACCCTGGCCGACCGCACCAGCGAGGTGAAGACGGTCGCCTACTTCGTCGCCCCGCCGCGCGGCGACGGCACGCCTGGCGGATTGGTCCGGCGCGAGCTGGACCGGGCCGTGACGAGCTGGGCCACGCAGCAGGGGCTCGTCGCCGACGTGGAGGAGCAGATCCAGCCGCTTGCCCCGGAGGTGGCCGCGATCGAGTTCGCGTATTTCGACGGCACGGAGCTGGTCGATTACTGGGACATGGACGAGCGCAACGCCCTGCCCATGGCCGTCCAGGTGGTCCTGTATTTGAGATCGGAAGACCCGAACCAGATCGATCCCTTGGCCTATCGCCTTTGGGTCCACCTGCCCACGGCCGAGCCCAGCACGCTGGACGACGCGGAGGACGAGAGCGAGGAGGAGCAAACCGGCGGGCAGACGGGCGGGAGCCAGAGTTCCAGCGGCACGCAAAACACGGGTGGTTAACCGTCCGGCGGCAATCAACAACCCGGCGGACAACAGCAGCCGGGCGGTCGATCATGAACCATTCACGACGCAATCCATCTCGATCCGCCCCCGCGGCCCAATCCTCCCCTCTCCCTTTGGGAGAGGGGTCGGGGGTGAGGGCAACGCCACGCATCATCATCAGTGAGCCAGGCCAGACCTTTCCCCAAAGGGAGAGGGGACAGGCTTGCACTGCTGGACAAGCCAGCAGTGGCACCCTGGACCACCCCCCAAGGCGCGGCGTGGTCATCGTCGTCGTGCTGGTGATCATCGCGCTATTGACCCTGGTGGCGATGACGTTCTGCGAGCTGATGCTGGCCGAACGCGAGGCGTCGGAACTGGCGGCCACGCGTGTGCAGGCCGAGTCGCTGGCCGCCTCGGGCGCGGAGGCCGCCAGGTGTTTTCTCGCGCTTACGTCGCAGGAGCAAACCGATCTGGGCGGATGGTACGACAACCAGACGCGGTTCCGCGGCGTCGTCGTGGTCGACGATCCGCAGCCGGAATACCGAGGCCGTTTCGCCCTGGTCGCCCCGGCCATGGAGGACGGCTACCGTCGCGGGATCCGCTTCGGCCTGGAGGACGAATCCACGCGGCTGAATCTCAACGCCCTGATCGCCGCCGAGCAGCGCACCCCCGGGGCGGGCCGCACGCTGCTGATGGCCCTGCCCGGCATGACCGAAACGATCGCCGACTCGATCCTCGACTGGATCGACGCCGACGACGAGCCCCGCGAGTTCGGCGCCGAAGTGGAATACTACTCGGCGCTCGAGCCACCCTACGCGCCCAAGAACGGCCCGCTGGCCACGGTGGAGGAGCTGCTCTTGGTGCGCGACGTCACGCCGCAGCTTCTTTTCGGCGTGGACGCCAACCATAACGGCTACCGCGACGCCCACGAGCCGGATCCCATGTCGATCGAAAACGTGGACAACGCCGACGGCTCGATGGACTGCGGCTGGGCCGCGTTTTTGACGCTGGCGAGCATGGAACGCAACGTCCGGCCCGACGGCGCGCCGCGGATCGACCTGAATCAGGACGATCTGGAAACGCTCTACGAGGAGCTCGAGACGGCGTTCGACGCCCGCTGGGCCACGTTCATCGTCGCCTACCGGCAAAACGGCCCCTACTCGGGCACGCAGGCCGGCGCGATCGCCGCGCCCGCCGGCCAGCTCGATTTCTCGCAGCAGGGGCGGATCAAGCTGACGACCGTGCTCGACCTGGTCGGCGCGCGGACGCAGGTGAAGTTCCAGGGCCAGAACGAAGCCACGGTGCTCGAAACGCCGTTCCCCAACGTGCCGGGCTTGATCAACGTGTATCTGCCCGTCCTGCTCGATTACGCCACGGTGAACCCCTCGCCCACGATCCCCGGCCGGATCAACATCAACCAGGCGTCGCGGACCGTGCTCGCGGGCATCCCCGGCATGACGCAAGAGCTCGTCGACGAGATCGTCGCCTACCGGGCATCCAATCCGATCGACGCGGATCCGTACCGCCGCCACGAAACCTGGATCCTCGGCGACGGAATCGTCGATCTCGACCAGATGAAAGCCTTCATGCCCTACGTCTGCGCCGGCGGGGCCGTCTACCGCGCCCAGGCGATCGGCTATTTCGACCAGTCCGGCCCGTCCTGCCGCATCGAAGTCATCCTGGACGCCACCCAAACGCCCGCCAAGGTCCTCTTCTGGCGCGATCAAAGCCACCTCGGCCGGGGGTACGCGCGGGAGACGCTGGGGATCGAAGGCTTTTGAGCTTCGCGGCGCGGTGGGCGAATGTCTGATTGACGAAATCCGAATGACGAATACGTAGGGTGGGCCGAGCGCAGCGAGCCCCACCATCGTTGGCGCATTTGTTTGGTGGGGCTCGCTGCGATCGTCCCACCCTACCAGCTATCGCCGCTGCAAATAAACGATCTGCGACGACTCTTCGCTCGGCAAATCGACGGTCAGGCCGTCCTCGACGAGCGCGCGCCCCGTCGCGACGCGAGTCGGAACGCCGTGGTCCTCGAAACGCAGTGCGTACACGGCGTCCGGCTCCAGACCCTGCAGCCGGAACGTCTCGCGCGCGGAGGGTGATTTCGCGCGGAACGCCAGCACGACGCCCGCGCCCCGCCGCGGATCGTGATACTGGAAGGCGTCCCACCCGCGGTCGCGCGGGCGAGGGGAAACGTGGTGGAGATTCCCCTGGCGAATCAGCGGGCGCAGGTGCGTCTTATAGATTTCCAGTTGCCGCCGCGCCACCCGGCGTTCCTCGGGATTCCACGCCGTCGTGTCGATCATGATCGAGCACCAGCCGAGCATGCCGCTGCGCAGCATGTAGGCGAAGTTGTCGAGCGTGGCGCGGGGGTATTCGGCCACGTAGGCCTCGATCGCGCGCGGCGGCAGCGGAAAGCTGGCGTCGAAAAACGCTTTCCGATTGGACATGGGATCGTAGCTGTCGGTCGCGCTCACGAAATGACAACGCCGCATGATGCCGAAATCCACGGTGCAACCGCCGTTGACGCAGTTCTCGAAAAGCAGATCGGGAAACTCCCGCCGCAGCGCGTCGTGGATTTCGTAATAACCCTCGGCGGCGCCGCGGCCGACGTCCACCGGCGAGGACGTATGGTCGTGATCGCGGCGGGCGCATTGCGTGACGATAATCGGCTGGTCGTGCTCGAGCAGGTCCAGATTGTACTCGCGCACGAGGCGCCGCAATCGTTCCAGACACCATCGCCGCGCCGCGGGCGAGCCCAGGCAAACCGTATCGCCGCGCCACGGCTGGGCCGTCCAACCGGCCGGCGCGTCGGCGGGAAACCAATCGCGCATGCCGGGCGCGAACACGCTCAGCACGTCGGGACCATCCACCACGTGCCCGCCCTGCGTCCAGGCGACCCAGAGGCCGAACTTCAAGCCCTTTTCGTGCGCGTGGTCGGACACCGGCCGCATTCCGCGCGGGAACTTCCTCGGGTCGGCCCGCCAATCGCCCACGTCGCGATACCAGCCCGCGTCGACGTGGAACATCTCGAAACCCAAGGCCGCGGCGGCGTCGATCATCCGCCGGCAGCGGGCTTCGTCGACGTCGAGCTGGCCGCCCCAGCTATTGTTGGTCAACAGGGGCAGGCGCTCGTCGTCCGACGGCGGCAACATCCACCGCTGGCCCCAGCGGTGGAACCGATTGCAGCCGTCGTCGATGCCGCCCCGATAGCAGCCCAATAGCACCGGTGGAAACGCCACGCGACCGCCGCCGCGAACAACAGTCACCAGCGGCGCCACGTTTTCGTCGAAGCCCAGTGAGACGTCCAACGCCCCGGCGTCGGTCGCGTCGACCTGCTGGGCCACGTGCGCGCTCGAGGCGATCCCGGTATACCAGCCGTGGCCGCCAGCGGCGTCGTGCACGCATTGCCAGGGGATGGCCTCGCCGCTGTCGCGTTTGTTCGCGCGGGGCGAGGATATTCCGCGATGGCGGAAGCCCTTGCCGATCGGCGTCGCGTGAACGCCGACCTTGGGCGGCGTTCCCGCGCCCTTCTCCACCCAGCGATGCTCCAGCGCGGCGCCCGGCGCCGGCTGCATCCGCCACGCCAGGCTGGGCATGGCCCCCAGCGCGACGTCGTCCGACGAGCGGTTTACCACCGCGAGCGTCTGCTCGATGGGCCCCGGCCCGGGCCGCGCCGTCCAGGCAACGCGCATCTCCAATCGAGGCGAGTCGGCCGAGAACCGCGCCGTCACCGTCTCGCCGGCGTCGTCGCGGCTCGACCGAACGTCCGTCAGCCGCCACGCGATCGGCTGCCTCTGGCCATCGACGACCCTCGGCAACGCCGGCTCGAAGTACGCGACGTCGCCTATCCAGTTCCACGACGAATCGACCGGACCGAATTGGACGACCCCAACCCGATCGCCCCAGTGACGCACCACCAGGATCGTGTCCTCGGTCCGCAAGGTGAAGTCCTCGTCGGCGCGCGCCGACGCCGCTAGAACCAGGATCAGCACGACCAAGACAATTCGCACGGGATTGTCAATCAAACCGCGAATTCTCACGTTGCGCACTGCCGTCATACGCCCCCACGAGTCCTTGGTCATTCGTGCTTCGGTCATTCCTTGGTCATTGCGATTTGGTCCTTGGCCATTCCGCCTCAGTACTTCCCCAGCGTCCGGTACGCCTCGAACAGGGCCTCGACGTTGGCCAGCGGCGTGTCCGCCTGGATGTTGTGGGCGGTGCAATAAAGGAAGCCGCCGCCGGGGCCGAGGGTCTGACGGCGCAGGGCGACTTCATTGCGGACGTCGTCCGGCGTGCCAAACGGCAGCGTCCGCTGGATGGACATCGACCCGTGGAACGTCAGCTTGTCGCCGAAGGTGCGTTTCAGCTCGGCGTGGTCCATGTTGGCCACGTCCGGCTGCAGTGGGTTGAGGATGTCCAGCCCACAGTCGATCATGTCCGGAATGATCGGCCGCACGGAACCACACGTGTGATGGGCGACCTTCATGCGATAGCGTTTTGCCATCTCGATGAACGCCGCGAAGCCGGGCCGGAGAAACTGCCGCCACATGGCCGGCGACAGGAAGGGGCCCTTCTGCGTGCCGAAGTCGTCGCCCATGAAGAAAATGTCGATCCCGCCGTCGGCCGCCTCGAAGGTGCGCCGGATGTATTCCAGATAGAACTCGGAGACGCGGCGAAACAACGCCTCGGCGATCTCCGGCTGGCCGGCCAGATCAAGGAAGATCTGGTCGATGCCGCGCAGATACATGGCCGGCTTGAGCTGCGCGCAACGGTTCATTCGGTCGCCCATGAAAATGACCACGCGACCGGTCGCCCGGGCGGCGGCCACCTGGTCGCGGACGCAGTCGTAGTCGAACCAGTCGGGGTCGGGCCATTTGGGATAGTCGAGGATCTCGCGGACGGTCCGGGCTTCGCGGAGAGGGAAATTCAGCACCTCGCGATACGAGGCCTGGCCCTCGTTGGTGTCCACATCGATGCGGACCCGGGGCACGCCCCAGTGGTCCTCGACGCTGCCGTCGGCGTGCACGGCCGGCGGCGGCCCGGCGTATTTCGGACCGGCAATGTAGCGGAAATCGACGTCAAAATGGTTCAGAAGCTCTTCCTTCGTCGAGAGGCCGAAATGATCCAGGAGCTTCCGGTCGACCACGTCGGTCGTCCAGCAGTCGATCGGGATGCGGTCCGGCTCCTTGTGGTCCAAGGCCAGTGCGACGCGGGTGCGGGAATCCATGGGTCGGGGTCTCGTCACTTTGAAGGGATAGCCCCGTGCGTGTGTGGGCCGACTTTCCAAATCAGCGCGGCCATGGCCGCGCCGGCAAGGCCGGCCCAGCCGAACGTAAGAAACGTGGTCTGGTAGCCGAATCCGTCGATCATTACACCGGCGCCCCAGCCGGCGAGGCTCGCGCCGACGTAGCCCAGGCTGTCGATGAACCCGGCCGCGCCGGCCGCGCCCGACTTTCGGCCGAAATCCTGCGCGGCATGGCCGACCATGAGCAGATGGGGCCCGTAGGTGCAAAAGCCAATCGCGGCCAGCACGGCGACCACCAGCGGCGTGTTCTTCGGGTCGAGATACGGGAACAAGAGCGAAAACAGGCCCAACAGGGCAAGCAAAATAACGATCACCGGGGCGCGTCGTCCGCCGAAGTAGCGGTCGGTCGCCCAACCGGCCACCAGGGCCCCCGCCGCGCCGCCCAAGGGCAGGATGCCGATCGAGACCATCTGGGCGAGCTCCCGGCCGATCGAGGCATCCTCGCCGGCGCCGTACACGGCCTTGAGGTACTTGGGCAGCCAGTTGACGAATCCGTAGCGGTTCACGTCGAGCATGAAGAACGCGCCGGCGACGATCCAGAGATACGGATTGCGAAGCGTCTGCAGGACGTTACCGGCCAAGGTGGACTTGGACGTCTCGCCGGGCGCGGGCGTCTCGCCGACCGGCGGCAAGCCCACGTCCTCGGGCCGATTCCACACGGCCAGATAGAAGACCAACCCGACCAAGGCAAACAGCACGGCGGGCACGAGGAACGCGCTGCGCCAGTCACCGCCCAGCGCCGTCGCGTAATAGCCGGTCAGAAAGATGGCCAGCACCGAGGCCACCGCGCCGCCGAACTGGTAGCACGTGCCCACCAGGCCCATCACCTTGCCGCGGCCCTCGACGGGGAACCAATGGGCCATCAATCGCACCATGGGCGACCAGCCCATCGCCTGGAAAAAGCCGTTGGCGCCCCAGAATACAATGAGCCCCCAGAGGACCATCTCGCGGCGGCACGTCTCTGGATCGACGGCCATCAGGAGCGCGAAGACGGCCAGATTCATCACCACGGAGCCGAGCGCGCCGAGGCTGACGATCCGCCGCGAGCCAAAGCGGTCGGCAAGCTGCCCGTTGACAAACTGCCCCACCGCGTACAGGAGCGTCAGCGCGGTGAGGATCATGCCCGTATCGGCCGCGCTCCACTTGAATAGCTCCCCGAGCCGGTTCTGCGCCACGGGCATGTTGTAGCGGCACAGGTAATACGCGAAGTAGGTGATCCAGACCGAGGCAAAAATGCGGCGCTGGAATCCGCGGAGGATCGTGGATGTGCCCGGGACGGTCGTGGTCATGGCATCGCCTCGCGTCAAACGCGCCCTCTTGGCCCCGCGGACGAACGATTTGGAGAACGATTCGCCGTCTTTGCGGGGTCCAATGACCGGGGACGATCCCCCCAACGCCGCCATCGGCACCCACCCCCCGAACGTACCCGACCCCGCCAGAATGTCAAGGCCCGTCGCGCCCGCTAACGGGATTCTCACACAGCCGAAGTCTCCTGGCGGGGCGTTGCGTTGGGGTGGCACGCCCTGAGGCGCGAAGGGCGTGGCGTGGCCAGGTTAAGGAAATGGGATATCGTGGGATTGGGCGTCGCGGGAAGGCATCCTTTGAAGTCACATCTCCTGCGTCTTTGCGCCTCCGCGCGAGAAAAAAAGAAAATGGTGCTCGCGCAAAGACGCGGAGGCGCGGAGGGGAAGATTCCATCTCGTGGATGTCGTGAACGGCAATCCGCGGAGCTTCTTTCGTGGTCCCATCATTCGTTCTTTGTTCCATCAGGCACAGCCCGACCTACGTGTATTCCCCGATTCCGATGGGCCGGACGCCTCGAGGAACAGCGCCGCAAGTTCCGGCTCCATTGGAGCTTGCGGCGTCGTTCCGCGCCCGGATGCATCGCGTTGCATCGCGCAATGCGAGAGACAGGATTTGAACCTGCACCCCTTTCGGGACTGGATCCTAAGTCCAGCGCGTCTGCCAATTCCGCCACTCTCGCAAACGTGTTATGCACCAATAGTTTGCGACAGATTCTCGCCGGCGTCAAGGGCCGTAGCGGGCACATCAAGCGTTGTGGTCTGTCATCCAATCCACCAACAATCGTGCCCAACATCACACAATGGATTCGCGCGATTCGTCGACGACCGGAGACAGATTGACTTCCTCGAACTTTCGCTCCAACGCATCAGAACCAAACTCCACCGCATATTCTTGCTCTACCTCAGTGATCGGTATCATCCACGGGAAATCCACCGGGATGGGCGAACGTCTTCTCTCATCGCTTTTCGGCCAGGGGACGGCCTTTTGCCCCTGACTGTAGAGAGCTGCTAATGCGTTGGCAAGGGAGAATTGCAGACGCCAGGGCGAGCCGAAGTGTCATGGTTTGGCATTCCTATACCGAAGTTCCTCACTCTTCTCAATCAGACTCAAAGCAACGTCCAGATTCGCCAACAGTTCACTCGTCAACGCCTCGATCTGCTCAGCCGTGAATCCCTGATTCACCTCCTCAAGAGTCACTCCGCGTCCACTTATACCCGCTGGGCCGTAATTCGCGCGGAGTGCGTCAATCTGACCACGCAGAGTACGAACCTCTGAAACGTCCGGCCTACCTCGATACATCGTGAGGTATGAGGCGATCTGAATAGGCGAGAAGTCGTAGGCGTCAACACCGCAGCACTCAGCCACACAAATCGTCTGGCACCGGGCGATCAGGTTGGTGAGTGGAGGTTCGAGCTTCATGGTGCTGTCCGGCGTTCCGGCTAGCCGACCCCGCGCCAATGACGTTCGACCTGCAACCGCAGCATCTTCATGGGACTCGGTGCAGCCATTTTGTGCGGCAATATCTTCATATTGTCACTTGCCACTCTTCTCGGCAACCCGTCGCAATTCTGTTAGAACGCGCTGGCCTGCCGCCCAAATGCCCGAACGCTTGTCGGTGCGATCCTCAACCGAGGCGATCTCAGCATCGATGACACGTACGCCATCGAAACCAAGCAGATAGAAACGGACATGGTCGGAAACCGGATAGGGATAGTCGGCAGTAGCAGTTGCCTCATCGTAATAAGACTGTGCCGCCTTGACGAAGTTCGTCGAGGCAGTTCGCACAGACTCGTGGCCAATCCCTCCAAGGACTCCAAACGTGGACGTCGTGTAAAGACTCGTATGACCATCGCACATGGAAACAACAGTGGAGGTATGACCTCCGGATAGAGGCATATCCATGACAATGCCAAACACCTTCGGGTAGACCTTGCTGGGCTCGATACCCATCTTCGATGCTGGCGTCGTCAGCATCGTCGTGCGCAACTCCCTCATTATGTCTGCCTCCGGTGGCGGAGTACTCCGAGCAGGTGCTGCGGGCTTGCAGCCGGCGCCAAACAACGAGGCGATGAATCCGAGGATCGACATGAATCTCATGCGTGCTCCGTTTGGTCGAACGCCCTGCGCGTCAGCCACGCCGGTTTACCGCCGAGTTGCGATGCGTCCGTGGCCGGATGGTTCGGATGACCATTATCGTACGCGACACGACAGGCGTTGGCCAACCTACCCGTCTGCCGGATCGGCGTGCATTTCGCGGTTATCTTTAATCTCCGATTGGACCTTCTATCCTGCACTATTCAATTCGCTTCATCGCCGAAAGATGCCTCCGCAAAAACCAGGCCGAGGACGAATGAAGCCACGCAACAGTGCCAACGCATGATGCTGTCTCTAGCCAACAGGCCCTCGACCGCGAAAAGGCGGTCGAATATCACAGCATCTTCACGGTCGAATCGGGGGGCGCCAATCCCCCGGCATTGCTTCTGGCGCAACAAAAAAGGTTGCATCCGAATGCCGGATGCAACCTCTTCAAAGAGTTGCGGGGACAGGATTCGAACCTGCGACCTCGAGGTTATGAGCCTCGCGAGCTACCGGACTGCTCCACCCCGCGATAGGATATATTTGCCCCAGACGGGGCATCGACCGGAAGGGCCGCCTTACTTGGACAACCGCGCTGCTATTTTAGCACGATTCCGGCGGCCGTCGAGGGGGTACCGTGCCTTTCGCCCCATGGAATGACGTTTGTTGGCCCGGGGGTGGGACGTTTCGCATCACAGGGTCCCCCTTGGGCACAATAAATTGCCCTGTTGGGCTTCGGCGGGTAGACTTGAAGACATGCCGAGCGGCTTGGGCGAGGGGGGGGCCCGATGCCGCGCGCCGGCGCATGAGGACAGAGTGATGGCAAGCCGCGGGACCTCCGAGTCGGGAGAGGGTTTCCCCGAACTGGGGGGAATGGCGAGGTATTCCACTCCGCCCAGCCCACCCCAAGCTGGCGAGAAAGCCGCCCCGCGCGCCGGGGAGTTCCCGCCCGGCCCCCCGCCGATCCCCGCCCCGTCGCCGGGCCTCCCAACCCCGCCCCCCGACCCCCGAGTCTCAAGTCCCGTTCCCCGATCGCCGATTCCGCAGTCCCGATCCCCGAACCCCGAGCCCCCCGTCCCGCCCGCCGATCTCGGCACGCGGGTGGTCCGCTGGGCGCCGCCGTGGCTGGTGAGCGCGGCGTTTCACATGGGTGTGTTGATCGTTCTGGGGTTGATCTTCTTTCCGCCGAGTCTGAACAGCCCCCTATCGCTCGAAGCCTTGACCTACGCGGAGCAGGAGGGCGATCAGCTTGATTTCGACTCGCCGCTGGCCGGCAACGACCCCGACCACGTCGAGGAGCCGGTGCTCACGCCCAAGGATCTTGAAGAAGTAGACGACCCCTTTGCCGCGCCGGCCGAATTCGACACGCTGATTCGAGGGCTCACGGGCACGAGCCAGATCAAAGCGCCCCAGGTCGGCCTGGCGCTGAGCGGGCGCCGCGAGGGCACCAAGCAGTCGCTCCTGGGGCGTTACGGCGGCAACGCCACGACCGAGGCGTCGGTTCTGGCGGGCCTGAAGTGGCTCGCCCGAAACCAGGACAAGCGGACCGGCGGCTGGAGCCTGGTTGGCCCGTATTCCAAAGGCGCGCGGATCGATAACGCGACGGCCGCGACGGCGATGGCCCTTTTGGCGTTTCAAGGCGCGGGCCACACGCACCAAAGCGATACGGCGTTTAGCCGCGTCGTGCGGCGGGGCTGGGACCGGCTGTTAAAGGAGCAGGACGCCGACGGGTGTTTCTTCCACAACGGCGGGTTCAACCACCGGTACTACACCCAGGCTCTAGCCACGATCGCCCTGTGCGAGCTGCACGGCATGGCGCCGGACGATCCGTCGTTGGCCGAGCCGGCCCAGCGGGCCATTAAATATCTGCTGGAAAGTCAAAGCCCTCAGGGTGGATGGAAGTACCAGCCCCGAAGCTATAGCGACGTCTCGGTGACCGGTTGGGTGGTGATGGCCTTGCAAAGCGCGAAGATGGCCGGCATCGAAATCCCGCCGGACAATCTCCGCCGGGTCGAAAAATTCCTGGACTCGGTCGCGGTGGAAGGCGGAAGCCGGTATCCCTACGAAAAAGGCCACATGGCCACGCCCGCCATGACGGCCGAGGCGCTTCTTTGCCGGCAATACCTCGGCTGGCCCCGCGACGACGCGCGGCTGGTCCGCGGCGTGGAATGGATCACCGCGCCGGAGAACCTGATCGACTACCGCACGAACCGCAACGTCTACTTCTGGTACTACGCCGCGCAGGTGACCCACCACATGGAGGGCGACTACTGGAAGCGGTGGAACAAGACGATGCGCCAGGCCGTGCCCGAGCAACAGGTGAAGCAGGGCCGCGAGGCCGGAAGCTGGACCCCCTCGGACGCGGACAGCTACGACGCGAACGGCGGGCGGCTGTACGTGACGTGCCTTTCGATCTACATGCTCGAGGTGTATTACCGGCATTTGCCGCTTTACGGCAATATCTACTCGGCCGGCGGGGTTTCCCTGGACCCTGGAACCGCCCCGGCCGGCGAGGTAAAATAGGAGGCAAAGAGGGATTTCACCACGGAGACACGGAGAACACGGAGGACGACAACTCGCAGGGCGGTAGCTTGAGTGTGACGGTCACACTGCTTTTTTCGGGTGTCAGTAGTTCCAGATTTGCCCCTGCAAGTCATCCTGAGCGCAGCGAAGGATCTCGGTGGCGAGGGAGATTCTTCGCTTTGCTCAGAATGACCGTGTCCGGTTTCGGCAAAACCTGGAACTACTCGGTGTTGAGGCAATTCGTGTGGACCGGTAATCGCGACACGGCAAAGTATCAGGGCTACTGTGGTCTCTTCGAGAATCGTCTCCGTGGTGATTTCTATCGTTTGCTTTTGAGTTATTCTTGCGGCAATAGGTTTCAAGGGAGTATTCGTGTCCGGACGGCTTTCGACGATTGACGAGGCGCTGGACGCCCTGGCTCGCGGGCAGGTCGTCATTGTGATGGACGACCAGGATCGCGAGAACGAGGGCGATTTCATCTGCGCGGCCGAGAAGGTGACGACCGAGATCGTCAACTTCATGATCACCCACGGCCGCGGGCAGCTCTGCACGGCGATTCTGCCCGAGGTGTGCCGCCGGCTCAATCTGCCGCCGATGGTCGAGCGCAATACGGCGCCCTTGGGCACCGGCTTCACCGTGCCGGTGGACCACCGGACCTGTCGCACGGGCATCACCGCGCCGGAGCGGGCCGCGACGATCCAGGCGATCGTCGATCCGACGAGCAGGGCGGGCGATTTCGTCCGGCCCGGACACGTCTTCCCGGTGGTGGCCAAGGAGGGCGGCGTGTTGCGGCGGGCCGGGCACACGGAGGCCGCGGTCGATCTGGCCCGCCTGGCGGGCGTCGAACCGGCGGGGGTGTTGTGCGAGATCCTTTCGCCCGACGGCGACCGCGCCTCGCGCGAGGAGCTTTACGAGCTGGCCGCGCGGTTCGATCTGCGGATCATCACGATCGAGGATCTGATCCGTTATCGCCGGCGTCGCGAGAAGCTGGTCTACCGGCTGGCCGAGGCCGACTTGCCCACCAAGGTTGGGCACGCGCGGATCTACGCCTACGGCGTGAAGTACGAAGAGCAACAGCCCGTGGCGGTCGTCTGGGGCGACCCGAGCAAGCTGGCCGCGCCGTTGGTGCGGCTGCATTCGTCGTGTTTCACGGGCGATCTTTTGGCCTCGCTGCGGTGCGATTGTGGTGACCAACTGAAGATGGCCATGGAGATGATCGGCAGCGAAGGCGCCGGCGCGCTCGTCTATCTGCCGCAGGAGGGCCGCGGGATCGGCCTGGTCGAAAAGGTCAAGGCCTACGCCCTGCAGGACCAGGGCATGGACACCGTCGAGGCCAACCTGGCCCTGGGCCACCAGTCGGACCTGCGCGACTACGGCATCGGCATCCAGATCCTCAAGGACCTGGGCCTGTCGAAGATCCGCCTCTTGACGAACAACCCGAAGAAGACCGACGCCTTTATCTACGGCGGCTTCGACCTCGAGGTGATCGACCAGGTTCCCATCGTCGGCCCCGTGAACGAGCACAACCAGCGCTACCTCACCACGAAGCGCGACAAGATGGGCCATCGGCTGCCGTGAGGGTCGGCGGAGACGTCGGTTTCTGCGGTGGAAGGGGAAGGAACCGCGGATGAACGCGGATGAACGCAGATGGGGTGGGCGAATCACGCCCGATACCCAAATCGTGCGCGACTTGGGCGCGGAATAAGCCCAGACGAAGCCCATCTCCCTTCGCGTCCATTGGCGTTCATTCGCGGTTGCTTCCTTTCCGCTCATGTGCGTCGTGGGACGAGATCCTTCGCTGCGCTCAGGATGACTCGCGGGACCGCTCAGGGCGACGACGCAGATTCCCACCCCTTATCCGCGTTCATCCGCGTTCATCCGCGGTTCCTTCCCCTCACCCGTGCAAAAAAGAGCTTCCGCGTTTCACGCCTTGGCCGCGGCCGGCTGGGCTTGCTCGGCCAGGACGCGGCCGATGAGGGTGAGGGACTGTTGGGCGGCGAGGCAGGCGTGGCGGAAGGGGGCGGGGTGGGGGACGCCGGCCAGGCGGAAGACCTCGGCGCTACCGCGGCGGAAAACCAGGTCGCCCGCGCGGAGCCACGCCTGGCCGGGCAGAACGTCAACATCGATCGCGTCGAAGGCGTCCAGCCCGATTGATTCCCCTTCGACGGCCGAGAGGCCCTTCTCGACGATGATCCGCCGGTCGGTGAGGCGGTAGCGGCGGCAGACGTAGGGCATCAACTGCCAGCAGAAGATGGCGAGGCTCACCGGGATGGTGAGCGTGGCCGCGAGCGTGCCCAGCGTGAACACCCGGCCCACGCCCAGCGGCCAGGCGGCCAGCCGACCCACCCACCGCCCAGCCGACGTGGCGGCGATCGTGGGCCAGCGGACGGCGATGGTGGTTTCGTGCATGATGCGTCGAGACGAAGAAACCTTGGGACCGCCTTCGCCGGGAAACACGTAGTGTGAGGCGGATGTTGGCGGGCGTCAAGGGGCACCGGCCGGGGGGCGACGCCGTGCCCCCTTTCCCGCGGCGCTGCCCGGGCGTACGATCAGCGGGTTTCCCGCGTGTGCCATGGGTTTCGCCCGAGTGCCACTGGCTCTGCCAGTGCAGACCTCTGTTTGACCCGGCACTGGCGAAGCCAGTGGCACACATGTGGCCGAGCAGGCACTGCTGGACAAGCCAAGCAGTGGCACCCGCGACTCATCACCTCTGCCACCGCACCGCCATGGCCCTGAACCCCGCGCAAAAGGAGGCCGTCCAGACGCTGGCCGGGCCGCTGTTGGTGTTGGCGGGAGCGGGCACGGGCAAGACGCGGGTGGTCATGCACCGCGTGGTCAATCTGATTCGCCACGGCGTGCGGCCCGATCGGATTCTGGCCGTGACGTTCACCAACAAGGCCGCCCGGGAAATGCAGACCCGGGCGGCCGACCTGCTGGGCTCGCGGCGCGACGGTCCGAGGCCGGAGATTTCGACGTTCCACTCGCTGTGCGTTCGCGTGCTGCGGCGGCAGATTCGTCACCTGGGCTACCCGGCGCAGTTCGCCATCTACGACCGCGGCGACCAGGAAAGCGTTGCGCGCTCCGTGCTCCGCGAGATCAAAGCGCCCGAGGCGGCGCTGCGGCCGGGCGATCTGGTGCGGATGATCGGCCGTTGGAAGACGCTGGGCCTTAGCCCCCAACGGGCGGCGGCCACGGCGCAGTCGGACAAGGAGCACCTGGCCGCGGCCGGATACCGGCGCTATCAAAACGCCCTGCGGGCGGTCGGCGCGGTGGATTTCGACGACCTCTTGGGACTCACCGTCGAGCTGTTCAAGAGATTCCCCGACGCGCGGCGCGAGGAGGCTGGGCGGTTCGACCACCTGCTTATCGACGAGTACCAAGACACGAACGCCTTGCAGTATCAGATCGTCAAGGCCCTGGCCGCGGGCCACCGGAACCTGTGCGTGGTGGGCGACGACGACCAGTCGATCTACGCCTGGCGCGGCGCGGAGGTGACGCACATCCTCCGCTTCCAGCGCGATTGGCCGGACGCCAAGGTCGTCCGCCTCGAGACGAACTACCGTAGCACGCGGCAGATCCTCGCGTGGTCGAACCGGCTCATCGCGTTTAACAAGACGCGCCACCCGAAAGTGCTCAACACGACGACCGACGGGCCGAAGCCGCGGATCCTGCAAACGGAAGACGAGGCGGCCGAGGCGAAGCTCGTGGTGGACGAGATCCGTCGCGCGGTCCAGGCCCGGCGGAGCCGCTACGGCGATTTCGCCGTGCTCTTTCGCACGAACGAGCAGCCGCGGCTGTTCGAGGAGGAGTTCCGGTTGGCGAAAGTGCCCTACGTGCTGGTGGGCGGGACGTCGTTTTTCGACCGCAAGGAAACCCGCGACGTGCTGGCGTATCTCAAGCTCTTGGTCAACCCGCGGGACGAGGTGGCGCTGTTGCGCGTGATCAACACGCCGCCGCGGGGGATCGGGCAGACGACGGTGGGCCGGCTCGTGCAGTTGGCTGTGGCGCAGAGCAAGCCGGTTTGGGACGTGTTGGGCGAGGCGGAAGGGCTCGCGCCGGCCGCGGCCGAGGGCATCCGCGGATTCCGGCAGTTGATTCGGCAATTCGCCAAGCGGAGCCGGCGGGAGCCGCTGGCCGAACTGGCGGCCGACCTGATCCGCCAGATCGCGTACAAGGACGAGCTGGCTCGGCTGTATACGAATCCCAACGATCTAGACGCGCGGTGGTCGAGCGTGGAGGAGATGGTCAACGCGGTGGGCCAGTATCAGAAGCGGGAGTCGCGCCCGACGCTGGCCGGATTCGTGCAGGAGATGGCCCTTTCGGATCGCGATTTCGACGGCGACAAGGAGAAGCGACTTGCCCGGGACGCCGTGGCGCTGATGACCCTGCACAGCGCGAAGGGGCTCGAGTTTCCGTCGGTGTATCTGGTGGGCATGGAGGAGGGGCTGTTGCCGCACAAGCGCTCGGTGGCGGACGATCCCGCGGCGATCGACGAGGAGCGGCGGCTTTGTTACGTGGGTCTCACCCGGGCGCGGCGGCAGCTCACGTTGACGTTGGCCCTGGCGCGGCGCAAGTGGGGCAAAGCCCGGCCGACGACGCCCAGCCGGTTTCTCTACGAAATCACCGGCCAGGCGGACAACCCGAACTACCTCCGCGTCACGGGGCGCACCGGGGGGCCGGCGCGAAAGTGAAGTGTGCCACTGGCTTTGCCAGTGGTACACGAGCGAGGGCCGTCATGCTGAGCGAAGCGAAGCATCTGGCGTCCTCCAGGGCCAACGAGATCCTTCGCTGCGCTCAGGATGACGCGCGGGCGCCATGCTTGCCAAGCGAGCGCAGCGAGACAGCAAGCATGTTCTTTGCCACAAGCATGTCCACGCAAGCGTGGACGTGGCACCCCGCCACTTGTTGCCACCGCCGGACCGGCCGGGTAGGATGGGGGGCGTGTCCAGCAATGTGAAGTGTGCCACTGGCTTTCCCAGTGCGCGGAGCGAGTTGGCGTGTTGTCGTCTTGTCGGGCGGCGTTCTGACGGCTGTGGGAAAGCGGGCACTGGCAGAGCCAGTGGCACACGGGACATCGGAGCCGGGCACTGCTGGACAAGCCAGCAGTGGCGCCCGAGCGCGGCATCCCGCCTTCGGTGTTCGGCCTGCCTTTTCTGGGAGATCCAAACCATGTCCGCATCCGATGTGATCCGCTGGAGGGTGTTTCTTCTTGTCTCGCTGGCTTCGGGAACGATGATCGGCGCGATGGCGCAACCGACCGCGGCCGAGGAGGGCAAATCACTCGCGTTCTCGAAACGCTGCCTCATGGTCAACCCGAACGAAGGTTGTGCCGTGGCGGATATCAACAAGGATGGGCGGCCGGACGTGGTGGCGGGCACGCACTGGTACGCCGGGCCGGACTTCATGCCGCGACCGATTCGCGAGATCCCCGAGTTCGGGCCGACCTCCAGCGGCATGGACTACCTGGCGACCAACGGCGACCATCCCCACGACGTGGACGGCGACGGCTGGATCGACGTCATCGCCGGCGGGTGGATGGAGCCGGAGATCTACTGGTATCGCAATCCCGGCGAGGCCGCCCTGGCCAAGGGCAACCTCTGGGAGCGACGGCTCTTGAAATCCACGCACGGGGCGAACGAGGCGTACGTGCTCAAGGACTTCGACGGCGATGGCGTGCCCGAGTTGTTCGTGAATTGCTGGAATCAGGGCGATCCGCAGGTCGTTTGGCGGCTGGCCAAGACGCCCGAGGGCGAGCCAACCTTGGAGCGGATCGAGATTGGCCCCAAGAGCGGACACGGCTATGGGTTTGGCGACGTGAACGGCGACGGGCGGGAGGATATCTTGATCGAGACCGGCTGGTACGAGCGGCCCGAGAGCGACGTCTTGGCGCGGGCGTGGAAGTTCCACCCGGAGACGGCTCTGCCGCACCCGAGCTGTCCGTTCCTTGCCGTGGATCTCACCGGCGACGGCCGGACGGACTTGATCTGGGGCAAGGCGCACGATTACGGATTGTATTGGTGGGAGCAAGGCCCGCCGAAGCCGGACGGAACGACGACCTGGACCGAGCACGAGATCGACCGCGAGTGGTCGCAAGCGCATTGCCTGGTGTGGGCGGACCTGGACGGCGACGGGGAGTGCGAATTGATTACGGGCAAGCGGGTTCGCGCCCACGCGGGCGGCGATCCCGGCGGCAACGAGCCGGCCGTGCTCTACTACTACACCTGGGACAAGGCCGCGCGGAAATTCGCGCGCCACACGATCGGCGCGCCCGGCGAGGGCATCGGGACCGGTATGCAGATCGTCGTGGCCGACCTGAACGCCGACGCCCGGCCCGACATCGTCGTGGCCGGCAAGAGCGGCACGTGGGTTTTGTTGAACGAGGGCGTGCGCCCCGCCGAATAGGTGGATGTCGAAGCTTCTCCCCTCTCCCGCCCGCGGAAGAGGGGCCGGGGGTGAGGGGAGCTGCCATGAGACGACACACGTAGGGCCTAGCTGAAATTAGTAATGCCTGCAAGGTCCGCTGGAGTGGAGATTGCGGTCCGTAGCGTATTCGTTTCCCACAGGTTCCTTTTTCTCTAGCCCAGGCGTTTACGCCTGCGGTCGCGAGTCAAAACGCCGTTCCCCTTTTTTCCCCAGCCCCTTCAGGGGCGATGGGTTGATTCTGCGGTGATTTCGTCCCCTGAAGGGGACTTCAAAAAAATCCATTAGCGCGCCTTCGATCCGCAGGCGTAAACGCCTGGGCTAGAGAAAAGGCATGTGACTTTGCCGGCAAGGGTCATGCCTGCCGTTTCCACCGAAGTCCTCGACACTATGCAGGATTCTCCGTCAGTAGCCTAGCTGAGACGCTTACCGTGCAATTCCGACTCCGCACGCTGTTTCTGCTCTTCTTTGTCATCGCCTCAGCGCTCGGAGCGTTTGGCGCGGCAGCGCTGGTGATCGTGCCCTATCTCCTCGTGCTGGGGGTGATCGTTCGGATGGCCATTGTCCATCGGGCCGCATCCGCGGCATTGGTGGCCCTCGCCCTGGCTCTCCCGGGTTGCTGCATGGGCGGGCTCTTGTTCCTATCGCCATCCATTGAAGGCATGGAACAACGGCACCTAGTACGGACGTTCGCGCTCAGATCCATTGGCTATGCCCTCTTCTCTTACAGCGACGCGAACGGGAGCCTCCCTCCGGCGTGGACAACCGACAATCAGGGACGACCGATGCACAGTTGGCGGGTGCGAATCCTGCTCTATCTCCATGGGGAAACGCGGTCCGCCCAATACCGCTTTACCGAACCCTGGGATAGCCCGAACAACAGCAAATTGGCGCTGCCGACGCCGGACGCTTTCCGATGTTGGTTTCTTCGTCGCTCGGAAGTCGACGACGGCACCACGGCATTCCTGGCCATCACCGGGCCCGGCACGGCGTGGCCGGACGGCGAGAGTTGCCCGCGCGATCGAATCCAGGATCCGGCCAATACGGTTCTCCTGGTCGAGGCGGCCAACACCAAGACGCCGTGGATGGCGCCCAAAGACCTGACGCGAGACGAAATCCTCGCCGACCGCGAGGGGCTTGCGGGCGCGTTTTCGAGCCGTTATGCCGATGCCGACGGCTATTTTGTTCGCCAGCGCTACGTGGGCGGCCACGTGCTCATGGCCGATGGCTCCGTCCACTTCCTTCCCGGCCGCCCTTCACCGGAGGATCTGGCCGAGTTGTTGCGGATCGACGGCCCCAAGAAGGTAACGATTGACACTCTCGCGCTGCGGACCGACCCGGTGACGGTCGATCGGATTCGCTGGGACCACGTGGTTGGATTGCCACTGTTTTTGATCTCGTTCGTCCTTCTGGTCGCCCGTCCGCTGCCGAAGTGGTGTTCTCGCAAGGCTTTTGAGGGACGGGATTCACAAGATTGACGGGATGATTTGGCGTGCGGCGACGGGTTGCCGCTTTGGTTGATTAGGCGGGTGTTGATCGCCATTGTGGGGGTGTGAACCATGCGAAGTACCATCATTCTTTTGTTCAGTCTCGTGTTCTTTCCCACGTTCCGCGCCACGGCTACCGCGGCCGAGCCGCCGGACAAGGGGCCGCTGTGCGTGTTGTTGATGACGGCGGACGATCTGGACCGGCAGTCGCTCGCGTCGTTTGGGAGCAAACGGGCCGACGTGACGCCGAATCTGGACCGGCTGGCGTCGCAGGGGATGCGGTTTTTGAGCGCGCACGTGAACGTGGCCATCTGCCAGCCCAGCCGGGGCGTGCTGGCCACCGGGCGCTATGGGCACAACAGCGGGATCACCGGCTTCGTGCATACCACGCGGGACGTGCCCACCGTGATGGAGACGCTTCAGGCCCGGGGCTATCTGACCGGCGTGCTGGGCAAGGTCGAGCATTCCACGCCCAAGGCCAGCTTCCGCTGGGACTTTGTCCGCGACCAGGGCGAGCTGGGCGCGGGCCGCGATCCCCAGAAGTATTACGACGCGTGCAAGGAGTTTTTTGACCGCTGCCGTAGCCAGGGCAAACCGTTTTATTTCATGGTGAACTCGCACGACCCGCACCGGCCGTTTCACGTGCCGGGCAAGCCCATCCGTGGCGCGGTCGAGCCCTCGCGGACGTTCGCGCCGTCGGACGTGGACGTGCCCGGCTTCGTGCCGGACCTGCCGGGCGTGCGCCGGGAGTTGAGCCATTATCTGAATTCCGCCCGGCGGTGCGACGACACGTTCGGCCGCGTGCTGGCGGCACTGACCGAGTCGGGCCATGAGGACCGGACGCTGGTCGTGTTCCTGTCGGACAACGGGATCGCGATTCCGTTCGCCAAGTGCAACACGTATCTTGCCAGCACGCGGACGCCCTGGATCGTGCGTTGGCCCGGCGTCGTCAAGCCGGGGAGCGCGAACGAAAAGGACTTCATCTCGGGGGTGGATTTCTTCCCCACGGTGCTCGAGGCCTTGGGATTGCCGCGGCTGGAAGGGCTCGATGGGCGGTCGTTCGCGCCGCTTCTGCGGGGCGAAAAGCAAGCCGGACGCGATCGGGTGTTCACCCAGATCGACCGGAAGGCGGGCGGCGACGCCGTGCCGATGCGGGCCGTGCAGGACCACCAGTTCGGCTACATCTATAGCGCCTGGAGCGACGGCCG
Organism: Pirellulales bacterium; assembly: GCA_016931995.1. Classification (GTDB taxonomy): domain Bacteria; phylum Planctomycetota; class Planctomycetia; order Pirellulales; family Thermoguttaceae; genus JAFGDS01. Next base: position 123,063 of record JAFGDS010000142.1, read on the forward strand.
GCACGTGTATCGCAACCACAACGAGGGGCAGACGATGCAGGCGATGAACCGCGCGGCGAAGACGGATCCGGCCATGGCCGAGCGGGTGCGCGTGTACCGTTATCGCGTGCCGGAAGAGCTGTACGATCTGGCGGCCGATCCGGATTGCCTGGTGAATCTCATCGACCGGCCCGAGCGGCGGGAGACGGCGGACCGGATGCGGGCCGAGCTTCGGGCGTGGATGGAGCGGACCGGCGACCCGTTGCTGCCGGCCTTCGACCGGCGCGGGGAGCGGGAAAAGGTCGATGAGGTGATCGAGCGGATGTATCAATAGGCGCCGATTGGGTGCCATGGCCACGCTTGCGTGGTCATGCGGCGTCCATCCGCCCAAAACAATACATGCCCACGACAAGCGTGGGCATGGCACCCTGCGAGATTTGACCGCGTCAGTCTGAGCGAAGCGAAGGATCTCGTTGGCGACTACTCGATCTCCAGGATCATCTGGAGGATCCGCACGGTGGCCTCGGCCTGGACAAGGCGGGGGTTGGCCTGGTTTGTTGCGTCGGCGGGATCGCTCGGCGCGGCGGGTTGGTCGGTCGTCTCCATCCGCTTGAGGAAATCGCATTTTGCCTGCGCCGTCCGCAGCAGACTCTCGGCGATCGCGCGGAGGATGCGGACTTTTTGCTCCGACGCCTTGACGTTGATGTTGGCGATCTGCATCTCCAGATTCGTCACGTTGGCCGCCGGGCGCAGGGCCTGGAGCGTCTTCACGCTCAGCTCGGCGGTTCGCAGCTCCCGCACGGCGTCGGCGCTGGCCGTGGCCAGACGGATGAGGTCGTCCATCCGGATGTCAAACTCCGAGATGGGGACGACGTCCTCCAGCGGAGTGATTTGTCCGTGGGCAATCCGCGGGCTCCCGGCGAACGCCGCCAGCAGCAGAGTCGCGCTGGCCAGCCACGCGCGCCGGTTCACGAGGATCCTCCCAAACAACGAATACGCCGCGTTTGCCATCTTAGAGGTCTTCATCGCTTGGGCTCCTGTCGAAAAACCGGGTGGGGCGGAGGGCGGGCGTCGGCGCGGCTGCGTCGTCGGACGTCGCGCCGCGGGCGCAGGGGACACAGACGTATTCTACCACCCAGACCAGGACGGGCACCTCTTGGACGACGGTTTTCCGCACCAACTTTTGCCGCGTGCGGGTTTTGCAGTCGGGGCAAGCGACGGGTTTGCCGTCGCGGGAGGCGCGGGGGGTCTTGCCCGGCAGGCAGATCTCCTCGCAAACCACGTCCCAGCAGACCACTTCGACCAGCCGGGTTGCCCAAACCGGCCGGCAGACCTTCCGCACGTGGGTTTCGCCGCCGCAGTGCGAGCAGCACTCGCCGGCTACGCATTGAGCATTCACCAGCCCGACCGCCGCGATCGCGAGCAATCCGGCCATGGCTCTAAAAACGGCATTCATCGAAAGGTCCTCCTCGGGACCGTCAAAAATCGACTTGAAGACGCATGGCGAGGACGTCGCCCTCGGCTTCGGGCGAGGTGGCCACGGGCGAGTTGCTCGCGAAGGGATGGATCCAGTTAAACATCATCCGAGTTTGCGGGTTCCAATACCAGTTGCAGCCGACGGTGAGGTCGTGCAGCCGTTGGCCCCAACGATCGGAGAAGTCGAGATACGACCACCGCGCGGCCAGCTCCCACGCGCCCCAGCCGGCCCGGCGGCCGCGCGGCGTGTTGACCACCCAGAAGTTTTCGTAGGGCACGACGCGGTCGAAGACGGCCATCGTGCGGTCGTAGGTGCGGTGCTCGCCGGTGAGGAAGTAGCTGGCGAAGGCGTAGGCCCCATACAGGTCCGTGGCGCCGCCGCCGACGCGGTCGAGGCTTGCCCAAACCAACTCGCCCTGCAGCGACAGCGGCCCATGCACCCAGGCCAACTCGGCGTTGAGCAGGTGGTATTGCTGCGTGTTGATGTCGGCCGTGTCGATCAGGGAGTCGCCGCGGTGGATTTCGGGCGGCGCGTCGAATTCGACGGGCCGGAACTCGGTTCCCGGCGCGAGCGGGTTGTTTCGCATTCGCGGGCGGGTGTAGCAGTAGGCCAGACCCGTGTGGATCATGTAGCGTCCCATCGACGGCTCGTCGTAACGGGGCGTCCAGGTGGCGCGTCCCACAAGGCGCGTGCCCAGACTGTCGTCCTCGATCCCGTGCGAGGCCTCGGACAGATCGTCGAAAAACGCGCCGTAGGCCCAGGTGGCGTTCTGGCCGAGCGTGTGGTTGTAGGCCACGGCGCCCAGCTCGCGTCCGGGGACCAGCTTGTGCGGCAGGCTCCGTTCCATGAACGTGATGAAGCGATTGCTCGTGAGTTCTTCGAGATTCAGCGGCGCCTTGATGTGGCCGAAGCGGACGTATCCCAGCCGCGGAAGGTCGCGGATGCCGACGAAGGCGTCCTTCAATTCGACGCCGAAGCCGCCGAGATCCACGTGATTGTTGACGACGTCGGCCTGGAGATCGACCTCGGGGGCGAACTCGAGTTCCAGCGAGTAGTCGTACACCCCATAACCCTCGCCGGCGGCGAACAGGCGCAGGCGGCGGAACTCGACGTAGTTCGACTGGCCGGCGAAGTCCGAGTCGTTGGCCCAGTTGACCCAGTCGCCCTGGATCCGTCCGCCCCAGGTGAAGGTCTTGTTGTTCTTGATGTGGATCCACTCTTCCGCAGTCACGTCGACGCCGGTTTCGGTGGCCTCGGTGGCGTCGCGGACCTGCTCGATGAGCCGGCGGTTCTGGCCGTCCGGCTCGAGGTCGAGCACGCGGTCGTAGAGCGTCTCGAAGCGATCGGGCTGATGCTCGGCCATGATGGCCGCGGAGGGCGGATTGCCTGGCGTGCCGAAGAGCGAGTCGGCGCCGGTGGTCCGGGGCCGCGGCTCCGGCACGGAGGATTCGTCGGTCGCGTCTTGCTCCCAAGGACGTTCGTCCAGGGGTTCGTCTGGTGGAACCGCCGGCAATGGGGTTGGCGGGGCAGCCACCGGCCGGACGGCGGGCGGCTGCTCCTGCCGCCACACGGCTTGCGCCTCGCGAGGCGGGACGTCGGCGGAAAGCTCTTGCAGGCTGGCCAATCCGGCGAAGATGTCCGTCGCCCCGGCGCGCGGCTCCTGGGCCGTCCCCAGCCGGGCAGCGCACAGACTCACAACGAGCAACAAGCCGAAACGAACGCCGACTCGCATCTTGCCTAAAACCCGCAATTCCAGCACAACGGGGGGTGACTACGACCGTAGCATCTGCCTTGGGCCAATGCGCCGCCCGGCAGAGCCAGCGGTCGTATCGGCTTTTCCGGTCAGGCAACTTTTGCCGGTTGTGGCGATTGGGGAGGAAAGGCGTCGGCGAGAAGGCGTCATTTGGCCAAGTGCCCCTCCCAAGACGTGCTTGGGCGCACCGGGTCATCCTGAGCGCAGCGCCACCCCGTCATCCTGAGCGCAGCGAAGGATCTCGTGAGCAATGGAGGGATGGAGATGCTTCGCTTCGCTCAGCATGACGAGCGGGTGCCATGACGAACGCAACCCGCGACAAGAAGGGCGCGCACCCGGCTCAGTTCCCAGGGGCGCTCTACGTCCCCCCCAGCAGAAACCGGATGTCGACGATTTCCCCGGGCCGCACCTTGAGGTCCTGGGGAATGGTGACGCGAACGGGGAGGACCAGCTCCGGAATGCGCTGATCGCGCAAGAGTTCCAAGGGCATGGGCTCCCACTGGGCGCCGACGCTCTCCACCGCGGCGGCGAGCATCCGCTGACCGGGCACGCGGGCGCGCACGCCCACGGGCATCTTCACCGTGGGCCGAAGCCGTTGTTCCGGGCGGACGTATGCGGTGATGTGGTCGGCCTTGTCCGCCGCGATGGTCATGATCCATTCGCCCGCCTTCGCCGCCTGCCCTGGATAAAGATGGATCGCGCTGATGACGCCCGAGACGGGCGCGCGGAGCTCCATCATGTCGATCTGGGCGCGGACCTCTTCCGCGCGGGCCTCGGCGGCGGCGATGGATTCCCGAATGGGGGCAAGCAGCTTGTCCACGTCCGGCTGTTCCAGCGGCGGGTAGCCCTTTAGACGCTCGGCGGCGGCCTCGAGGTCCTCTTGGGCTTGTTTCAGCGAGGCGGTGTGTGCCTCCCAGAGCGCGGTGACGCGTTGATGTTCGGCCTCGACGTCGGCTATCTCGGCCTCGGTGAGCATTCCGGCGGAGCGGGCCCGCTTCATCACGGCGAGCCGGCTATTGAGCAACGTCAGTTCGAGCTGGTCCTCTTCGATCACCGCTTGCCGATCGAGCACGTCGAGGCGATATCGCTCCACTTGGTATTGCAGGTCGGTGGAGCGGCGGAGGTGATCCTGCTGGCGGTCGGCCTGGTCGAGGGCCGTTTCCGTTTGGGTTGCTTCAAGCTCGGCGCGAAATGCCGCGGCGTCGCCCCGCAGCGCGGTCAACAGGGCGCGAAGCGGCTGATCGTCCAGCCGGGCGACCACTTGTCCCGCCTCCACGGCGTCAAAGGGTTGCCACTGCCCCTCGCCCAACTCGCGAAGCGGGATCAGCCGCCCGTCGGTCACCGAGGCGACGTTGACGCGGACGGCCTCGACGCGACCGATCGTGTTGGGCATCACCCCTTGGTATTGCCACAGGATCGCCGTGGTGATGAGCAGCACGGTGAACGTGAGCACGGGCAGGACCGCGTACCGGAACCGCTGCCAGCGGATCTTCAGCGGGATCGGAATGGGGCCCGTGTGCCGCGTGTTCATTTTACCAACGACCGACCCGTGTCCGCGCCGCGCAACCGACGCCAAGCCCGTCGAAAGCCGGTCCGAAGGCACGGCCCGCGCCCGGCTTGGGGATGGGTCTTTGGGGCAGGACCACGTTTTGGGGAGACCTTAGAGGCTGCCAACACCTTCCAGCTTAACCACAACCCCCGCTCCCGTCAATGCAATACTACCCTAATGTGTGGCACAAATCCTCCCCTGAAAGGTTATGCTCAGTGGAGGGACGCGTCGCCTACGGGGGACTGTTGAAGAGGCCGGTGGGGCGTCGCTTGGCAAGCCCCGTCGGCGGCTAGTGTTGGTGCCGGTCGATTTCGTCGGGCGAGACGAGCGGGCGGTCGCGGAGGTCGCGGATGATCCGTTGCGTGCGCTCGTTGGGCGCGAAGGGCTCGACCATGAGGTCGGTCACGTCGACGAACTTCGCTCCGTCCGCGCAGTACGCGACGGCCCATTTCGACACGATCACGTCCACGTCGGCCTGTTGGGCAATTGCCGGCAGCTTGTCCTTGATGTGCTCGATGATGTCGTCCACGGGCGCGGCGCCGAAACCTTGGTGGTGGGCTTGCTTCTGCCGGGCGACCGCTTTTGCTTCGAGTTGTTTCAAGGTCTTGTCATCGCCAGCGGCTTCGGCCTTGTCGCGTTCTTCTTTCCACTGGCGAAGCTCCTGGTTGAACGTGGCGGACGCGGCAAAGGCCACGGCCACGGCCCGGGAGTCGTACGTGCCCACGCGAAGCGGGGCCGCGGCGGAACCGCAGCCGACCATCAACGCGGCGGCAACCAGGGACGCGAGCAAACCACAATTCTTCATGACGAACTCCTCCCATTGGGGCATAGGATCAGCGGCTCTTGCCAACGTGGCGCAAGCCAAACGGACTTGACGCCGCTTGATCCAGGCGGCGAAAGGGAGGGGATATAACGGCACGGACCTAGTTTCGCTCCCGGACGCGCCAGCGAAGGAAGGCGTCGAGAAAGCCTTGGATGTTGCCGTCCAGGACGCTGTGGAAGTTGCCCACCAGGTGACCCGTCCGCGCGTCCTTTACCCGCTGGTCCGGATGCAGGAAATAGTTGCGGATCTGCGAGCCGAAGCCGGTCTTGGGCATCTCGTCGTAGCGGGCGGCCTGCTCGGCCTCGCGTTTTTCCTCCTCGAGCCGAGCGATCCGCGAACGAAGCATCTTTAGCGCCGTGGCGCGGTTCTTGTGCTGGCTCCGCTCGTTCTGACACTGCACGACGATGCCGGTGGGAAGGTGCGTCAGGCGGATGGCACTGGACGTCTTGTTCACGTGCTGTCCGCCCGCGCCGCTGGCCCGAAAGACGTCCTCGCGGATGTCCTCGTCGTTCAGGTCGATCTCGATCGAGTCGGACACCTCGGGCGAGACGTCCACGGCGGCGAAGCTGGTTTGGCGCTTGCCTTCCGCGTTGAAGGGGCTGATCCGCACGAGCCGGTGCATGCCGGCTTCGCCCTTGAGATAGCCGTAGGCCATGGGCCCGCGGATGGCGACGCTCGCGCTGTTGATGCCGGCCTCTTCGTTGTCCTGCCGGTCCAAGAGCTCGACGGCGTAGTCCTGCTCCTGGGCCCAGGCCAGGTACATCCGCAGGAGCATTTCCGCCCAATCGTTGGCGTCCGTGCCGCCGTCCCGGGCGTTGATCGTCAGAATGGCGTTGTTCGCGTCCAGGGGACCATTGAGCAGGGCCTTGAGCTCGAGATCGTCCAGCAGTTTTTCAAGTCGGTCGAGTTCCGCGGGCACCTCGGCGGCGAAGCCGGCGTCCTCGTCGGCCATCTCGACCATCGTGGCCAGATCGTCGGCCGCGCGGATGGCCTCGCTCAAGGGTTTGAGCACCCCGCGGAGCGTCTTGAGTTGGCCGACCGCCTCTTGAGCCTTCTCCTGGTTATTCCAGAAGTCGGGCGCGGCCATGGACTGTTCCAGAGCCTGCGCCTGCGTCTGTTTGGCGGCGTAGTCAAAGAGAGTCCCGCAGTTGGAGGATCCGCTCCTGGATCATCTCGGCGCGATCGGTCAATTCCTTTTCCACGTTGTGGGCTCCTGGGATTGGCTACGGCTGCGGGCAAGCGCGCCTGGGCGCAAACGCCACCGTATTATATCCCCATGGCCGGTTTCAGAAAGGGGGAAACCGACCGGAAGCAGCGCCGCGTGCCACGGGCTCCGCCAGTGCGTGAATTCCCGTGCCGCGACGCATCGGCGAAGCCAGTGGCACTCGATGTAGAGCATGTCGCCGGGTTGGCGCAAACCAAACGGGGACTTGCGCGACCTGGATCCACCCCGCGGTTTGCGGTCTACCGCCGTCGCGCGGCGCGGCAGAGGGCGAGAAGGACCAGGGCCGCCAGACCGGCCAGGGCCGAAGGCTCGGGCACGGCGGCCGCCGCGAGGCTGGCGCCCCAGTTGGCCGAGAGGATCGCCAGGTCCAGGTCGTTCACGTTGTGGTCGGCGTTGAAGTCGCCCTGGTGCCAAACAGCCGTGCCGGTCCGGAGCCAGTTGGCCGCCAAAAGGGCCGCGTCCTTCTTGTCGACTTCGCCGTCCTTGTTCGCGTCGCCGGGCAGCGGCGGCGACTGGACCGTGAAGGTGCCCCGGGCCTGAAGCGTCCCTTCGCCGGCTACGACCACCGAGAATCCGCTCACCGTGTACGTTTGCTCGAACGTCAGGGGCAGAACGAGCACGGCGCCATAGGTGGCCACGTAGCCGCTCACGCCCTGGAGCGAGGCGCTCAGCGTGCCCGTCGCCTCGGTCGTCGCCTCGATGGGATCATCGTCGAGGTAGAGCGTCGTGAGGGGGATGTCGTCGGACAAGTTGCCCGTCCCCTGGATCGTGAACGTGCCGTGGTCGAGGATGATCGTATGGTCGCCGGCATTGAACTGGCCGCCCGTGACCGCGCCTGGCGGGGGCAGGCTGTCGGGCGTGTCGAATGTGCCCTCCAGATTCGTGCCGTCCGCCGTGACGCCGCCCACGAATATCACGCTTTTCTCCAGGTGGATGTCGGAGAAGTAGACCCGGCCGCCCGTGAACTCGAGGCCGGTCAAGCTCGTCACCTGGCGCGTGACGGGGTTGAAGTCGAGAGTCAGGTTCGTGTTCATCGTGCCGGTGACGGTCGAGTCGTCGCTGTCGCTCAACACGGACAACGACGCCGTGATGTGCGCCGTGTTGATTGCGTCGGTGGCCGGATCGAGCGTAAGCACCACCGGCACGACCGCCGCCGGGGCGGGGATCGCCATCGCCAGAACCGCCGCCATCCCCCATACCCATCGTCTCATGGCGCACCTCCGGAATTGTCTCGGAAACCCCCGATACTTTAGACCCACCTTGGTAATAGACACAGTTGAGCAGGAAGTCAATCGTTTTGCATGAGATGCCCCCTGAGGAGAGGGGTGCGCATCGGTCTTGCCCCGTCGCCGGTCGATTCCTATACTGCCTCCGCCCTATTCCCTTGCGACGGATCCAAGGAGGCACGAGGCATGGCGGCTCGGCACGCGGCAAAACGCTGGATCACTCTAGTGGGGGTCCTTCTCGTTCTTCTGGCCATGCTGGGGCACGCTCCCGCCGCGCGGGCGCAGTGGCGGAGCGTCGGCGAGTCCGGCGGATCGCCCTTGGACGCGGCGGGCGACCTTTCCGCCGCGCGCGGTCCGGCGCCGGCCGAGTCGGTCGTGCCGGGCCAGGCCGACGCCCAGCGGCTCGACGAGGCGTTCACCACGACGCTTCCCCGGGGGCACGGGCAGATCTGGCGCGAATACGACTTGAGCGAGTACACGCTCCGCGTCACCGCGACGGCGCGGCCCGAGCAGGCGGTGATCGATTGGATCCTCCGCGAGACCGGTTACGAGGCGTGGCACGGCGAGCCCTTGGCCATCCTGAGCGCGTCGCCCCGGAGGCTCTACGTATACCACACGCCCGAGATGCAGGCCGTCGTGGCGGGCATCGTCGATCGGTTCGTGGCCAGCCAGGCGCGGAGCCGGGCGTTTAGCGTCCGCGCGGTGAGCGTCAACCATCCGAATTGGCGCGTGAAGGCCCAAGGGCTGCTCAAGCCCGTCACGGCCCAGACGCCTGGCACGCGGGCCTGGGTGCTTCAAAAAGAGGACGCCGCCGTGCTTCTGGCCGAGCTGCGGCGGCGCGGCGATTACCGCGAGCACGGCTCGCCGCACCTGCTCGTGAACAACGGCCAGACGTCCGTCGTCTCGACCACCCAGCCGAAGACCTACGTCCGCGACGTGCTCCGCCAGGGCGATGCTTTTCCGGGCTACCAGCAGGAAACCGCGCGGATCGACGAGGGCTTCGCGTTCGAGTTTTGCCCACTGTTGACGCTCGACCAGCGGACGATCGACGCCACGGTGAAATGCACGGTCTGCCAGGTCGAGAAGATGGTGCCGGTGATCGTCGATGTGCCCACCGCCCAGGCGCCGAAGCAGAAGGCGCGGCTCGAGGTGCCGCAGATCGCGCAGTTCCAGTTCCACGAACGCTTTCGCTGGCCGGTGGACCAGGTGCTCCTGGTCAGCCTGGGCATGGTGGCCACGCCGGGCGGATCGGGCGGCACGACCCTGGCCGGCATCCCCATCCCGCTGGGCGATTCGCCCGCCCGGGGCGATCTGTTGGTCTTCATCGAATCCAAAGGCTCGCTGGGCGACGCGCCCAATACCGCCCAGCAACCCCCGCCCGCCATCGACCGCAACGGCCGCTATTGAGCTCCCTTTGGAGTGCGGCGACTTGTCGCCGCTTTCTTTCTTTGCGCCGCGCTGCGTGGAGAATCCTGTCCTCTCAGACTCTGGACAAGTCATCCTGAGCGCAGCGAAGGATCTCGTTGACACTGGGCGAGTCGAGATGCTTCGCTTCGCTCAGCATGACGTTGTTGGTCGGGTCGTTGGAAAGGCTGTGTCCCACGGCCTTCGCTGCGCTCAAACCGTGCCACCCAACCGAACCGCCCGCGGGAAATCCTATCACGCCGGCGCGATCCGCACGCGGCGGCCCTCGACGCGGACGCGGCCCGCGGCAATCAGGGCAATCGCCTCGGGATACGCCTCGCATTCGGCCTCGAACACGCGCGCCGCCAGCGTGTCGGGCGTGTCGTCGTCCAGTACCGGCACGGCCCGCTGAAGAATGACCGGCCCGTGGTCGTACTGGTTGTCGGCGAAGTGGACCGTGCAGCCGCTGAGCTTGGCGCCGTAATCGAGCACGGCCTCGTGCACGCGGTGGCCAAAAAACCCTTGGCCGCAGAAGGCGGGAATCAGCCCGGGGTGGATGTTCGTCACGCGGTTGACGAAGTCGTCGGGAATGGTAAGCCGCGTGAGGAATCCGCCCATGACGACCAGCTCGACGCCGGCCGTCCGGCAGCGGTCGAACACCGCCCGGCTGTACGCGTCCCGATCGGCGAACTCGCCCGGCGGGAGCACATCGACGGGGATGCCGGCCTCGCGGGCGAAGCGGATGCCGCCGGCCGCCGGGCTGCTCGACACGACCCGCTTCACCGCGACGTCGAGCCGGCCCGCGTCGATCTTCTCCAAAATGTTCCGCAGCGTCGTGCCCCCGCCTGAGATCAACACGGCGACGGGCAGCAGTGGTCGGGCGTTGTCGGTTTCGTTCATCACGGATGTCTTTCAGGCAAACGTTCGTCCGACACGACTCCCCTCTCCCCCAAGCGGGCGAGGGGAGCATCCTACGCCTGGACGCGAACGTACAGGGTGACCGCGAATCCGGCCACGTCCAATTCGACCGGCTCGGCGCCCTTGACCGGCTCGAACACGATCTTCGCGGCCAGGGTCTCGCTGGCGATGTAGTCGCGGAACGTCTCGGCCGCGGCCCGCAGCTCCTTCGAGTCGGTCGCGATGCCCACGACGATCCGGTCGGTGTATTGGCAGCCAAGGTCCTTGCGGCGGTCCTGGATGACGCGGACCAGCTCGCGGGCGCGGCCCTCGGCGATCAGCGCGTCGGTTAACTCCGTGGAGAGAATCACGACGCATTGACGCCCCTGCGCGGCGGTCCAGCCCTCCTTGGCCTGAAGGCGGATCTGGATCTCGTCGCGGTCGAGCGTCACGGGTCCGTCGGGCAGTTCGAGGGTCAACTGGCCGTTCTTCTCCATCTCGGCCATCAGGCGGCCGCCGTCGGCGCCGGCCAACAGCGCGCGCAGCGCCGGCAGTCTCTTGCCGAGCTTCGGCCCGAGCTTCTTCAGGTCCGGCAGGACCACGAAGCGGATGTACTGCTGGGCGTCCTTGGCGAACTCCATGCGTTTGACGTTCAGTTCGTCGCACACCAGCGCCGCGTGCGCTTCGAGCCATTCACGATGCGCGGGATCGACCAGAATCACCTCGACCAGCCCCAGCGGCTGGCGGACTTTTAGCTTCTCGGCCATGCGGGCGGCGCGGCCCAGCGAGACCAGCTCGCGGCACAGGTCCATCCGCGCGGAAAGCCGCGCGTCGATCGTCCCGACGTCGCCGGTGGGAAAGTCGCAAAGGTGCACGCTCTGGACGACGCGATCGCCAAACGGCGCGACGGCCAGGTTTTGCCACATCGCCTCGGCCAGGAAAGGCACGAACGGGGCGATAAGCTTCGACGCGGTCAGCAGGCACTCGTAGAGCGTCCAATACGCGTCGAGCTTGTCGGCCGTCTTCTGCCCGCTCCAAAAACGATCGCGGCTGCGGCGGACGTACCAGTTGCTCAGGGCGTCGGAGAACTCCGTAAGCCGGGCGCACGCGGCGAAATTGTCGTAGGCGTCCATCCGCTCGGTGACGGCCTGGGCCGTGCGGTTTAGTTCACTCAGGATCCAGCGGTCCAGTTCGCTCCGCTTGGCCGCCGGCCGGAAGCCCTCGGCGCGGGCGAGCGACGCCGCGTCGAGCTGGCCAGCCTCGCCCGGCAGCGCCTCCGCCGGATCGAACCCGTCGATGTTGGCGTAGATCACGAAGAAGCTATAGCAGTTCCAGAGCGTCAAAAGGAATTCGGGGATGGCCTCCTTGATCGCCCGCTCGCTGTACTGGATGGAGGTCCAGGGCGGCTGGTTGGCGAACAGGTACCACCGCAGGGCGTCGGCGCCGTAGCGGCGGAAGATCTCGCCCGGCTCGCGGTAGTTGCGCAGGCGTTTGGACATCTTGCCCACGCGGTGGACGTAGTCCGAGCCCGCCTGCTGCCGCGCGTCCTCCTCGGTGAGGAAGACCTCTTTGCCGCTGCCGCCTTCCCACCATTCGGCCAGCATCAGCCCGAGCACGATGCACGTGCGATACGGATGGGGAAACGACACGTTGAGCCGCTCGTTGTCGCTCTTCGCCGCGCCGGCGTCGTTTCCATCCTGGCCAAACAGCAGCGTGCTGATGGCCAGGAGGCTGTAGAACCAGCCGCGGGTTTGGTCGAGGGCTTCGCTGATGAAGTCGGCGGGAAACTGCGCGGCGAACTGCTCGCGCGAGCCCGGCGCGGCGGGGTAGCCCCACTGCGCGAAGGGCATCGCGCCCGAGTCGAACCAGCAGTCGATCACCTCCGAGACGCGCCGCATCCGCGCGCCGCGGGCTTTGGGCGAGTCGTAGGTGATCGCGTCGATGTAGGGTTTGTGGACCTTGAGATCCTCGGGCAAATCGGGGTTGGCCGCCTTGGCCTTCTCCCACGCCTCCGTGCCCGTCGCGCCCGGCTTGGCCAATAGCTCCGCGTAGCTGGCCACGGCCTCCATGTGGCCCGTCTTCTCGCACACCCAGATCGGCAGCGGCGTGCCCCAATAGCGCTCGCGCGACAGGGCCCAGTCCACGTTCGTTTCGAGGAAATTGCCCATCCGGCCGTCGCGGATGTGTTCGGGCAGCCAATTGACCCGGGCGTTATTGGCCAGCATCTGGGCCTTGAACTGCGTCGTGCGGATGAACCAGCTCTTGCGGGGATACTGGATGAGCGGATCGTCTTCCGCCCGCCAGCAGAACGGGTAGTCGTGCAGGTATTGCTCCTGGTGGAAGAGCCGGCCCTCGGCGCGAAGCTGGCGGATGACGTCGCGGTCGGCCTCCTTGACCCAGCGGCCCTCGAACTCGGGCGTTTCGGCGGTGAACCGGCCGTCGGGGGCGACGGAACACAGAAGCGGCGGCCCCTGGCCCTGCTGGAATCGCGCCTGCTCGGCCAGCAGGAGGTCGTAGTCCACTTCGCCGAAGGCGGGCGCCTGATGGACGATGCCCGTGCCGCTGTCGGTGGTGACGAAATCGGCCGGCACCACGCGCCACGCGACGTGCTGCTGGCCGCCGCGACGGAGCCGGCCTTGGGTTTGGCCGTCGCGCTGGTAGTAATACGAAAACGGCGGCACGTACCGCAGCCCCAGGAGCTTCTCGCCACGGACGGTCGACTCGACCGTGAGCTTGCACTTCGCCTTCTGCGCAATCGCGTCCACCAACGCGGCGGCCAGGATGAGCTTGCGATCCTGCCCCTCGACCGACACGGTCGCGTAGTCCAGCTCCGGCTTGACCGCGGCGAACTGGTTGCTCGGCAGCGTCCAGGGCGTCGTGGTCCAAACCAGAAGGTCGGTGTCGTCGCGATCCACCAGCGGGAAGCGGACGTAGACGCTCGGGTCGGCCACCTCGCGGTAGCCCTGCCCCACCTCGCCGCTGGAAAGCGCCGTGCCACCCTGCGCCCACCACCAGACGATCTTGTGTCCCTGATAGAGCAGCCCCCGATCAAACAGGGTCTTTAGAGCCCACCAGACGCTTTCGACGTAGCTCTGGTGATAGGTCACGTAGGCTTCGTCCAGGTGGATCCAGAAGCCCAGCCGCTCGGTCATCTCTTCCCACTGGCGCGTGTAGCGGAAGACGCTTTGGAGGCATTTGTGGATGAACGGCTCGACGCCGAAGGCTTCGATCTCCTCCTTGCTGTGGATGCCGAGCTCCTTGCAGACCTCGACCTCGACGGGCAGCCCGTGGGTGTCCCAGCCCGCCTTCCGCCGGCAGAGCTGCCCTCGCATCGTCCGATAGCGGGGGTACAGGTCCTTGATGGCCCTGGTAAGGCAGTGGCCCGGATGGGGGAGACCGTTGGCGGTTGGCGGGCCCTCGTAAAACACGAATTCGGGGGCTCCGGTCCGAGCCTCCAACGACTTCTCGTAGATCCGGTTCTCCTTCCAGAACGCGAGAATCGCTTCTTCGAGCCGGGGAAAGGAGACCGAGCTTTCAACGGGGCGAAACATGGTGGGCGATCCGAGGCAAAGGCTGCCGTATGACAAAACTTTGAGTAGACCACGCTAGGGTGGGTCTTGCAAGTAGTTCCGGGTGCGAGGGGCGTCTGGTTTGTTTGTAGGGTGGGTCGAGCGAACCGTTTTTTTGTGGGGCTCGGGCGCGCCGTCCAGGGATGGGCCTCTCTCTTGAAATGCGGCCAAGTGGTATCATATCGACAGGGCGCGGCCCAGGGGGCCGGCAACCTTCGAGGAAAGGGAGCGACCGCCTTGTTGCTTGGTCCGGTATTCACGCGAGAGTTCACGATTGCCCCTCGCCGGGCGAGGTCATATGTAAGCCGGACGGTGTATGCCCTCGCCCTGGTTGGGTTGATGAGCGTCGCGTGGCTCATGGTCACGGGCACGCAGTTGGTCCGCGACGTGGGCGATTTGGCCCGATTCGGGGTCATGGTCTTCCAGATCCTCGGACCATTGCAGTTGGTTGTGGTCGTCTTCTTCTCCGCCCTCTTGGCGGCCAGCGCCGTGGCGCAGGAGAAAGACCGCAAGACGCTGGAACTGCTGCTTCTGACCAACCTGTCGAACGCGGAGCTCGTGCTGGGCAAGCTCATGGCCAGCCTTTTGAGCGTCCTGGTGCTCACGGCGGCGGCCGTGCCGGTGTTCATGTTCCTGGCTCTCTTGGGCGGAGTATCGTTCGCTCAGGTGGGCCGGTTGTTCGCCGTCACGTTGGCGAGCGTCCTGGTCGGCGGCAGCCTCGGCTCGACGCTGGCCCTGTGGCGCGAGAAAACGTTTCAAGCCCTGGCCATGACCGTCATGGCCATCGTGCTCTGGATCGCCTTATGGGAGGCGGTCGCCCTGGGGGCGTTTGGACGGGGTTGGGGGGGGCTTCCGTGCGCGGCGTGGGCGGCGAGCGCAAGCCCCTGGCGGGCGGCGCTGGAGACGCTGCTTCCCTTCACCCACGCCGAGCCCGCGTTGGGGTGGATCGGCACGCCGGTGAACCTCTTCCTCCTCGTGGCCCTGGCCGGGACGGTTCTCCTCAACGGCGTGGCGATCGTGCGCGTGCGGTCGTGGAACACGACCCGCGAGACCCGGCGGATCGAGGGCGACCAACGGGCGCAGTCGGTCCAAGAGCATCTCGAAGGGGACAGCCCCCTTTTCGCTGACGCGAAAATCGGGACAGTTCCCGCCAAGCCCGTCCCCGCCGAGCCGGTGGTCGCGCGGCAGGTTTGGGATAATCCGGTGTTGTGGCGCGAGATCCGCACCTGGGCCTATGGGCGGAAGATCCTCCTTGTGCGGCTGGCCTACCTGATTCTGTTCGCCCTGGCGGCCGGCGGCGTGTGGTGGATGCTGGAAACCGGCGGCCTGGACCGCGCCCACGGGGCAATGGCGCTTCTGCCCTTGTTCCTGTTGAGTCTCTTTCTGCTCAACGCGCAGGCCGTCACGGCCCTGACCAGCGAGCGGGACGCCCGCGCGCTGGACCTCTTGCTCGTGACCGATCTGTCGCCGAAGGAGATCGTGTTCGGCAAGCTCGGCGGCGTGCTGTTCAACACGAAGGAAATGATCCTCTTGCCGATGGCCCTGTGCATCTACCTCTGGTGGCGCGGGGCGATCGGGCTGGAAAACCTGCTGTTCCTGCTGGGCGGGCTGGTCGTGCTGGACGTGTTCGTCGCCGTGTTGGGTATCCACGCGGGCATGCACTACTTCAATTCGCGCAGCGCCATCGCCACGAGCCTAGGCACGTTGTTCTTCCTGTTTGTCGGCGTGGCCACCTGCATGAGGATGATGGTCGCCTTCAGCGG
>JAFGDS010000143.1 GCA_016931995.1 Pirellulales bacterium
CATGGCAACGCGGCACGAACGAGAACACCAATGGACTGCTTCGGCAGTTCTTTCCCAAAGGAACCGACTTCGCGCGGATCAGTCGCCGCGCGGTGGCCCGCGCGGAACAACTACTCAACGAACGCCCCCGAAAACGACTCGGCTACCGAACCCCTGCGGAAGTCCTCGCCAAAATCCCGCGCCGCATTTGATTCTTGACAGCGCCTAGCGTTAACGGCGCTCAGTGGCACCCTATGACGGACTCCTCTCGGCCATGTCGCCGGCGCGATAGCTGCTGCGGACGAAGGGGCCGGCGGCGACCTGGTCGAATCCAATCGCCCGGGCGAGCCGGCCCAGCTCGTCGAACTCCTCCGGGGGCACGTACCGGACGACCTCCGCCCTGTCCGGCGCCGGTTGGAGGTACTGACCGAGCGTGAGCATCTCGCAACCCGCCTCGCGCAGCTCGGCCAGCGTGTCCAGCAGCTCGTCGCGCGTTTCGCCCAGGCCGAGCATCAGGCCGGTCTTGGTGCGCATCGTCGGATGACGCCGCTTGATCCGCCGGAACATGGCCAGCGTCCAGCGGTAGTTGGCCCGGGCGGTGCGCATTTGTGGATATAACCGCGGGACGGTCTCGGCGTTGTGGTTGTAGACGTCCGGCCGCGCGTCGGCGAGCCGATCGAGCGCGTCGACGTTGCCGCCCAGATCGGACGGGAGCACCTCGACCGCCGCAGCGCACGCGGCGCGGATCGCCTCGATCGTGCGGCAAAAATGCTCGGCGCCGCCGTCGGCCAGGTCGTCCCGCGTGACGCACGTGACGACCACGTGCCGCAGCCCCAGCCGCTTGACCGCCAGGGCCACGCGCCGCGGTTCGTCCGGATCGACCGGGCGCGGTTCGCCGCGCGCCACGCCGCAAAACGCGCAGCCCCGCGTGCACACGTCGCCCAGGATCATGAACGTCGCCGTCTTCCGCGCGTAACATTCCATTCGGTTGGGACACCGGGCGTGGTCGCAGACCGTCGCCAAGCCCAACTCGTGGATCAAGCCCGCCGTCGCCTTGCCCGTCGGACCGGCGGGCACGTTGCGCTTGAGCCAACGCGGAAGCCGGCGAGGAGAGGGTGGGTCGGACATGGCGGGATCGGAAGGAATGCCACTGGCTCGGCCAGTGTTTCAAGTGAATGCCACTGGCTTTGCCAGTGTTTCGTCAACGGGAGAATTCGGCACTGGCAAAGCCAGTGGCACACAATAGGATACCTCCCCACTAACACGCGTAAAAAATGGCGGCTCGGCGCAGGGTGGATTGGTTAAACGCCTTGACGGCCTCGTCGGTCGGGAGCACCTGCCATCCGATCGCGCGCTGGCGGAGGTACTCGGCCGCCGCGTCGCTGAGTTGCCACTGTTGGCCGCGGGCGGCGCCGAGGAACAAGAGCTCGGGACCTCCGCGACACGGCTTGACCAGGTGTTCCGTCTCGATCCGCAGACGTCCGTCCGATTCCGCGATCGGATGCTCCTTGAGCGATTTCGCCTTGGCGCTAACCGTCACGTACAACCCCTTCGGATAGGTCTTCTCTCCGACTTTCAGCTCGCCCGAGCCGGCCAGGGTGATCTTGGGATACGCCGGCAGCGCGGCGTCGCCGCTCTTGAAGGGGTCGTCGCCGACGTGGATCCGCGCCAGCGCCGCCGCGCCCAGCACGACGGCGTCGTCGCCCAGCGACGAAATGAGGACGTGGCCTCCGTCGCGCGCCGCGGGTAGCCGGTCGCTCTCGACGATCCGCTGGATGATAGGCATGAAGTGGGCACTACAGGCCTCGATCACGCCGCCGCCCAGGACGATCACCTCCGGGTCGAGCAAATGCCGCACCGTGAGACAGGCGTGGCCGAGCACCTCCGCCGCGCGGTCGATCACCTCGGCCACCACGGCGTCTTTCAATTCCAAAGCTTGACGCAGCACGCTGCTGCGAATCACGTT
The DNA here is from genome assembly GCA_016931995.1 of Pirellulales bacterium. Taxonomy (GTDB): domain Bacteria; phylum Planctomycetota; class Planctomycetia; order Pirellulales; family Thermoguttaceae; genus JAFGDS01. The sequence goes on from JAFGDS010000143.1 coordinate 1,946, forward strand.
CAGATCGCCGGCCAACAGGTCCGTGAGAATGGTCGACCGGCCGGCCGCGACGGCCTCGCGGAGCTGCCGCTCGATCGCGCTGCGGCTGGCCAATGCTTCGAGACAACCGCGGTTGCCGCAGCCGCACGTCGGCCCGCCGATCTGCATGACGATGTGCCCGATCTCGCTGGCCACCTCGCGGGCGCCGCGCCACAGCCGCGACTTCTGCACGAAGCCGCCGCCGATGCCCGTGCCCACCAGGATGCTCATCACGCTGTTCGCGCCCCGGGCGGAGCCCAGCCACTTCTCCCCCAGCGCGCCCAGGTTGCAATCGTTGCCCAGGGCCACGGGCAGATCGAACCGCTTTTCCAGCCGAGCGCCGATCGGGCAGTCCGAAAGGCCCATGTTCGGCGTGCCCACGATCAAGCCCCGCGGCGGATCCACCACGCCGGGCACGCCGATGCCGATCGCGACGACCGGCTCGCGACTCTGCCTGAGAACGTCGGTCAGCGCGTCCTCGATGGCCGCGAGAATCGGTTCGGGCTCGACGCCGCGCGGCGTCGGCTGTTTGTTTCGGGCGGCGACCACGCCGGACCGATCCACCAGCGCCGCCTGGATCTTCGTCCCCCCCACGTCCACCACCGCGTATGCCCGATTCGCCTTGCTCAACCGACTCTCCCCGTTCACCGAGCCACGAAAAACGGCCGCGAAAACCACCCAATGTAACTTTTATCCAAGGCCTGCCGGTCTGTAAAGGGGCTGCAACGGCGTTCTCCGGGGGTGCCTTGCCCAAGCGACGGGGGAGTGGGCCGACTCTTGACGGACATCAGGTTCCTTTGGGGACCGAGTGCCACTGGCTCCGCCAGTGCCGTAGCGCAGTGCCGTAGCGCAACACGGGCAGAGCCAGTGGCACTCAGCGCCCAATGCCTATAGGCAAACCCAACAAAAAGACGCGATCCCGCCCGTCCATCGGACCTTGAGATGGACGAGCGGATCGCGTCGTGGGGCGACCGCGCGCCCTGCGTCACACGTCCGACCCTATCGCATGGGCAGCGGCGCCGGCAGGTACACCTGCTTGGGCTCGTCCGCCCGGGTCGGCTCGCCCGCGCTCTCGTCGCCGCATTGGCCGCAACCGCGGGCCACAACCACGCACTTGTAGACGGGCACCTCGCACGTGATGGTCTTCTTGACCAGCTTCTTGCGGCAGCGGACCGGGCCGCATTGGGGCGGCGGCCCGCAAGGCTTCTTGCAGCAGCCCGCCTCGCGGCAGCAGCCGTCGTGGCAACACGAGGGGTTCGGCACGCAGAACTCCTCGCACTCGACGACCCAGACGGTCTTCTCAACCTTCTTCATCTCGCAGACGACGCGGCAGATCTTGTGGCACGAGGGCTTGCAGCAGTTTTTCTCGTGGCACGCCTGGCCGCCGCATGGCGCGCAATCGGCCGACGCGGCCCGCTCCATCGCCGGCAGCCACAGCGCCACGGCGCAAAGCAAGAGGGTCCTTCTCATGGGGTTGTCTCCCTGGTTGTCGCGCGCCGGCCGGCGCGCGTTGGAAAATCGGTGGATTGGACATGGGGATCGGGCGGCGCGGCGGATCGCGCCACCCTCACCCCCGGCCTCCCTCCCGCCGAGGCGGGAGAGAGGGGAAGATGTGAGGTTGTCTCCTTGAACAAAAGATCTCGTTAGTACGTCATAAACCCACGGCCTACGGCCGTGCGACCCTGGGGGCTAAGCCGTTCCGGCGAGCCCTGAAATAGCATACGCTCTGG
>JAFGDS010000001.1 GCA_016931995.1 Pirellulales bacterium
AATTCCATCAACGTAACACCACCAGACAGCCCTACAACTCACTAACTCGCCAACACAAGAATTCCATTTCACGCTGAACCAGGACAGAAACGCCTGGGCTGGAGAAAAGGCATGCGACTTTTCGGACAGGCTTTTACGCGCTTTTGCTGCGGGCTTCGGAGGCCACGGCCACGAGGGGCTCGCGGCCGGTGACGACGTCTTCGGTGATGACGTAGCGGCTGCCGCGGGGTTGGTCGGGCAACTCGAAGAGGATGTCGAGCATCACGCTCTCGATGATGGAGCGGAGGCCGCGGGCGCCGGTCTCCCGCTCTTGCGCCCGGCTGGCGATGGCCCGCAGGGCGCCCTCGGTGAACTCGAGCTGCGCCTCCTCCATGTTGAACATGGCCTGATACTGCTTGACCAGGGCGTTCTTGGGCTCGGTGAGGACGCGGACCAGGGTTTCGTTGTCCAGCGGTCCCAGGGGCGAGATGACCGGAAGGCGGCCGACCAGCTCGGGAATCAGGCCAAATTCGAGGACGTCGTCGCTGGTAACCTGGGGCAGGAGTTCGGCGAGGCCCTGCTCTTGGCGCGGGGTGTTTTGCTGGCCGAAGCCGATGGTTTGCTTGCCGAGCCGCTGGCCGATGATCTTCTCCAGGCCGACGAACGTGCCGCCGCAGATGAACAGGATGTTGGTCGTGTCCATCTGGATGTATTGCTGTTCGGGATGTTTTCGGCCGCCTTGCGGGGGCACGTTGGCCAGGGTGCCTTCGAGCATTTTAAGGAGGGCCTGCTGGACGCCTTCGCCGGAGACGTCGCGGGTGATGGAGACGTTCTGGCTCGTTTTGCCGATTTTGTCGATCTCGTCGATGTAGAGCACGCCGCGTTGGGCGGCTTCGATGTCGAAGTCGGCCGCGTGCAGCAGCTTTAGCAGGAGGTTTTCGACGTCCTCGCCGACGTAGCCGGCCTCGGTCAGGGTGGTGGCGTCGCCGATGGCGAAGGGCACGTCGAGGATTCGGGCGAGCGTCTTGGCCAGGAGCGTTTTGCCCGAGCCGGTGGGGCCAATCAGGAGGATGTTGGACTTGTCCAACTCGATGTCCGACTCGAGCGCGCCGTGCATGAGCCTTTTGTAATGGCTGTGGACGGCGACGGCCAGGACGCGTTTGGCGTGGTCCTGGCCGATGACGTATTGATTAAGCTTTCCAACGATATCGCGTGGGGACGGGATGTCGGTGAAGAGTTGACGGCTGGTTCCGCGGCGACGACGTTCCTGTTCGAGGATCGACTGGCACAGGTCGATGCACTCGCCGCAGATGTACACGTCGCCGGGTCCTTCGACGAGCGGCCCAACGTCGCGATAGCTCTTGCGACAGAAGGAACAGAAGGCGTTCTTCTTGGTGGTGCCGCCGCGGCGCCCGGAGGTGAAGTCCCGTCCTGAAGGCATACCCAATCCTTTCGGCAATTTCCGCCGCGCCTACGCATCCCCGCCTGGGCGCCGCCGGAAGACAAATCCTGGGTGTCGCTCGAGGGGCCGGAAGGACATCCTCGCCTTCGGCCGTGGGGCCATCCGTGTCCGCATTCGCATCGAGCCGTTTCGCAACGCAGTTTTTTCTACGTGCCGTCGTGGGGCACGGTTCCAAAGGCTCCGTCAGGAGGACCAAGGCCGGTCGCGGGGACCGGAAGGGTCGGCGGGCTTGAGCCGGCTTGCGTCCGTCGTGCTAACCCGTGTGCCCGTCACCCTTTAACTCGTCATGGAGCCGCTCGACCAAACTCGTCTTAATTTCTCGGAATTCCGCGTCGCTTAGCTCACCTCGCGTGTGGGCTTCCCGGAATTTTGAGAGCATTTCGCTGGCGGCGGGTTCACGTTGTAGCGACTCGGCGCGGATTTTCCTGATGACCCAGACGCACGCCGCCGCGAAAGCCGCCAGCACGGCCAATCGGGCCAACAACCCCAGGAGGAATTGTACACCGCCTTGATCCAGGAAACGTTCCATTACCCGCTTGCCACCGCCAGGGCCACTCTTGTTTATAGCCGTTACATCCGCCGAAGTCGCGGCGCGGCGCGCAAAGCCGTCCCGAGTAGCCCCGCATCTGAAGTCTATCCCAGAATGCGGGCGCCGCCGCCGCACTGGGCGAGGCGAGACGTCGCAAGTCATTTGCCGCAAACGAGATCCTTTGTTGCGCCGACAACGACGCGGCGACCAGAACGCCACTTCACGCGGGAGACAGCGAGACGGCGCCACCTACGTCTTGATGGGGGCACGTGCACGCTATTGCAGGGCGATTTTGAGGCGTCGGTAGGCATGGCGTTCGCTGGGCGTGAGGTGCTCTTCGGCCAAGCCCATCTCGTGGGCTTTGCGCCAGGCGTCCAGAGCCGGCTTTTTCTTGCCGAGTTCGTGAAACGCCTGGGCCTGGTGGAAGTAGCGAACGGGATTGGGTTCGTTCTGGAGTGCCCGATTCAGGTCGTTCATGGCCGCTTCCGCGTTTCCCAAGGCAAGCTGAACGATGGCGCGCGAATCGAGGACGAGGGGGCTTGGGCCGATCTCCTCGATGGCGCGGTCGATCAGGCGGCTTGCCTCGTCCAACTTGACGCCGCGCAGGGCCAACAGAACGGCCAGGGCGTTGAGGGCCGTCGGATTGTTGGGATCCTGTTTCAGGACGTCCCGGTAGATCCGTTCGGCGTCCTCGAACCGGTCCTGGTAGTCGCGGACGATGGCCTGGACGATTTGGAGGGGGATGGCGTTATCGTACCTATCGAGGGCCTGGCGCAGGATTTTGTCCAGGCGGACAATCTGTTCGGCCGAGGCGTTCGTGCCTTGGAGCACGGCGAAGCAGGTCTTGCCGATTTCGCGGGGAGAGTAGTCGGGCCATTCTTTCTCCAGCACGTCGAGGGCTTCATCGAGACGTCCCTGGCCCGCCAGGAACTCGGCCAGGAGCAACTTGCGGCCGGGTTTCCGGTCGACGAATTCCCGGTACACGGCGAGCGATTCGCGGGTCAGAAGGTCGGCGACGGCATCCCGCGCGGTTTTTCGTAGCCGCGCGGCGAACGTCTCCAACAACGCCGCCCCCAATTGCAGCCGTTCTTCGCGCGCCGGGCCGGCCGCGGCGTCGCTGTCGACCCATTGCCGCGCGAGCGTCACGACGAATTCGAATTGACGTTGGCGGAAAGCCAGTTCCGCCCGCAGCTTCAAGGTGGGGAAGGCATCCGGCGCGAGATCGGAGAGCTTTTTGACCCAAACGGCCGCCTCGTCGAGCTCGTTGTGCGCCATGAGCATTTCGGCGAAGTGCGCCACGTATTCCGGCACGTTGTCTTGGTCGCGAAGGAGCGACCGCATGATCGACCGGTATTGGCTCCAACGATCCTCGGCCAGACACAGGTTGGCCAGGAGGAACTGGATTTCCGGACGGGGATTCCGGCTCGCGGCGACGAAATCCTCCAACGTCTTGATTGCTTCCTGCCGTCGTTCGCCTCCGGCTTCGGAGGCCAGGATCACGGCCTTGGCGTACTGGTCCTCGACCGAGTCCGGCCGGAGGGCCAGATTCTCCTCCACGTAGGCAAGCGCCGCCTTGCGCTGTTGCGCGTCGCCGCGAGCGAACAGACCGAACGCCAGGAACCGCCGTGCCCAGGCCTTCTGCAAGTCGTTGGCCTCGACGTCGCCGTCGATAATGCGGTGGAGCAGGGCGTCGGCCTTGTCCGGTTTGTTGACGCGGGCAAAGAAGACGGCTGCCCGGCGAGCCAACGCGGCGTCCTTCGGCGTCGCGCGCAGGGCGAGTTCATACTGTTCGGCGGCCTCGTCGTTCTGGCCGAGGGCTTCGTAACACTGCGCCAACGCGCCCACGGCTTTGTCCGCCGGCAGTTTGCGCGCAGCCTGCGCGATGGCCGCTTCCGCCTCGTCGCGCCGATCCATCTGGTTGAAGAAATGGATCAAGGCGACCCACGTCTGCGGTTCGTCCATTTTGCGTTGGACCGCTTCCTTGAACGCGGCTTCGGCTTCGGCCAGCAGCGTGGCGGCCTCGTCGGCGCGTCCCGCGTTGGCGGTTTGTTTCCCGACGACCGTGAGCAGTTGTCCGAGCCAGACGTAGTCTTCAAAGGCGGTTGATTCCTTAGCCACGCCGCGCGCCACGGCCAGCGCCTGCTCGAATTCGCCCAACTTGGCCTTGACGGAGCTGACCTGGCGTCCGGTTTCGTCGGACAGATCGCCTTGCGTCTCGCCGAGAAGGCGGAACATCCGATCCGCCTCGCGGAATCGCTCTTGTTGGGCGAGGAGGCGGGCAACGTGCTGGATGATCTCCGGCGCGTGGACGCCGGCGTCCACGGCCGCCAGATACTCGTCCACGGCCGCGTCGCGATCGCCCAATCGCTCGTGCACCTGGGCCGCCAGCAGGTGGATCGGCCCCGGGTTGGCCGGTTGCAGCCGGAGCGCCTGAACGAGCGACTTTTGCGCCTCGCGCAAGAGATCCTTGTCCTTACGGGCGACGGCCAACTGATTCAGCCGCGCGGCTTCTCCGTAATACCAGAACGCGCTGGGCGTCTTCTCCGTTCGCTTCACGTCGTCCAGCACGCGCTGCATGGCCGCGACGTCCTTGTCGCGCGCCGCGACCTCAAACTGCAGCTTGAAGACGGCCAGGTTTCCCGGTTCCGCCTCGAGAATGCGGCGGCAGAGCGTCTCGACTTGTTCATTGTCATTGACGCGGTAGGACAACACGGCCAGGGAGTACCAAAGCGACTGACGTTGGCGGGGTGAGAAGCCTTGCGCGTTCTCGGCCAGTTCCCGGAGCTGGGGCGCGGCGTCCTTGCCAAACCGGCCGACGAGGTATTGTCCGCGGGTTTGGCGGATCGCCGGCGTGTCGCCGCCGTCCTTCTGGGCCGCGTCGAGCAGCTTTTCGACCTCCGGCCAGTCGCCGTTCTGCTGGGCGCGAACCACGAGGACGTGCCAGATCGCCGCCAGCCCGCGCCGCTTCAGGCGGATTTGCGACTCGATCTGCGCCGCCTCGGCGAGTTTCTTCGTTTTTTCGTCCCCGGCGAGCCGCTCGGCGGCGGCCAGCAGACCCTGCCGCTTTGCCTCGTCCGCTTCGAGGTCTTGTTTGAGTTGATCGCGAGCCGCGTTCAGAAGCGCGATTGCCTCCGCCGGTTTTTCCTGGGCCAGGAGCATTTCCGCGCGGAGGACGACCACGTCGACGGCGCCCGGCGCCGCCTCCTCCACCTGGCGGAGGACCTCCTCGAACTCGCGCCACGTGCGATCGGCCTTGGGCTGCCTCAAGTTCCAAATAAGAAGCAATCTGGCGAGGTCGATCCAGCCGCCGGGTGGGGCCTGGTCGAGTTTCATGATGAGGCGGTAGTCTTCGATGGCCTCGTCGAGCCGACCCGCGTCGGCTTTCGAGCGGGCCAATCCGATCAAACCCGGCAGCCAGGTCCGATCGGGAGAAGACGCCCGCGAATACGCGTCCAGTTGGTCTTTTGTGCGGCCCAACTGGCCGTAGCAATCGGCCAACATGAGGTTGACCTGCCGAGCCTGGTAGGGCCACTCGGCCAGGTCCGGCAGCACCTCTTCGAAACCTTTGGACGCCGCCAGCCAATTCCCTTCGCCGTAGTCGATCTCGGCCTTCAATTCGATGATGAAAAGCTTGGAGGCCCCGCCCGCCTCGAGCTCCTTGGCGATGGTCGCCGCCTCGTCGAGCTCGTCGGCCTGAACGAGGCTGTCCGCAAGGCGCCACAGGATCCGCTCATCTGCCCGGGTTTTGTCGCGTCCCCGGCGGAGCCAGGCGAGGGCTTCGTCCGGTCGCCCGGCCCTCTGTTCGAGGGTACCCCGGGCAAGGTAGGTCAGCGCGTGCTCCGGGAATAGTTCCGCGACGACGTCGGTGATTTCGCGGGCCTTGGACAGGAACTCCGCCTCTTTCTGCTTGTCGGCCATTGCCAACTCGACGGCGGATTGCGCCGCCAGGATAAGGCCATCGCGGATCCCGTCGATCTGTTCGTCGATTTTGGGCACGGACGCTCGAAGCGCACTGGCGGCGCGGGACGCTTCCAACAGGGCGCGGTGGTACTCGGCCGACGGCGCGGCGCCCGGCTCGCGGGGCGCCGCGGCCGACACCCGGGTGAACGCGTCCTTCAGCGCCTGGGTCGCCGGGTTGGACGGAGACGCGGCGTCCGCCTTTTCGAGGATTTGCTGTTGCGCCTTGCGAACGGATTCCAGGGCGTCCTCCAGGGCTCCGCGCGCCAACGACTCGACGGGCTCGGGATCGCCGGCCAGGATCCGGTGGAGGCGGTACACTCCGCGCACGCGGCGAGCGTGGAAGGAATCGGGATTGGCCAGAAGCATCTCCGTCATCCAGTATTCGGCGTCGGCCGAGCGCTCCCGCGAGTTCAGCAGCCGCGCCAGGCGCTCGTACGCCTCCAGCCTGCCCGGCGCCAAGGTGACGGCCCTTTCCAGCGGTTTCTCCGCCAGTTCGGGGCGGTTCAGCGCGATCTGGCATTGTGCGCAGATGGTCAAAAGGTCGGCGTCGTCCAGAAGCCGCCAGAAGTCGTTGCCCAAGAACACCAGGAGCTTCTCCCGGTCGACCGTGCGGTTGTCCGACTCCAACAGCGGGGCCAGGCGGGGCGATCCGCTGGGCGCGCCGCGCGCTTCATCAAGCCGATCCCAGAGACCTTCCCGGTCGAAGAACTTCTTCAGGGCCTCGACGCCGTCGGGTTGCTGACAGAGGAACTTCGCGTGCGACAACGTGTCGGACCATCGCCGCAACGAAAAGAGGATTTCGACCAGGCGCCGGCGAAGGTTCTTTCGATCCGGGTCGTCGCGCAGGACCGCTTCGAGCCTTTTCAGCCCCTGCCCAAACATGGTCGCGGCGTCCTTGGTCATGCCGGCCTGGTAGAGCGTCTTGCCGAAGTCGGCCAACATCAACGCGGTCTCGCCCTGGGCATCGAGATCGTCGGGCATGAGACTCGTGTAGCGGTCGTAGTTTTGCCAGGCCGCTTGAAGTTGCGCGATTTGTTCGGCTGGAGTGTCTTCGGCGGTGATGCGTTCGCGGGCGGCCCGGGCCTGCTCGAGAAAGAAGCTGGCGTGGCGGTCCAACTGGCGCCGGTGGAGGAAGTAGACGCCCACCGCGGCCGCTCCGGCCAGCAGAAGCAAGAACGCCATGAGCTGCACGTTCAGCGAGAAACGCCTGCTTCGCATCAAATCACCCTAACATCCGTGGATCGGGGCCGAGGAGAGGTTCCCGCCGCGCGCCGCAAGGCCCACGGCCGATACCGCGGCGCAACGCCCCGCTGCGACCTGCTGAAGACGAGAACTCCCACCTCCAACGTCCCTGTCGAGGCACCGCCTCGAATGGTCGGCCGCGACGTGTCCTCGGGTGTGACTCCATGTTCCCGAAACGACGGAGGACACGCCCGCAACGCGGGTTGCCCGAAAGCCTCGACTCCGCGCACAAAACTGCGGTGCATTATGACACGGTCATCCCACTTTGCCAAGATACTACATCCGGCCGCGCGACCGGGCCGCACCCGCTCCACTGGACGGCCTTTTCGCAGGGCCGCATCCCCGTCAGCAAGGCCGCCTCGCCGACTCGCCCATGGACGCGCCTCCGCCAGCAGGCGGATGGCGTCGGACGCAACGAACGCATCCCCCCACAGAGTTATTTGGTACCCTGACAAATCGCTTGACATGGACGCGAAGTCGGCTGATAGTAGAGGTTACGCCACTCACCTCTGCCCTGGTTCTCTATTTTATCGCCGATCGGTCGGCCTGGGGTGGATGACAGGCGGGCGTTTTGCGTCCGATCCATAGGCCGGTCCTGGCGCGTGAGCGTGCGCGGGCGGATACAGGAGAAGAAGATGAAGGCAATCGGGCCCAGGGCAAGGATTCTGCTGATTTCGACGGCGATGGCGTGCTTTTCCGGGTGGCTTGTCCCGACGGCCCAGGCCATCGAAGACTGGTACGGCATTCAAGGCGCTATCAGCGGTCATACGGCGGTCGTTGGACAACGATCGGGCACGAGCGGTTTTGGCGACGCCGTCGTCCACGTCTGGAGCGGCGGCGCCGACCCGGGCGACTGGCCCGAGCAGCAGCGGCTGGCGAGCCTCGTGGCGGGTCAGGTCGCCGAGGGCGCCGAATTCGGCGCGGGCGCGCTGGCCATCGACGGCGACACAATTCTCGTCGGGGCCTACCGCGACAGCGACATGTTCCAGGAGGAAGCGGGCACGGCGTTTGTCTTCACGCGGTCCGGCTCGGTTTGGACGAGGCAGGCGCGGCTGACCGCCCCGGGGCCCGCGACGGCCAACGCCCAGTTTGGCGCGGCAGGCGATTTGAGCGGCAATCGCGCGTTGGTGACGGCGGCGGGGACCAACGAGGCGTTCCTCTTCACCCGAACGGGCACGACGTGGAACAACGGCGTTGCCCTGACCGGCGGCACGATTAACGGGCCCTTTGCCGCCGCGATCGACGGCGACGTGGCCGTGGTGGGATCGATCACCGGCGACGCACACGCGGACATCTGGCGATACAGCTCGGGAGTCTGGAACTTCGAGGCGACCCTTGCCAACCCCGGCAATGTCGATAATCTCTTCGCTTCGTCGCTCTCGCTTTCCGGCGATACGCTGGTGATTGGCGCCCGCGAGCAGAACATGCAGGTGCCCGACCCGCCGGGGCCACCCACCGACGTGCTTTCGGCCGGCGCCGCGTACGTGTATCGGTACACGGGTTCCTCGTGGACGCTGGAGCAGACGATTCTGAATCCCGACCCGGTCGCGGGCGATTGGTTTGGCTACGAAGTCGCCATCGATGGCGATCAATTGCTCATCGGCGCGCCCCGCGACGACGGCCTGGGGGACGACGCGGGCAGGGCCTACCTTTACGAGTGGACCGGTTCGGCATGGCAGTCCGCGGGCCCGGCCTTGACGGACAACAACCCGGCGGCCGGCAAGTGGTACGGCGAAATCGTCGCCCTGGACGACGAGAACTGGCTGGCGGGTGGTCCGGGGCGAGGTCTCGATCCGGCCGGTCAAGGCGACGTGGATTTCCAGGCGGCGGGAACGCCGGTCTGGCCACCGGGCGACGCGAACAAGGACGGCGTGGTGGACGAGAAAGACGCCGCGATTCTGGCCGCCCACTGGCTGACCTCCGGCGGCGTCGCGTGGGGCGACGGCGACTTCAACGCCGACGACCACGTCGATGATCTGGACCTGGCCATTCTGGCGGCGAACTGGTCGCCCGGCGGCGGCGCGGCCGTTCCCGAGCCCTCGACGCTGGCCGGCGTGGTGGCTCTTGCCTTGGCCGTCGCGGCCTGGCGCCGGCGGACGGGGTGACGCGCGGGCGGAGCCAGCGGCCACGTACGGCGGGTGTTTCCGGGGCGAGGCTACCGCGGCTCGCCCATCAGTTCGTCGCCCTGCCGCGTGCTCATCGCCCGCAGGGTCGCCAGCGGCAGCGAATCGCTCACGAAGCGCGCGGAACCGTCGCAAAAGGCGAAATTCGCGCCGGCGGGATGGTTGCTGCCAAAGGCGCAGACGCGCAGATCCACGTAGTACTTGAAGTCGGCCGCGCTGCCGGCCGGAGGATTGGCCTCCTGGCGGTGGTCCCAGTCGAACGGCAACTGGTAGTTGATCGGTGCGTAACTGCCGAGCGTCACGTGGCCGACGCCCGAAGCGCTGGTCGCCGCCGTGTTGCCGTAGTAGCGAAATTCCCAATCCCAGCCCTGCGCGGCGAAGGAGTCGTAGTTCGGATCCGTCCGATTTCGCTCGCCGAAGAAGAGGGTTTGGCTCGTGCCGTCGGTGATTTCGTCGATTCGGACGGGGACCTGATTGGGCAGCGGCAGCGAGCCGGGGCCCGCCATGAAGAAGACACCGTCGGTCATCAGGCAGCCGGAGTCGGGATGGTACGACCGCGTGCCCGCGTTGCCGCCGTAGCTGGTCACGCGAATGTCCCGGTTCTCCGCCGAGCCCGTCAGCCGGGCGGAATAGCGCAGGGGGTTTTCGCTCGCGGACTCGGAGGGGCAAAGCAGGTTGGGGCCCATCGCGGCGCGCGACGCCATGGCGCCTTCGAAATTCTTGTTGGGATCGGAGAAGTCCCACTGGTCGTGCAAGGCGCCCTGCTCGTAGAACGGCAACAACAGAACAAACAGGCAGGCGCCGCGATGGAACTTCTTCGAGGCGTTATATTGCGACATCATCATGGCCGGCGGAAAGGAGCCCGCGGCGTTGTGATACTGATGCGCCGCCAAGGCGACCTGCCGGAGCGTGTTGAGGCAATGCATCCGCCGCGCGGCCTCGCGGGCGGCCTGCACCGCCGGGAGCAGAAGCGCGATCAGCACGCCGATGACGGCGATGACCACGAGCAGCTCGATCAGCGTGAACCCGGTGGGCCGGGGTAAGCGGCGGCGCATGGGAGGGTTCTCCAGGGCGCGGCGGCAACGAGCCGAGACCTACGGTGGGAGGATCGGTATATGTGGTTATCATATAGCAGTGAACCACCAGTATTGGCCCTGGCTCCATCCTCGTCAAGCCGCCACGGCTCCCGGAGCCGGAAGCGAGCCCGCCGGTCTTGACCGTTCGCACACATCGGAGCAAACTTGAAGCCAGGTATTGCAGGCACACCCATGGCGACCACGCGAAAGAAAAACCCGCCCGCCTGCCCCTGTTTGGGGGGCACGCTCGATAAACTGCTGCACCCGGCCATTCTCGTCGTGCTGAGCCGGGGGCCGCTTCACGGCTACCGGATTGCCCAGGAGATCGGCGGAATGCCCCTGTTGGGCGGGCATGCGCCCGATGTCTCCGGTATCTATCGCTTTCTGAAGCACATGGAGCAGGAGGACTTCGTCGTATCGACGTGGGACACCTCGACGTGCGGACCGGCGAAGAAAGCCTACGAGATCACGCCCGAGGGCCGGCGCTGCCTGCGGCAGTGGATCGACACGCTCGCGGGCTACCGCGACGGGATCTCGCATCTGCTCCGCTCCGCGCGGAAGGCCGCCGAGCGGGCCTGAGACGCGCCGCGAAACCGGCCGGCGCCCTGGCAGCCGGCGCGGTGTGAAAAAAATGCGCGGTGGCGATGGAGCCCCCCGCGCGTTTTGGTTGACGTGTCCGACGGTCGGGTCGAGAATATCCGTAGCCTTTGCGCCGGAGATCGTCCGGCGTTCTTGCGCGGCTTGTCCTTCTCCTCCTCCAACACGGAGTGGCGACATGAGAAATCGAATCACGACATTGTGGCTATCGGCCGGAATCGCGTTGGCCGTGGGGTGCTTGGCGATCGGTCCGGCGTTCGGCGGCTTCGTGCTGGTTGAAGATTTCGAGGACTTGAACCTGGGCAGCATCAAGAACCAGGACGGATGGTACGCCAGCAGTCCGACGAGTCAGGTCGTGACGATGCCGGGCGAGGGCGACAATCAATCCCTTCAGGTGGTGGCCGAGCCGGCGACGCTGCACAGGAGCGCGGTCATCCCCCAAGGCGAAACGCGCATGCTGTTTCTGCGGTTCCGTTTCGAGGGCCAGCACAACTACTCGTTCGGCATGTCGCACCTCGCGTCGCCGGTCGAGTTCAGCGACTTCGGCCCCGAACTGCGAAAACGAGCCGCCCTCAACCGTTTCGACGTTCACGACGGCAATAACTACACGGAGCTGACCGAGTTGGAGCAGGCCACGTGGTACAACCTTTGGGTGTTGGTGAACAACGACGCGGACAACGCACAAATATGGCTGCACGACCGACCCGGCGAGGCCGCCCTTCCCTCGGATCAGCTTGACGCCGAGGGCCAGACCGCGTTCGGATTCCGCACGGGCGGGCTGTCCGATCTGATCAACTTCTATATCAAGGCCGCCGACGGCGGCAGCGGCAACGATCCGCTCTGGATCGACGACATCCACCTCGAGACGACCGGCGCGGTGAATCTGGCGAACCCCGTGCCCGAGCCCGGCACATGGGTTGTCTTGTCGTCGGCCTTGGCCGCGCTCGTCGCCATCCGGGCGCGCCGACGCCGCGCGTAGACCGGCTTGCCGCCCCCCGCTTGCTCTATTGCGCCACGGCGCGGCCGGGGGCTCGAACCGCCATTGGAGTCTCGCCTCGACGGCCGCTGGGCAGGAAGCTCGCCCTCCCGGAAGCCCCGCGTTTCCACCTCCCGAATCCCGGCACGGCCGCCGTTATCTCCTTTCCGCCAAAAAGGTTGTGGTGAGTCGCCTGGCGGGGCATGGCGGGATCGACGAGGCCGCCGGCCCGACGCGGCGTGAGGAAGGACCTGCGTTTTCCGCGACAGATTTCCCGCCCGGGCGCAAAGGTCTTGGTGGCGGGGTCATGCCCGCCGTGGTATCGTCGGCTCGGGGCGGCGTGCGAGCGGGCCGGGTTGCCACGCTGTCGTTCATTCCCCTCTTGCGATAAGGACGTCCCTGCGATGAACGCGGTATTGACGTGCCTGGCGGTGTTGTCGGCGGCGGTGACGGCCCAGGTGGAATCGACCGAGACGCCGGCCAGCCGCATCTACGTGCGGACCGTGCCCCAGGGGGCGCAGATCGTCGTGGACGGCCAGAAGCTGGGCGCCTCCGACGGTTTGTTTCTCGTTCCGGCGGGCGTTCGCAAACTCACGATCGAGATGGACGGCTACGATCCCCAGACCCGGCGCGTCGACGTCCGCGACGGCTGGATCACGCGGGTTGTGGTCGAACTGAAGAAGAAGCCCGGCGAGACGGACGCCAGCAAGAAGCCCGACGATATCGAATACACGGCGTGCAAACCCGAATGGGAACAGGTGTTGTCCCACGGCGATGCATCCGCGGAAGGGTATCGCAGCCTGGGTGGGTCGGGCCACGCCGTGAAATTCGAGCGGACCAAGATGCTCGATTACGACACCGTGGTGGGCGTGGATATCTTCGCCAGCCGCTACGGCGACCCCGAGCCGCCGCGCGAGGATTTCCACGTTTACGTGCTCGACGAGCAGGGCGGCGTCCTCCGCGACGCGCCGCACCCGTACTCGAAGATCAAACGGGGCGGCGATATGCAATGGTACAGGCTCAACGTGCCGCCTACGCGGGTGGGCGAGCGGTTCACGGTGGCACTGTCGTTCAACCCCCACCGGACCAAGGGCATCTACCTCGGCTACGATTCGGACATCGCGCAGTCGCATTCGTACACGGGGCTGCCCGATCGAGGCTTCTCGGCCGTGCCGGACAAGTACGATTGGATGGTCCGCGTGCATCTGAAACGTTCGGCCGGCGCGCCGGCGGCGCCGCCGGACAGGGCGACCGCGGCGCCGTCCGCGGACCCGCCGTCGGGCGACGATCCCTTTGCCGGCCCGCCGCGCGATCCGAAGGAGCAGGCCGTCTTCGACGAGCGGCAAACCCGCGGGCGTGAAGTGATGCAGAAGATGATCGAGCGGAACCTCTGCTGGCTCATCGGTCCGCCGGATTCGGTGAAGAGTTACACGTTCCGCTACACGTTGGGCGCCGATCCGCCAAAGGAGTACGCCGTACCAGACGCGGCCAAGGCGCGGAGCGGCCTGCTGATGGCGACGACGTACTACAGCCCCTTGCACGCCTTGGTGGACAGCCCCGAGGACGCCACGTTTGACAGGGTTGAGGTCGGCCCGGAGATGATCACGCTGGAGTACACGCTGGCCGAGCCGATCGACGCCGCGTACGGCAACGGCATCGAGGGTTTTTGGCGGGGGTACTTCCAGCGCCCGATCGGCCGCGGCACGCTCGTTTTGGACGGCAAGACGCTCGCGCCGCAAGTCCACCGCCTCGGCGAGGTCACGGAGACCTTCTCGGATTTCGCGAAGATCGACGAGAACGCCCGCGTGCCGCTGCGGATCCAGATCGACAGCGAGGCGCTCGATTACGATTGGCGATTCGCGGTGTACGAGCCAGGTCTGTGGATTCTCAAGGAGGGCTTCGTGCGCACGGACGACGAGGCGATGAAAAGCATTGCCAAAGTCGAGATTCTCGACGTGAACCACTCCGCCCCGCGGGTGCGTTGGCCGGCGCCGGCGCCGGACGCAACGAGTAGTTGGCCAACAATAAGTGAAGGGTGGGATCCGCAGCTCTTCGAGCAATGAAACTCCGCGTACCACTGCCTCCACCGGTGCGTGCCATGTGCCACTGGCTTTGCCATTGCGGGCCGCGTGCCACTGGCTTTGCCAGTGCGTGCCGTGTGCCACTGGCTTTGCCAGTGCGTAAGACGAAGGGAAGTGGGACATGGCTGCGTCAGTCCGTGGATCCCGAGCGAGACGCGGCACTGGCAAAGCCAGTGGCACACTACGGTCAGCACACTACGGTAAACACGACGCCGCACGTTAACGCTCTGAAATGCGATTGTCACGACGGTCAACTGTAAACGCGAGGTGGGCGATGAAAACCGCGACGGTGATTTGGGGCATGGTTGTAGTATTTGCGTCGGGGCTGGCGTCCGCCGCCGAGACGCGGACGGGCAAGGTGGTCCGCGTGCCCCGAGGCGACGCGCTGGTGGTCCTGGTCGATGGTCGCCAACAGCCCATCGCCCTGGCTGGCGTCGCCGCGCCGAGCAAGAACGAGGATCTCGCCCGGCAGTCGAAGGAAAACCTGGCCGCCAAGGTGGCCGACCACGAGGTCGTCGTGCAAGTGCTTTCCAAGGACGAGAAGCGCGGCGCCGTGGCGGCCGTGTGGCTCGACCAGCGGTCGATCAACGCCGAGATGATCCGCGAGGGCTGGGCGTGGTACGATCGGCGCGAGGGCGAGTTCAAGACCCTGGCCGACGCCGAGACGGAAGCCAAGACCGCCAATCGCGGCGTTTGGGCCCAATCGGCCGAGAAGCCGCCCTGGGAGGACGCGGCCGCGGACGACGCGACGTCGGCCGATGCGCCCGCCGCGGCGAAGCCGGAGCCAAAAGAGTTGGCCGTCGACGACGGCACGCCGGCCGGCAAACGCAGCCTGCCGCAGGGCTTCGCCGTGCGGTTCGAGACGCCGGAGGGGAAATGGATGTTGACGTCGGTCCGCATCCACGGGTCCCGTTACGGCCATCCCACGCCGCCCCGCGAGAAGTTCCACGTGACGATCTGCGACACGGAGTTCAAGCCGCTGGCGGACTTCCCCTATCCCTACTCGAACTTCCGCCGGACCGCGGAGCAGAATTGGGTCGCGCTGAAGATGAAGCCCACGGAGCTTCCCCGCGAGTTCATCCTCTGCGTCGATTTCAACGCCGAGGCGACCAAGGGCGTCTACGTCAGCCACGACGCCGAGGGGGAAGCCCTGGTCGGAAAGCCCAACCGATCGGCCGGCGTCTTCAACGCCGGTGACTGGCTTATCCGCGCGGTGGTGACGCCGGCACCATAAAGCGCGTCCCGGCAAGTCATGGTGGGTGGCATGGCCACGTTGGCGTGGCCATGGACGGCGTTGCTCGCGAAGGACATGCCCACGACGCGCGTGGGCATGGCGTCCAGCCTTCTCCCGACCGGCTCTTCGGTCGATCCCTCGCCCGTCCTAGCCGTTTGCCACCGCCCAGGGGCCCCGGATTCGGCTCCCCGTCGCCCGGCGGTAAGCTACGTTTGCGCAACACGTTAGCGGCCGCTGGACCGCGCGCCGACCGGACATTTGGGACGGGCGGAGGCGCAAATGACAGAAAACGGCCAAAGACCGACGGAATGTGATTGAATTCAGTCGTTATATGTCGCATAATTGAAAGAAACCATTCGTGTTTGTGTCGGCGACCTGCGATACCCCCCATGTTAGCTAGCGAGCGGCGAAACCGATTGCTGGAGCTGGTCCGCGTCAAGCGGTTTGCTTCCTTGCCGGAGCTGATTGAGGAGCTCCAGGTCTCGGAGTCCACCGTGCGACGGGATCTCGAGCACCTCGAGCAGCAGGGCTCCGCGCGGCGGATCCACGGCGGGGTGCTCTACGCCGGCACGTCGCCAAAGCTGCCGCATTTCGACGAGCAGGAGCCCGGCGCCTGGGCCAAAAAACGGGCGATCGCCCGACGGGCGGCCGCGCTGGTCGAGGACGGCGACACGATCCTGTTGGACGGCGGGAGCACGACCTACGAGCTGGCGCGGCTCTTGGTGGGCCGGCCGATCCACGTGGTCACGACATCACTGCCGGTGGCGAACCTCTTCGCCGCGGACCCGGCCAGCGACCTGATCCTCGTGGGCGGCAACATCTGCCCTCGCTCCGGCGTTGCCCAGGGCCCGTTGGCGGGCGCGATGATCGCCTCGCTGCGAGTGCGCAAGACCATTTTCAGCGTGGCGGGGATCAACGACGAGGGTTTTTTCAATAACAACCTGCTTTTGGTCGAGACGGAGCGGGCGATGATGCGGGCGGCCGACGAGGTGGTCGTCGTGGCCGACAGCTCGAAGCTGGGCCGGCGGAGCCTGACGCACCTGTGCGGACTCGACGAAGTGCAGCATCTGGTTGTGGACGACGGGATTCCGCAAGCGTGGCAAGAGAAGATCGCCGCGGCGGGCGTCGCGCTGGTGGTGGCCCCGTCCGCAAACGATCCCGAGGCGTGAGGAACGCGACATGAGCATGGTGGCCCCCTTGGATCGCGGCGTGGTCGAGCAGATCGTGCGGGAGATCGTGCTTGCGCAGTTGGGCGGTCCGCCGGGCAAACCGAACTTGGTGGTAAGTATCTCCGCCCGGCACGTCCACCTGACGGACGAGCACGTCGAGACGCTGTTTGGCCCGGGCAAGACGCTCACGCTGGCGAAAGACCTGTATCAGGACGGCTATTTCGCCGCCGAGGAGACGGTGATGGTGGTCGGCCCCCGGCGGCGGATGCTGCCCAGCGTGCGGATCCTCGGGCCGACGCGGCCGGAGAGCCAGGTGGAGCTGGCCTTTACGGACTGCATTTCGCTGGGGATCGACGCGCCGGTGCGGCTTAGCGGAAACATCGAGGGCACGCCGGGCTGCGTGCTGGTGGGCCCGGCTGGCGTGGTCGATTTGAAGCGGGGCGTGATCCGCGCCCAGCGGCACGTGCACATGAGCCCCGCCGACGCGGAATTCTACGGCGTGAAGAAGGACGACCGGATGTCGCTTCGGGTGAATTCGCCCTGCCCGACGGTTTTCGAGGGTCTGGTCGTGCGGCCGGGCGAGGGGATCAAGCTCGAAGTGCATTTGGACACCGACGAAGGAAACGCCGCGGATCTGGATCACGCGAAACACGTGGAGTTGCTCAAGTAACGAGGGCTGCGAAGCCGCAAGCGGCTTGGAATACTGCATACCGTCTACCGCCTACTACCTTCTGTCACAGGAGATTGTCATTATGGCAAAGAAGCTGGAAGCGCTCGGCATGATCGAGACCAAGGGTTTCGTAACCCTGGTCGAAGCCAGCGACGCGATGATCAAGGCGGCCAACGTCGAGTTCCTCGGTTGGGACAAGGTGGGCAGCGGCATGGTCAGCGCGTTTGTCACGGGCGACGTGGCGGCCGTGAAGGCGGCCACGGACGCGGGCGCCCAGGCCGGCGGTCGGCTGGGCGAGGTGATCAGCGTGCAGGTCATTCCGCGCCCGCACGACGACCTGCACACCTGCCTGAAGTTCCTCGGCGGCACGCCCGCCAAGGCCCGCAAGGCGGATTGACCGCCCTCGGGCCCAACCATCCAAACACTTCCGAAGAAAGGGATACAAGCAACCATGCAAGACGCCATTGGACTTTTGGAGACCAAGGGCCTCGTGGCCCTGGTCGAGGCGACCGACGCGATGGCCAAGGCCGCCAACGTGCGGATCATCAAGCGGGTGGACATCGGCGGCGGGCTGGTGACGACGATCGTCCGGGGCGACGTGGGCAGCGTCCGCGCGGCCGTCGAGGCGGGAGCGAACGCGGCCGGCCAGGTCGGCGAGCTCGTGGCCAGCCACATCATCCCCCGGCCCGCCGAGGGCGTGGTCGACGCGTACCTGAGCTAGAAGCCCTCACCCCCGACCCCTCTCCCGCAAGCGGGCGAGGGGAGATGGCGGTGGTCGGCGAGCAAGGAGATGGACGCCATGAAGGTGCTTGTGGCGAATTTGGGCTCGACGAGCTTCAAGTATCGCTTGTTCGACATGGACAGCCGGCGGCAGTTGGCCCGCGGCGGGATCGAGCGGATTGGCTCGCCGGAGAGCCTGGCGGTCGTCGAGATCGGCTCGAACCGGCGCGAGCGGACGCTGCGCGTGCCCGACCACGCCGAGGCGGTCCGCCAGTGCCTGGCGCAGTTGACGGATCCGGTCCACGGCTGCCTGGGCGACGCGTCCGAGGTGGCGGCGATCGGGTTCAAGGCGGTCCATGGCGGTCGCTGCCGCGGGGTGCAGCGGGTCAGGAGCGAGTTGCTCGATGAGATGGATCGGCTCAACCATCTGGCGCCGGCGCACAACCCGGCCTACGTGGCGGCCATGCGCCAGCTCAACGAGCGGCTGCCGGACATCCCGCTGGTGGCGGCGTTCGAGACCGGCTTCCACGAGACGATCCCCGATCGGCGCCGGTACTACGCCGTGCCGTACGACTGGGCAGAAACGATGCTCGTGCGGCGTTGGGGATTCCACGGGGCAAGCCACCGCTACATCGCCGAGCGAACCGCCGAACTGTTGGGGCGCAATGATCTTCGGATCATCTCGTGCCACCTGGGCGGGTCGAGTTCCGTCTGCGCGATCCGCGACGGCAAGAGCGTGGCCAACAGTTTTGGCATGAGCCCGCAGAGCGGACTGCCGCACAACAACCGCGTGGGCGAGTTCGACCCGTTCGCCTTGCCGGGCATCATGGCCCAGACGGACAAGTCGCTCGACGAGGTACTGTCCGCGCTCGCCCGCGAGGGCGGACTGCTGGGCCTGAGTGGCACGAGCGGCGACGCGAGGGATCTCTCGGCGGCGGCCGCCGCGGGCGACCGGCGGGCGCAGCTCGCCCTGGATGCGTTCGCCACGAGCGTGCGCGATTACCTGGGCGCGTATCTGGTCGAGCTGGGCGGGGCCGACGTCATCGTGATGACCGGCGGCATCGGCGAGCACTGCGGCGAGTTTCGGGCCATGGTCCTGCGCGATCTCGAGGCGCTGGGCATCCGGCTCGATCCGGCCGCCAACGCCCAGGCCGACGGCGAGGCCCGCATCAGCGCGGCGGACAGCCGCGTGCAGATTTGGGTCGTGCCGACCAACGAGGAGTGGATCGTCGCTCGGCAAACCAAGGAATATCTGGAGAACGAGCCATGTTCGTCGGCAAAGTAACCGGCCAGGTGATCGCGACGAAAAAGACGGACGTGATGACCGGCCGCAAGCTGCTGTTGGTGGAGCCGTACGTGCTGGGACGCGAGAACCGCGAAACGCTCAAGACCACCGGCCGCACGTTCGTGGCCGTGGACACGGTCGGCGCGGGCGAGGGCGAGTTCGTCCTCGTGGTTCAGGGCTCGAGCGCCCGGCTCACGCCCGAAACAAAGCCCCTGCCGGTCGACTGCGCGATCGTCGGCATTGTCGATTCCGTTCGCGCGGAGAACCGGTGCGTGTATTCCAAGGATGGAGTCGCGGACGAGTAGGCGTCGTGTGCGATGAAATGCGAAGCCGCAAGCGGCGGATTGGAAAAGCGAAAAGCCGAAAGCGGAAAGCCGTTTGACCTCCGAATTCCCCAATCCCCCAACCCCCAACCCCCTATCCCGCCATGCACGTTGACGAAGCCACCATTCGGACCGTCGTTCACGAGGTGCTCCATCGGCTGGGCGGCAATGGCGCGGCGCGGCCGGCCCAAGGGAGCCGCCGCGGGCGCTTCGGGCAATTCACCGACGCCGCCGAGGCCGTCCTGGCCGCCCGCGAGGCGTTCGACGAGCTTTCCGGAATCACGATCGAGGGCCGCAAGCGGATCATCGACCACATCCGGCGGATCTCGATCGACCAGGCCGTCGAACTGGGCACGATGGAGATGGAGGAGACGAAGATCGGGAAGCTGGAGCACAAGATCCTCAAACAGCGCGGCGTGGGCGAGACGACCCCCGGCGTCGAGTTCCTCCGCAGCGAGGTCTTCAGCGGGGATCACGGACTGGCGGTGATCGAGCACGCCCCGTTCGGCGTCATCGCGGCCGTCTCGCCCGTGACGCACTCGCTGCCGACCATCACGTGCAACGCGATCAACATGATTGCCTCGGGCAACACGGTGGTGTTCAATCCGCATCCCGGCGGAAAACGCGTCGCCGCCGAGGGCGTCCGCCGGTTCAACGAGGCCATCTACCGCGACCTGGGCGTGGACAACCTGATCTGCGTGGTCACCGAGCCGACGCTGGAGACGGCCAACGTGCTGTTTACCCATCCCGAGGTGAGCCTGATTTGCGTCACGGGCGGCCCCGGCGTTGCCCGGGCGGCCATGCAGCAGTCGAAGCGTGCGATCGTGGCCGGTCCGGGCAATCCGCCGGTCGTTGTGGACGAGACCGCCGATCTGGACCGCGCCGCGCGCGAGATCATCCGCGGCGGGGCGTTCGATAACAACCTATTGTGCGTCGCCGAGAAGCAGGTGTTCGTCGTCACTCGGGTGTTCGACGCGATGATGGCCGCCATGGAGCGGGCCGGCGCCGTCCGGTTGAACGGACGCGAGATCGACGCGCTCACCAAAGCCGCCATCACGACCGTTGGCGAAGGGACCAAGGCGCACCAGGTGCCCATCAAGGAGTTCATCGGCCAGGACGCGGCCGTGTTGGCCCGGGCGGCGGGCAAGACCGTGCCGGCCGACGCGCCGATCCTATTCGGCGAGACGGATTTCGAGAATCCGTTCGTTCCGGTCGAGCAGATGATGCCCTTCTTGCCCTTCGTCCGCGCCCGCGACGTGGATCACGCCATTGCCATGGCCAAACAGAGCGAGCACGGCTTCCGCCACACGTCGATCATCCACTCGAACGACGTGCGGAACATGACGAAGATGGGCCGGATCATGGATACCACGTTGTTCGTGAAAAACGGGGCCAGCCTGGCCGCCCTGGGTAACGGCGGCGAGGGCTACGGATCGTACTCGATCGCCGGCCCAACGGGCGAAGGCGTGACCACGCCGCTCACCTTCACCCGCGAGCGCCGCTGCACGCTGGCCGAGAGCTTGAGGATATTGGGGAAGTAGATGCAAAACGCCCGGGTGATTGGAACGGCCACGGCCACGGTGAAACACCCTTCGATGCACGGGTGGAAGCTGCTGGTGGTTCAGCCGTTGGGACCGGACGGCCGGTCGGCCGATGGCGATCCGCTGTTGGCCGTGGACGCCCTGGGGGCGGGCGGCGACGACGTGGTGATTATTTCCAGCGACGGCCGGGGAGCGCGGGAGTTGATTGGGTGCGACAACACGCCGGTGCGTTGGACCGTATTGGGGATTGTGGATCGATGAGCGCAACGCCGCGGGACGTGGACCAGATCGTTCGCGAGGTGCTCGCCCAGTTGGGCGCGGCGCCGGAGCCGGGGCGAACGCCGGCTCCGGCGACTGGTCCGGCGGATGCGGGTCCCGCCGGCGACGTTGCCGGCGAGCCGGGACACACGGTCCGCGCGACCGCCCGCGTGGTCACGTTGGCCGACGTCGGCCCGCGGCTTGGCAATGCCCGATGCTTGCTCGTTCCACCCGGCGCGGTCGTGACGCCGGCGGTGCGCGACGTGCTGCGCGACCGCGGGATTTCGCTGTGTTTCGCCTCGGTGGAATCGCCGCCGGGGACGGCCGGCGGGACGCTCGCGATGGTCGTGGCGGTGAGCTCGTTCGATCCGGCGGCCGTGGTGGAGATTCTCCGCAAGAGCGGCCTGGTGGTCGAGCCGACGCGGTCGGCCTGCTTGATCGAGACGTGCGACCGCCTGGCCGAGGCGGCGAGTCGAGGGGGCCTGTTGGGCGTCGTGCTCACGCCGCACGTGGCCGCGGCGCTGTGCCTGGCGAATCGGCTCTCGGGCCTGCGGGCGGTCATGGCGGCGGATCCGGACCAGGCGGTCGAGGCGGCTCGGGCGGTCGGCGCCAACGTGCTGGTGGCTCGACCCGACGGATTCGCGCCCTATCGCCTGGGCCAGATGATCGCCCGATTTGCCGCCGGCGCGCCGTACGCCTGCCCCGAGTCGCTTCGAGGACGATTGACATAGGAAGGGAAACGGCCATGCGCATCGCGGAAGTGATTGGCACGGTGACGCTCAACCGGGCGCACCCGAGCCTATTGGGCGGGCGGTTCAAGCTGGCCGTGCCGTTGACGCTTGAGGATCTGCTCGGCCAGGGCGACCGCTCCGCGGAGATGATCGTTGTCTACGACGAGCTAGGCGCCGACGTCGGCTGCCGCATCGCCGTGAGCGAAGGCCGCGAAGCCGCCATGCCGTTCTACCCGGAGGACAAACCGCTGGACGCCTACAACGCGGCGATCCTCGACGCGGTGTGCGCGCGGGGCAAGGGATTGGGGATTGGGGATTAGGGATTTGGGGATTTGGGGATTTGGGGTCGGGGGGTGGAATGAGTATCCGCTTTCCGCTTTTCCCATCCGCCGCTTGCGGCTTCGCAAAACAAAACAAACACGCGTAAACGTCACGAGAACCACTCATGGCCAACATCCACAAGATCAAGCAAGAGATCTGCGAAATCGGCGACCGGCTCTACAAGAAGGGCTTCGCCGCGGCCAACGACGGAAACATCAGCTACCGCGTGGGCGACAACGAGGTCGTCTGCACGCCGACGATGATCTCCAAGGGCTTCATGAAGCCGGAGGACCTGTGCGTGGTGGACATGGAGGGCAAGCAGCTTTCGGGCCGGCGCAAGCGGACCAGCGAGATCCTGCTGCACCTGGCCATCATGAAGCGGCGACCCGAAGTCCGGTCGGTCGTGCATTGCCATCCGCCCCACGCCACGGCCTTCGGCATCGCCCGCGAGCCCGTGCCGCAGTGCATCCTGCCCGAGGTGGAGATCTTCCTGGGCGAGGTGCCGATCGCGCGGTACGACATCCCGGGCAGCCAGCACTTCGCCGACACGATCCTGCCGTTCGTGGACAAGGCGAACGTGGTGATCCTGTCGAACCACGGCACGGTCAGTTGGGGGCAAACGGTGGAGCAGGCCTACTGGTGGACCGAGGTGCTCGACGCCTACTGCCGGATGCTCATGCTCGCCCGGGGACTGGGCCGTATCAACTACTTCAGCGAGCCGGAAGCCCGGGCCCTGCTGGAGTTGAAGGACAAGTGGGGCTTTTCGGATCCCCGCAACGAGATGAAGAACTGCGACATCTGCGCCAACGACGTCTTCCGCGACAGTTGGCAGACGTGCGGGGTCCAGCAAAAAGCCTTCACGCCGCCGAGCTACCAAGGCAAGGACGCGCCGTCCAATGGCTCTGGGGCCACCGCCACGACCGCCGCCGATCGGGAAGCCCTGATTCAGACGATCACCGACCGCGTGATGGACGCGCTGACCCAGCGGACGTGACCTGCCGCGTCTCCCCTCGCCCGCCGTGCGGGAGAGGGGTCAGGGGTGAGGGGACTTTCCATTGCCAACCAGGACCATCCCGCCACCGCGCCGGCGTCACGCCGCTTCCTCGACGACCGGGTTGGTGAGCGTGCCAATGTCCTCGATCGTCACGTTGCACACGTCGCCGGGGACGAGCCAGCGGGGCGGCTTCTGGGCGAAGCCGACGCCGTGCGGCGTGCCGGTCAAAATGACCGTGCCCGGCAGGAGCGTCGTGCTGCCGCTTAAAAACTCGACCAGCCACGGCACGTCGAAGATCATGTCGTCGGTGTTCCAGTCCTGCATGACCTGGCCGCCGATGTCCATTCTGATCGCAAGCGCGTTGGGGTTGGGGATCTCGTCGGTCGTGACCAGGCACGGGCCCATCGGGGCGAACGTGTCGAACGTCTTGCCGCGGCACCACTGGCTTCCGCCCCACTTGCCCTGCCAGTCGCGCGCCGAAACGTCGTTGGCGCACGTGTACCCGAGCACGTAATCCAGCGCCCGCTCGCGCGAGACGTTTTTGCAGGTCTTGCCAATCACCACGGCCAGCTCGCATTCGTAGTCCACCTCGTCGCTGCGGAGCCGCCGCGGCAGAACGATCGGATCGCCCGGATGCTGCGCGGCGGTCGTGGCCTTCATGAATACGACGGGAAACTCGGGGATGGGGCTCTTGCCCTCGGCCGCGTGACGCCGGTAGTTCAGCCCGATGCAAAGCAGATTCGTCGGCGGCACGGGGGCCAGGCGTTTGACAACGTCCGCCGGCTTGGCCGTGACGGAGAACTCGCCGAGGACGTCGCCGGCGATCTCCCGGGCGGACCCGTCCGGCTCGAGGGCGGCGTACTTGGTTTGTTGGGTTGAATCGAGATAGCGGATGATTTTCATGGTGATGGTCCGTTGGTTGAAAAACAAAGAGATGTATGGATACGCATTGCCGGACGGCCACAAGCCGCTTGCGGCTTCGCAGCGAAGAACGCCGGCGCGAGTCTCCCGGAAGGCGTATTAAAACTCCCGTGCGTAGCCGGCGGTCCAGCCGCCGTCGACGGTGAGGACGTGGCCGTTGGTGTAGCTGTTGTCCGGATCGGCGAGGAACAGAACGGCCACGGCGATTTCGGCGGGCGTTCCGGGGCGTCCCAGCGGGACGTGGTCGAGCATCTTTTGCACGGAATCGCGGAAGATGCCGCCCTCGCCGTAGAACAACTGCTTGGTGCCCTCGGTCATGATCGAGCCGGGGGCAATGCCGTTGACCAGGATGCCGCTGGGGCCAAGTTCGATGGCCATGGCCTTGGTCAGGTTCACGACGCCGGCCTTCGCGGCGGCGAACGCGCATTGGAGCCGCAACGGAACCAGCCCGACGATCGACGCAATGTTGATGATCCGCCCCGATTGTTGCCGCCGCATGACCCGCGCCACCGCCTGGCTCACCTCGTAAAGGCCCGTCAGATCCACCGCCAGGATGCGGTCCCACTCCTCGCGGGGAAATTCGTCGATCGTGACGCGGTGCTTCATCGTGTTCACGCCGGCGTTGTTGACCAGGATGTCGAGCCGGCCGAACTCCCCAACCGCGCGGTCCACGGCGGCGTCGATCTCCGCGCGGTTCGTGACGTCCATCCGCACGGCTAGGCCGCCCGGCGACTTGGCCGCCGCGGGCCCCGCGTCCAGGCAGTCGGCGTAGAGCACCCGCGAGCCGCTGGCCGCCAGGGCGTCGGCGATGGCCTCGCCGATCCCCCGCGCCGCGCCGGTGACGAGACTGACCTTGCCGGAGAGATCGACTTTCATCGTGTGTATCCTCTGTCCTCGTGAGCGAACGTGTGCCACTGGCTTTGCCAGTGTCATGGTGTGTCGGGATTCAAGCACTGGCCGAACGCGTGGCACTCGGAGGTTGACGTGTTAGGACTCCTTCTCCGCGTGAACCAGAAACCGTTCGCCGGGACGAAGTAGCAGGGCGTTCACTTCCGGACAAAGCGACCGGCACGCGTTCAGGTATCCGGCCGGGTCGGCGGCGCCGTGCTGGGCGAACGTCCAGAAATGGCACGGAATGGCGCATCGCGGTTTGGCCGCTTGCGTGAGCATCGCGGCGTCCATGTGGCCCATGTTGCCAAAGACGCCGTTGATGCAGGGCAAGAGCACGTCGGGCCGGAGCGCGAAGAGCGGCCCCAGCAGCCCAGGGCGGAACGCCGTGTCGCCCGTGCAAACGACGCGAACGCCGCCGCAGTCCAGGGCCAGCGACAACGCGGAGTCGGACAGGTCGCCATGGTCGGCCTTCACGGCGTCGATGGCGACGTTGCCCAACTCGACGCGCCGATTCGGCTCGAGCAGAACCCTCGCATCGCTGCGAACACCCGCGGCGGCGAGTCCTTCGGCGCAGCCGGCCGGCGCGGCGAACCGGCACTTGGGGTTGTTCCTGGCGACGACGGGAAGCGCGTCGGGGTCGAGATGGTCGGCGTGCTCGTGCGTGAGCACGACCAGATCCGTCCGCACGTCCTCGGCGGCGATGGGTGGCAAGGACAGCCGCTTGAACCCGAAGAGCCGCTCGGCCGCGTCGGAGAGGTAGGGATCGAGGTAGACGACTGTCCCGCCGGGCGTCTTGAACACGAAACCCGCCTGACCCAGCCACCAGATTCCCAGTGCCCCCTGGGGCACCGGCTCGTCGAATTGCCAAAGGCTCATGGTCGTGCTCCCAATAGCGCTCGGGCGGTCGTGTCGATGGCCTCGCGTGGGCCGCGGAACGCCCAGACCTGCGAGACGTCCTCGCCGAGCCGCGGATCGGGCGGCGCGCCCAGGGCCGGGGCGTGATACTCCAACTCGCAGAAGCTGCCAAAGTCCGGCTCGTCCACGCGGCACATCTGGAAACAGTAGCCCTCGTCCTCCAGGTCCGGCCGCTGCACGTCCACGTACCGCCCTGAGGGATTCACGAAGAAGTTGCGGATGACGAGCGACCACCGGTCGCGATCGCCATACACGTATCCCGCCCGGCCGCACAGCGCGGCCGCCTTGATCGCGATTTTATGCGACCCGCTGAAGTTGACCTTCACGCGCAACAGGCGATCGTCCACGACAAGACTGTCTGACGGCACGTCGCCGAAGCATTTTTGCGGCGCGCTGGGGGCATAAAGCGGCACGAGCATCTCGCCGCCGGGCGGAAGCTGCACGAGGTTCCAGATGCCCACGGCCGGCGGCTCGGCGTCGAGCGACCGCAGCGCCACCCGCTGCGTGTAGCCGGCGTAGTCGAGCCGTGCGGCGACGTCGGACAACTCCCGCTGGCACCGCAGCGGATGGGTGGCCGGGCCAAACCACTTGGTCAGCTCCAACCAAACGTCGGCGCCCGTCCGCGCCAGGTGCAGCGTCATTTGCCGGGAGAGCTGGCATCCGCCGCCGACGCGATCTACCCGGTAGTCGCTCATGTCGAGTTCGCGCGGCTGCCAGTATTGCGTGAACGTGGCGTCGCGATAGAACGTGTCCAGCTCGGGCGCGATCCACGTGCGATCGCCGCCCGTGTTGTGCCAACCGTCGCCGGCGAAGTACGCCTTGGCGGCTTCCGCGTTTTGCAGGGCGTTATTCGTCCAGAAGAAATTGCCCTCGTCGCTCGGCGCGAACAACCCCAGCACGCGGGCGCCGTAGGGCAGCAGGGCCAGACGCGTGCCGTCGGGCAGGGCAACGTTCTCGGTCGGCTTGCCGGCGGCGGCGAGAACTTGCGAAAGAGCGTCGGACATGGAGCGTTCTCCCGTGTGTGTTCACCTTCTCGCCCGGGCGGCCCGCACGGCTTCGACCCACCGCGCGGCGGTCCGGGTGATGGTTTGGCAATCGCCGGCCGCGTAGGCCGCTGGCTCCAGCCCGTTGGCCAGGAACGTAACGACGTCGGCCCCGTGGGTGACGTAGTCGCCGACGTTCTCCAACGTCATACCACCGGCGGCCATCAGGCACAAGCCGGGCAGCGGCCCGAGCACGCTGGAAAAGAACGTCGGCCCCACGCAGTCGGCGGGGAAGATCTTGATCACGTCGGCGCCGAGCCTGACGGCTTCCATGATCTCGTTGGGCGTCATGGCGCCGACCACGCTGGCCAGCCCGTGGCGCTGGCAGGCTTCGATCATTTTCGCCTCGCAGCCCGGGCTGGCGATGAACTTGGCTCCGGCGCGAGCGGCCCTTTCGACCGTCTCGCCGTCGCGCGCCGTGCCCAGACCCAGCAACAGATCGCCGGGCAGGCTCTTTGCGCCTTGCTCGACGAGTCCCAGCGAATTCGGCATGGTCGTCGTGTACTCGACGCACGCGATGCCCGCGTCGTAAAACGCCTTCGTGGCCGGAAGAAGATGCCGTGCGTCGTCCGTGCGAAACACGGGCAGGATGCCCGAGGCGCACATGCGGTCGATCACGTCTTGCTTGTTCATACGTCAGTAAGCCTTGTCTTGCATGGAGAACCTAGGGCGATATCGTCATGCCGAGCGAAGCGAAGCATCTGGAGTGTGGCAAGGCCGACGAGATCCTTCGCTTCGCTCAGGCTGACATAAAGTATGCATCGGATACTATCGCAGATTATGAAGGGGATAGCGCCCCGCCTGGTCGATTTCGTCGCGCATGGCCAGGATGTTCTCGGGCGGCACGTCCGGCTGGATGCAATGGACGGCCGCGGCAATGTAGCCGCCGCCGGGCGCCAGGTCGCGGATCCGCCGGCGGACTTCCGCGCGGACCTCATCGGTCGTGCCGCGCGGCAACACCCTTTGCGTGTCAATCCCGCCACAAAACGACAGCCGATCGCCGAACTCGCGTTTCAGCCGGGCCGTGTCGCCCATGACGCCGGCCGAGACCTGCACCGGATTGACGATATCCACGCCGATCTCGGCCAGGTCGCCCAGCATCGGATAGATGTTGCCGCAGGAGTGGAGGAAGATCTTGGCCTTGGTTCCCCGCTTGATCGCCGCGTAGAGTTCCGCCTGATGGGGCTTGATTAGCCGACGATACAACGCGGGCGACATCAGGGGCCCTTGGGTCATGCCCAGGTCGTCGGCCACGACGAAAACGTCGGCCCAGGGGCCGGCCTCGCGGAGTAGGGCGTCGACAAAGGGAATCAACATTTCCTTGAGCTTCGTCAAGAGCGCCGTGAAGAACTCCTCGTTGGCGGCCATGTCCATGAGGAGCGTGTCGATGCGCCGCAGGCAACACGCCTGCTCGAAGAGCGAGATGCCGGTGAACAATACAGTGGCATAGCCGGCCTCCTGGACGGCCTTGGCCCGGTCGGCCAGCCCGTCGAATCGGCCCGGCGGCGTCAGATCCGGCCAGGCAAAGCGGTCCAGGTCGTCAACCGTCGAGTCCTGCAACGGCGCCTTGGCCATCTCGAAGTAGAGGCTGCCCGGCGAGCGGGCCCACGTGATGCCCCAGTCGTCGATCATGGCATCTTCGGAGATCTCCTTGCGGAGCGACGAGGCGGCCGGTCCGGGGGCCACGGCGCGGGCGTCGCTGCCCAGACGTTCGAGGACCTTCTCGTCGGGCCAAACGTACTGGAACTGTTTGGAGAACCACCGCGGCGGGGCGCGGCGCGCGCCGAGATGCCTCGCGAGCCGGTCGTAGCCCGGCCCGAGGATCGACGTCACGCCCGACGTGCCGAAGAAAAACGGCACGCGGTCCGGCTCCTCGTGGTTTATCGCCATGAGCACGCGCTCGCGGGAAGTCATTGTCATTTCCGTTTGTCCGAAATCCCATGCCCGAGTGCCACTGGCTCCGCCAGCGCCGTCGTCTCACGGCATGTTCGCACTGGCAGAGCCAGTGGCACGCCTTTGGGCCGGGTGCCATGGCCACGCTCGCGTGGCCATGTGACGTGGATACAACATGCCCACGACAAGCGTGGGCATGGCACCCACCATCCTTTTATCATGAAGTTACCCGTACGTCCCCATGGCCAGGCCCGTCTCGACGAAATGCTTGTACGTCGCGTAATCCACCTGAGGCGGCACGCTGTGGTCCACCTGCAAAACGTATCCGCCGCCAGCCATCGCCTGCGGGAGCCTGCCGGCCAGCTCGCGCTCGACCCGCGCGAGGTCGTTCGAGATCAGCTCGCGGGCGTCCATGCCGCCGATCAGGGCGATTTGTTCTCCGTGGAGCCGCTTGATCTTGACCAGATCCATGCCGGCCTTGACCTCGAGCGGCTGGAGGCAATCGACGCCCGCTTCGATCAGGCTGGGCACGAGCGATTCGACGAGGCCGTCGGTGTGCAGGATCACCGGCAGGCCGCGGCCGTGGGCGAAGTCGATCAATTGCTTGTGCGACGGGAAGATCATTTCGCGGTACATCGCCGGCGACATGAACGGGCGGTGCTTGAACCCCAGATCGTCCCACAACCACATGCCGTCGGGCAGGCCCTCGCGCTCGAAAAGCAACGCCAGAAGGTCGATGGTCGCGCGGGTGTACACGTCGCCCATGTCGCGGACCCAGTCCGGGTCGGTCGCCATGGCCGTGAGAATGGTCTCGTGGCCGCACAGCTCGTTCAGCGTGTCGAACGCGGCCAGGACGCCGGCGGTGAAGAAGACGCCTTTCCGCTCGCAGTCCGCCCGCAGGGCGCGATAGTTTGCCAGATCGAGGCGGCGTTCATAAGCGTCCGTATTCGTCAAGCGGGGCCGAATGTGTTCCCGCCAGGCCGCTCGCGACTTCACGAGATAATCGACGTGCTCGGGCGCGCCGGAGCCGTCTTTGCACCACCGCAAGAGCGCGCCGTTGCCGTTGCGCACGAGTCGGACGTCGTCCGTTTCCTCGACGATCTGGTCGCCGGCATCCAGATCGGCGATCAGGTTGACCAGTCGCCACGCCGCGGGCGTCATGGCCCCGCCGGTTCGCAAGAGGTCCAGGCCGAAGTGCTCGCCGACCGTCTCGGGCCGCTCGATATGTCCCTCCGCGGCCCAGCGATCCGCCGTTTCGCGCCAGAAGACCTCGAACAGCCCGATCCGGTCCACCGGCTCGCGCCGGAGGATGCGACCGATTCGTTCTTTGCCGGTAAGGGTCATGCGGGTCACCCCTTGCCCAACCACGGCGCGGCGATATCGAGCAGCTCGGCCAGCTCGCGGAGGCTGGCGACGACGTCCTCCGGCAGGTCGATCCCCTGGGCCACGGCGCGGCGGTGCCGGTCCCACTCCATTTCGCCCGGCACGTAGAGGCGATCCACGCCGTCGGCCTTGGGTGTTTCGTGGATGTCGCGGATGAGCTGGTCCACGCGATCCTTGAACGCGTCGAGCGACGTGATGGCCGCGACGTTGAAGGCCAGAAAGGCCCCGCCGTGATGGGTGGCCAGCGACGGGTCGTGATCGACCCAGTTCACCAGGTCGTACATCGCGCCCGTTCCGGTCAAAATGCCGGCGAGGTGCTCGATCATCATGGCCAGGCCGTAGCCCTTGTGGCCGGCGAAGGGCAGCAGAAACGCGGCGTGGGGATACAGGAACGGATTGGTGGTGGGCACGCCGTTGGTATCGACCATCCACGTGTCGGGCACGGTCTCGCGGTGCATCTGGGCGATGCGCACTTTGCCGCCGGCCACGGTGCTCGAGGCGATGTCGAGGAAGATGGGCGGCTCCCTGCCGGCGGGCACGGCGTAGGCGAAGGGATTGGTGCCCAGCACGGCCTTGCGGGCGCCCAGCACGGCCATGCTCGGGTAGTCGTTGGCCATGGCCAGGCCGATCATGTCGGCCCTGGCGGCCATCAGGGCGTAGTAGCCGGCGGCGCCGAAATGGCAGCTATTGCGCGCCCCGGCGTAGCCCACGCCCGCGGTCTTGGCCTTTTCGATGGCCTTGTTCATGGCCAGCACGGACGTGACCATACCCAGACCCGACTGGCCGTCAAGGATAGCCCAGGCCGGTCCCTCGCGCTCGACCCTGGGGACGGCATCGGCGCGGATTCCGCCCGCCTGAAGCCGGCGGACGTAACCCCGCAGCAGCTTCGTGCCGTGGGTGAACACGCCAAAGGCGTCGGTCGTCACCAATACGTTGGCCGACAGCCGCGCGCCCGCCTCCTCGACGCCGCATTTGCGCAGCGCCGCGTGGCAGAAATCCTCCAGCTCGGTAACCGATACTTTCGTGGCGGTTTGCTCCATCATGTGCTCCTACACGCCCACGCCGTTGACCACGTTGGGCAGCTTCTCTCCACGCAGGGCGATGGCGACGGTGGCCACGGCGCTCTCCTTCAGCTTGCAGACCGCCTGGGCGCTGCACGAGGCGACGTGCGAATTGATGACGACGTTGTCCAGCGTCCGCAGCGGGTAGTCGGCGCCGGGCGGCTCGGGATCGGTCACGTCCAGCGCGGCGGCCGACACCTGGCCGCTGGCCAGCGCGGCGGCCAAATCCTCGGTCTTCACCAGCGTTCCGCGCGACGTATTGACGAGCATGACGCCCGGCTTCATCCTGGCCAGATTGTCGGCGTTGATGAGGTAACGCGTCTTGTCGTTGCTGGGGCAGTGGAGCGTGACCAGATCGCTCGATCGAAGCAGCTCCTCGAGCCCGACCGGCGCGGCGCCCGACGCGCGAATGGCTCCGGCATCCACAACGGGGTCGAAAACGAGCACCTTGCACTTGAACGCTCCGAGGCGGGCGACCACCTCGCGGCCGATCCGCCCGAAGCCCACCACGCCCACCGTGAGACTCTTCAGGGCGTACATCGCGCCGGACGGCACGGCCAGTCCCCAGCCGCCGGAGCGGACCTTCGCGGCGTTGGCGGTGATCTTGCGCGTCAGGTCGAGGATCATGGCCATGGCGTGGTCGGCCACCTCGTCGATGCAGTAGTCGGGCACGTTGCAGACGGGAATCCCCCGCGCGGCCGCGGCGGCCAGATCAACGTTATCGACGCCGATTCCGTAGCGGACGATCACCCGGTTCTTGGTCATCGCGCCGATCACGGCGGCGTTGACCGGCGCGAACTGGGTGATCACCGCGTCGGCGTCGCGGACCAGGGCGATCCGCTCCTCCTCGGATCCGGTCCGCATGGCCGCGAGCTCGCAGCCCGCGGCGTCGCAGAAGGCCTGCTCGATCGAGAGATCTTCAAAAGCGTAGTCGGTAATGGCAACTTTCATGGTTTTGGCTCAAACGTTCGTGTGTGGTGCTCAGCAACAACAAGGTATCGGCAAGTGTGCCACTGGCTCTGCCAGTGCATGATTCCCTGCATTGTTTCAGCACTGGCAAAGCCAGTGGCACTCGGGTTGACCTTTCATTCAATGGCGTCAATTGGATAAACTACCGTTGAACGCGGCCGGAATCATTGCCCGCGAGGAGATGTTCGACTTCCTCTCGGGAGACGAGGTTGAAATCGCCGGGAATTGAATGTTTCAGACAGCCGGCCGCCGCGGCGAAGTCGATCGTCCGCCGCGGCTCGAAACCGGACAGAAGGCCGAAGATCAGCCCGGCCGCGAAGGCGTCGCCCCCGCCGACGCGATCGACAACGCGGATCTCGTACTGCCGGCTGCGGCACAATCCGTCGCGGTGGCACAGCAGGGCCGACCAACGATTGATGGAAGCCGACGGGGCCTCGCGGAACGTCATGGCGACGCCGTCGAGGTTGAATCGCCGGCGCGTCAATTCCGCCATGTGTTCATTGCGATCCTGGCCGGTGAGGTCTGGCCGCTCCGACTGGACTCCGAAGATCCGCTCCGGATCGTCCTTGCCGCAGATCAAGACGTTGACGCGATCCAACAGCGGCGCGAGCACGCGACCGGCCTCCTCCATGCTCCAAAGCTTGCTCCGGTAGTTGCAGTCGCAACTCACCGTGAGGCCCAACCGTCGGGCGGTCGCCAGTCCGGCGGAAAGCACCTCGACGACCGCGCCGCCCGCCGCCGGCGCCGTGCCCGAGAAGTGGAACCAGTCCTTGCCGGCGAGGACCGCGTCCCAGTCGAGATCGTCGGGCCGAAGCTGGCGGAAGCTGCTGGGCTGGCGGTCGTAGATCACCTTGGTGGGACGTTGCGACGCGCCGGCCTCCATGTACAGGAGGCCCAACCGGTCGCCGCCGCGGACTACGTGGTCGGTGTTCACGCCGAACCGCCGCAGGGCGTTGACGCATGCCTGGCCGATCTCGTGCTCCGGTACCTTCGAGACCACGTTCGCCTCGACGCCGAACTGCGCAAGCGACACGGCCGCATTCGCCTCCGCGCCGGTGTAGCGGGCGACAAACTCGTCGGCCTGCACCAGGCGGCGGTTTCCCGTTGCGCTAAGGCTCAAAAGCAATTCGCCAAAGGTCACGACTCGTTTCATGGACGTCGGACGGTATTCCATCTTGAAGCCTATTGAAGAACTCGAACAACACCGTCATGCCGAGCGAAGCGAAGCATCTGGACTCCTTTGACGCCACCGAGATCCTTCGCTGCGCTCAGGATGACGGGCGGTCCGGATGAGGATGGGTTCCTACTTGGGTATCGTGTTGGCGTAGGCCATGATCGCGGTGGCCATAAGGAGCAGGGCGATGGCGACGTACATCTGCCGCCGCGGAGCGCCGAAGACGCCTCGCCATTCGCCGCTTATGAAGCCGAGCCCTTGGCCGCCGACCATTTGCATGGCCTGCTGGATGCCGGCCCCGACCGACGCGCCGAGCACGCCCAGGAGCAACATGCCCTTGCTGGCCAGGGCCACCGCGGCGCAAAACTGAAAACCGATCATGGTGGCCAGGGCGCATTCCTTCCAGTTTTCGGCGAAGACGCCCCAGGTCCGGCGGCGGGTCAACAGAAAAACGGGGTAGAGGATGTTGATCAGGGCTCCGCCGAGCAGTCCCACCGCCTGGACGGGCAGAATCGCCAGGAGGTTGCGGGCGTCGACGGTCACTTTCGGGTCGGCCTCGGACTGCGCGATTCCGAGCCGTGAGGCGATCTCGTCGCCGGCGGCCTTGGCCGTCAGTCCGCCGAGGCGGATCGCGACCAAGGCTTCCTTGCCCCTCATCGCGATGACGCCTTCGTCGTTGACGGCATACTCGCCGCTGGCTCGTTCGTCGCCGGCCACCGTGACCTTGATTGTGGTGTTGTTTTCGACCGTGCTGACCCGTTCGACGATCGGCCCTTGGCTGTAGACGAAGGCCAGCATCATCCCGGCCGAGGTCACGCCGGCGATGACGGTCATGACCAGGCCGACGAGGAAGCTGCCGGACGTTTTTTGGAGCTTCTTGAGTTGCCGGTCGCGTCCGAAGCCCGCCACCGACGCGAAGGCCACGGCGACGAGCATGACGCCGATTCCGCAGAGGATGGTCAATCCGGCGGGCGACGCGAGATCGGGGGCGTCCTGGAAGAGTCCCGACCCTTTGAAGACCAGCGGCGCGATCGAGGCCACCGAGACGCCCAGGCCGGTCAGGATGGCCGTGGTCAGGGCGACGCCGATCCGCACGAAGCACAACGCGCAAAGGACGTTGGCGATGCCCCAGCTCACCGAGCACGCGTTCGAGATCAAAAGGGCCGAAAGGGGCACGTCGCGGATCGCCTGGAAGAAGTTCGGAAAGGCCACAAGCGTGATCGTCCACGGCACGATGACCAATCCAAGCGACATGCCGATGAGCCACCAGTGCTCGAACTGGAGGTTCTTGACGATTTTGATGGGCCAGATGCCCGTGCCCATCAAAAGCCCGCCCGCCGCCACGACGAGCACGCCCAGGATCATGTCCATCGTCATGCCCTCCGGGTTATCCTTTGGTCAAAGAGTCGGCGTCCGAACCATCGTCCTATCTTGTGGCCACTTTGTCCTCGTCAGCCTGAGCGAAGCGAAGGATCTCCGTGGCGCGACGTGAATCGAGATGCTTCGCTTCGCTCGGCATGACGGAGGCGTCTGCATTCTGGGATAGACTCCAAAAGGTCCCAACGCCTACGGACCGACTCGTTTGTACTTAATGAGCACCGCGCCCGGCTTGTCCGAAATCGCGATCGCCAGGCCGGCGTCCATCAATTCCTTGCCGGTCAGCTCGTGGGCGTCCTGGGCGTCCAGGTCCGTCACGGCGTAACGCGCCTCTGGGTCCAGACCGTGAAGCCTGTACTGGGCGGAGACGTAGGGGCTTCCGGCGCGGCGGAACGCCTGGACGAATCCGTCGCCTTGCTCCGGCCTGTCGAACTGCCAAGCGATCCACGCGGCATCGTCCAGATTGTGCGGCGTGAGCGGGTAATAGTCGCCCAACATGCAGCCGGCCACGTCGCGCCATTGGCCGATCAGGCGACGGTAAAGGTCCCAATCCATCTCGTTCTTGCGGACGTCGGTGACGATCGCGAACGACGGACACATGTAGCTCCGCACGCAGTAGACGAAGCTGTTGGGCTGATAGTACACGCCCTGGCCGTAGAACGGGATCCACGACGACAGGCCGTACGTGTGGCCCTGGTTGCCGGGGGCGGTTTCCGCGCCGCCCCATTGGTAGTCGCTCCGCAGGAGCGGAACGGCGCGGCGCAGGGTTTCGATGTCGTTGCGTCGTCCGCCGCCCGAGCAACTGTCGATGAGCATCCCGGGATGGCGCCGCAACAATTCGTCCCAATAGGCCAGATAGCCCTGGACGTGCAGGTTTTCGGTCACACCCTGCCGGTCGGGCGCGTCCGCCCCGCGCCAATACGGCAGCGGCGCGATGTTGAAGTCCTGCCGGTACAGGTCGATGCCCTGTTCGGTGATGAGCTTATCGACGTGGTTGACGAGCCAGTTCCAGGCGTCGCGGTTGCCCAGGTTCAGCAGTCCGCCGCCCGCGCCGCCGAGGATCCACTCGGGATGGTTTTTGGTCAGCCACGTGTCCGGCGCGGCCCGCTCGGGCTCGAACCAGACGATGAGCTTGGTGTCGCGGGCGTGGACGTAATCGCTCACGGCCCGCAGGCCGTTGGGATACCGCTCGGGATCGGGTTCCCAGGTGCCGGTATTCTGCCAGGCGTCCTTGCAGGGATACCAGCCGGCGTCGATCCACCAATAGTCCAGTTGGATTTGCTCCTGGCCCAGCTTGTCGATGAAGAGCTTTTCGAGCGACTCGCTCGTCTTCAGCCCAGGCACCAGGCCGCCATCGCAGAAAGACAAGATCGGCGCAATGGCCTTCCCGCCTGGCCGGGGCAGATTGTGCGCGAGCATCCACCGCCGCCAGAGGTTTTGCGCGCGGACCGGATCGTCGCCCTTCCAGAACATCAGGGCCACCAGCGGCGCGCGGATTTCCTCGCCGGGCTTTAAAGTAAGATGCGTGAGTTCCTGCCCCGCGACAACGCGCAGCCCCGCGGCCGCGTCGCGGGCGAAGCGCGCCGCCCATTGGCCGGGCCAGCCGATCACGACGATCGTGCCCCCGCCGGGCACTTGGACGTTGTAGTAGGGGAAAACGCCGTCCGTGGGGCGCCCCACCGAGGGGGGCGCGAACGTCTTCGTCGCCCCAGGGTCGAGCGTCAGGGCGAAAGGCTGGTAGCTGTCGGGCGAGCAATTGTCGCCGCTCATGCCGCGCAGGAGATACTCCCCGCCCTCGCCCCGCGAGAGTCCCAGGTCGATCGCCTGGATGCCCTGCAGGATCGGCGTGTTGACGCTGCCCGCGTTGCGGAAGTAGACCGTCCATTCGACGACCGGGAAATCGCCGTACTCGACGCCGACGCAGCGGACCGCGAGGCCGGTCTTCGGATCGGTGTAGGTGGTTGCGTATTCGGTCCGCCGGTCGTCCAAACGGCGCGTGGTTCGTTTGGCTTCCCATGACGCGAGCAGCTCGGCCGACGGCTTGTCGTCGTAGGTGAAGGAGAAGGGCGGCTCGGCTTTCGGCGCGTCCGCGGCGCCCTCGAGCCGGGCGGCGGCCCAACGCCGGGCGGCGGCCATTTCGTCGGGCGTGGGGGCCACGGCCAACGCGAGAGAGGCAAACGCGGCCCAAAGGGCGGCCGCAAGCCCGAGCGGGATCGTCTTCCTCATCGGTCGTGTTCCTCGTACCAGCCCAGGTGGCGTCGCAACAGCGCGACGGCGTCGTCGAGTTTGCCCTCGTGCAGGGCTTCGACGATCTGGCAGTGCCCCTTCTTTCCGCCCCGAACGTCGCCGCAGACGGTGCGGTCGCGATACTCGCGAAAGAACGCTTGCAGAAGGTCGCAAAAGGACGCCAACGGCGTGATGTCGCTGGCCTCGACCAGACCGCGATGGAACGCGATGTCGTATTCGATCCAGCGATCGTCCAGGCGATCGGTGGGCGGCGCCGACTCGGCCAGCGCGCGCAACTGCCGGTAGACGGCCTCGTCGGCGCGCATGGTCTCCATGGTGTAGTAAAGCGAGCCCGTCTCGATCACCGCCCGGGCTTTCAGCAGCGACTCCCGGGGATAATCGCTCAGGGCAAAGTGGAAGCCGAAGTACTCGCTCACGCGGCTGAAATCGAAGTCGTCAATCACCATCCCGCGGCGCGGCGTGGCCCCGATCACGCCCAGAAAGTCCAGAGCCTTCGTGGCCTCGCGGACCACCGTGCGGCTGACGCCGAACCGCTCGACCATCTCCTGCTCGGTCAGCAGCGGGTCGCCGGGCTTGAGACCCTTTTCGATGATGTACTTGCGGAGCTGCGCCGTGAGCTCCTCGCCGAGCCTCTTGCGGCGGAGTGGACGCTTGGGCGGGCCGTTCATGGGCGTGTCCATGGGAAATAGCTTGACAGGCCGTATTTGTAGTATGATAATGCAAATCCCGTCCGCTGCAATAGCCCCTGGCCCTGCCTCGGTTTGCGTTTTCCCTGGAGTTCCCCGAAATGTCGTCGCCCGGCGCCGCCCGCGAACAAATGCCCAAAGAGGGGGGGCAAGTGCCATCCGCCTCGGAGCTGGTCCACCTCTACCGACGGATGCTGCTCATCCGACGCTTCGAGCAGACCGCCCAGCTCATGTACCGCAACGGCGAGTTGCCGGGCTTCATCCATCTTTATATTGGCGAGGAAGCCACGGGCGTGGGCGTCATGGCCCACCTTCGCGAGGACGACTGGATCACCAGCACCCACCGCGGACACGGCCACGCGTTGGCCAAGGGCGTGCCGCCGAGGATCGTCCTGGCCGAACTGGCCGGCAAGGCGACCGGCTGTTGCGGCGGACGCGGCGGCAGTATGCACCTTTATTCTCCGGCGCACGGCCTGTTTGGCACCAACGGTGTCGTCACCGCCGGCATCCCGTCGGCCGTCGGACTGGCCCTCAGCGCGAAGACGCGGGGCACGGATCAAGTGGCCGTGGCCTTCTTTGGCGACGGGGCCACCAACCACGGGGCGTTCCACGAGGCGGTCAATTTCGGCAGCGTCCAGAACGCGCCGGTTGTGTTCGTCTGCGAAAACAACCTCTACGCCACGGCCACGCCACTGGCAATGGCCACCCGCAACACGAATATCGCCAGCAAGGCCGCCGCCTACGGGATCCCCGGCGTGCGGGTGGATGGAAACGACGTGGTGGCCGTGTGGCAAGCCGCGGGCGAGGCGGTCGGCCGTGCCCGCTCGGGTCAGGGACCCACGCTGATCGAATCGCTCACGTACCGGCAGGTGGGCCACCAGGAAGGCGATCCGGTAATCGGATGGCGCCGCACGCAGGAGGAATGGGACTCCTGGGTGGAACGTTGTCCCGTGGCGACGTTCCGCCGCCGGCTCGTCGAGTCGGGCACCGCCGCCGAGGCCGACCTCGCGGCGATCGAGGCGGAGGTGGAGCGGGAGATCGAGGAGGCGATCGAGTTCGCCCGAAGCTCGCCGCGCCCCGATCCGGCGACCGCCACGGCGCACACGTGGGCGGAGCCGATCAACCCACCGCTTCGTTTCGCCGACCCCGACGTCGCGCCGGCCGACACGAAGACGCAGAGCTGGCTCGAGGCGGTCCGCGACGGCATCGCCGAGGAGATGCGCCGCGATCCGAACATCATCTATTTTGGCGAGGGCACCGGCGACCGCGGCGGGTCGTTGGGCCACACCAAAGGGCTCCACGCGGAGTTCGGCGAGAGCCGCCTGATCGACACGCCCATCTGCGAATTGGGCTTCACCGGCGCGTCGATCGGCGCGTCGGCCACCGGTTGCCGCGCGGTGGCCGACTTGATGATGGGCGATTTCCTCTGGGAATCGGCCAGTCAGATCGTGCTCCAGGCGGCCAAGCTTCGCTACATGACCAACGGGCAGTTGTCCGTGCCCATGGTGGTTCGCGCGTTTCTGGGCGTGGTGAAGAACGCCGGCCCGCACCACAGCGGCTCGTATCATCCCGTTTGGGCCCACTGCCCGGGGCTCATCGTCGTCGTCCCCTCCAATCCCGCCGACGCGAAGGGGCTTTTCAAGACGGCCCTGCGGGCAAGCGATCCCGTGATATTCCTCGAGCACAAGTCGCTCGCGTCCAGCAAGGGCCCCGTGCCGACGGAGGAATACTACATTCCCTTTGGTCAAGCCAAGATCATCCGCGCCGGCAGCGACCTGACCATCGCGTCCTGCGGACTCATGGCGCACCGCTCGATGGCTGCGGCCGAACAACTCGCCGCGCAGGGCGTCTCCTGCGAAGTGATCGACCTGCGGACGATCGTCCCCTTGGATGTCGAGACGGTCGCGACAAGCGTGGCCAAGACGGGCAGGCTGCTGGTGGTGGACGAGGGCTATTCGATGTGCGGCATCGGGGCCGAATTGGCCGCGGCCGTGATGGAGCAGGCCTTCGACGAGCTGGACGCCCCCGTGGGCCGGCTGCACGTCGAGCCGGTGTCGCACCCGTTCAGCCCGCCGTTGGAGGACGCGGTTTTGCCCAACGCGGAGCGAATCGCGGCGGCCGCGCGGTCGGTGATCGCCGGTCGCCCGCCCGTCCCGCGCCGCGCCATGGGTCTTCCGCGCAAGACCGCTTTGGTGTCCTCCGCCGGCGGCGACGGCCAGCCGCGTGCCGAAGACCGTCCGGATTTTCACGTTGGGGACTGTCCCGATTTTCGCGCCAGCGAAAAAGGGACTATCCCCCTCGATGCCGCTCTCGCCTCGCCGTCCTCTCCGCCCGCCGACCGCTCCCGCCGCGTGCCGATCCTCATGCCGAACATGGACCTCATCATTACCGAGGCCACGGTGGTGGCGTGGTCGAGGCAGGTAGGCGACCGGGTGACCAAGGGCGAGACGCTGCTGGAGATCGAGACCGACAAGTCGGTTTGGGAGGTGGAATCGCCCGCCGACGGCGTCCTGGTGGAAATCTCCGCCGGCGATGGCACGGTGGTTCCGCTGGGGCAAACCATCGGATTCATCCAACCCTGACGACCGTTCCATGAGAACACACCGCCGCACGCCCATTTCCCCCCGCGCCCGCCGCGCTTTGCGCGAGCGAGGTCTGGACGCGTCGTCGATCCGCGGCACGGGCCCGGACGGCCGCATCGTCGAGGCCGACGTGTTGCGTGCCGCGGCCCTGCCAAGGCCAACCGCGGCGCAAGCCCCGCCCGCCGGCTCGATCTCGTCCATGCGTCGAGCCGTCGCGGCCAAAGTGGCCGAGAGCTTCGCCACGGTGCCGCACTTCTACCTCCGCTCGGAGGCCGACGTCACCGCCCTGGTGCAGTTGCGGGCGTGGGTCGGCGAGGCCATCCAGCGGGCCTGCGGCCAGCGGCCCAGCCTGACCGACTTCATCCTCCGGGCCATGATCCTCGCCCTGGCCGATTGCCCCCAGGCCAACCGGATCTGGCGCAACGACGCGATCGTGGAGTTGCCCACCATCGACGTGGGGCTGGTGGTGCAATTGGACGACGGGCTTCTGGTGCCCATCCTGCGCGAAGCCGACCGGCTGGGCATGATCGAGCTGGTGCAGCGGCGCGCCGCGGCGGTCGAGGCCGTGCGCTCCGGCCGCGCGTCGGCCGACCTGTTCGCCGGCGGGGCCACGTCGCTGAGCAACCTGGGCAAGCGCCGCGTCGATCAGTTTTCGCCCATCATCTCGCCCCCGCAAAGCAGCATGTTGGCCACCGGCCGCGTGGCCGAGCGCCCGGCCGCCTACCAGGGCCGGCTCTGCCTGCGTCAGACGATCCACTTGACCCTCGCGGCGGATCACCGCGTGATGGACGGCGTTCCGGCCGCCGCGTTTCTCGATCGCGTCGTCGAGCTGTTGGAGGAACCCTCCTCGCTGCTGGGCGACGTGCCACCCCCGAGCGCATGAGGTGTTGCATGACCGTCGGTCAACGCATGAAGGGCAAGCGCGTGCTCGTCACGGGCGCGGGCACGGGCATCGGCAAGGGCGTCGCCCTGGAGTTCTGCCGCGAGGGGGCCGACGTCGTGTTCC
Organism: Pirellulales bacterium; assembly: GCA_016931995.1. Lineage (GTDB taxonomy): Bacteria > Planctomycetota > Planctomycetia > Pirellulales > Thermoguttaceae > JAFGDS01. The sequence continues at coordinate 41,420 of JAFGDS010000001.1, forward strand.
ACTACTCCGGCAGCCGCGAGGGCGCTCTGGCCGCCGTGGAGCAAGCCAAGCGAGAGGGCGCGGCGCGGGCGACGGCGATTCAGGCCGACTTCCGCGCAAGCGGCGCGCCGACCGAGTTGGCGGCCAAGGCCGTCGAGTTCCTCGGCGGCATCGACGTCCTGGTGAACAACGCCAGCATCACGATGAACGTGCCGTTCGAGCGGGTGACGGAAGAGCAGTTCGACACCCTGTTCGCCGTGAACATCAAGGCGATGTACTTCCTCGCCCAGGCCGTTGTCCGCACGATGGGCCAGCAGGGCGCGGGCGCGATCGTCAACACGAGCTCGATCCACGCCATCGAGGCGTATCCGGAGCACACGGTCTACGCCGCCACGAAGGGGGCGATCATCGCATTCACCCGGGTGTTGGCGATCGAATTGGCCCCCAAGGGAATCCGCGTCAACGCCGTGGTGCCCGGCGCGGTGGAAGTCGAGGCCCACCACAAGATTTTCCCCGACTACAACGCGGCGGAGGTGGGCAAGAGCATTCCGGCCGGGTTCGTGGGCCAGCCGGGCGACATTGCCAAGGTTGTGCTGTTTCTCGCGTCGGACGACGCGCGGTACATCGTGGGCCAGTCGCTGGTGGTCGACGGCGGCACGACCTCGTGGATGCCTTTTGGGGACGGTTTCCGGCAGCCGATGGGTGGGCAATTTGGCCGCGGGTACGTGCCGGGGTTGTGAAAGGATGGTTTTGCCGTCGCGTCGTGGCGGCCGACGGCACGTCGTCCCCTCGGCACTGGCAAAGCCAGTGGCACTCCGCGCGCCTCGGCACTGGCAAAGCCAGTGGTACTCAACGCCAATCAACCTGGCCCGTCGCGGCGCGGCGCGGCTCCGGCGTGGGCGCAGACGTGGGCGGCGGTCTGGCAGGCGCTGCGGTTGATGGTGTCGAGGTCGCGCCCGCGGAGCAGCCCCAGCGTCATCGCCGCGGTGAAGGCGTCGCCCGCCCCGACCGTATCGACGACGTGGGTTGCCACGGCCGGCTGGTCGGAGACCTCGTCGTCCCGGATCAAGACGGCGCCGCGCGCGCCCCGCGTCAGGGCCACCAACGAAATACCAAATCGCTCACGGAGTTGGGCCATCCGCTCGAGGTCCGTGCCGGCCAAGCCGCAGGCGGACGCCACCATGGGCAGTTCCTCGTCGTTGAGTTTCAACACGTTGGCCAGCCCCAGCGACCGGAGAATCGCGTCGTCGTCGAAAAACGGCGGGCGGAGGTTGATATCCAGGATCCGCAGCGCCGCCGGCCGGGTCGATTGGACAAATCGGGCGATCACGGCGCGCGATGCCTCGCCGCGCTGGCCCAGCGTGCCAAAACACACGGCGTTGGTCCGCGCGGCCAAGGCGGCAAGCTCGTCGGACCAGGCCAGATGATCCCACGCCACGCCCGTGGTGATCTCGTAGCGCGGCTGGCCCGTGCCCAGGTCCACGCGGACCGTGCCGGTCGGAAACTCCGCCGATCGGCCGACAGTGGCGGTATCGACGCGGTGATACCGAAGGGTTTCCAGGGCCTTCTCGCCCAATTCGTCGGCGCCGACGCAACTGACCATATGCGCGGCGGCGCCCAGCGCGGCGGCGTGGCAGGCGAAATTGGCCGGCGCGCCGCCGAAGCGCGGCCCGTCGGGAAACACGTCCCAGAGCACCTCGCCAAGGCCGACGACAATTGGAGACGACGCGATCATTCGATCCCCAGTTCTCTTTGGATTTTCTCGAGGGGAACGCCCTTGGTTTCGGGCATGACGGTGAGCACCCAGAGCAGTTGCAGGACCATCATGGCGCAGTAGAAGGCGAACGCGTGCCCGCCCGACCAGTCGGCGATCAACGGGAAGGTCCACGAGATGGCCGCGGCCATGACCCAATGCGTGAAGCTGCCCAGGGCCTGCCCCCGCGCTCGGACCTGATTCGGGAAGATCTCGCTGAGGAAAACCCAGATGACGGCGCCCTGGCCCACCGCATGCGAGGCGATGAACACCAGCAGGCTCACGAGCACCACCGTGCCGCCGGCGCCCGCCGCGGCCACCGCCGCGCTCGAGGCGTCGAGGGCCGTCTGGATCGCCACCTGGTTGCCGGCCTCGCGGGCCTTGTCCAGAGCCTCGGCCGCGGCGGCCGCCGCGCGAAATTCCGCGGCGTTCGCGTAGAATGCCCAGGCGGTGGCGCCCAGGCTCAGGATGTAGCCGATCGAGCCGATGAGCATGAGCCGGCGCCGGCCGAAGTGGTCGATCACCGCCATGGCGGCCATGGTGAGCACGAGGTTCGTCCCGCCGACGGCCACGGTTTGGAGCAATGCCGAATCCTCGCCCGCCCCCGCCATGCGGAAGATGTGCGGCGCGTAATACATCAGGGCGTTGATGCCCGAAAGCTGGTTGAACGCGGCGATGGCGATGGCCAGCAGGATCGGTTTGCGGTAGGCGCGGCGGAAGAAGGGCTCTTCCAGCGTGTGGTGCGCCGTCGCGACCGACGTCTGGATTTCGCGGATTTCCTGATCGACGCTGCCGGCGTCCGTGCCCAGCCGGTCGAGCACCCACCGGGCTTCGTCCAGACGGCCCTTGAGCACCAGCCACCGCGGGCTGCGCGGCGTGACAAAAAGCAGGAAGAAAAACGCCGCCGCGGGCACGGCCTCGACGCCGAACATCCATCGCCACTGGGCCGATCCCGGATCGATCCGCGCGATCACGAAGTTCGAGAAGAACGCCAGCAGAATGCCCAGCACGATGTTGAACTGGGTGACCGCCACGAGCCGGCCGCGGAGCCGGGCGGGCGAAATCTCGGCAATGTACATGGGCGACACCACGCTCGCGCCGCCCACGCCAATGCCCCCGATGAACCGGAAGAAAAGGAACGAGTACCAGTCCCAGGCCAGAGCACTGCCCACCGCCGAGACGAAGTAGAGCACGGCGACGGCCACGAGGGTGGTGCGCCGGCCGTATTGATCGGCGGGCCGGCCCGCCACGACCGCGCCGACGATCGTGCCGATCAGCGCGGCGGCGACCGTAAAGCCGAGCCAGAAGGGGCCAAGGGCGTAGACCTTTTTGAGCCAGTCGGTCGTGCCCGAGATGACTGCCGTGTCGAAACCAAACAGCAACCCGCCCAAAGCGGCGATAATCGTGCTGCGAACGAGGTAGCCCTTGCCGACCATCGGAACCTCCCGCGATAGACGAGTCGCCGGGGTCTGCCGGAGTGGACTGCCCAGGCGCTTGATGATAACCCCTTGCGGGGCAAGGTGCAATGCGTTTAGCTTGGGGGAGGAGGGTGCTGCGGCGCGGCGACGGAATTGCGAAGCCGCAAGCGGCGGGGCCAAGGTTGGAAGTTGGAATGCAGTTCTATCCCACGTTCCCCAATCCCCAATCCCCAATCCCC
>JAFGDS010000144.1 GCA_016931995.1 Pirellulales bacterium
GGGAGAACCGCCGGGCCGTGGAGGAGTTGCCCGCCAGGTCGACCGACCGCGCGGACTGCGTGGTCGCGTGGCTCTGGGAATCCTCCTCCCGCGCGTGCGTCGCCGTGCCGTCCAAGCCCGCCAGGTCCGTCGTGCGGGAGTGGACCTCCTTCGAGTAGCTCCGCCAGTTGCTCGTGGTCGACTCGTAGCCGTCGGTCAGGGTGGTCGCGTAGGACGACTCGCCGGAGCCGGTGCTGGTGGTGGTGGTCGATTCGGTCCGCGTGCCGGCGCGGAGGGTTTGGCCGTCGGCCTGGACGGTTTGGTCGCCTTGCTCGTCGGAGCGGAGGGTGGTCGTGGACGTGCCTTCGTGGGAGCTGAAGGCGTCGGCGCCGCCGCCGGTGGTGACGGTGGTGCTCAGCGAGAACGCGCCGAAGCTGCCGCCCAAGACGGCGCCGGCCTCGGCCTCGTCGGGCGAGGGCTCGCCCAGCTTGCTCCACGCATGGGCCCAGGCGATGATGGCCACGTCCTTGTTCGACTTGGAATCGCCCGACTGGGAATCCTCGTGCGTCCACTCGAACGCCTGGCTGGCCGACTCGCTCGACTGGCCGGTGGTCGTCCGGTCGCGTCCGCCCGGGCCGGCGACCGTGCCTTCGACCGTCGCGGTGGAGCCGCTCTGGGCGTTTTTGCGGGAGGACTGGTTGGATACGGGCGGGTCGTCGCCCGACCCCTGCCAGACGGTGCTGCTTTGGCTGTGGGAGCTTTGGAAGGCGCCGGTCGTGCCGCTGAAGGCGCCGGTCAGGCACCACTCGCCGTCGACGACGCCGACGCCGGCGTCGATGGCGCTGATGGTCCAGTTCGCGCTCGTGCCGCCGGCGGAGGACTGGCGTTTTGTCTTGCCCGTGGCGGTTTCTTCGGGCTCGGGATTGGAGGTCGTTTCGTTCGTTTGGGTGGATCGGGAGATTTGGAGACTCTGGAACGGCCCGGAGGCGGTGGTTTCGTCGTCGGAGACGCTGTAGGAGACGTCGGCGTTGGCGTTGGCGTAGGTGTAATCGAGCCAGGAGGACCGTTCGGTCGAGAGCGTTCGGGTGACGGGGTCGCCTTCCGGTTCTTCCGACTGGGTGGTTTTTTTGTTATCGGTCGAGGTCTCGCGGAACGAGTTGGACCGGCTAATGTTGGTGGCGTTGTACCTGCCGTTGGAGATGTCAACGTCGTCGTCGGTGGCGGAGAAATCGCCTTCGTCGGAGGAGTTGGAAAATGCGAATTCGTCGTACTCGCCGTGGTACTGCTGGGAGACGGACGCGGTGACCTCGTCGTCGGTGCCCTTGTCCTTGGTGGCCGAGCGGGAGGCGCTGCCCTGGTAGGAGGAGGTGGCGGAGTATTGGGAGTAGCCGGAGTCGTTGAAGGAGCCGATCATCCAGGTTGAGCTGTCGGTGATATGGTATTGCTCGATGGTGGTGGTGCTGGACGAGCCGGCCGAGACGCTCGCGCCGGCGGTGAAGGCGTAGCAGGACGTGGAGGTGACGTCCGCGTCGCCGGCGTTGCTGGTGGTGGTCGAGGCCGAGCCGCCGGCGACGTTGTACCGGGCGTTGTAGTTGCCGAACGAGGTCTCCGTCGAGGAGCCGGTCAGGGAGAAGCCGTCCTGGGAGACGTCGAACCAGGTTTCGTCGGTGCTGGCGAAGCCGCCGGAGGCGCTGGTCTGGACGGAGAAGCTGCCGCTGGTGCCCTGGTTGTTGCCGCTGGGCTGGCCGGTTTTGTCGACGAACGAGCCGCTGCCGCCGCCGGAGCTGGCGAAAGATCCCCAGACGGAGACGTTTTGATTGCCGCCGACGTGGAACGCGTCGCCGTGGGTCATGACGGAGTAGTTGCGGGTGAGCGTGCCGCCGGCGTGGGACTCGCCGCGGGCGCCGTAGCCGAAGCGCTCGGAGTAGTCGCCGTCGGAGTAGGTTTCGGAGCTGCCCTGGGCGCCGTTGGCGTGGGACTCGACGCTGACGGTGTCCTGGATCATGAGGTCGATTTGGGACACGCCCAGGGCGTCGGAGACGGTGCCGCGGACGTCGCTGGAGTAGGAGGCGGCAAACGAGGCGGAGCCGTCGGTCGAGCCGGAGACCTTGCCGTATTTGTCGGACAGGCGGTAGGCGAAGGACTCGCTCGCGTCGGCGCTGATCGAGCCGCCCTCCTGGAACAGGACGTTGGCGGAGAAGGTGGTGGTGAGGACGGGCTCGGCCTCGGGATCCGTAAGATCGAGGAAGAAGGACTCGGAGTACGTCGACGCGTCGAACGAGATCATGCCGCTGGCGGAGACGGTGGACGAGGCGCCGTAGAGGCCGCTGGCGGTGACTTGCTCGCCGCCGGTGTTCCAGCACAAGTCGTAGTCGCCCAAGACGCTGGCCGAGTTGTTGACGTCGTAGTCCTCGTAGTAATCGAAGAAGCTGTCGAAGTGGGCATCGAGGGAGTCGTCGTCCGCGCTGATGCCGTAGCCGACGACGTCGCCGAAGGACGAGCCGGCCGACTCGTGGCCGCTTAGGGAGATCGCGCCGAATTCGGAGCCGCTTTTGGACTTGCTGTCGTACGTGCCGCTGGCGGAGTAGACGGCGTCGTAGCGGGAGTGGGAGTCGCGGAGGCAGTCGGTGACGGTGAGGGAGTAGCTGGTGGCCTGGCCGGCGCCGCCGTAGGCGATGTCGTATTCACCGTGGCCGGGCAGAATGACGACGCTGGCGCCGTAGTCCAGGAAGCCGCTGGTGTCACCTGAAATGCTGAAAGACGCCCCTTCGCCCATGTAGCTCGACGCGGAGCCGCCGTTGAAGACGACGTCCACGTCGCTGCCTTCGCTGTAGAGGAATTCGTGATGGGAGGAGGAGGTGCCGAGGACCTCGCTCCAATCGTATGCGCCGTGATCGGAGAGTTCGTAGTTGTAGCTGACCGCGCCCCGGGCGCTGCTGGAGCTTTGGACCATGGCGCCCAGGGAAACGCCGGAGGCGGTGGTCGTGGCGACGACCGAGGCGCTGAACTCGGCGGTTTCGGTCACGTCAGACGAGCCACTGATAATGTGGTCACCACCCGCGGTGTCGTAGGTGAGCGTCGCGTGATAGGTGAACGAATAGGAGGAGGTGTTGACCGTTTCGGTAATGATGGTCGTGGTCGTGACGCCGTTCTCGGTGTAGGTCTCGATCGTGGTGGTGGTGTAGGGGTCGAAGCTGATCTCGTAATGGACGTCGATGGTAACGACATATGTCGTTCCCTCTCCTTCGACCACGTCGATTTGGGAGCAGCCCGCGTACTCACCGTTGACAGGGCTAGCGCCCTCGCGTTGCACGGTGACGGTTCCTGTGATCAGATCCCCGGGGCTGCCCTCGTCGTTGCGGATGGACGGGAGAGTCGTGGAGAGAGCGACGGGAGCGTTTCCACAGTCAACGGGATCGGCCCCGGCGAGGTACTCCGACCCGCCGCGGTAGTACGCGGCGACCGTGCCGGCGCCGACGTCGATCGAACCGGACTCGTCGCCGAGGGAGATGTCCTCGGTGGCGATGATGGCGCCGAAGACGACCTCCTTCATCATGGCGTCGGCCATGGAGAGGTAGTCGAGGGACTCTTCGACGTGTTCGTCGTCCTGGGGCTGGCCGGGGACGTCGGCGGAGAGCGTGAAGGTGATGTAGCCTTCCTCGCCGAGCTGGGCCCAGTTCGGGTCGGTGTACGTGCCGGTGGCGTAGTCCCACTCGCGGACGCGGGCGCGGACGGTGACCTCCTGCAGCTTGGGCAGGCCGAGGGGCTTGTAGGTGAATCCGCCCGTCGCGTCGGTCATCGTGGCCCCGTCGGCCACGCCGTCGCCGTCGACGTCGAATTCGACCAACAGGCCGGCGAAGCGGTCATCATCGTCGTCGACCGTGCCGGTCAGCGTAGGATCGGGGTAGTGGCCGTTTACGTCGGCCTCTTCGGTCAGGCCCATCGAGTCGATCCAGGCGGTCTCCTCGCCAACGAGGGTGAAGGTGACGTCCTGCCAGTTGCCCTCGAGGTTGGGCCCCATGGGGTTGATTTCGACGGGCCGGGCGCCGAGGGTCAGCTCTTGCCCGACGGGCAGCCCGTGCGGCGTGAAGACGAACTTGCCCTCGGCATTGGTCGTGGCCGTGCCGAGGATCTCGTAATCCTCCGGTCCCGGTCCCTGGTAGAGTCCGATCTCCACGGTAATCCCGGCCAGGGGGCCGTCGTTGGTGATGGTGCCCTGGACCGTGGGGTTGCTGGTGCTGGTGTCCGGGTTGCCGGTGTCTTCGACCAGGCTGAAAAGGACTTGCTCCGGAGGCCCCGAGTCCACGGCGATCTGCGCGGTCTGGTTGCCGTTGGGGTAGGTTTCGGGGTTCAGGGGATCGAAGTCCGAGGGAAAGAGATGGAACTCCAGCATGGTCCAGCCGCTGGTGAGCGTCACCTCGTTGGCCGTGTCCAGCACCTCGGCCTGGGCATAGACGGTGACCTCCGTCCCTTGCAGGTCGGGCACGAGATCCTGGGGGCAGTAGACGAAACGCCCTCCGGGGCCGGTCGTGGTCGTGCCGGTGGAGACGAGGACCGAATCGACGTAGGCCTCGATGGTAACCGTCATGCCCTGGAGTCCCCAGCCGATGCCGGCCATTGCCGCGAGCTGATCGTCCGGGTCTTCCGGATACGTCACCCAGCCCACCACGGTCGGGTCGGCCGTGTTCTTGTCGATCTGACTGCTGCCCGTATCGGCCAGGAGCTGCAGGTTCGCCGTGGCAATGACCGGAGCTACCGGCTCAAGCGGCGTGTAGCCGACCGGCGTGGCCGGGCCGACGAGGGCCTGCTGCGTCGCGTAGTCGGTCTCGACCGCCTGGACGTCGATCGTGAAGGCGGAAAGGCCCATGCCGGCGCGAACCGGCGCGTAGGTGAACGTTCCGTCCGGTCGCGTGATGGCGATGCCGTCCGTCGTGGCGTCTTGCTTTTGGTCGAACCGGACCTCCAGCCCGCCCACCGGGCCGTCCGGATTGGTGACGGAACCGACGAGCGCGCCTGTCGACGGATTTACCTCGCACGTGACCGTGGCCGCGACGTTTTCGCTTGGGTCGATCTGGAGGTCGCCGGCGGTCATCGCCTGCCAATCGTAGACGTGGTAGTCGCCGGTGGCCGGGTCCCATTCCCGCACGCGGGCCCGGACGTCGTACGTGTAGAGCGTGAAGGTCTCGCCGACGTATTCGCCAGTGGGCAAAACGGCCGGCGCGTCCTCGTCCGAGCAGTCCATCGGGAGGACGGTGGCCGCGCCGGCGGCGTCGGTCACCACCGAGCCGGCGGCGATCCAATCGCCTTGCTGTTGCGCGCCGAGCCACCGCAGAACCTGGACGTCGATCCAAAGGCCGCTGATGGGCCCGTCGTCGATTCCGTCGGGCGGATCGTCTCCATCCCGGCTCAGCTCGAGCTGAATCGTCGGGTCGGCGACGATTCTGTCGGAATCATGATCGTGGAGCAGGCCGAGCGTGTCGAAGGTTGGCGCGACGGCCGAGATCGCCTCGGGCGTGTAGTCGAAGCTGAACGACTTCCAGGGGACTTGCGAGTCGTCGGCCAGGGTGGCGTCGCCCAGGATGGCCCGGACGAAGATCGTCACATTGCCCGAGGGATTGTCCGCCAGTTCCGTGGGCGTGTAGCGGAACCAGCCGTCGCCGTCCGTCTCGACCGAGGCCTCGGCGACGCCGTCGCCGTCGTGGTCGAACTCGACGACAAGCGGCGCCCCGTGGCCGTCGAGAAACGCCCGGCCGGTCATCGTGCCGGTGTCGGTATCCTCATCCTTGACGATGAGACGTCCGACGGTCGGCCGGTTGTCGGGGGCGAGGGTGAACGTGAACTCGGTCCAGTCGCCCTCGACGGTCTCGGCGTCCGTGTGGAGCACGCCACGGACGCGGACCGTGGACTTGCCCCAAGAGACGTCGGGCGTGTAGAGGAATTCGCCTTGGCCCGCGATCGTGTCCTCGACCACGGTGGTTGCCGCGTCCGCCAGGCCGTCGCCGTCGAGGTCGAACTCGACTGTGGCGCCGCCGATCGCGGCGTCGTAGGCAATCGTGCCGACGAGCGTCGGGTCGGACGTGATCCGGTCGGCGTCGTCGCGGCCCGTGTCGGTGCGCAGCTCGATGGTTTCGACCACCGGCGCGGCGACGGCGACGTAGGTCAGCGTGAACGGGGTCCAATCGCCAGGTTGCGCCTGGCGGTCGAAATCGGACCCGACCGCCCGGAAGTGGAGCGTCTGCGTCACGCCGGCGGGAAGGCTGGCCGGGCGGTACGAAAACGCGCCGGTCGCGTCCGTCATCACCAGATCGTCGGCCACTTCGTCGCCGTCCAGGTCGATGACGACGTAGCAGCCGGCCTCCACTTCCTCCACCTCACCGATGACCGACGTCACCACGCCCTCGATCGTCGGATCGGTCGTCACGTGGTCCTCGTCCGACTCGCCGGTGTCGTTGGCTAACGCCAGGCCGCCCACCTCCAATGTGGGCGCGATCAACGTGAACGTGAGCGGCGTTTCCGTCCACGCCCCGCGGATCATCAGGCCCGTGGCCGGATCCATCTCGACCGCCCGGGCGCGGAGCGAGACGATGCGCGGCTCCAGGTCGGCGGCGACGAAGGTGAACGTGCCGTCGCCGGCGGCGAGGACCGAGGCGTCAGGGACGCCATACAGCGTTTCTGGATCCTCGGAGCTATCGTAGTCGAATTCGACCGTCACCGCACCACCGCGCGTGGTGTCGATCAACCCGACGAAGCTCACCGGGCCGACGGTCGTCGAGTTCGGCTTCTCCGCCACGTCTGCGTCGTCTGGGTCGACCACGAGGAGGGTGGCCACCGTGGGGGCGCTGGAGTTGTAGTCGAAGGTCGTGCCCGTGCTCCAGTTGCCAACAATGTACTCATCGTCGTCCTCGTTCCAACCGACCGGCCGGACCTTCACCGTGCTGTTCCAAGCAGGCAAATCCTCGGGCAGGTACTCGAACGTGTACTTCTCACTGAAGCCGAGCGGATCCAAGGAATCCTCTTCGAGCGTGACCGCGATCTCGGCCGATCCGTCGGGCACGCCGTCGTTGTCGTGGTCGATCTCGACGAACAGCGGCGTGATCTTGGGGGCCCCTTGGGCACCGGATACCTCCACTTCTCCAGAGATGGTCGGACTCGATTCCTCCGTGGCAACGGATGACATCGACAAGTACGTGTTCGCGGTGAGCGTGATCGGCGTCGCCGAATTGAACTCGCCGAGGACGTACTGCCCGGTGAGGTGATTCCACACTTTTGCTCTGGCGACCACGTTGATGGCCGAGAATGGCAAGCCCATCGCCGTGTAGACGAAGTCGCCGGCCTGGTCGCAGACGGCCGTGCCGTCGATCGCGTCGTCGGGTGTTTCACCCGCCACGTAATGCGCGAATTCAACCACGACCTCACCGTATTGGCCGGGATTGCTGATCGTGCCCGTGAAGGTGGGATTTGAGGTGCTGCCGCCGCCGGTGATGCTCACGGTCGGGGCCGAGGGCGGCGCCTGGAGCGTTATCGCCAACGCGTCGAACCACGTGTCGCCCAGTTCGTCATCGACGATCGGATCGTCCCAGGCCACGGTGGCCGAGACGAGGAAGCCGCCTTCGCGGAGGCCCACCGGCACGTAGGTGAAACGCCCGTCGGCGTCGGTCACGGTCCAGCCGTCCTCGGTCCAGTGTTCGCCGTCGTAGGAGACGGCCAACGTGACGCGCATGCCGCCCAGGGTGTTGAGCCCTGGAGTCGATTCGACAACGCGGCCGGCGATCGTCGGGTCGCACGTCACGCCGTCCAGCACGCCGGCCGTGCCCGTGTCGTACACCAACCGGACGCCTTCCAGTTCGACGACGCTCTCCTCCAGCGTGAACGTGATGTCGTCGGACCACGCGCCGTGGATCCAGTGGGTCGTGTCGCTCGATCCGACCAGCCGGGCACAGATCGTCGCCGTCCCTGAACTGCCGAGTCCCTCGGGCCGATACTCGAACTGGCCCAGGCCGTCCAACGTCGTCCAGCCGTCTGGACTCTCGTCCCCGTCGCAGTCGAACTGCACGATCCAGTCGACCGAATCGCCGTCGAAATCGACCTCGCCAACCAAGGTCGGGTCGAACGCGACCGCCGTGCCGCCGTCCATGCGGAACCACTTCAGTTGCAGCGACGGAACGGCCAAATCCGTTTCCTCGGTCGTCTCGACGGACACGGAAGCCGGCGAGGAGAACTGCGGCTCGGAGTCAAAATACGTCGTTTCGCCGACGCGGACGTACAGCTCGCCGTACAGGCCGGGCGTGATGTCGTTCAGAGCAAACGTGAAATCACCATCGGCGTCGGTCGTCGTTTCAGCGAGCGTCGTCCACTGCGTGCCGTTGACGCCCAACTGGACCGTCAGCCCTTCCTTCGATCCGTCGTTGGTCACCGCGCCGGAGATCCACGGCCCGGGCGTGTTCTCTTGGCGCGCGGTGGTGAACGTCGGCGTGCCGTCTATCGAAGCCGGGACGTTTTCGACGGAAGACAGCGTGAACGAAAGGTACTCGACCGACGTGACCTGGGGCTGGCCCGTCGTGTCCCAGTGCAGCACTTCCGCCCGCATCGAGACGGTCTGGCCGTCGGCCAGCCGGCCCCGGGGCGGCGAGTAGGCGAAGTTGCCCGCCTCGTCGGTGGAGGCGACGCCCAGGCGGACCCACTTGCCCTGGTCGAAGTACGAGATCATGACGGGGATGCCCGCCACGGGCCCGACCATGGAGACCGTGCCGGTAACCGTCGGGTCGTTCGTCTGGCCGTCCTCGTCCTCGCCTTCGCCGCCGGAGTCGGTCTCCAGGGCATAGTACGTGATCGTGGGCACCGACACGTCGTCGGGATCGTAGAAGAACGACAGCGACGACGAGCCCCATTCCTCGGCGAGCGGGGGATTATTGAGGTCCAGGTGCGGGTCCCACTCGGCCGCGCGGGCGCGGATCGACACCATGCCCTGCGTAAGCCCGGTAGGGGTGAAGGAAAAACCGCCGTTCTCGTCGGCCAGGGCGAATCCGTCGGCCATGTCGTCCCCGTCGAGGTCGAACTCGACGCGAAGCCCCTGCCTCGGGCCGTCGTCTTCAAGCGTGCCCGTGACCGTCGGATCGGCCGTCCGGCCGTCGGTTTGGGAGACGCCTGTGTCGTGTTGCAGTGAGAATGAGAGAGCGTCGACATACGGAACGTTGTTCTCCGAGTAGTCCAGCTCGACGTCGATCCCCTCTGCCCAATCGGTGTCAAAATCGATCGTTCCCTCGGCGTCCAACGCGCGGACGTAGAGCGTGACCTCCGTGCCTACGGGCAAGCCAAAAGGCGTGTAGACGAAATACCCATTGTCCTCTGCGATCACCTGACCATCCGGCTGTTCGTCCCCGTCGTGGTCGAATTGCACGATCGCGCCACCGATGGGGTCCTCCCCTCGCACCACGTATCCGTGAACGGTTGGATCGTTCGTGACGTGGTCGGTGCCCGACACACCTGAGTCATGTTCGAGGGCCAATCCACTTAACGTCAGTCCGACGGGGGCGGGCGGGGGGCCTGTGACGAGCGAGTACTGAATGTCCTCCCAGTCCGATTTCAGGAGCTGCAGGAACGCCTCTTGCACCACGCGGGCGCGGATGTGAAGGGTTGCGGGCGCCTCAACGTCCGGGACGAAGTAGAATTGCCCGTCGGCGTCGGTTTCCGTGAATCCGAGGAACCCCCACGTGCCCGAGTTGTCCAGCTCGAACTCCACCCGCAAACCCTCGACCGGCCCGTCGGCGTGAGTCACCTGGCCGGTGATCGCTGGGTCGTGGGTTGTATCCTCTTCTGGCGCCACACCCGTCACGGTGTTGTTGGCCAGATCGAGCGATGTAATCTCGGGCGTGTCATCCGCGTCCGGATGATAGATGATCGTGAACCAAGTTTCGGAGTCTTCCCAATCGCCCGACCAATTCCCCGTGAGCGTCGCGCTGGGATCCCACTCCTTGGCCCGCAGCATGACGTAGATTGTTTGATTTACGAACAAGACGGGTGGCACTGCGCGATAGTAGCCGTCGCTATCGACTGCGGCGAGAGTAGACACCACGTTGGGAACGCCGTCTTGATCTGTAGTAACCTCGTTTCCGAAGAGGTCCTCGAATTCACCGCCCTCCTCGTCGCCATCGTAATCGTCATCGCGGAACCAATACACCTCGACGGTGACGTCGTCGAACGGCCCGTCGTTGGTCACATACCCGACAACCGTCGGATCGCCTGTGGCTTCAACGGGTTCGCTCGTTCCCGTGTTGTGCTCCAGCGCCACCGTCGGCACGCCGGGGGCGTTGTTCACTTCGTTCACGGTGACGGTGATCGTCTGCGAGATCATCATTGGCGGGTGGCCGGGATGAATCACCTCGATCGTGATCGGATGCACCCCGTCCTGGTCCTCGGCCGGCGTCCAGGTGAACACGCCGGCCGAACTGATCGCCGCGCCGCGGGGCGCGTCCGGGCCCAGGCGGTATTCGAACAATCCCGCCGGCGCTGGATCCGGGGAATAGCCCGGGCAAGTTGTCACCACGCCGAGCGACAATTCCACTCCCTCATTTGTGGCAAAGGCGTACGTGGTCTGCCCGCCAATGGATATCAACGTCGGGACGTCGTTGTCGGCCCCCACGGATACGGAAAACGTCTCGAGGTCACCCAACGCCGGTGTCCCGTCGTCCGTGGCACGCACCGTGAAGACGAAATCCCCATGAATCTCGGAAGGAACGGCCCAGAAAAATTGAAAGGCCTCTTCGTTCACGTCCCAGGTGACCAGCGGCTGATTCTGAAGGGCGAACAAATAGCTGTGCGGCCCGGGATCAACGGTCAGCGTCAGTGATCCTGGTAGATCATCCTGCTCCGAGAGGTCTGCATCGGCAACATCGAAGTAGAACACGAGGGTACTGCCAGCCGTCGCTGTTGTATTGCTCAACTCCTCGATGTCGGGCGCGTAGTCATTGACGGCGGTGACGGTGATCGTCACGACGCCCACCTCGACGACCGCGCCCTCCGCGTCCGTAAGAACGTAGGTGAACTGATCTTGGCCGAAGTAGTCCGCCGCCGGCGTGTAGACGAACGCTCCGGCGGGGATCGCCGCGCCCGCCACGTCGATGGCTGCCCCGGCGATCGGATAACCGCTCGCATCGAACGTGATGACGGCCAACTGCCCGTGCGACGGCAGGACGTCACCCAGGGCGGCCGTCCACTGGCCGCGACGATCGACCGACTCGGCGACCAGAAGGCCGCTGGCGCCCGGCACGATCAACACGCCGTCCTCGGTGACCTCGAGACTCCGCTGGGCCAACGTGAAGGGCAAGGAGAACGCGTCCTCGCCCGTCTCGCCGTTGGTCCCGTCTCCGTCCTGATTCATGAGGCGGGCGGCCGTGTCCTGGATGTTCGGGCCGATGACAAGGGTGTATGTTCCGGCTCCGGCAACAGCTTCGAACGCGATGGTGAATTCGTCACCCGTGCCGGAGACGCCAGTAATTGTGACGGATCCCGCCGGCCCCGAAAGGCTCATATCTTCCACCGCGAACGTGCTCGGATTGATTGACCGGTCGAAACGCACCGCGAAGCCCGTCAAGCTCCCCGAGGAATCGACCGTCGGCGTCGCCTCGACGACCGTCGGGCCGTAGTCGACGACCTGGATCGTCGTCGTGTACGTGTCGCCTTCCGCCTCGCCGCTGACCTCGTCCTCGTCCTGGTTCATCGACCGGCCGGCGGTGTCCTCGATGTTGGGGCCAACCACCAGGGTGTATTTGCCAAGATCACTCTGTGCGTCAACGAGAGAAATCGTGAATTCAACGCCGCTGACAGCCGTGACCTCGTCAACATCGACCAGTTCGCCATCGGGCCCTCTCAGGCTGACGTCAACAGGCGCGAAGGTTCCCGAGGCAATCGCCCGGTCGAATCGCACAGTCACCTGGCTGAACGACCCGACCACCGGGCCCGCCGGGTCGATCGAAACGACCCGCGGGCCGCCTTCGATGAGCTGGAACGTCGCCGTGAACGTATCGTCGCTGGCTTCGCCGTTCGTCTCGTCCCCGTCCTGGTTCATCAGCCGGCCGCCGGTGTCCTCGATATTGGGGCCAACGACGAGCGTGTACGTTCCTCCCGCGTATTGAGCGTCGAAGGCGATGCGGAACGCGTTGTCGTCCACCATCGTGACGCTACTCACGGAGATCGATCCGCCAGGCCCCGTCAAGCTCACGTCGCCTTCGGTGAACGTCGATGGGCCGATTGAACCGGACGGTCACTTCGTCCACCGAGCCCACCCTTCGCCCCGTCGGGCCTTGCGTGATCCGCGGGCCGGAGGTGATGCGGTTGATGGCGACTTCGATCGTCTCGGCGTACGCGGTTAACTCGACATCCTCGTCATCGACGACAACGACAGGCGTGACCGTGACCTGGGACGTGGCGCCCGTGTAGCTGGTCAGGAACGTGTGCGCAAGGACGCGAAGGTAGCCGGAAAAGGATTCTACAACCGACCCGTCGCCCCAATTCACGTGCCATTTGGCGAAATCGAGCTCCTCCGCGCGAACTTCGAGCAGGTACAGGTCTCCCTCATCCACCGAGGCGTCGCCGTCGAGGAGCACGACCGGCCCGGTGGTCTCCTCGTAGACGCCGAAATCGGCAAACGGCCGCGACGAGACAAGCCCCTGAGGGGTGACCTCCAGCGTGATGACGTAGCCCAGCGGATCCGCGGGGATCGAGCCCACGTATCCGGTGGGAACCGCGTGCCGGAGGATGTATTTGCCGGGCTTGAGGTCGGAGAACGCGAAGGCCCCCGAGGCGTCCGTCACGGCCGTCCGCAATCCGGAATCGAAAACGTACACCGCGCCGACGTCGTCGCCGAGCTCGTCGGCCGAGGGCGCTCCCAGGGCAAGGGCTTCGTCGATTACCGCGGCTGATAGGCCGAAGAACGCCAATTCGGCTCCCACCGGGTTGACAAACGTCTGGAGGAGATCGCCGGTCGCTCCGTCGAATAGATACGCCGGCCCCGTGCCCGCCAGGAGGATCCGGCCGTCCCCCGCGGCCACCGTGCCCAGGCCACATTGCGCCTGCGCGACCGGCGCCGGGGGCAGCAACGTGTCGAGCCATGCCCCGGTGGTGGCATCAAACACATAGGCCGCGCCGCACGAAGCGCCCAACGTGTCGTCCCCCGGTGTGCCCACGACCACCTTGCCGTCCAACACCGCCAGCGACGAGCCGAAGAAGTCCTCCTCCGACGGGAAGTACTTTTCGTACGTCTGCGTCGGGCTGGCGCTCCAACTTGGATTCTGCTCCGTGCCGGTGAACGCGAACCGATACACCATGCCCGCGTCCGCGACTGTCGGCAGGTCTCGCTGCGGCGCCCCCACGAGAATGTCGTTCCCCAGCCACGCTATTGCCGAGCCGAAGCTGTCGTCGGCGGCCGGGGAGGGAATGGTGAGCGTCGCCACCGGCGTGCTCGAAAGACCATGGTACACGTACACGGCGCCCGCGTCGGTCGCCCCCGCGTCCTCGCCAGGGGCTCCGATCAAAAGGTAGTCGCCCTGAACGGCGAGTGTCGCCCCAAACAAATCGTCCGCGGTCGGATTGGGATTGTGGATCGTCTGCAGCAGCGTGCCCTGGGCGTTGTACACGTAAACGATTCCGGCGTCGGCGCACTGCAAACTGGAGTAGTACCAGATGTCGGAATTCGGAGCGCTTACGACGATCATGTCATTCCACGTCGCCACGCGTGCGCCAAACTGGCCGTTGGTCGCTTCGTCTTGACCAACGGTTGACGACAACATCGGGTTTTCGATCCTCCGGACGAACTCGCCCGTGTCGGATTCCATGATCACGACCGCGCCCACGTCGTTGAGCGTGTGTCCATAGAAGGACTCGATCCCGCTTGCCCCGGGCACTCCCACAACCACCTGATCGCCCAGCGCGGCCACCGACGTCCCGAACTGCGAACCCGCCTCTTCCTCGGGGTTGCGGAATTCCCGGGCGACGTCGCCCTCTTCGCCCAGAAGATACGCGGCGCCGATGGGATAGCCGTAGCCGTAGGGAGACACGTAGATCGTCTGGGGTAGCGCGATGGGATTGCCAACGAGGACGCCCTCGTCGCACGAGGCGACGGGAGCCGACGTGTAGCCCGTCGCGCTCATGCCCTCGTGCGGCAGCTCCCACGGATCGGACAGCTCGCCCGTCTGAGGATCCACGTGGTACAAAAGGCAGTTGCGCCCGTCCACGACCACGAACTCGTCCTGATCGACGCCCACCGACAGTCCGAACGTGCCCTGAACCGAAAGGGGATTCAGGATCTGCTCGTACTGCTGCGAAGCGATGTCGAAAAGATACGCCGCGCCGACCACTACCGATTGGCTGTTCTTTTCCGCCTTGGCCGAAACGAGAACCTTATCGCCCAACATCGCCAGGCTCCGCGCGAACTGATTGGCCGGCGTGGTGGTCGTCGGGTTCTGGAACGTCGCCATTTCTTTGACCTGGGGGCCCTCCGCCTCCACGTCGAACACGAAGACGGCATCAACGCTCGGTTGCGACCCGCTGGAGTTGTAGGCCCCCACGGCAATGTGACCGTCATCGGCAGCAACTGTGTAACCAAAAATCGCGGCCGAATTCGGGCTGTTCCGCACGAACGTGTTGACCACGTCGCCGTCCTGCCCATCAACCAAGAAGACTTGCCCCTCATTCGTGTTGGTCTGGGTGCCAAGATCGTCGCCGGGAACGCCGACGACGAGGTCGCTGCCGAGGGCGGCCAAACTGTAGCCAAACAAGTCGGAGGCCCGCGGTTCTGGGTGGACGAACGTGCCCTGTTCGTCTTCGAGTTTCACTCCCGTCACGAGGTCAAACACGTAGACCGCTCCGGCCATCGAGTACCCACCCACCGCCTCGTACGGATCGGAGATGTAGGCCCGGTCGCCGATCACCACCATGGCTTTGCCGAACTGTCCGCCGCCGGAAACAGGATCCGCCAACGTGTGCAACAGGAGCCCGGTGGACGCCTGATAGACGAAAATGGGGGAAGAGCTGCTCTTCTTCACCAGCACGTAGTCTCCATCAGCGCACACCCCGCTGCCGTAGCCGGTGCCGGGGCCAAACAGCTCCGGCGCCATGAGCGCCTGGATCAACTCCGCCCCGTCGGCGACCGCCTGGAGCGTCACCGTTTCCTCGTTCAATCCGGGCTCGCCGATGTCGAGAATTCCGTTCCCGTTCGTGTCCTCGCCAAAATCGAGGAGGCCGTCTCCGTCCAGATCCTCGCCAGGATCCAATACGCCGTTCTCGTTGAGATCCTCGCCAACGTCCAGGATTCCGTCTCCGTCCAGATCCTCGCCGAAGTCCCAAATCCCATCCCGATCGAGGTCCTCAAAAACCGTCCCGCCGATCGTGCCACCGTTCAGGAGCGGATGGACCGTCACCTCGTGGCCCGGCCCGCTGGACGACCACGTTTCGTCGTGGTTGTCCGTGGCCTCGACCGTGATCGTGAACGTGCCATCGCTGGCGTACACGTGCGAGGCTTCCCACGTGGTCGCATCGATCCGCGTGATCCCGCCGCCCCAATACAACGGACAGCTGTCGTCTTGGGGCCAGTCGACCGTCTGCGGTCCCACAAGGCCCTCGTCGCCCCAGGTGATCGTCCAGGCGTCGATCCGGTCGTCAACGCCCGGATCGGATACGGTGAGCGTCACGGTGCAGACGGTTCCCTCCGCCACGTCGTCGGGGCCCGACAGCGTGATCGTTGGGGCGACGTCATGCACCACCACGTTGTGCCCCAACGCGGCAACATAGGGCGTCTCGCCCTCATAGGCCGTGGTCGAGAGGCCTGTGATCGTCTGGTCGTCGCGATAGACGTGGGCGGCTTCCCAACTGGTTGCGCCCGTCTGCACCACGCCGTTGGTCCACTGCAATGGATATTCGGTCCCCGTCTCGGCGGGCACGCTCACGGCGCCCTCGCCGTCGCCCCAGTCGATCACCCATTGCGCGACCGAATCATTCTCGCCCACGGCCAACTGCAGGGCGTAGGGACTGCCTTCATCCACCTCATTGAGTCCCGTAATGGCCGGCGAAATGCTCAAAAGGAGCCTTGCCTCGAACTGCTCCAGCCATGGATTGCGGGACTTCGGCGACCGGATCCCCTTCGACCGGCGGCGGCCCCCCAACAGATCGCTCCAACGGCCCAGGGTGCTCTTCCACAGGCGGCTTGTCGTGCTCACGATCCAGGTCTCCCCATCAAAGTAGTCTCAATCCACGTTGCCAGCGGACGCGGCTGGTGTAATACAAGTGCAATAACAGAAGCCAAGGGCTTCCCCGCGGCGCGGGCACGCGGAAGGGAGCGGGCGGTAGAAAACGGGTTGCCAGGAGACGGCGGCGCGCGGAAGGACCACGATGGGCCACATGCGCGGCCGGACCGACGGGGTCGGCAAGAAACCGCCTGCTCTCACGGCGGCAACCTCCTGATGCGACAGCGGGCGAGTCGTCGCGGGCGAGAAGCCGTTCCGGAGTTCTGCGACGATCAGGCGGACCTTACCACACCCGACAGCCAAAAGTCAACGCTTTGGCGTGGCCACCCCCCAAGAAATCTCTCTCCCCTGACAGGAGGGCACCTGATCTCCGTGTGCGTGAAAGTCGCCCTGGTGAGGCCGATGGCACCAGGACCTGCCTTCACAAAGGAGCCCGACGATGATCTCGCAACCAACAAACACCACGGCAAGGTTGTCCACCCGCGGTTCACAAACCCGTCCGAGCCTTTAGAATACGGCTAGGTGAACGTTTGTGGAGCAGGAACAATGAAGACTAACGGAGAGACCCCACCGCGCCGACCGATCGAGCGGGAATACCTGGCAACGCTGAACACGGCCGTGCCGCTGACGACGTGGCGGGCGATCTGCCAGCGGGCGGCTGACGATGCCCTGGCGGGCGACGCCCGGGCACGCGACTGGCTGGCGAAGTGGCTCTTGAGCATCCAGGGGCGGCCACTCACCGTGCTGGCAGCCGAAGAGGTGGGAGCCGAGGCGGCGGCAGCGGCCGAGCGGGAAATCGAAACCCGACGGCAGACGATCGAGGACGAACGCCAGGAAGCCGACGAGAACCGGCGGCTATTGGAATCGCTGCGATTGTAGGAAGACACGGCGCGCAGGCCCAATTGGTTTTGGCAAAATCCTAGGGCCGAGGGACACGGCATGGGCGGACCGGGCAGCGGCAACTGGTATCGATTTGACAGGAGGACGACCGTCGAGGAAGCGTGGTTGCTGGCGGTGGGGACCCTCCGCGGGCGGATCCGGCCGGGCTCGGCGGGCACGGTCACCTGGAGCCGGGACGGGAAGCGCCGGGCCTCGGTCGGCTATTTCGTCACCAGGGAGGACGACCGGTTCACGGTCTGGTTGCACTACCGCTGGCGCGATCGGGAAGACATCGAGATCCCAATTCGCCTGCAAACCACGCGCACCCAATTCGGCGGCCAGCGGTGGTGGTTCACCTGCCCGTTGATCGTGGGCGGGATGGCCTGCCGGCGCCGCGTCGGCAAGTTGTATCTGCCGCCCGGGGCGCGGTATTTCGGCTGCCGGAGGTGCCACGGGCTGACCTATCGAAGCTGCCAAGAAGCCCACCAGGAAGAGCGGCTGTTTGGCCAGCTCGGGCGGGAAATGGGCTTCGACGCCGAGATCGGCCGGCTGCTGGCGGCCCGGTTGGGCCGGTGCAGGTGACGTGATATCATTCGGGACGGCCTTGCCGGGTTGCAAACCGGCGGGCCAAGCGGCTTGGACCGGCGCGGGGACTTCTGTCTTGCCTTTCACCCTGCCCGGCCCAAGCCGGCCCGGACGACGAAAGGCGAGAACCATGGGGAACGGGCTCTCTCTGGTCGAATTCCTCGACCTCGCTTCGGAAGTCGCATCACTGGCCCACGAGCTTGGCCAGGCGTTTCAGGAGGAGTTCCAGAAGCACGATACACCCGTTGAAGTGATCGATCCGTCGGCTTGGGATCGCCACAAGCCGGTCTTTGAGCGGCTCTACCGAGTCCTCGTGGATCTGACTTCCGAGATCCAGGATCCGCCGAACGGAGCGGAGGTCGTTGCCGACCATCTCCGTGAAACAGCGAAGATCGCCAAGACGATTCGGGACGGGCGGAGAAGTCAGGCCGGCCGCGACTGGGCCACGTACCGTGAGAGCTTCCCTCTGCTGAATAGCGTTAGCCACGAGCTGCACGCGGCTATCAAGGACGTCCACGCGAGGTCTGACGAGGCTGACCCGCTGGACGCTCTTGTCGCCGTCTCATCGGCCGACGCCCCCCCCATCAACACCACACCGGCCGACCTGCCGCAGCCGTCGGATTCGCTCGTTGACGCCGCGGCGAGAGCCGTGCCACGTGTTTTAGCAGACGTGAAACCGGGGCGGGAGAAGGAGGTCGCCGTGGTTGCATCAGCGTTGATTGAGGCGCTTCGTAAACAAGGGCACACGCTTCAAGCCGCATGTTGGGCAATCCATCGGCTCGTGGGGGAAGGGAAGCTCCACGCTGCTCCGATTGTCAAACCAACGCCGTTCATTGGCACACAGACTCCCGGCCAGCCCATGAAGAGCTTTCCAGGTGCACCCGGGCCGGGAACGTGGAAAAAGACCAAGGCCGGCGATCTCCAACTGGTGATCCCTGAATGCAGGTCCGCTCCCTTTCATGCCTTCCGGGTAGTGGCGACCGAATCGCTCTGGCGCTGGTGGCGCGAGATCGAAGCAGAAAACCAGAGAGCCGGATCGTTGACAGCCGGGCCATCGGGGGCGCCGGGATCTCCGGCCCCGGCAGGCAAGGCGACGGGGCGGAAGCGACGGCGTGGGCCCAGACCGAAATATGACGCAGAACATGACGCCAAGGTTGCCCGAGACTGGGCGGCCGCCAAGAGGCAAGGCGCGTGCAAGAACGACTTCGCGCGGGAGAAGGGGCTGAGTATCAGGGACCTCAATAAGGCTCTGACCCGCGTGCGCAAGCGGAAAACCCGCGCGGACTAATTGCGGTCAAGGCCCGTCTCATTTATTCCGCGAGATTTTCCAGGCCCTTCTGGCCAGCGGAATACCCTGCCACTACCTGCGAAACACGCGCACCAATTGCGCGAACTAAATCGCGCGTCCGAATCCGCGCGGAGAATGTTGGTACTGCGTTTACCACTTCTCCATTTTTAAGGAGCGGACGAAATGAACACGGCAAAAAAGGTGACCCCAGAACGAGAACTCCTGACACTGAAAGAGGCGGCTGCGCTCTCCGGCGTCTCCGACCGGACGTTGTGGGAGTGGGCCCGGCGGGGAATCTGCCCCGCGCCCATCCGAATCGGCCGCGCGGTTGTGCGATACAGCCGGCGCGCGTACGAGGAGTGGATCGCGGCGGGCTGCCCCCGCGTGGATGGGGGGCGTAACGATGAGTAACACCAAATGGCAACGAGTGAGCAAGCGCCGGCCCTGCCCGGTGTGCAGAAAACCGGACTGGTGTTTGTACGTCGGTCCGGATGATGCACCGACGGCGGCAATCTGCGCGCGGGTGGAATCGTCCAAGCGTTGCGGGGAAGGGGGCTGGCTGCACGTCCTGCGCGATGAGGGCCCAACATGGCAACCGTGGCGGCGCACGATTCGCGTGGCGGTTCGCACGATGGAAGAACCGAAGAACGACCGGCCGGACTTCGCCGCGCTGGCGGCTAACTACCGGGCGTCGGTCAAGCCCCAGGCCCTGGACCGGCTGGCACGTTCTCTTGGGGTGAGTTCCGAGAGCCTTCGCCGGCTCGATATCGGCTGGTCGGCGGAGCGACGCGCGTGGACGTTCCCAATGATTGCTCCGAGCCGGGACATTGCCTATCACCACGAAACCGTCGGGATCCGTCTGCGCCTGCCCGGTGGCAAGAAGCTGAGTATCAAAGGCGGCAAAGAGGGACTCTTCCGCAGCCCCGAAGACTTTGATTGGGCGGGCGGTCCGATTGTCTGTTGTGAAGGGCCGACCGACACGGCGGCGATGCTCGACCTTGGTTTCGACGCGGTCGGTCGCCCATCTTGCACGGGTGGCGCGGCGCTGCTGGTCGAGCTTGTCCGCAACAGAGCGTTCGGCGGATTCGTCATTGTAGCCGATGCCGATGAACCCGGGCAACGTGGCGCGGAAACGCTGGCCGTCAAGCTGGCGGCCTACTGTGACGCTGTGTGGATCGTAACGCCCCCAGCCCCGTACAAGGACGCCCGCGCGTGGAAGCAGGCCGGCGCAACCCGTGCCGACGTGTTGGCGGCAATCGACGCGGCCCTGGTGCAAAGGTTGCGGATGACCGCGCGTATCGAAAGGAGAGCGCGTCATGGATGATGCCGACAATGGACTCTCCCTTGCATGTGTTCCGAACGGAAAGAACGGCACGGCAACCATTACCGCGTGCCTGGGCGATGAGGTGCTGGCCGTCGAAACGATGAACGTGACGCGATCAAAAGCGCGGGACGCCTTCCTTAACAAGGTGTGCAAGGAACGTCCTGGCATCGACCGCGCCGCGCTCGAGGGCCACCTGTTGCGTCTGGCGGCGGACCTGGCAGCGAAGGGGGGGCCGGCCCCGGAGGCGGCCGAAACATCGGGACGCGATTCGGCGGCAGACCTACTGGCAAAGACACCGGAGTCAGTGCGCGCCGAAGCCCGGACGCTTCTGGATTCGCCCGACCTGCTACAGAAAGTATTGGGAGACATCGCGACGCTGGGCGTGGCCGGCGAAAAGGAACTGGCGGCAACGGTCTACCTCATCGGCACGTCGCGATTGCTGCCCGAGCCCCTGGCGGCGATTGTGCAGGGGCCCTCGTCCAGCGGAAAGAGCTACGTCGTGCGGAAGGTGGCAAGCCTCATTCCGCCCGAGGGCGTGATTACGGCAACGCAACTGAGCCCGCAAAGCCTGTTCTACATGAAGCCCGGTAGCCTGGTGCATCGGTTTATCGTGGCCGGGGAGCGGAGTCGGTTGGAGAACGACGATTCGGCGGAAGCGACAAGGGCGCTGCGCGAGATGTTGTCGGAGGGGCGTCTGTCCAAACTACTGCCCATCAAAAAAGACGGCCAGTTGGAGAGCATTCTCGTCGAGCAAGACGGGCCCATCGCGTACATCGAATCGACCACGTTGACGGAGCTTTTCGCCGAAGACGCAAACCGGTGCATCCTGTTGTCGAGCGATGAGCGGCCCGAGCAGACGCGGCGGATTCTATCCACGCTGGCCAGCACGTACGCGAAGGGCGCGGGCGGAGACCGGCAACGTATCATCGACCGGCACCACGCGCTGCAGCGGATGCTACAACCGCACACCGTGGTTGTCCCGTTTGCCGAGGCGCTGGCCGACGCGATGGGCAACCATCGCGTGGAGGCGCGGCGAGCGTTTCCCCAGGTCGTTTCGATGATTCAGGCGTTGGCGCTGTTACACCAACACCGGCGGCAGGTGGACGCCGACGGCCGGCTTCTGGCCCACGCCGACGATTACCACTTGGCCCGGCACCTGTTGGGCCAGCCCATGGCCCGGCAGTTGGGCGGCCGGTTGTCCGGGCCAGCGGTCCGGTTTTTGGAACGACTGCGCGAATGGTTCAACACGACCGAGGTCTTCACCACCCGCGATGCGCGCGGCAGGGAGACCCGCTCCAAATCGTCGGTCTACGGCTGGCTGGCCGAGCTTCACGAAGCCGGGATGGTGGACCAGGTGGAGACGGCCAGGGGAAACCAGGCGGCGCGGTGGCGGCTGTCCCCCAATGCCCCCGACCCGGACGCGGCGGCCGTCCTGCCTCCAGCGGAGAGAGTGTGTTCCTGAGTTTGGACTGGAAACGTGGACGCAGGCACTAAATCCAATCGCGGCAACACGTTGCGCATCCAGGGGTGTTTTTGGACGCAGTTGGACGCATGGAGAAAATCCGGTTTGCGTCCAAGCGTCCAATTGTGTCCAGATTGGCACCTGGACGCAAAAGTCCTTACGCCACAACGGGTTAAGCCTTGCGTCCAAGCGTCCAGCCGGAAAGCGAGAAAACAAAAATGTTGGACTTGGCCAGTATCTTCGGCAGCCCCCCGCCCCAACCCCCGGCGGTCGTCGAACCGGTCGTCGTCGTCGAGCCCAAGCTGGTCGTCGAGCCTGTCTGCCGATGCGGCTCCACCACTTGGCGGGATGTTCCCATACACAACGGCCAGTCCGTCCGGCGGGACTGCGCCCGGTGCGGGCGGTTCCTCGACTTCCCCCGCTGGTATGGGCGGGTCAGGACGGTTGCCCCGGACAAACAGGCGGGTGGGGATGATTGACGGGCAATCACGTAGCCCATACAATGTGGGCATGACACCAAAACGAGCGAAGACTCTGAGCGACCAATTGAGGCGCGCAATCGAGGCCAGCGAAAAGACGAGATACGTCATCGCACAGGAGACGGGCATCGACCAAGCCACCCTTTCGCGATTCATGTACCGCAAGGGCGGCCTATCGACGCGAGCGCTGGACCTGATTGCGGAATGCCTTGGGCTGGAACTGGTTGCGAAACAGCCCACTTCGAAAGGCAGGTGACCCATGGCGAGCATATCGCGCGAACCCAACGGCCGGCGGTCGATTCAGTTTGTCGGCGCGGACCGCAAGCGGCGGACCATCCGGCTGGGGAAGTGTTCGCAGCGCACGGCCGAAGCGGTCCGCACAAAGATCGAGGCGCTGGTCGCGTCACACATAACCGGCCTGCCGCCGGAAGATGAGGTAAGCCGTTGGGTCGCGACCTTGGATGATACCCTTGCCGACAAGCTGGCGGCCGTGGGGCTGATTCCCGCCCGCGAGCGCGCCACGCTGGCGGCGTTTTTGGAATCCTACGTCGCCAGCCGCGCCGAC
>JAFGDS010000145.1 GCA_016931995.1 Pirellulales bacterium
GCGAAGCATCTGAACTCCTGAAACGCCAACGAGATCCTTCGCTTCGCTCAGGATGACTTGCGGCGAGGGCGAGGGTTCTGGGATAGGTTCTTAGTACGCGCCGCGCCGGGCGAGCACGCTCAAGGGGGTCCGCAGAAGCAAGCCGACGTCGGTGGCCAGGCTCTGGTGGCGAACGTACCAGAGGTCGAGGCGGACCCAATCCTCGAAGTCGATCTCGGAACGGCCGCTCACTTGCCACAGGCAGGTGAGTCCCGGCTTCACGGCCAGCCGGCGCCGCTGCCACGGCTGGTACTGGGCCACTTCGTCGCCCAGGGGCGGCCGCGGCCCCACCAGCGACATGTGGCCGGCCAGGACGTTGAACAACTGCGGCGTCTCGTCGAGACTGGTGCTCCGCAGGAAGCGACCCAGCCGGGTGACGCGGGGATCGCGGCGGTTTTTAAAGATGGGGCCGTCCTTTTCGTTTTCCACTTCGCCGCGCCGCGCGGGGGCGTCGAGCGTCATCGAGCGGAACTTGTACATCACGAACGGCCGGCCCAGGTGGCCGAGGCGCACCTGGCGGAAAAGGGGTTGGCCCCGCGTCGTGATGAACAGGGCGATGTAAACGACCAACATCACCGGTCCAAGCACCGCCAACAGCGCCAGCGCGCCGACGAGATCCATCGCCCGCTTGAGCGACTGGTAGCCCGGCCGCGGATTGCCCTCGGGCACGAGCGCCGCTTCGCCGCGATCGAGGCACTGGCGGAAGAGCGAGACGCGAGCCGCGCGGATGCCCGGCCGGACTCGCGCGGCGGGCCATGCGCCGCGGGCGGATCGGCGCAGGGCGTCGGACGTGGCGGAGTCGGTTCCGACGACTGCGGCAACGAGAAGGGGATTGTCTCCGTCCAGGCTTTCAACACCCGTCGGGAAGGTCGGCAGCAGCATCGTTTCCATGGCTCGTTCCGGTGGTGGAGTGCGTCATGGCCAGAGCGATCAACTGCCGGGCCAAGAAACGCAAACGCCACGCCAGGGGATTCGGCTCCTGACGGACTGGGCGAATCGCGTCACAAACTCTTGGTATGTAAATACTTGCAATATACCGCAAGAGGCCACCCCGGGCGGGTGGCGATGACCGGAAGCAACGGCGTTGATAAAACGCAACGCCCGGCACGGTAATCTATCCTTCAGCATGGAAGCGATTCTTGCGATCGTCGCCCTGGTGGGCCTGACCTGGGCCCTGGTCTTGTTGTGCCGCGGCGGGCCGCTGGCCGGCTGTCTGGCGGTGTTGTTGGCCTCATGCTGTTTCGGCCATGCGTTTTTCAACCTGCCCGTCGGACCAATTCCGCTCACGCTCGATCGCGTACTCTGGTTGGGGCTCATGGGGGCATTCGTCACGTGTCGGCGATGGGGTTGGGCGGAATCCAGGCCGTGGGGCCCAGCCGAGTGGGCGCTGGGCGGTTTCGTGTTGGTCCTGCTGGCCAGCACGCTGTTGCACGATTGGCGCCACAACGGCTACGAACCCTTGGCCCATCTCCTGTTCTTCTACCTGATGCCCGTGGGCGTTTATTTCGTTGCCCGCGAGAGTCGCATGAGCGAGCGCGGCGTGCTCGTCCTGCTGGGCGGGCTGGCTCTTATGGGGGTGTATTTGGCTTTGACCGGCGTGGCGGAAGTGCGCGGGCAATGGTGGGCCGTTTACCCCAAATACATCGCCCAGCCCGAGGCCGGAGGGTTTTTCTTCGGCCGCGCGCGGGGGCCGTTTCTCAATCCCATTGCCAACGGCTATTACCAGACAGTCGGCCTCGTGGCCGCCATGCTGCTGTGGCCGCGGCTGGGACGATACGGTCGCGCGGGCGTGGCGGGCGCGCTTGCGGTCTTCGCGTTGGGATTATACGCGACGCTGACGCGGAGCGTGTGGCTGGGAGCGGCCCTGAGCGCGATGCTCGTGCTTGCCCTGGCCACCCCACGGCGATGGCGGATGCCCTTGGTGGGCGGCGCGCTGCTGCTGGGTACCGTGGTGGCAGCCACGCAATGGGAGCGATTGCTGGTCTACAAGCGCGACCAGGCGCTGGGCGCCCAAGAGGCGGCGGAATCGGTCAAACTTCGCCCGATTCTCGCCCGCGTGGCCTGGAACATGTTTCTCGACCGGCCCGCGTTCGGCTGCGGCTACGGCCAATACCGTTCGGCGCAGATCGACTACTTGTCGGATCGCTCGACCGAGCTGCCGTTGGGCAAAGCCCGGCCGTACGTCCAACACAACGTGTTCCTCGCCCTGCTGGCCGAGACCGGCTTGGTGGGCCTGGGGCTCTTCGTGGTGCTGTTGGCGCTTTGGACCCGCGACGCCTGGCGTCTCTGGCGGTCGGAAACGTCGCCCGATTGGGTTCGGGCGCAGGCGTTGCTGTTTTTGGCCATGATGGGCAGCTACCTGACCAACGCCATGTTCCACGACTTGTCGCTCATGCCGCAGGCGAACATGCTTTTGTTCCTGCTAGCGGGGGCAACGACGGCCCTGCGTTGCCAGGCGGAGGGCATCCATACAGCGTTGTCGCCGGGATCCCCTCGGACGTGTTATATTCCCATGTGGGGGGATATCGCCTCTCGTCCCGAGCGGTGATTCGAGTTGTCGAGGGGCTTCGGGGAGTCTATTATCGAGTTTTGGGCTTATCGCGGTCTTTTAGCCGGACGGGGTTCTCCTCGGGGCTTCTGCCGCACATGGGTTGTACGCGTCGGCCTTGGTAGCCGAATTGGGTTGCATTTGTGTTACCAGCCATGGCCGACTTTCCATCGCCGCAGCCAGATTCCCCGGATCGGGGCGCGCGAGCCGCGAGCTTCCCTTTGCTTGACCTGCTGCGGTTCGCGGCCGCTATTGCCATCGTGTGGCTTCACGCCGCCAGCATGACCCCGGCGCTTGCACACGCGGGAAACCTGGGGCGATTCGGAGTCCCTTTCTTCGTTCTCGCGACGGTGTTCCTGGTAATCGAAGGAATCCGTCACGATCCCGAACGCCGGTTTGTTCGGTACTCCCAGTCGCGGTTCGTGAAGATCATGATCCCTTTCGCCGCGTGGACGGCCATTGGACTGGCGGGACGCGCGGTGAAATGGGCGATGGGACAACCCGTGCAGGAGGTCGGCGTCGAAGTCCTCTGGGCGGGATCGTTGTGCAGCCTCTGGTTTCTACCGTTTATTCTGGTCATCAACCTACTCGTGTTCGGCCTGGCCCGCGCGACAATGGGGCGCCCCGCGACGCGGACGTTCCTTGTCTTCGCGACGGCGCTGATCGGCGCGGCATTGGCCTTCATCCCTCGGGATGCCGTCTTTACAATCCCGTCGACGTACTGGCGCCACGTGTACAGCGCTCTGCCAGCGGTCTTCTGGGGGGTAACCCTCGGTTTTCTTTGGGACTGGCCGGTCTCGCGCGTGCTGCAGCGATGGTCGGCCTCCGCGTGTGGCGTGGCGATTTGGATCGCGACGACCGTCATGTTCTGGGATTGGGCCGGCGACCAGCCGATCGAGTGCCTTGCCGGACTCGGGGCAATGATTGTCGCGTTGCACCCCGCCCCGCGCTGCCCGGAGGTCTGGACGAAGCCGCTCAACGGTTTGGCGTTTGGCGTCTATCTCTCGCACATGCTGTTCATTAACGGCTTCACCGCCCTGGCTCGACAGGGGGGAATGGACGCGATAACGGCGACGTCGAGCATCTTGATCTTTGCCGCCGCGCTGCCAAGCAGTATCTTGACGACGTGGCTGTTGCGCCGTTGGAGTCGCACGCGATGGCTGGCGCCTTGATCCGTGGCGAGGGCAATCATCATGACGTCTCGTCCACGCCCCGTCGGTATTGACCTCGGCACCACGAACTCGGCGATCGCATGGGTCGGTCGCGACGGGCGTACGGCCATGGTGCCGAATTCCGACGGGGAAATCCTCACGCCCAGCGTCGTCTGCTTCCAGGACGCGGAAGTGGTCGTCGGCAAGGAAGCCCGCAAGGCCACGGCCGTCGAGCCGCAGCGCGTGGCCCAATGGGTCAAACGCGACATGGGCGCCCCGGTCTACACGCGGCCCATCCAGGGCGAATACCTCCCGCCCGAGGTGATCCAGGCGTGCATCCTCCGCAAGCTCAAAGCCGATCTCGCCGCCTCGTTGGGCGACGATTGCCGCGTGGTGATCACCGTGCCGGCGTATTTCGACGAGCCGCGGCGCAAGGCCACGGCCGACGCGGGCGAGATGGCCGGCATCGACGTGCTGGACATCGTCAACGAGCCAACCGCCGCGGCCCTGGCGTTCGGCGAGTCGATCGGCTACCTCGCCCCCGGCGGCGCCGTGCGCGACGAGCTCACCGTGTTGATCTACGATCTGGGCGGCGGGACGTTCGACGTGACGCTGCTGCGGATGGCGCCGGGCGATATTCAGGCCCTGGCCACCGACGGCGACGTGCGGCTGGGCGGACACGACTGGGACATGCGGCTGGTGGATCACGTCGCCCGGGCGTTTCGCCGCGAGCACGGCCTCGACCCGCGCGACGACCCCGCCAGCATGAGCCGCCTGATGGACTCCGCCGTCGATGCCAAACACGCGCTGAGCGCGCGGAGCCGGACGACCCTTCGCGTGGATCACGCCGGCAAGAGCTTGGACCTGCCGGTTACCCGGGCGCAGTTCGACGAGATGACCGCCGATCTCCTGGAGCGGACCATCCACACGACGCGGCAGGTGCTTTCCGACATTGGTATGGAGTGGCGCCACGTCGATCGGTTGCTCCTAGTGGGCGGATCGACGCGGATGCCCAGGGTCGTCGAGCGGCTGCGCGAGCTATCGGGCCTCGAGCCGGAGCGGTCGGTGAATCCGGACGAGGCCGTCGCCCGCGGCGCCGCCCTGTTTGCCCAATATCTTTTGACCCGCGGCTCGACCACCCCGGTGGACGACACGGAGGCCCCGACCGGCTTCACCGTCACGAACGTCACGGCGCACAGCCTGGGGGTGGAGGGGATCGACCAGGCGACGCTGCGGCGCACCAACGTGAAGCTCATCCGGCGCAACGCGCCCCTGCCGGCAAAACATACGGAGAAATTCGTCACCAAGGCGGAGAATCAACGGTCGATCGCCATCCAAATCCTCCAGGGCGAAAACGCCGCGCCCGAGGAATGCACCCCGATCGGCCGCACGTCGATCGACAATCTGCCCGCGGGATTACCCAAGGGCTGGCCGGTCGAAGTCACGTTCGAGTACGAAGCCAACGGGCGGCTGAAGGTCGAGGCGGTGGTGCCGGGCACGCATCGGGCGGTTACGCTCGAGCTGGAGCGGAGCGTGGGCCTGTCCGACGACGGCCTGGGACAGTGGAAGGAGATCGTGGCCTCGGGCGCGGGGTTCGACGCCTTCGAGGCGATGATTGCCGAGGCCCTGGAGGAGAAGATCGAGCCGCTGCCGCAAAGCGAGATCGCCGCGGCGCCCACCAAGACGGAATCCATCGCGTCGTCGCCGGCCGCGCCGATCCGGTCGGCGCCGACGCCGTTCCGCTCGGCGCCGACGCCGCTGGGCGCGTCCGCGAATCTGGCGGCGGCGATCGAGGAGCCTTCGGTTCCGTCGGAACCGGAGCCGGCCCGGCCGGTTGCCAAGCTGGACGAGCCGGTCGAGAATTGGATGATGCCGGCCGAGGCGCCGCCGGCCAGCGAGAAGGCTAGCACGCGGCGTCGGAGCCCCCGGTGGATTGTGGGACTTGTTGTGTACGTCACGTCGGGCCTGGCCGGGGCGGGACTGGCCTATTTGCTGTTGTCGCGGCTTCGGCCCGAGCAGTTCCCCATGCCGTGGTAGTGGAGTTGAGGCACATCGAGAGGGAAAATGAGCGACGACGCTGCGGTGGGCATTGATCTGGGGACGACGTATTCGGTCGTCGCGCGGGTGGACGCCTCCGGCTATCCCGAGACGCTCGTCAACGCCGAGGGCGACCGCATCACCCCCAGCGCGGTGCTCTTCGACGGCGACGACGTCATTGTCGGCAAGGAAGCCGTGAAGGCCATGGCCGCCGAAGCGGACAACGTCGCCGAGTGCTCCAAACGCGACGTGGGCCACCAGGTCTTCCACAAGGTCATCGGCGGCAAGCAGTATCCGCCCGAAGTGATCGAAGCCTGGATCCTCAACAAGCTCCGCGTGGACGCCTCCGCGCAGATCGGGCCGGTCCGCAAGGCGGTGATCACCGTGCCGGCCTACTTCGACGAAGTGCGGCGCAAGGCCACGCAGGACGCCGGCTACATGGCCGGGCTGGACGTGCTCGACATCATCAACGAGCCGACCGCCGCGGCCGTGGCCTACGGCTATCAGAAGGGTCTGCTGGAGAAAGTCGCCACGGCCGAGAAGCCCCTGCGGATCCTCGTCTACGATCTGGGCGGCGGCACCTTCGACGTGACCGTGATGGAGATCCACGGCAACCGGTTCGTCACCGTGGCCACCGACGGCGACGTGCGGCTGGGCGGGCACGACTGGGACCAACGGCTCGTGGACGTCGTCGCCGAGGCATTCTTGCGCGACCATTACGTCGATCCGCGCGAAGACCGCGCCGCGGCCGGCAAGCTCTGGCTGGAATGCGAGGACGCCAAGCGGACGCTCTCCGCCCGGAGCAAGACGACCATCGCCTGCGACTGCCAGGGCCGGGTCGCCCGAATCGAGGTCACCCGGGCGCGGTTCGAGGAAGCCACGCGCGACCTATTGGATCGCACGCGATTCACCGTGGGCCAGACGCTCGCCGCCGCGCGGCTGCGATGGAACCAGATCGACCGGTTGCTCCTGGTGGGCGGGTCGACGCGGATGCCGATGGTCCGGGCGATGTTGCGCGAGATATCGGGCTTGGAGCCGGACGGATCGGTCGCCGCCGACGAGGCGGTCGCCCAGGGCGCGGCGCTGCGCGCGGCGCAGCTTGTCCCCCAAGCCCACCGGCTCAAGGGGCAATTCAAGATCAAGAACGTGAACTCGCACAGCCTGGGCGTGGTGGGGGTGGACCGCGCGACGGGCCGGCGGCGCAACGGCATCCTCATCCCCCGCAACACGCCCATCCCCGTGGCCGCCCGACGCGTCTTCACCACGCAAAAGGACAGCCAGCGGTCGATCCTCGTGCAAGTGGTCGAGGGCGAGAGCGCGTCGGCCGACGAGTGCACCGAGATCGGCAAATGCTCGGTCCGCCAGCTTCCGCCGGGCTTGCCGGCCGGCTCGCCCATCGAGGTGCAATTCCAGTACAAGCCGGACGGCCGGCTGAAGGTTCGGGTGAGCGTGCCCGACACGTCCGCGCGGCTGGAGACGGAGTTCGCTCGCGAAAACACCTTGAGCCAGGAGCACCTCGACGGCTGGCGCCGCTACATCAGCGGTCTGGAGCCGCCCAGGACGTAGTCCACGTAGGGCGGGGCATATCCGCGCCACCAGGATTCGCTCGCGACAAGGGAAGCCGTGCGAACCCCGAGTCCTTGGTCCGCCCGACGCTCACTGGCGGAGCCAGTGGCACGCGCGCGGAGCCAGTGGCACGCGCGAGTCTCTCGTCCCTGGTTTACTCGCTCTTGCTGGAGAGGAAGCCGAACAGGCGGCCCAGGCCGCCGCGGCCGGAGGAGAAGTCGGGCGAGGCGACCTTCTCGTCGCTGGTGATGGCGTCGGCCAGGGCGATGATCGACTGCGTGATGGCGGCCTTCGGAGCCTGCTCGATCAAGGGCACGCCGTTGTTGCGGACCTCGATCATCGTGCGGTAGTCGTTGGGCAGTTGCCAGAAGATCTCCCGGCCGATCGTCTCCTGCGCCTTCTTGATCGTGATCTGCCCGTTCTCCAAACCGGCGCGATTCACCACCACGCGGATCTTGTCCGAGACGCCGTCCATCTCCTTCAGCGACGCCATGAGCCGGACGATGTTGCGCAGGCAAGGTAGATCGAGCTGCGTGACCAGCAGGATCGTCGAGGCCATCTCCACCGCGATCATGTCGATCGCGTTGTAGGCCTTGGACAGGTCCAAGAGCAGGTGGCTGAAGCTGGCCTTCAAGAGGCCCACCACGCGGCGCATGTCGTCGGGCGTGATGAGCGACACGTCCTCCAACTGCACGGGGCGGGGAAGCAGAAACAAGCCCGACGAGTGCTTCGTGAGCGACCGCTTCAAGAGCGTGAAGTCCAGCCGGGTGACGTTCTGCGCGACGTCGACCAGCGTGTAGTCGGGAATCGTGTCCAACTGCACGTCGGCGTCGCCCAGGCAGAGATCGAGATCCACCAGGCCGACGCTGTTGGTCGGCTTCCGCGCCAAGGCGCAGCCCAGGTTCACGGCGATGCTCGTGGTGCCCACGCCGCCGGCCACGCCGGCGATGGCGATGATCTGGCTGCCGCGGGGTTTGTTTTCGCCCCGGCCAAATCGCCGGTCACTGATCCGCCCCAGCGCGGCCATGAGATCGTCGATCCGCAAGGGCAGCGTGAGGAACTCCTTGGCGCCGGCGCGCATCGCCTGCAGGATCTGATTCCCGTCGTTCGACGAGCTGACCACGAGCACGGCGCACTCGGGCGAGTTTTCGTTGATCGAGGCGACCAGTTGCAGGGCCTTGGCGGGGTTGGCGTCGATGGCCACCAGGCCGATGTCCGGGTGGGTTTGCGCCACCACGTCGGAGAAGAACTCGTAGCGGGAACACTCCGCCTCGAGCCAGACCATGTCCATGCCCAGGAGCATGTTCTTCAGCGAATCGCGCGTGCCGTCGTTCGGATCGACAATGGCGAGTCGGAGGACGTTGCTCATGGCAGTCGAATCGTCTGAAGGCCGGTCAAGTCAATCGCATACCGATATTTTGAAATGACCGCGGCTCCTCCAAGGGCGCCGCTGCCGGCTTGTCCAGCAGTGTCTTCCTTGGAGAATCCGCCGCGCACTGCCGGACAAGCCGGCAGTGGCGCCCCATTTCAAAACACGTCCGAGAGTCGCGTCGGGGGCAAGCGCCCGCGAGCACGCACGCCTACCCGCGGCGGCAGACGGCCGCAGTCGCCCGCTTACGCGACTCAGGATATTCTACCTTAGCACTTGGTAGCCGATCTGGCCTTTGAAACCGGGCAGCGGCTTGGCGTCCGGTCGCCTTGCGACGCGGCTTGCGCCTTGCGGATAAGCCGGGTTGTAGGGGTTGACGGGCCCTTGCCGGACGGCCGAGGCGTCCGCCGGCGGCGCGCCCTCGCTCCCGCCGCGCAACATGCCCGGCAGGGGCTCACTGGCCGGATCGGGCGAGGGCGCCATCTCCGAACTGCCTGGCTGGCCCTCCGTGCCCGGCGTGCCCGGTGGGCAGCACTGCGGCACTTCGAGATGCCCCTTCCAGTAGAGCTCGTGGTCGCTCGGGCTGGTCGTCCGCATGCCCGGTCCGCAAGGTGGCACCTCCTGGGGGTCGAGCGGATCGACGATCTCGGGCGTGACGAGGATCAACAGCTCGATCTCGTTGTTGCGTTCCTCGACGCGGCGGAACAGCGCGCCGACGTAGGGCAATTCACCCACGATGGGGACCATGCGCCGCTGCGAATCGATGCGGCTTTGCACCAAGCCGGCGATGGCCAGCGTTTGGCCGGCGTTCATTTCGACGCCCGTCTCGACCTCGCGCGAGCGCAAGCCCGGCACGCTGGTGCCGGCGAGCACGATGCTGTTGCTCGGGTCGATTTCGCTGATCTTGGGCCGGACCTCGAGGCGGATCTTGCCGTCGCCCAATACGATGGGGATGAAGTCGAGCTGCGTGCCGTACTTCTTGTACTCGATCGATACGGTGCCGAGGCTCTGCGGCACGAGGATGGGGATCTCGCCGCCGACGTTGAACGTGGCGGGCCGGCCGCTGACCGTGACCAGCGTCGGCTCGGCGAGGATCTTCAACAGGTTGTCGCGCCGCAGGGCCTCGAGGACTCCGAAGAAGGCGTTGGTGCCCTGGGTGACGTTGAAGCCGAACGTGGGGCTGCCGCTTCCGGCGATCGACGGAGGCGTGACCTTCTGAACCCACACGTCGTCCACTTTCACCAGTTGCGTCTCGGCCGCGGTGGCCGACGAAATCAACCCGCTCACGCCCGAGACGATGATGTTGTTGTTGGAGAGCTGCGACCAGTCGAATCCCAGCGCCCGGAGCTTCGTCCGCGACACTTCCATCACCTTGACGTGCAGGAGCACCTGCTGCACGCCGCTTACGGTGATGTTGTTGATCACCTTGGGGTAATACTCCTCGGCGATGCGGATGACGTGGTTGACGTGCTCGGGTTGATCGACGAAACCCGTGATGTAGATGCTGTTGGCGATCGGGATGACCTTCAGCGACGCCGCCGGGAACTGCGACGTGAGCATGTCTTCCAGTTCGCGGGCGTCGCCGTGGACGATCACGTCGACCGTGTAGATCTGGTTTTTCTCGTCCCAGAGGTTCACCTGGGTGACGCCGGCCTTCTTGGCCGAGATCTGAACCTGATTCGGCGACAGGACGGAAATCTGGAGGATTTCCGGATTGTTGACCTGGGCCACCGGGATCTTCTGATCCAGGGTCAGGATCCGGCTGGAATTGATGATCATCTCCATCCGCTCGCTCGGACTGGTGAGCTTGCGGATGATGGCCGTGTCGGCGGCGGGGCCAGCCGGAGGCGTCTGCGCCGCGGAAGGGGTCTGCGCCGCGGCGGGGCCGCGGGCGACCAGAATCGTCGCCACAATGGCTAGAGTCGGGGCCAAACGCCCCGCGAGTGCGTGCCTTGCCATCCTTGTGCTTCCTTGCTCGATGCCCCGGGCGCGCCCGGGACGGTTCTTCCCTGATGGACCCGTTGTTTCGTTCCTACGAGGTGACCGGTTGGCTGCTCGGGGCCGGAGGCGCCGCGGGCGGCGTCGGCTGCGGCGTCGGAGGAGCGGGCGGTTGCGGCTCGATCGTGAACGACGAGGCCGGATACGTCGGCGACGCCGTCGCGGATTGACCGTACGAATCGGAACGCCAGACCGTCACGCCGGACGCCGGGTCGGTCTGCGATTGCAGCGTTACGTCGTTGATCTCCGGCCCTTGCAGGAGGCGGACGTTCCACCGGCTCGGCTCGACGACCTGCGCGACCGGCTGCGTGGCCGGTTTCTTCTCTTCCTGCTTGGCCTGCATGTTCTTGAGCAGATCGAACAGGCCGCCCGAGGGCGTCTGCCCGGGCAGACCCGGCTTCTGCTCCGCCTCGCGATTCGATTTGTCCGTGCTGCCCAAGAGTTCCGAGGGCGTGACGCCCGCGGTGGGGCTGGTGTCGCTGTCGCCGGGGCTGCGCATCACGAGCTGCACGTTACCCAACTGGCTGGCCAAGATCACCTTTTCCGCCTGGTCCGGCGTGACCAGAAGCGAGATGGTCTTCGCGATGGTCGAATCCTCCTCGGTGCCGCCCGGCTGCAGCTTGAAGATGTCGTCCACCGCGAACACCTTGATGTCCTGCAAGATGGTCTGCGTGCGGTTCTCCTTGATGTCGTTTTGCACGTTGCGGCGGAGGTGGACGAGCACGTCGACGCGGTCGCCCGGCCGGATCAGGCCGGCGCCGCTGACCATGTCCACCTTCACGCCGACGACGCGGTATCCCTTGGGGATGTAGTCGGTCGGCGTCTGCTGCGTGACGCCCTTGCCCAGCAGCTTCTTCTCCCGGACTGGATCGCCCTGAAGTATCTCCACGCGGGCGCGGCAGCCTTCGAGGTCTTCGATCTTGTCGAAGACGCCCTCGGGGACTTTGTCCTTGGGCCAGGTTTCGAGGCGGACCATCTGCGGGGTGATGAGCTCGCCCGGCGCGATGTCCTGCATGGCCACGAACACGGAGCGCTCGTTGCCGGTCTCGGCGGCTGGCTCGGCGTCTTTGCTGATCACCTGGGTGACGCCAATCGCCGCGACCAGACCGCACCCCAGCGCCAAGAGGAGCAGTATGGCTGATTTGAGTTGCATGACCCCCCCTACCGGAACTTGCGCGGAAGTCGCTCGACTTCGTTATTGAATCGGCAAGTGGACCCGGCTTCCCTGCTTCTCCCTTTCTGTTCCACCCGTCTTCCTACAAACCCCCACAATCCCTTCGAGGCTACTGCACCCGCTCTCCCCGCATAACCGTCGAGGAACTCAGGGTCTTCCCGGCGAGGTAATTCGGCGCGGGCAACCAACTGACTTGTTCGAACGGCACCGACACCGTGACGTTGATCACCTCGCCGTATTCGGCGTCCTCGGGATTCATCGGGTTTCCGCTGGCGTCCAAGATGTTGGTCGTCGCGCCGGTGATACCGCCCGCCTCGAGCACGGCGTCCACGCGGTTCTCCACGTCAAGGGTCGTGGACCCCGGCAGGACCGCGATGCGCGCGCCCTCGCGCGACGCGTTGGTGATGATTTGCTGGACCATCACCCCCCGGCCGATTTCAATCATCCCCAAAATCATGAGGAAGAACACCGGCGCCACAATCGCGAACTCGACTGCGGCGGCACCTTGTCGTTGTCTTCGGCAGGATCGACGCACTTTCTCCAGTTTCAAATCCGGTCCCCGTGTCAAGGCGGCAGAGCAAGGGCGCTCTTCTTCCGTCAAATTGCATGGTCTCGACAAAGTGGGCAATGTCATGGCAGCAGACCCATGAAAGCGAAGTAGGCAATCGTACCAATGGCTATGGGAATCCCGTACGGGAGTAACATCATGGTGCTTTTCCGCTCGGCGGCCATGGCGGCAAGCTGGTTGGGGTCGCGGACCATGCGGATCTCGCTCAACAGCGCCCAGAACTGGGCGTGGTGATGCCGGAACTTCCGCCGGTAGACGACCATACCCAGGGCGATCGCGCCGCCGACCACGGCCGAGAGGCAAAAGGCGTGGAACGTCATGGTGCCCCAGACCCAGGCGCCGACGCCAGCCAGCAGCTTGACGTCGCCGGCGCCCATGCCGCCGATCGCGTAGGCCGGCAACAGCAGCGCCAACCCCACCGCCGTGCCCAACAGGCTCCACATCAAGCCCGACCATCCGAACAAGATCGCGCTGGCCGCCCAGCCAGTCAGGACCATCGGAAAGGTGATCCAGTTGGGCACCTTCAGCTTGAGTCCGTCGATCACCGCCGCGGCGATCAAGACGATGCT
The DNA here is from genome assembly GCA_016931995.1 of Pirellulales bacterium. Lineage (GTDB taxonomy): Bacteria > Planctomycetota > Planctomycetia > Pirellulales > Thermoguttaceae > JAFGDS01. The sequence goes on from JAFGDS010000145.1 coordinate 13,020, forward strand.
GACGAGAAGGCAAACGCCGGAGACGTCCGCCATGGGGCTGGAAGCATTCCACTGGCCAAACATGACGCTATTCCCCCTTACCGCGAGCTTCGAATGCGGATCTGCACTGGCGGAATGGGTGCGGCATGGCTGCGATATCCTGCCTTTCGGTTTCTCACCCCTTCCCACCGTCGCGCCCCGGGCCACCGCGACGCCGGAACGAGCTACTCTCTCAAAAAAACTCTATGTCAAAAAACGCCCCCTCGGGGCCCAAAACGCGGACGCCGAGGGGGCATAACACAGCCTACGTCAGGGGGATGTCCGGCACATCCGGAATGCCCCCGACGCCACAAGTCTACGCTTAGGCCGGCAGTTTGTCGCGGACCGACTCGAACGTCTTGTTCGCCCGGGTGCCGATCGCCTCAATGGCTGCCAAGCAGACCACCACGATCAACGCCAACATCACGGCGTATTCGACCGCCGTCGGGCCATCTTCCGAGACGAGGAAACGTTGCACCTTCTTCGCAAGCGACTTCATTAGGATTCCTCCTGCTCATGCGGTCGTCTCCGGTCCGCCCTCCCGGGCAGCACCGGCGGACGCGGCCGCCGAAACGAACTTGTGCGGGAACGATCGGAAACGTTGCCCGGAGTTGCCCCCGAACAATGGCCTGCGTGATTCCTCCCGTTCCCAAAAAAACCAAGTCGCCTCTCCCTCGCCGACACCGAGCACTCCATCCCTTCGGCAACCCGGCTGCCAGTGGAGCACGCTCCAACCGGCCCTGGGCTTTGCGCCCCCGCCTTTCAACGGGTTTGCCTTTGTCGAGGTGGAGAGACATCAGGCCTCTCGTGGAACCTCCCTCGCCAGCCAGACAAGATGCAGACACTGCGGACTGACTCGGGCTGCTCCCCTTGGGCGGCCACGCTTCCGCCGTGTTTCCACGCGCATCCGCGTCCCGCCTCTTGTTGAAACCTAGCTCGCCCAGCGCCAATGTCAAATCGGGTGCTTTAGAAAATCCGGGATATATGAATGAGATTTGTCGACAAAATGTATCGATTGTAGGGCCGTCCCGCCACGTCTTCCGCTCTCCCTGGACCGCCCCTACAATCGAGTGCCCTTGGAAAATGCCATGCCCGACCGCAACGCCATCCTCACCGTCTCCGAACTGACCGCCGGCATCAAGGAGCTGCTGGAGACGGCGTTGGCCGACGTCTGGGTCTCGGGCGAGATCGCCGATTTCGCCCGGCCCCGCTCGGGCCACTGCTACTTCACGCTCAAGGACGACCAGAGCCAGCTCCGCGCGGTCCTCTGGCGATCCGCCGCCGCCCGGGCGAGGTTCGACCTCGTCGATGGCCTCGAAGTCGTCTGCCGGGGGCATCTCGACGTGTACGCCCCGCGGGGCAGCTATCAGTTGATCGTCGAGTCGATCGAGCCGCGCGGCTGGGGCGCGCTGGAATTGGCGCTGCGGCAGCTCCGCGAGAAACTTGCTCGCGAGGGCCTGTTCGACCCAGCCCGCAAGCGGCCGTTGCCCCGAGCCGCCCAGCGTCTGGCGATCATCACCAGCCCAACCGGCGCGGCCTTGCGCGACTTCCTCCAGGTGCTCACCCGCCGGTGGCGCGGCGCCGACGTGCTCGTCGTGCCCGTGCCCGTGCAGGGGCAGGGCGCCGCGCAAAAGATCGCCCGGGCCATCGAAACCGTCAACCGCCTGCGCCCCCGACCCGACTGCGCTGTGCTCACCCGCGGCGGAGGCAGCTTGGAGGACCTTTGGGCGTTCAACGAGGAGCCGCTGGTGCGCGCGATTGCCGCGTCGGAGGTGGTAACGGTCTCGGCCGTGGGCCACGAGATCGACGTGACGCTGGCCGACCTGGCGGCCGACGTCCGCGCCGCCACCCCGAGCGAAGCCGCCGAACTGGTCGCGCCCGCGGCCGACGACGTGGCGCTGCACCTGGCGCGATTCCAGCGGCGACTGCGGGCCGTATTGCTCGGGCGGATTGAATCGGCGCGATCGCGCCTGCGCGCCCTCGCGGCAAGCCGAGTACTACGACGTCCGAAGGACCGGCTCGACGAGCTTTCCCGCCGACTCGACGAATGGGACGCCCGCGCCGGCCGGGCCGTGCGGCGTCGGATCGAACGCGCGCGGCGCGACCGCGAAGCATTGGCCGCGCGGCTGGAATCGCTCAGCCCCCTGGCCGTGCTTGCCCGCGGATACAGCCTGACGCAGCGGGCCGCCGACGGCTCGATCATTCGCGACGCGGCCGCGCTTTCCCCTGGCGAGGTCCTCCGCACCCTCCTCGCCCACGGCCACGTCGCGAGCCGCGTCGAGCGGATTGAGAAGTAGCCGCTCGCGGCTTCGCAAGTCGGCTCGTCGCCAAAGTTTTCCTCCGCGATTCTCGCGTCCAACCCATTGCATCCCGCTTGGACACTCGGTAGACTGTATATATACATATGTACACTTATCTATCCTTCACCGCCTTGGACCGTGTTCGCGTTGGGAGACGCCCCATGTTGCCCGAATTGACGCCCGAGGAGGTCGATCACGCGCTCGACGGAGTTGCCGAAGAGGCCCTGGCCGAGGCGGGAATCCGCCAGCCGCCGATCGACGCGATCGTCCTGGCGGAGACGTTGGGGATGACGGTTGCCCTGGACAACCGTCAGCGTGGCCGGGCGCGTTGCGCGCGGCTGGGCGGTCGGGCGGACGCGGCGACCCGACCGGTCATTTTGCTCCGCGACGACCCGCGACCCGAACGGCGTCATTGGGCCGTCGCGCACGAAATCGGCGAGCACCTGGCCTGGCGGGTGTTCGCCCGGTTGGGCGTCGATCCCCGCGAGGCCCCGCCCACCGGCCGCGAGGGCGTGGCCAATCAACTGGCCGGCCGGCTGCTGTTGCCCCGGGCGTGGTTCTGCGCCGACGGGCGCGCGGGCGATTGGGATCTGGTCGAGCTAAAGCAGCGTTACGCCACGGCCAGCCACGAGTTGATCGCCCGGCGGATGCTCGAGATACCTCCACCGGTGATCGTCACGCTATTCGACCAGGGACGTATCACTTGGCGCTGCGGCAACCAGCCCGGCCGCGCGGGGCCGCCCTCGCCCGACGAACGGGCGTGCTGGCAGGTCGCTCACGCCGAAAACCGCCCGGACCGCCGCCAGCGCGGCGCGGTATCGATCCAAGCCTGGCCCATTCACGAGCCCTCCTGGCGCCGCGAAATCCTCCGCACAACCGTGCCCGCATGGGAGGAGACTGCCTGACGCCGTAAGGAGCCGCGCACGAATAGATTGGTTGAATTTGGGTTTGTGGGAGGCGACTTCCGTCTTTGAAGTTGCGCGATTCTTGAAAGCGACGGGTCTTTCGGAAATGGCCACACGGCACGTTACTGGCTTTCTCGTGGCCTTCGACGCCGTGGCGGTCCACGAGGCGCGCCGAGAGCGCGGCTGCACGCGGATCGTGCCGATGAATCAAGAGCGCGTGCTTGCGACCGAAAAGCCGCGGCCAACAGTGCGGTCGTTGGTTTCGGGTTTTCGCCGCGACCGGTCACCCATACCCCAGCTCCCGCAGCTCCGCCTCGCCCAGGCCGTGGTGATGGGCCAGCTCGTGCAGGATGGTGACGCGGATTTCCTCGCGTAAGCGGTCGGGCCGGACGCGGCCGGCGGCGTCCGTGGCGGCTGCCAGGACGCCTTCGCGGTAGATCGTCACCACGTCGGGCAGCGTGCCCGATTGTTCGACGCGCCGCTCGGTCAGCGGGATACCGGTGTACAGCCCGCACAACTCGTCCCGAAAACGAACGCCCATTTCCTCCATCACCCGACGCGATGGATGATCCTCAACGTGCAGCGGCACCCGCTCGATCAGTTCGTGCACGAGCGGGGGCATCGCCTCGAGGATCTTTTCGAGCACCCGATCAAAGCGTCGTCGTTCGTGCGGTTCCAAGTCGCGCCCCTCAAGGTTGGGCAATATCGTACGTCGGTGCTGGGCGTGCGTCATCCTAAGAACGTGTTTGGAAAGGTCTTGCGGAACTAGAAAAAAGCGGGTATTTGTACGCGGCGATGGAAACGGGGCGGTTTTTTCAC
>JAFGDS010000146.1 GCA_016931995.1 Pirellulales bacterium
ACCCATAACCGCCGGCGAGTCAAGGCCCCGGGTATCGGATTTGGGCGGACCCAAACAGGAACTGGAACGGAGAGAGGCTAGCCGGGGTCCAGGGGCGGCAATGAGCGCCCTGGTCGGCGGACGGAGCCGCCGAAGTCCGCGGCAGGATGCCGGTCTCGATTTCCGCCAGACCCTCGACGAACGGCTCTACGCCCTGTCGGACGCGAACTACAACGTGACGGCCTTGACGGACGCGGACGGCGACGTCGTGGAGCGGTACGCCTACGGCGCCGCGACGGTCCTGGAGCCCAACTTCGCCGCGGACGCCGACAACCGCTCCGACGTCGGCAACACCACCCTCTACACCGGCCGCTCGCTCGACGGGGAATCCGGCCTCATGTACTACCGCAACCGCTACTACCACACGGGCCTGGGCGGGTTCGTGACGAGGGATCCGGTGGGGTATGGTGACGGGCCAAACCTGTATCAATACGTCCAAGGCCGACCTACCTATGCTATGGATCCCAGCGGTCAGTGTGTGTCGAACATTGGTGCTGCCCATGATGCCTACTGTAAGGCGGCGGGGAATGATGAGACGGCGGACGGAATGGCACGAGCTAATAAGTGCTTCTGTGAAGTAACGGGGCTGGTTCAATCGCTTCTCGGCGGGTTTGATGGAGTCATGGCAGCCGCGGGAGGGTTTTGGAATCACGCATGTGATCCTTGGCTCAATTGCATGGGGAAGTGTATTTTTGGGTACTGGTCGAAATACCAAGGTAAAGTCGGAGGTGGCGCGGCGCGCAATGACAATCCCAAACCGATGATGGTGTTTCCTCCCGTGAGCCCGCCGCACGAAGGTCGCACTCCGCCGGGCATTCCCGATCCCATTTCGTGTTGGAGCGGTAGTCTCGTCATGGGGCCGTTCAAAAAACCAGATGGAACGACAGTTGGAGGCACTCTTCCTCAATTGTGCGCGGATCCCAACAGTCGAGAGTGCTGCTACGCTCTCTCCACATGTGAGAAACACTCGCTCGTGGCATGTACATATCGGTGCAAACCGTACCAAATGGTGTGGGCCAGAGAATGCATGTCCGAGGATTCGTATTGGAACGATTGCCTCGAAGCATTTTCAGTCCTTCCGCCGCTATCGGTGCCCGGAATCAAAGATCCTATCAACTACCACTATGATGCACCACTTTCACAGCAGATTACCGAAAGCCAAAACGTGTGCTGCGATGACCCGTTCTGGTTGAAGTAGTGAATCATCGGCGGCCGTGAGGGTTAGGCCGACTCGATGGTGGGTGCGCAATCAGAGGATCGACAGATGATCCGACAAGGAGAACATCGCAGACGATTCGTCGTCAAGTGGCTGGTAGGAGTCGGAATCGCAACCGCGCTCCTTGTCCTCGCCGCCTTCTGGAAAACGGATTGGGTACGACAGCGCCTCGGCGACTTGACAGTCGTCAGGATGTGGTTCGGGGGAGGGGGCGAGCAAGTACGCTCCATTTCCTTTGCACCGAATGGAGAGTGCCTGGCCGCAGGATACAGCTTCCCTCCCTTGACGTGCATATGGAATGTCGAGTCGGGGGCGCGTTTCATGGTGGTCAGGGAGAAAAAGGGTGAATCGATCAAGCACGTGAGCTACAGCCCTGACGGCAAGCTCCTTGCTGTTGGGGTCGAGCAACTTTCTGACGTGGGTACAACAGGATGCTGCGTAAGGATTCGAGACGCTTGTACGGGGGCACTGATTCGTGAACTCGACATGCCGGTGCTGTCAGTATTCAGCCCCGATGGCAAACTGCTCGCTGCCGGCGACGGGATTCGCGCGATGCCAGAAGGAACTCGCCTCCGACAGTTAACCAACCCCGATAAGTTCTGGCTTATGGGACTCGGCTTCAGCCGGGACGGAAGCCTGCTTGCTGCGGGCGGGTTCGTGAACGACGGCCACTTTCATCCCAGCGTCATTGCGCTGGTGTGGGACGTCAAGACCGGTCGAATCGTAAAATCACGGATTTGTCCCAACGACGAAGCGCATGAGACTTGTCCCGAGGGCAAGGCTGTCGATTTTCACCCCGACGGCAAGCAAGTTGCGATAGGCACCATTGACGATGCGTTCTACGTCTGGAACATCGAGACGGACGAGGTGAAGATCATCCGGCGTGAAGGAGGGCGTTGGTGGGCGGTGAAATACAGTCCGGATGGACAACTGATCGCGGCAAGCGGCGCCGGAGGAATCGTCCTCATCTGGGACATGAAGAACAACAAGGAACTGTGCGCGCTCGAGCGGCACGTTGGGTCGGTCTATGCCGTTGCCTTCAGCCCGAGGGGCAATCTGCTGGCTACTGGAGGCATGGATGGAACAGTACGACTATGGGCTCCAACGGGGCATTCCGGTAAGGCGTGGGGTCTCGCTCGGGAACTGGTCTTGGGTGAATAGGTGGAGTCCGCGCCGACGCCTTCGACCAATCCTGGACCCTCGACGCCCTGGGCAACTGGGCGGAGTTCGACGACGACGGGGCGGCGCAAACCCGCACGGTCAACGAGGCGAACGAGATCGAGACGATTGACTCGTCCAACACGAACGTGGCCTACGACGCGGCGGGCAACATGATACGGGTGCCGAACTTGTCGGCCCGCCCTTCACCGCGGCCCGTCGTCTTTCGGCCTTGCTTGATCGCTGACTGTCCGATCGCTCGCCGCCCGGTCGTTCGACAGGGCGAGCGTCACCTGGTCGGCGTCCATGCGCCAGTCCTTGAAGAGCTTCAGGCCGGGGATCTTGCCTTCGCGCAACATCCGGCGGACGGTCTCCTGGGAACAGCCCAGGTACTTGGCCATGTCGGGCACGGTCACCATTCGCTTGGCCATCGTCTCCTCCTTCATGCTCCCAGGCCCACGAGCGTGCCGAAGCTCACGGCGAAGCCCGGATCGGTCGAGGGCGGCACGTCCCGGCCGTCCACGTCCACCGTGCGGGGTCGGTAGAGCGGCGCTTCGGCGAACATCGGGATCGTTGCGCAGCGGCAGGCCCAGCCGTTGGGCGGCGTGCTTTCCAGCCAGAACGGATCGTCCTTGGGCAGCGTCACGCCGTCGTAGCCCGCGTGCTCCGGCCGGACCCGGTCGTCGCCCACGGTGACGTACCGGTAGCCCCAAAGGATCTCCTGGACCTCGGGGTCCTGTTCCGCGTTCCACTTGCCCGCCGAATAGGCGATGGCCGTCTGCGTGCGGAAGAGGGCCTCCAGCGTGAAGCTGTTCGAGGGCGTGAGGCCCAGCCGCGCGAACGCTTCGGCCAGACGCCGCTTGCCCTCCCGCACGTGCGCCCCTTCGGCGGCCAGCTCGGCCACCGTCCGGCCGAGCGTGCGGCCCACCTGCCGGTCGACGCCCGCCAGGACCTTGACGGCCTGATCTCCATACTTCGCAGCGAGCCGGTCCAGGTCGTCGTCGGTCAGCTCGGCGATCCTCAGAAGCGAGCGGGTCGCCTTCCGGTACGGATCGCCGCGGGCCGGGAGGAACGGGTCGGGCAGCTTGGCGGCCACGGCCCGGCGCGGGCCCAGGTCCAGCCGGTTGCGTCGCGCGCCCGCCACGTGCCCGGCCACCATCGCGTCGCGCAGTACGGGCAGCAGCTCCCGCCCGAGGACGTCGCTTACCGCATTGCCCGGGTCGCTGCCTGCTCGCCACGCCCGCCAGGCCGCCTGTTGGGCGCGGAAGCCGATCCGCTGGACCGCGGCCAGCCCGATCTGTTCGAGCCGGGCTTTGTCCCGGTCCTGCAAGAGAGCCGCGCGGCGCTGGGCGGGGGTGACGGGGGAGCGGGTGGACATGGCAGGGGGAATGACGAATAACGAAACCAGAATGACGAAAGAATGACCAATGACCAAGCACCAATGACCAAAGAAATCCCAATCCCTAATCCCTAGCCCCCAGTCCCCAGCCCCTACCTCCCCATCTCCCGGTAGATCGCCCGGGTGGCGGCGGCTTCGGGGGCGTAGGGGTCCACGCCGGGGCGCACGAGGCCCACAGGACCGTCGCTGCCCGCGTCGGCCACCTCCTGGCTCTTGGGCACGCCGAGCTTGTCCTTCAGGGCGTCCGTGTCGATCTGCGCGTATTCTTCCAGGAAGCCGCTCGGGTTGGTCAGGAACGCGCGGTAGACCTCCCGCAGGAATGAGAGCGTCTTGTCCGACAAGGGCGCCGGGGTGAGGCGGACCTTGCCCCGGGCCGCCTCGCCGTAGTTGTACGTCAGGAGCGGATCCACCAACTGCTCGTTCACCTGCCGGACGATGGACTGGTGCGTCAGCTCGGCATTCACCAGCGCGACGTCCTCGTGGGCCTCGGCCTCGGCCAGCGTCCCGTGGCTGCCCTCCATGAACGCCCGCTCGGGCAGCAGCAGGCCCCGGGCGATGAGCTTGTCCAGGTACTCCAGCCGGTCGCGGAAGGTGGGCTGCCGGCCGCCGCTGTCCTGTAACAGCTCGATCTTCCACTCGTTGGATTCCGCCGGGCCGGTCGGAATGTCCTGGCTCTGGTTCGGGATGCACACCGAGCCGGACGACTGGAGGGCCGCCAAGATCTCCTGGGCCAGCTCCAGGTTGTCCCGCTCCGCGCCCCGCTCGTCGGGCGACTTGCCCAGCGGGTACTTCACCACGTACAGGGCTCCGGCCACCTTGGCGTCGTACCGTCGGGCGCCCGCGTTGCACTCCATCCAGTCGTTCCACGGGTCCCGGACGTTTTCCAAGAGGGCCTGGCCGTACCAGTTCGTGCCCTCCACGCGGAAGGACAGGACCATGGCCTTGTCCAGTCCCAGCACGACGTCCTTCTGCCGCAGACCCGCCAGCGAGCCCGAGCGCGGGTCCCCCAACAGCCGCGTGGGGTCTTGCAGGAGCCCTTTGACCTTGGCCAGACGCAGGCCCTCGCGGGTGTAGACCCAGACCTTCTCAAAAGGCGCGAAGCCGTAGTCCGTGCTGCCAGTGACGGCGTGCTCGACGATCTCGTGGCGCCGGTTGACGACCTGGTCCTTCACGAGCCGGTCCCACGCCTCCGGGGCGTCGTTGTCGGACTCGACGGCCCACTGGCCGGCCAGGATCGGCGCGGCGGCCAACGCCCTGCCCATGGCCACGGTCGGGTGCTTGCGCATCTTCCGGTAGGTCGCGTAGCTGGGCGGCAGGGCCGCCACGCCGAAATACGAGAAGGACCGGACCACCTGGGCCCCGGTCCGCTCGCCTGCTACTGGTAGTGCCATGAAGGAGTCCCTTTCCGGACGATGACGCCCACCTTGCCGTCCAGCGCCAGCCGGATCGGGAAGAGCCGATGCACGGCGTAGCCCAGCGCGTCGGTGATGTGGCCGATGTCGCCGCTGTCGTCCAATTCCGTCGTGCCTTGTTTGAAGCCCCGCCGCTCCAGGTCGGCGATCAGCTGGACGCAGTGGGGGGCGACGTACATGCGGGTTTCGCCCGCGGCGTTGTGGAACATGGCGTTGCACGCCGCGAGCCGGTCCGCCACGATGGGATTGATCTTGGGGATGCACAGCCGGGGGCGGAGCCGTTTGATCTTCGGATGGCCGGCGAGGATCGCATAGTCGCTCTTCGAGGCGGACGTCTTGCGGGCCGCGCCCGAGGCGTCTCCGAAGAAGAGGAGACCGCCTTGGTGGTCCGCGTAGCGGTCGGCCAGGACGCCTGCGGCCTCTTCGGTGTTCGTGTCCCGCAGCCACAGCTCGTCGATCCACTCCATGCGGTTGTCGTAGCGATGCCCGACGACCCAGGCCATGGGGTCCACGTTGAAGTCACATCCGACCACCAGCGGCCGGTCGGCGTGGTACGCGCAGGGCCGGACGTTGCGCTGGCGGTCGAAGGCGTGGAAGACGATCCCTCCGGCCGTCTCCCAGCTTGCCTTGAACTGTTCGCGGTAGTCCTTGGGATCGAGCGCCCGGCGGGCGCGCTCGAGGGCCGCTTGGGGCACGACGCCTTCGGATTCCCACCAGAAGGACCGGAAGTCGGGGTCTTGCCCGCTCCGGCCGCGCTCGAAGGCCGTGCGGAACTCGAAGGCCCCGACGCCGTGGCGCTTGGGCACGCCGAAACGGACGCAGATCCCGTTGCGCCAGGTCAAGGCCGGGGCAATCGAGATATCGTAGGTACCCGGCTTGACGTCCGAGGATTCGTCCACGGCCCCCGCGTCCCACTGCACGCCCTCGATCCGCTTGGCCTCTTGCAGGCCCACGACGTGCAGCGTGGAGCCGAAGATCGTCCGGATCGTCAGCTCCGCCGTGCTCACGTTGCGGCCGTGCTTGCCGCCGTCGATCCACCAGGCGGGAATGAGGTCCAAAAAGTCCCGCCAGGCGATCCGCTTCGCCTGTCCCAGGGTCGGGGCCCCGTAGAAATACCGGGGATCGGGCCACGGCTTCGGTTCGGGCAATCGGGAGACGAGCCACCGCTTGACGATCTCCGTCTTGCCCGAGCCCCGCCCCGCGACGATGAGGACGTTGCCGGCCGCGCGGGTGTACAGGCACTCGCACAGGGCCCGCTGCGCCGGGTGGGGCCGGAACGGCGTCCAGCGGTCAGTCAGTCTTACAGTGGTCGTCGTTACCATCGGGCGCCATCGTTGCTTTCATGGCCCGCAGCTCGGCCATGATCCGCATCGCCTTTTCGTGGGCGTTGTCCACCTCCGCCGATTCGCGCCGCGCCTCGCGGTGGTCCCGGCGGAACTCCAGGTTGATCCGGTCCAGGCTGGCGATCAGCCGCGCCAGGGCCACGTAGTTGCGCGAGCTGGTGGTCTCCAGGGCCAGCTTGATCGCCTTGTTCGCAATGGCCTGGCGCAACCGCGCCGGCACGCCCCATCGCTCGAGGAGCTGCACGTCCGAGCGAACGTTCGCGTGGCTTTCAAGCAGGCCCTCCCCCTCTCCCCCTTCAGGTTTTGGCGCGTCGTCCTGGGCGCGTTCGTCTGCCATGACACTGCATCGCCTCCTCGGTCGCAGACCCTGTCGCGCACGTTCTCAACCGCGGGACGAAGTTGGACGTTTTGTCAAAAAAATGACTCTTGTTGCGGGTTACTTCCGGTCTATAATCGGTATGTACGAAGCACATTGCGACGTCCGCGCATGACCACCGATGATCTGAAAGCCGTAGCCCGACGCGAACAACTCTCCTGGCTCGACCTGCGGGACGCCTACCATCACGTTCGTTTCCAGCAGCGCGAGCGGCGCGCGTGGAAGTGGACGATCCGCGACGCGTTTCTGTGCCGGACCGGCTACCGGCATCTGGGCCACTACAAGGCCGCCTTCCGACGCGCGTTTACCGACGGCGACCACGATCGGATCGCGGGCTTCGACGTGCTGGCTCAGAGCCTTGCCGCCGAGCATCCGGAGCTTGCCCAGGACCAGGATCCCGCGGCGCGGCTTTGGGAACTCGTTTGCGAACCGATTGACCGGATGCCCCCGCCGCGGGACAGCGTCGCCAAGGCCGTGGACCTCCTGACCAGCGGCCGATTCGCGGTCCACGAGGGCGGGGCGAACGACGTGGACGAGGACTTTTAGCCAAAGGAGGATCGCGTGAAACCCTACAACGGATTCTCTCCGCAGCAGCGGGCCCGCACCTGCCCCTGGCTCCGCCGGGAGTACGAGTCGGGCCGCCGGGCCCGGCCGACCGTTTGCGAGGCGTGCGGTCAGACCGAGGGCGCGATCGAGGCCCACGCCGAGGACTACTCGGAGCCCTTTGGCGACCATATCTGCGAGTTCAGTTTGTGCTACCGGTGCCACATGATTCTCCATTGCCGCTTCGGCTGCCCCGACGCCTTCCACCACTACGTCCAAACGCTCGCCAGCGGCCGCCGGTTCGTCGCCATGCCCGGGCGATCGTGGCCCACGTTCGCCCGGGAGCACCTCCAGGGTCGCACCGCGCCGACGGAGCCCGCCGACGCGCCGCCGCGGGGCTTTGACCACATTCTCCAGCGCGGCCGCGAGGTCCTGGCCCGCCGTCAGGCGGAATCCCCTTGCGCCGCGTCCTCGGAACCGGACGACCGCGTCCCCGAGGGGTATCTCTTCTAGGCCCTCCTGGTTCGACTGCTCTCGGCGGGATACCACGCCCGCGAGTACGGGGCGTTCGCCAGGTTCCGCGCCTTGAACACGTCGTTCTCCAACAGCAACTGCACCTCCTCGCGGGTCGCGCCGATCCCCGCGGCGATCTCCTCGATCTCGCAACCATGGTCCTCGACCAACTGCCGGACCAGCTCCGCCATGCGGACCGCCACGTGCGTCCCCTTCGCGCGGTTGATCCGCACGGTGAGCATCTTGGCCTCCGCCTCGTCCAGGTCCAGGATCGAACAGGGGACCTTGCCGCCGTACCGATCCCGCAGTGCGCGGCTTTCCAGAGCCAGCCGGACCCGGTGGTAGCCGTCGATGATCGTCAAGGCCGTCGAGACCAGGATCGGCTGGACCCAGCCGGACCGCAGGAGGGACGTTTCCAGGAGCCGGAGTTCCGCGCGCAGGACGACATTGGGATTCCAGGCGTTGGCGCTAAGTGTATCGGCCTCCAGCCAGCAGACGTTGCACACCGGGTCGTCGATCATGGGTCGCATCGGGGCCTCACTCCTCCAGGGTCAGGTAGGCGACCGGACCGCGCCGGATGCGCTGGGTGAACACGCCGCGGCACAACGCCACCTCGGCATCGGTGTGGGGGATCGGGTGCCGGGACCGCGTTGAAAACACCCGCCCTTGCAGAAACAGCTCCCGAATCCCGGCGTCGGCCACGCGGCGGCAGAACACCGCCGCCCAATCCATTCGGGCCGCGAAGATCTCGGAAAAACACCGCCGCGCCACCAAAACCGTCACCTGGCGCTCGGCAATCAGTCGCGTCAGGGTTTCCAGAGTCGCGGGCTCGACGCTCATCGGCACGATCGGCACGGTGACGCCGCGCGCCCGGGCCGCGGCAATGGCCTCCACGTCGCGTTCCACGCCCACGGCCTGGAAGCCCAGCGACGCGAGGCGCTCCCCCAGCAGGCCCGTGGAGCAACACAGGTCCAGCACGGCCTGGCCACGGGCCAGCTCCAGGACCGCCTCGACCATCGGCCGATGGATCTCCGGCCAGCGGCGTCCTTCCCGAAACGCCCGCACGTGCGCAAGTGAGTTGTAGCGGAGGCTCTGGCTCATCGGGCGCCTCCCGGCCCGCGCGTGGGCAGCAGCGTCCGCTTCACGCTGCCGGACACCAGGGCGTCCAGCAGTCCGACGGGCGTGTAGGAGCCCGGCGAGCGCTGGGCCAGTTTGAGGGTCTCCCGGTACCGTTTCAGGGCCGCGCGTCGCTGGCCGGGGTCCGTGATCCGCTCGGCGATGTACCGACGGCACCCTTCCCATCCATCGGCGTACCGCGCCTTCACGCCGCGGCCGTCAAAATCCCGCCAGTAGCGGTCCTGGAGGGCCATGTCGGGGAACACGGCCAGGAGCCGGTCGTAGAACTCGGGGTCCAACGCCCGCAGCCGGTCGATCCGCTTGGCCGCCTCGGCGTGCAGCGGGGTGGACACCCGGAGCCCGACCCCCGCCAGGTGTTGCGCGTTGTACAGGGGACACCATGCGACGCCGTGCTCGCCGAGCCATTTGAAGACGTCGTTCTCGGTCCAGTCGTAAATGGGTTTGGCGGTCTTGATCCGCGCGGTCGTCGAGCCGACGGGCGTCGTGATGTAGTTCTCGCTGAGTTTGTTGACCACCGACCGGTACCGCACCAGGCTCTCGTCGGCCCGGATGCCCGTGATGAAGGCCACCGAGCCGGGCCACCCCGCCGCGCACGCCTCGTCGGCCGTGTACTGGTCCAACACGCGATAGGCGCCCTCCGGCTGCCGGATGGCCCAGGGCGGCATCTCCCGAATCCATGCCCGATCCCGGTCCCACTGGACGTAGGTGGTCCGCCGCCCCAGGACGAACTGATCGCCCCGCAGCGGCAGACAGAACCACCGCATACGGACCCACGGCTCGAGGCGGTAGCCGTTGACGAAGTCCAGCACGGACGAGGGGATCAGCTCCTCGTCGCGAAAGATCACGCGGACGTGGTCCAGGCCCCGCTGGCGGGCGACCTGCCACGTCAAATGGAGGCACGTCAACGAATCCTTGCCGCCGCTGAAGCAGACCGCGACCGTGTCGAACAGGTCGAAGACGTGGTGGATGCGCTTCAATGCCTCCGCGACCACGTCCGTGTCGATGTATCGCTTGTACCGCGCCATCAGTCCCCGCCCAGGCTGTCGATGAATCGCACAAGTCGCTCGCCGTGGGTCTGCGCGTCCGGGTAGCGCTCCTTCAGGGATCGCAGGAACCGATACCACGTCTGCTGTTGCCGGTCGTCATCGAAGACCAGGGTGAAGCTGATAACCGGCTCGCCCAGTCCCGACCCTTCCTCCTCCGCCGCTTGGGCCGGATCCTCCGCGGCGGGCTCGAACAGGTCGATCCCATGCGTGTCCGCCAGGCCCGCCAGCATCTCCTCGACGGCCTCGCTCTGGGAGCCGATGTCGTGGAGCAACTGCCCCAGGGCGTCTTTGTCGGCGTCCGCCATGGCCGCCAGCGGATCGAGCACGGCCAGGAGTTTGGCCGCCTCGTCGGCGTCCACGTCCAAGATCAACACGGGCACTTCCTGGTCCGGCGTGGTCTCGGCCCGCAGGTGGCCGTCGATCAGCTCGAGCCCGCCGTCGGGCAACTCGCGGGCCAGGAGGGCATCCGCGTAGCCGACTTCCGCCAACACGCCCCGCAGGGCGTCCCGCTGCCGGTCGGGATGCGTCCGCCAGTTTCGCGGGTTGGGCCGCAACTGGGACGCCTTCACCCGACGGAGTTCCTTGATCCGGTCGCGAATCTGCATGATCTACCAACTCCTCGTCACTGAGTCACCACCACCGGGGCCCGCGCGCCCGTGACGCCGGAGGCCAGCGCGGCGTCGAGCCGACGGCCGCCGGCCATGATCTCCTTGAGCACCCGGTCCACGTGCTCCCGGTGCCAGGCCAATCGGTGGATGGCCCGGCCCGTGACCTCGTCAAAATCCTCGATCCCGCGGCTTTCGTAGAGCCACACACCCGCCAGACGCGCGGCCAGTTGGCGGATGGTCGTCGGCACCGTGGCGATGGGCACCAGATACGGGCCGCCCCGCAACCGGTCGTCGATCTCGGCCGTGGCCGCCGCAATCGCCCGGGCGATCCGCCCTCCAATGTGGGCGCCGTTGCCGTGGTTCTCCACGTCCGCCCACTTGCGGACGTTGTGCGCCCCAAAGACGTTCTCCACGTCCGCCCGGACGCAGTAGCCGTCCGACGCGGCCGATGGGTGCGTCGTGACGACCAGCGTCGCCAGCACGGCGCCCGTGCCCGTCGTGAGCATGTAGACGGCCTTGTAGGACCGGCCGGGCAGCGTGAAGGGGGACACGTTGAAGAAGTGCCGGAAGCTGTAGCCCACGTCGTCGGCCGTCCATCCGCCGCCCGTCTGGAGCGTATCGAAGATCGCCTCGGACACGGCCAGCGGCACGTCCGTGAAGCCGTCCAGCGGCGTCTCGACGGATTCGTCCGGCTCGCCCAGCAGGACCACGGAGTATACCATCGCCGAGACGTCGGCCTGCTGGTAGGCGTCCGCGTTCTCGTCCAGGAGCCGCGCCATGAGGGCCGCGGGCTTGGCGGCCTCGATCGTCACGTATCCGCTCATTGCCCACGATCCCCCAAGTCAGTCCGCGCACGCGGCGGCAAGTCCCGCCTGCCCCGCCACCGCGGCATCCACGCAACCGCTCCGGCCGCACGCGGCTGTCTCTCCCGTCACGACAGCGGCGCACTGCGCCACGCGCACGGCAATCGGCCCGCCGGTACCCCCGCCGCGCCAGCGAAAGAGCCACGCCAACAGGTCCCAGAATCCGCATTCCATCAGCCCACCCCCGTGATCGGTTTGGCGGTCGGATCGGTCGCGACGGTCTTGACCGCGTGGGGCGTCTCGCCGTCGGTCCGATAGATGTTCCAGGTCGTGCCCACGACGAAGCTTTCCAGGGCCGCGAGCACGAGCGTACACAGCGAGTGCTCCGGCGCCGTGCCTTCCACCGCGGCGACGCTGCGGGCCAAGACGGCATCGGCGATGGCCTGCGCCAAAGCGGTGCCCAACGCGCCGGCGTCCGCCGCGATGTCGATCCCCTTTCCTTGGCAGTCAATCACGATTCCCCTGCCCGACCACGCGGTGTTCAGGACGACCGCATCGAGACCGGCCTCGACCTTCAGCCCGTAGGCGCTCGCGGCGTTGCCCAGGATCTCCGCGCCGAGCGTCGTTCCACTGAGGGACGCGCCCACGCCGTTGGTGTTTTCGACGTCCAGGGCCGCCTTGGTCGGGTCCGCGGCCACAATGTGGAGTCCGGCCAATTCCAACACGACGCCGCCCGTGCCATCCAGCATGTCCCGGAGCTTCCCCGCGACCAGTTCGTCCACCACCCTGCGC
The DNA here is from genome assembly GCA_016931995.1 of Pirellulales bacterium. GTDB lineage: Bacteria > Planctomycetota > Planctomycetia > Pirellulales > Thermoguttaceae > JAFGDS01. The sequence goes on from JAFGDS010000146.1 coordinate 12,386, forward strand.
GGGACCACGGTCACGTCCACGTCCGTGTCGCTGGCGTTGGAGCTTGCGATGGCGACCGTAACCGTGTCGCCGTTGGCAATGAAGATCCTCGCCGTGCGCAATTGAACGCGCGTCTGCGCGCCCTTGTATACCGGCTGGCCGTCGCCGCCCACGACGCGCCCGTCGTTGGCGACGGTGACGTTGAGCGTTCCGACGCCGGCCGCCAGGTCCTTCGTCCCGTCGCCGACGTCGATCTCGAACTCGTACTCGCCGTCCGCCGCGGCCGTCTTGTTGAAGACCGTCGCGCCGGCGGCAAGGTTGTAATCGCCGTTTTGCGTTTCGATGGCCATGTCAACTCACCAGGACCGGTTGGAGGGTCCGCCCGACGTCCCGACGCCGCAAGGGCGACGCGATGGGCGGATGCCCCGCCAGTCCGCCGCTGGCATCCGTCACGGTCAAACCGGCAAGCGTCTCGCGGGAGTCCGTCTTCATCGGCATCCGCCAGACGAGGCCGAGCGGGAAGAACGACGACGCCGCGCCCGCCGCCAGCGCGGCCCGCTCGTCGGCCGACAGGGCCCGGTTCCACTTGGCCCATTCCGCCAGGCGGCCGCCGAAGTAGCTGTTCGGGTCGAACTCCGACACCGCGCCGAAGAGCCAGGGCACGGACGGATTGATGTCATCCATCTTGCTCAGGACGCCCTGCCCGGCGGCCACGCCATCGACGTACTGCGTGAACGTGTAGCTGCTGCGGACGAGGCACAGGTGGTGCCAATCCGTCGTGGTAATCACCGCCGTCGGCGACATGACCTCGAGCTGTTCGGCGGTATCCTTGAGGCGGAATTTGATCTTGCCGGCCTCGCCCGGGTAAGACGCCTCGCGGAACCACCAGTTCAGCGACGGCAGGTAGTTGAAGTGGTTCCACGACAGGACGAACTGACTGGCCGCGCCGGCCAGCGAGTCCGGCTTCATCCACCCGGCCAGCGTCCAGTCCGCGTCGGGCAACGTCAAGGCGGCGTTGTCCGCGATCGAGAGGTACTGGTCGATTTCGTTGAACGACAGGGCCACGTCAGACTCCTCCCGTCGGCGCGTCGCCGCGCGGCGCGCGCGCGGCGGCTTCCGGCGACGGGCGTGCGGGGCCGACCCGTTGCTCCAACCGGTCGATCGAGCGGGCCAGCCGCCGGGCGCTCCGGGCGTTGGCCCGCAGGGCCTGGTTGTTCGCCTCGACCACTTCGTGGTACTTGCCCAACAGGAGCGGGCCCACCTTGACCGACAGCGCCACGGCGATCACGATCACCGCGGTGGTGGCCGTGAAGTTGGCCGCCCCCTCCCAGCCCGAGGGCACATCGGTCGCCAGCACGGTCCCCGCCGCGGCGAACGTCGCCGTCCCGAATCCCAACACCCAAGTCGTGATCGTGTTCATGGTGAGCACCGAGTGAAGACGGGGGTGCGGACGCGCCAACGCCGAAGGGGCCGACGCGGCGGATCGAAAGCGGAACGCGGAAAGCGGAAAGCCGGCCGCGACGCCGAACCTCCGCTTTCCGCTTTCCGCTCCCCGCTCTCCCGAGTTCCGAACCCCGACTCCCGACTCCCGACTCCCGAAATGTCCGGCAGCACATCGGGCAAAATGTCCGGCAGCGGCCCAAGAGGGGCCGCCGCCAGACACCACACCAGGAGGACTCGCGTCATGGTTCACGCCTTGATGTCGGGCAGTTTCAGGGCATCCGCCGGGCGGATGAAGAACTCCCGCACGAGGAAGGCCCCGAACACGCCCAGCCCGGCTTCGATCTGCGACTCGGTCACCGGGTACCAGCCGTTGGTCCCGTATTCGCGGCCCCACGTCCCGCGGACGTGGAACACGGCCTTCGAGCCGTCCCGCCTCGTGTACGCGGGAAACTCCGCGTGGCCGCCGCGGCCGATGAACCGGCCGTAGATCCCGCGGCAACCCTTCTGGACGCCGCTGACGAGCCGTTCGATCGAATCGCCGCAGTCCCACACCTCGTGCGCAAAGAGCCGCTCCGTCGATCCCTTGATCGGGAAACCCTTTTCGAGAAGGTACGCCAACGCCGTGTCTAGCGCGACGCCACCCCGACCGCCCGAGAGATCCATCCAGGCTCGGTGCCAGTCGAGCGACACCTTCTCGCGACCGCAGAGGGAGAGGTGAAACTCCCCGGCGTTCCCGGCGGAAGCGAGACAGCAGGCCGGATCGCCGTCCTGGTCGATGTCCTCGTACTCGGCCCATTCCAGCCCTTCCTGATCGATCCACTGCGCGCGCGGAACGATCGGGCAGGCGGGGATCTCTGGAGACCAGATCGGGAACCGCTCGCCCACCTTGGTCTCGCGGGGCAGACAGCCGGTCGTGTAGAGCCGACCGGCTTGTTCAACCTGAAACTCGTTCACTGGACGCCTCCTTTCGCCTTGACCAGGGCCACGAGGGCCTCGGTGGTCGCGGGCAACGGCTCGACCGACGCCAGGCCGTTGGCATCCACGAACACGATCGCCGGCAGGCCCTTCGTCTTGGCTTGCGCCACGACGTTGGGCCAGGTTTTCGAGGCCGCGTCGGGGTCCGCCACGGCCCAGCGGATCTTGGCCGCGTCGGCCGCGTCCCGCCACGCCTTGGCGTCGCGGACCTGGGCCTCCTCGGGCGTGACCGTCTCCGTCTCGACGATGACGTACATCGCCACCGCCTTGTCGATGGGCGGCGGAGGGGGCGGTGGCGGAACCGGGTTCGGATCGCCGCGAGGCACCAGATCGAACGTCGAGAAGTCCGGCAGGATCAAAACGACGGTCCCGGGCGTCGTCCCGGGCACGAACATCGCCGTCTGCACGGCGCCGTCGGCCATCGGGAGGTTGAACGGCGCAAACAGCGCGACCGGGGGCGTGGCGGACGCCTTGGGCTCCGCGCCCTGGGCGATCGCAAACAACGACATCATGGCCACAACGGCCCCCAGCACGATCGCCAGGCACGCGCCGCGGTGCCGGGCGATCCAGTCCTCGACCACCGCGCCGCGCGGTGGTCGGCAACTCCGGCAGGTTCGCTCTTTGCGCTTCATCGCCGTCACCTCTGGTTACGAGGAAGAACGGCCCCAACGACACGCATGGGGGCGGTAGCGACACGCAACCCCAACCGGACGGCACCGCCAGCGGCTTTCAACACAGGCCGGGGTCGGTTCGCAACGCGATGCCTCAGGCCCTTGTGGGCAACCGTCACTGGGGCGCAGGCTTCTGTCGTGGCCGGTGTGCAGGCTTCCGGCACGCACGCCTCCGGGATGCACACGTCGGCGGCACAGGTATCGGGAAGAGGCGGCGCCGCCGGAGCGACCGGGCAGGTGTCGCCCGGACATCCGGCCAAGCCAGCCGAGCACAACACGGCAACGAGCAAGCACGCGAAAAAAGCGGGTCTCATGGCAAGGTTCCTTGGTTCGGGGTTCGGGGATCGGGATTCGGGGATCGGGAGGTCGGAAATCGGATTCTTCCGACCTCCCCCGTCCCCGTTTCGTCACGTTGCCTCGGGCGCGGGCGGGGCGTCCTTCGCGAGCCACGCCTGGAGGATCATGAGCACGATCTCCAGGATCTTCTGGAAATCGAAGTTGAGCTTGCCGGCCAGCGTCTGGGCGTGGGCCGTCAGTTCGGGATCGACCGACAGGGCCGACGGCGTGTCCGGCGAGGTGGCCTCGGTCTCCCGCAGGCGGTCGTGGGCCCGCACGAGGATTGACCGGTACAGCTCCCACGTCTCGCCGCCTTCCACCGCGCAGCGCACGGTCAGGGTGTTCGCGTCCATCGCAAAAGGTCTCCTTGGTTCGAGGCAAAACAGGTTCCTTCGCGGTCACGGCGCTCGATGCCGCCGCCAGCCGCGCGTCAACCGGGAGCCTACCGCGACGACCGGACCTTTGGCGAGGCGTTTTGGCCAGCCGGGCCAAGAAAGGTGCTAGATGTAGCACCTTACTGTTCGCAGGTGGTGAATGTGGCACGGCAGGCGGAGCATCGGCGGACCCGCCAGATGCCCAACTCGTCGCGCCGCGTCCGCGTCACGGCCAACCCCTCCCGGGCGCCGCACTCGGGGCACTGGACGCCGCGGCGGATCCCCTTGGGCCGGGGCAGCTCGACGCGATTGGATTCAGGCGATTCCATGACAACCTCCGTGTCGTTGGCGGCTCACTCCGCCGTCAACAAAAGCGGCTGGGCCTTGCCGGGTAGTGCGGCGTAGGACCTCGCCAACGCCGGCCGGATCACCTCGCCCACGGTCTTGCCGGTGGCCGGATCGACGATGTGGGCCAGGAACTCGTCCTCGAACGTCGTGATGTCGGCCTCGACCGCTTCGAGCTTCGCCTTGATCGCCAGCGCCAGCGCCCGCCACCGTTGCCGGCAGGTTTGCTCCCAGGCGGCCCGGGCCTGATCGGCGGTCCGCCTGCGCCGCCCGGTGGGCGACGTGCTGAATTCCCTGGCGCTGGGACTGGGCAGCGGCAGGACAAACCGGACCAGCCGGTCGTGGCAGCGGAACGTCACGACGGCCATGGAATGATCGGCCCCTTCATTCCATCCGTAGCCGAACTGCGTCGCCCCGTACCGCTGTACGATCCGCTCGATCTCCGCGCGGGAGCGGTCCGCGCTGACGGTGGTGGCCTCGGCGTATCGAGTCATATGGAGTTCCTTTCGCGTGCATTCGCGGTTCAAAACAGCGTCTTGTCTTTCGCCTCGCAACTCCGGCTGTTGACGAGCAAGACTTCCGGGGCTTCCGCATTGCTCTGCTTGCGGCCGGTAAAAGGACGCCACCGCCATCGCGTCTCCGGGTACAACTCCCGAACGAGCGGATGGTCGTAGAACCGACAGACGATCCGGACTTTCTGGAAGGCTCCGAGCGCTTTGGCAAGCCCGCGGTGATCCTCCTCGGTGAACTTGTGCTTGTACGGGAGCCCGGTCTCGGGGAAAGGCGGGTCGCAGTAGAGGCCGTGGCCGTCGAGGTCCTGCACCTTGGCAAGGAACTCGAACACGTCAATGGTCGCGAAGTTGCACCGCCGCAGGATTCGATGCCACGCGCGAAGCGACCCGACGGCCGATCGGTACCGCGTGTTGGAGTCGCCCCCGTTTGCGTTCCAGCGGATCGGCAAGGCGCCCTTGAACTCGTCAACGGTACCCGCCTTGCCGCTACGGCCCATCCACGACACGATGAAGTAGTTCAAGGCCCACCGCTCGGACAGCTCGGCGTCGGCCGTCTCGAACGTCCAACCACCGCGCTCCATTTCCTCGCAATGCGTCTGAGCGAGCGCAAGAACGTCGGGATGAAACGGCATCCGCGACAGGTGCGCAGACAGCCGGCGTCGGCACTTCGTCGTCGCCACAACCGCCGCCAAGTTCATCACGTGTCGATGCACGTCTCCTACCACGATCGTGGGCGCGTCAATGTAGGCCAGTTCCGGCATTCCCCCGGCGAACGGCACGCCCACCCAGCGACATCCGGCGAGCAACTTGCCGACTTCTGGGGCGAGCATCCTGGCACAGCCGAACCACGGGGCGAGGGCTTTGATTGCGGGTTGGGTCATGTCGCTAGACCTCCATCCTCGACACTGCCGGGCTCGCCAGGTACCTCCGCACGTCCTCGATAAACCGTCGCATCAGTTCACTCGGCGGGTCTGCAAGCCGTTGGAGATATCTCAGTTCCACGTCTCCAACGCGATTGGTCGCGTTGGCCCCGAAGGGAATGGCCATGTCCTCGAACATTCTTGCCTCTCGATCCGTCATGGGGATCAGCTTCGGCTGTTCCTGGAGAACTGGAACGCCGTTGTGCAACTCGTTCACCCGCTCGACGAAGGCGCCCTTGTCGTCGGCCGCGGCGTAGCACTCCTCCGCCCAACGGCGCGATTCGATCCGAGTTATCAGGCTGTTGTTCACCCCACCACTCCCGCCGCGCTAACCTCCTCGCCCCAGGCCGTCCACCCAGCCCGCTCGCCCCGTGCGAACAGTTCCAGGTACGGCCCGGGGCTACATGCTTCGATCAGGTCATAGATTTCCTCGGGCTTGCGGGAGTGCTCCCGCTTGCGCGTGGCAATCACGTTCACCTGCGTGCGTCCAGGCTTGAGCGTTCGCAGGTTGCCGCGAACGCCGAACAGGAGCAACTCCGTCACGTTGCGGAAGTAGAACCCGCAGCCGCGGCCGTCGGGGCCGCCGTCCTTGCGGACCTTGTGCCAGACGATGTTGGTCTTGTAGACGAAGCCCCACGCCTCCATGACCGCCAAGCCCCAGGGCAGGATGGCGTTTGGGACCCAGAGGTACAGGTGGCTCGGCCAATCCGCGTGGGCCGCAACGGGCATGGCTCGAATTTCTCCCACCGTCATCGTCCCGTACCGCCGCAACCGCCGATGCTCGGGGGCGACCTTGCCCGTGCGGTTGGTGAATCGCCACGGTGGATCGGCCAGGATCGTCCCGAACGTGCCGCGGAGGTTGGGTATACCATTCAGCCGTCGCATGGAGTTCCTTTCGTGTCCGTCGTGACGGGTTCTTTCGCCTGCGATTCGTTGACCACTGCGGCGAGCCTCTCCAACCGGCGGCGGTCGGCCGCACGAACGGGCCGGAGTCGTCCGTTGCACGCATCGCAGACCACTCCCGTCGGCGTCAACGTCCTCGGGCGCCGGCAGTCCGGGCAGAGCAGGATCTCCAGGTCGCGGGCCAGCCGTGCCGGATCGGGCTTGGGCCGGGCGGGCTTTCGGGGCGGGGCAAGGGTGGCTTCGTGCCCGGGGTGTTCTTCGTTCCATCGGTCGAGCCACTGCTGGGCAAAGACGGCGGTCCTCTCGGCCGCCTCGACCAGTCCGGCGCCGTGGTTCGCGCCACCACAGATGCAATGGCAGTGCGTCCCGATCGCGTTGTAACACCGGGCGTCGCAACGTCCCACGCAACCCTTCGAGTTGTAGACCGCGATCAGCGTCGCCATGGGTCAATCTCCTGCAGGATGATCCTCAATGGGAGCCGACCCGCCCGGGCCCGGGAAGGGAAGGCGACGGGCGAGCCGGACTCGCGTTGCGTCAAGCGACCACCTCGTACTCCGAAGGCACCAGGTGGTACAACTCGGCGGCGTCGTTGGGCCGGATGCCAACCATCCAGAGCCGCGTCCCCTCTTCAAGTTCGGCCGTCTCCACCACGTCGAACTCATCGCCAGCCTTGCCGACGTTCTCGCGATCCTCGCGCAGGCGCACGCGCCTGGGCTGGCCCAGCGTCGCGGGCGAGACGCAGAACTCCGGATGCTTCGCCCAGAACTCCGCCCAGGCCGTCTCGACCTTCCCGTTGGCGGCTTCGCCGACGCCCTTCACCTTCTGGTACCACGTTATGCCGACCTCCTGGAAGTCGGCGAGTTTGCCGAGCGTGTCCAGCGGCGGGTCCGCCTCGACGAGCTTCGCCGTCAGGCCCTCGGGCAAGCCCAGCTCGCCGATGGACAGCGCGCGCCAGGCGTCGGGGGCGGCTTTCTTGTCGGCGAACAGCGGCCTTTTCGCGTCGTTGTTCCATCCCTCGATGAACTCGTTCAGTTCCTCGTTGGCGTCGTCCAGGGCCTTCTTGGATTCCTTCGCGCAGTTTTTCGCCGCGTCGAAGTCCAGCTTCTTCCCGGCGTACTCGGCGCGCAGCTTGCGAATCCGCAGGCACCTGTTCTGGACTTCGGTTTGGAATTCAATCGCGTCGGCCGCGTCGTCGGCGCGCTTGCGAAGGGTCTCGGCTTCCTCGGGGGTCAGGGTGTCGGCTTCCGTTGTGGACATTGCGGTCCTCCTTGGGTATGGAATGGGTTAAGGTTCTTTGCTACAAAACAAACTCCAGCTCGCGCTGCAGGTCTGCGACCCCCACGAGCCGCGGCACGACCTCCAGCGTCACCTCCGTCCGGGCCTTCGTCGCATCCATCGCCTCCAGTTTCGCCGAGCCGCCGACGGCCACCGCCGCGTCGTCGTCCCATGCGGCGCCTTTGAGCGCGTCCATGACGGCCTTTTCGATGTTGTCTCGGTCGGGGACCGTCACCTTGAGGAAGACCAGGTTGTGCTGGCTCTTGCGGTACCGGCTCTCCGGCACGGGGAACACGGCCAAGACGCGAATCAGGACGGCCTCTCGCCGCGTGTCGATGGTGAGCTTCCGCCGCGCGGCGCGCAGGTACGCCGTGCGGATCCGCTTGCGATACGCGAAGACCGGATGATTGGGATCTTGGGTTCGCACGACGAATGGCCGCCCTCCGTCCTTCGGCACCACGGGCCGAAACGCCATGCGCGGCTGCGCGACCGGCTCGCCGGGGACGGTGAACGTGACGCGCGTGAGCGGTTCCATCCGGGTGGCTCCTAGGGGGCTGGCTGGGCCTTGCGGTAGCTCGGCCAGTCGCAGTGAAACGTGAGGGCCCCGTGCCGGAGCCGGTCCACGATCGCTGCGCCGAGCCGCTCGTCGGCTTCCTTGCCCGACGCCACGTTGACGCTGATCCAGGTCGGCTTGCAGTTGCTGTACCGGCGGTCGATCACCTCGAAGAGCGTGCTCGACTGGTAGGCCGTCAGCGCCTGACCAGGCGGCACGGGATCGCTCAGGTACAACACGGCCGCCTCGGCCAGGTCCCGAATCAGGCCGCCGCCCGAGTCGTTCGCCTCGATGCACTCACGGAACTCGCGATGCAGGCTCGCCCCGCCGCGCCAGACCACGGCGATGTTGTGCGTCTTGATCGCCACACGGCACATAGCCACCAGCAGGTGATCCTTGCCCGTTCCGCTCGGTCCGAAAAGGATCAGCCCGTCGCCCTGGGTGACGCGCTGACGAAGCTCCTCCGCGTACCGGCGCAGCGCGGCGAGGTGCTCGCGCTGCAGCTCACAGTTGACCTCAAAATTCGCCAGCCGGCACTCGGTGTACCGGACGCCGCGCCGGGCGATGAATCGGTCCCACGCAGCCTTGCGCTGCTTCTCGGCCTCCTCGCGGATCCTCGCGGTCCGCTCGGCGGTGATCGCTTTGTCGGCGCCCACGGGCCGGTCGAGGCCGACGGCCGTGTGGAGCGTGCTGGTCGAGAGTCGGGTCATTGGCTTAGAAGGTTCCTGGCTGGTCGCGAATATCCGCGGGGTGACGCTGACCGGGGCCGCAACGGGCCACGGCGGGCGGCGATCGGCTGGCCGCCTTCGTGAAGTCGTACTTGCCCTCCAGAATGCGGGTGACGCTGTCCGGCCGGAGGAACCAGTCCAGGTCCGGCTTCCACGAGTCGTCGCCCACCGTGCAGGGCAGGGGGAACTTCGCGAGGGCCTTGGGGTAGTCCTCGCGCCACTGGCGGGACTTCAGGCGGGCCCGGAAGGCCCGGCGCCGTGCCTCGGTCAGCCGGTCGCCCTGGCTCTTTCGCACACCCGGCAGGGCGTTCCACTGGCGGACGAAGTCCAGCTCGAGCGCGCTCGAGGCGTCGGTCTCCGCCGCCCCATCGGGCTCGTCCGGCGGCCCCGCCGTCGAAGCGGCGCGAGCCGACTTCGACAGAGACTCCGTAGGAGTCTCTTCTAGATACTCCGTAGGAGTATCTAGATCTGATACTGATACTGATACTGGGGAGGCGCCGCGTCTGCGTTCCGTCTGCGCCGTGTCCGCACTCTGTCCGCACTCTGTCCGCGTTGTGTCCGCACTCTGTCCGCGTTGCGTCCGCAGTCGGTCCGGGTCTTGTCCGCCATCCGTCCGCTTCCCCTGCTCGTCTTCGGCGCGTTTGTTGGCCTTTCTGGTGGCCTCCCGTATCCTCCGTTTTGCGGAGACTCCGAATCGCTCTTCAAAGTCAGGGATGCGCGCGCCGTCCTCGGAGAAGGACACCCAGCCGACCGCTTCGACCGCCCGCCAGAAATCGCCATCCCCGCCACACCGCGCGGCCAGCCCCGTCGGTCCCACGTGTGGCAAAAATCCGTCCGTCGTCTGACGGTCAAACAGGCGCCAGAGGAACATGAGCCGGCCCATGATCGTATCCACGGGAAGGCCCGTCCGTTCGCAGATGCCGAGGACCTCCGCCTTCTCCGGAAGATCGTGGTCGATCTGAAGGTAATCGCCTGCCATAGCCACCTCCGTGTGTTGTGTGATCCCTTGGTATGTTCAGTTCCGCGCCGCCCGGACGCGGCACAGCGTGCGCCTCACTCTGTCCCGCAGCACGGGATGGTTCCGCGCCAATTCCATCGCCTCCAGGAAGGGCTCGCCCGAACGGCGCAGTCCCAGCAGGACTTCGTCCAGCCAGGGGTCTCCCGTGGGCAAGTCGATGAAAGTGGCCAGCGCCGAGGCCGCGCCGTGGAGCCACACGCTCCGCCGCTCGAGGTCGGCCACCACTTTGCCCGCCAGGTCGCCGGGAAGGATGGCCTGGCCCGCCTTGACGGCGTCTCGCGCCTTGTCGGCGTCCGAGCCCACCTGGCACGCCAGCAGCAACCGCTCGATGAGTTCCTCTTGGCTCTGGATGCTCACTTACGCCTCCTGGTACGCCGCGGCGGTCAATCCGGCGGGTTCCCCTTCGCGCTGCGCCTCGGCGGTCAGGATGACCACGCGCCGCGCTCGGGCGTGCCGGGCGATCAGGAACCGGTTCTCGGCGTCGAGCCCTTCCCAGGCGTCCTGGGGCACGATCAGGACGCCGCGCTGGCCCACGTGCTCGGCCGCCACGTCAATGGCGATCTTCCACCGCTCGCCGTCCGACAGTTCGGCGTAGTACGTCTCGCCGCGGGCCGTGTCGGTGACGAGCCGGCCGTCAACGACACGTAGGACCTGGCATTGGATCGCCTGCCCCAGGACCTCGTCGCAGAGCCGGGCGGCCTCGCGGTAGCGCGCGGCGCGCTTGGCGGCGTGCTCGGCCATGGCGGCGGCGCCCTTGGCGCGCCCGAGCTTCTCGCGGGCGTCGCGCTGGGCGACCGCCTTGGCGTGGTCTGCCCGGGCTCGTTCGACCACCGTTGTGGCCTCCTCGATCTCCTCCTCGGTCGGAATGGCGCACCGCCCGGCCTGGTCGATCAGCGATTTCGCCGTGGCGATGGTCTCGGCGTGGGCCTTGGCGGCCCGGCATCGCTCCTGGGCGATCTCCAGCTTGTGCTCGGCGCTGGCCAACATGTCCCGCAGCGACTGGACATCGGCGGCGACTTTGGCGACCTTCTCGTTGGCCTCTTCCACGGTTGGGCCGCTGTAGTTGGCCTCCGCCTCGTCCAGCCGCGCGCGGGCCTCCCGGGCCCGCTCGTGGGCCTCCAGACCGGCCGCCCGGCGCTCACCCAGTTTGTCCGCCGCGCGGAGCGCCTCGGAGAGAGCCTCTTGCGCCGTCTCCTCGCTCGGGCCCGATTCGTCCAGGTCTCCGGCCGCCTCCCGCAGGCCCGCGGCGCGGCCGGCGTGGTTGTCGCGATCGGTCTCGGCGAACCGCGCGGCCTCCTGGAGGTCCTGTTTGGCGCGGCGGGCCATGTCCACCGGATCGGTCGCCGCCAACGCCGTGCGGCTCACGTCGCCCCACGGCTCGCCGATTGTTCGCGCAAACGCCGTCGGATCCGCCTCCACGCCGGTCAGGGTCAAGAGGGCCTTGATCCGGTGCGCGTCGGCCGCCACGGGATCCTTCAACCCCGGATCGACCAGGTCGGCCACGTTGAGCTTGCCTTCGAGGTGTACGGCCTCCAACTGACCCGTCCGCCGCGTGGACTTCGCCACGGCAATGCTCGCACCGAACCCGGCCACCGATCCCGCAAGCGCGCCGTCGCGGCGGTCGAGCCCGCCCGAGCCACGCAGCAGCGCCTGCGTCGCGGCCAGAGCTTGGGTCTTCCCGGCGCCGTTGCGGCCGTGCAGCACCACGACGCCGCCGTCCGCCGGGACCGGAATGGTCAGACGCTCGACGGGGCCGATGTTCTCGATGGTGATGGTTCGCTCAGACATGGGCGTTCTCCTTGTGTTGGACGGCCTGTTCTGTGACGCACCGCGAAACCAGACATCGCAAGTCGCATCGGCGCACTTCACTAAACACGCGGGAAGGATAGCGCGCCTGGGCCATCTCGAGCGCGTCAGCGAGCGACGTCGCGACAACGTCCATCTCGCGTCTGACGCCGGTGCCGACAAGATACACAACCACATACCGGTCCGCCTCCCAGCCGTGCGGCGGTTTCTGTTTCGTCTCCTTTTTTCCGTTCCCCTCGGCCCCCTGCTCCGGAGCGTTCTTTCTGAACCAGGGGTCCACGGCGTCAAGCAGTTGCAGTAAGGTCCATGCCTTTGGAAGGGGGAAATGCGGCGGCGATCCCATGGCGGTCGTAATCGTCAGTGTCGCCGGCCAGACATCCACGATCCACGTCGGCGCAATGAGGCGATACTGCGTGTCGGACAACTTTCTCAACGCGATCCGCTCATCGCGTTTCGACGTGTTGATCTCGTTGTAGTCCGCCGCGAACCGCCTGATTCGCTGGGCGTGAACCGGGTTATGTTCTGTCGTCTTCTCGTCGTGTTCCTTTACATGTCCTTTGCTGTTGGCATCCGCCCACGGCAACTCGCCGTCCTTCGGGCCGAACCAGGCGTCCGCGGCCGTAAGAAGGTCGTGGCAGGACCAGTCCTTGGGAAGCTTCAGCTTGGGCGGCGTGCCCTCAAGCGGCAGGATCTTCAGCGTCGTCGGCCAGACGTTCAGCGACCAGGTCGGCGTGGTGAGCTGGTAGTGGGTGCTGCAACACCTCTTGAGTCCGATCCTCGGGTCGTACCGGCTCCAGTCAATACGGTTGAACTCCAAGTAAAACCGCGTGGACCGACGGAAGGAATCCGGGTTCTTCTTGGTTCGTTTGCTCATTATCTCTCCTTGGACCACTCCCGATACTTGATTCCCATCCCCAACTTCTTCCGCAGCCGGTTGACCTCTCGCCGCAATGCGAGGTTCTCCGCCCGCGTGCAGTGGGAGCTTGGCGCATGGAACGGCGTGGCAGCCACCAACGTCGGTTGTCCACACCCCGGGCATTTGCGCATGTTGTGGTACCGCTCCCCCGCGTCGCGGTCGCAAGCGGAACAGATCTTGTGGACGTAAGGCATCGCGCATCCTCCTTTCCGAGTGCCAGGGGCGGGACTTGAACCCGCAACCTCCAGATCATGAATCTGGCGAGCTACGCTTTTGCTCCACCCTGGTCATGCGCGGCCGAGTCCGGAACCGGCGGGGCAAGGGAACGGCCCGGACCCGAACCGCGCTGGCTATTGTCCTTGGCTCGCCGCGGTCGGGCGCGTCTCGAACAGCTTCCCGCCAGTCGTCTTCGCCGTGTTGCTCCGCGGGCCGCGGCTTGCGCGAATGGTCTCCTCGCGGGCCTTGGCCTTCTCCAGCAGGGCCTCGCGGGACGCCACGTCCAGGTCGGGGTCCTCGATGATCTGGCCGACTACCCCGTTCACCGCATTGACCGACGCGGCCCGCTCCAGCCCGCGCTGGTAGCCGGCCACGATGCTCGCGAGGCTGCCGGGCTCGGGCTGAGCCGCTTCATCCGGCTCGGGCTGGGGCGCTTCATCGGGCCGCGAGGCCGCCTTCGGTTCCGGCCGCTCGTGCGTCTCGGCCGCCGCGCCCGCCAGTGCGTCGGCCGTCACGGGACCGGACGGCTGTGGCGCGGGCTTGCTCTTCAAATCGCTGGCGTCCAGCCCCTCCAGAAGCTCGCGGGCCGTCGTCTCCTCGTTCTTCAGGGCGTTGAGAATCTTGCGCAGCTCCAACCGCTCTTCCTCCCGCCAGCCGAGCTTGTGCGGTCGACCGACCAGCTTGTCCAGGTGCGCCGGCGTGATACCGTAGTCGGCAAACGCGGGGATCACCTTCTGGTCGATCACCTCGGGCTTGACCAGCGCGCGCATCTTGTCCTCGCACGCCGAGCGGAACATCGCCTTGATGATGCCCGGCGTGTTATCGAGAATCACGTCCCGTCGGAGCTTCGATTTCTCGGCCTTCACGGTCACGTTCAAAAACCGATCCTCCGGGGTGCGGACCATCCCGCCCTCGCGCGACTTGTAGTAGGGCGAAACAATCCGTTCGTCGCTGGTGAGGTTCCCGGCGGCGTAGTCCACGATCACCCCCGTGATCTTCGCGCGTCCATCCTCCAGCAGTTCCGTCGTCGTGGCCAACCGGGTGTAGCCGTAGATCGACCGGATCGACTCGGCCGCGCGGATCGACAACCCCTCGGCGAACTTCTTGACCGGATGGGCGTTCGTGTGCTTCTTCTCCCCGCAGACGGTGCAGCACGTGTCCTTGTCGATCTTGACAACCTCGTACTTGATCCCGCACTTGGCACACGTAAGCTGATGCACCGTGCCGACCGGCTTGCAGTAGATCGCCTCCTCGGCGGACTGCGGGTAGGCGTCGATCAGTTGCTGGAGCTGCTCGACGATCTTCATCGGGTCCCGTGGCTGCGCCCGGGCGACCGACATGATGGATTCGTTCTCCATCTTGAGGAGCATCAGGTCGGGCGGAAGCGCGGCAATCGCCTGCGCCTGCTGGAGGTCCATGCCCGTGTCTTGCGGTTGAATCGCCGTTGCCATCAATCACCTCTCTGCCGCCGCGCGGCGTTCGGAATCTATGTAAGGGCAAGAATGCCAATATCCGCACCACTTGGGCGAGCACACCCAGTCGCCCGGGGCGGCCGGAAGAAACGCCCCCGCTTCGATGGTCTTGATCGCGGCGTTCAGCCGGTTGGCCAGGGCCGCCATCGACCCGGGGCCGCGCACGCCGTCCAACCGCACCCGCTTGGGCTCCTTCGTCTTCGTAAGCACGTCGAGCGTCACCCGGGCCGGCAGCTCGCCGTACTTCGCCCGGTGGAAGGCGGCGTACACGGTCAGTTGCACCGAATTGGCCACGTCGCCCAGCGCCGGCGCGCGGGCCGCCGTCTTCAAGTCCACCACGGTGTGGGTCTCGTCCACCAGGTCGATCACGCCCACCAGGTCGTGCGAGGCGCTCGGCAACACCAGCCGCGATCCTTCCTCCACGGCGATGGGCTGGTAGTCCGGGGCCTGATTCGAGGCGTGGACTGCCGCCAGCCGGGCCACCATGTCGGTAGCTTCGCCAAACACGCTGCCCGCGCCGCGACCGGCTTCCTCGTCGGTCAGCACGTACCCGCCGGCCGCCCGGGTCTTGAACGCTTCCACCGCGGCGTCCACGATGTCCGCGGCCGGCAGGTCCTCGCGGGTGTCCATCTTCTGCCGAAAATTCACCTCCGCCCCGCCGTGCAAGCCCCCGCCGACCAGCAGGGCAATCCCCGGCGGGACCACCTCGCCCTCGACGTACCGCCGTCGATACTGCTCGCCGCACCGGGAGAGCATGTCCAGTTGCGTGGGAGAAAAATGGGGTTTCTTCGTGTGGTCGATCATCACTCACTCGTCCGATGCGCACTGGCCAAAAACCACGTTGTAACAAAACACCGCCCCGCCGGTTTCGCACGGGAGCACCCGCCGGTGCATCGGCAGACTCGGGTCGGCGCCCTCGTCGTCCTCGAACCGCGCGGCGGGCACGTCCCGCTCGATGCACGCACGGCACATTGGCACGGGCTCTTCGTCGCCCAGGCCGAGCTTGCGCCAATACAGGCGCGGCCCCCGGCCTCCGTTCTCCTTGCGATCCAGTTCACGTTCCACATTGGATAGGTTCACCATGGTTGACCTCCGTGTCGTTGGATTGGGTTTTCGTGGGTTCCAAAGTCGCGTCCGGCACGGCCATGCAGTTCTGGTAGAGCACCGGTCCCGAACACCGCGAGCCCGCCGGTGCGCGGCGGTAGAGGGTCCCGCAATAGCCGTCCACCTTGCCCCAGCCGTCAACGTGGACATCCCAGGTATCCGGATCGTCGCCCTCGAACCGCGCGCCCGGCTCATACTCGGTGATGCAGAACCGGCACCACGGGCGCAGCTCGCCGTCAAGGTCGGCCAGGAAGGTCTCGATGTCGGTCATGATACCTCGCCAAGGCAGTCGCACGGGGTTGTGAGTAGGTAGCACAGGTGCTGGTTGCACGGTCCTGGATATTGCGACGCCATGGCTTCAAAGGCGTGGCTCACCACGTCCTCAATCGCCTCCTCGACCGTCCGGGCAGAGCCGTCCGACTGGTAGCGCCGATGCTCGCGCCAACAGAGGACCAGGTGTTTGAGGATCGAAAGCCACTCCTCGGCGTCGGTGGTCACGCGGCGGTCGTCGAATTGGGCGACGGCCTCCATCGCGTCCGGGGGGCTTGGGAAGGGGTTGCGTGTCATGACTCGGTGTCCTACAATGCGGTTACGTTCCGGTTATGGCCCCCGCCAGTTGATTCTCAGTCTTCGGCGGGGGCCCTCTTTTTTCCCCGGGCTACAGCGCCAGCCCGGCGAACCGGCAGGCCGTCTCAAAGGCCCGTTTCTTCATGTCGCGGCCCGCCCCGTAGAGGCACACGTTGAAGCGGGCCTCCGCCTTCCGCTCGGGCGTGGCCCCCCGTCGCGGCAGGTGGTCAATGTGCTCCGTCACCGCGTTGAACGCCGCCCAGGCGGTTCCCTCGATCCCCGGCAGCGTCTGTCGCTCGTTGTGGTACGCCGCCTTGATCGCCGCGCGGGTCTCGTCCAGCCGCTTCGCGCGGCTGTCCGTCCAGTCCGGGTCCCGCCGGTCCAGCGTCGGGCACATGATGTCCAAAAAGGCGTCCCACTCCGCGCCGGTCATCCGGTGTTTGGCCAGCGCGCGGCCGGCCTCGGCGTGGGCGTCAAACGTCTGGTTGGCCGCCACCAGGGCCCGCTTGGCCACCTCCAACTTCTTGCCCACGTCGCCCATGTGCCGGATGGCCGCGTCCCGCGAGAACTGGTCGGTCGTCACGTCGGCCAGGTTGCCCTCGCCCAACGCCATCGCGTAGGTGTTCGCGCAGACCACCCGCACCGACGTGGGGCCAAAGCGGATTGCCCCACTGCCGTCGTGGTGCAGGCTCAGGAGCACGTACCGCAGGGTCTCGTCGCCCGGGGCGATCTCGTCCACCTTGGGCAACCGCCCCAAGAGCACCACCTTCCTGCCGCCGCTCAGGGAGAACGCCGACTCGTACTGCATCTCGTGGGATTCGATCAGCCCGTCGAGGAACGCAAACGCCTCGGTGTTCTGGACGATCTTGTACCACTCGCTCACCGTCCCGAGCACAAACCCGTTGTCCGACCGGACGTTGGCGAACATCCCGGGGATGTCGTGGTACCGGACCCGCTCGACCGGTCCCTCGGGCGTCTTGATCGGCTCGGGCACGCCCACGGCCATGGGCCGCTGGACGACCTCCCAGCCCAGCCCGGCCGCCTCGAGCGCCTCGCGGCTGCTCATCGGGTGGTCCAGCACGGCGCCCAGCCCGTGCCAGGCGGGCGTCAGGGCAAAGGCCGCTTCCGCGCGGCCGTCGGCGTGTACGGTGATTTCGTGCGACATGTCCGACTCTCCTCCAGAAAGAACCAACAAAAAACCCCGCACCGACCTGATCGGCTGTCGCACCAATCGGGGTCGGGCGGGGTTGTACCAAAACAAGTGCCGTTTGGTGCGACACTTGTAGTTTAACAATTTGGAACATACTCGTCAATAGAGTATGTTCCATTTTGTTAAAGATTGTTCCAGTGAGGATTCGTCTCCTTAGCGGGCAGGCATCAAGTCTTTGATCCGAACCTTGAGGGCTTTGGCAATCGCGGGTAGGGCATCCAAATCGGGTTGCCGCCGGTTGCTTTCCCAATGACGGTAGGCCATGTCCTTGATCTCGTAACCGGCCTTCGCCATGCGTTCGACGACATCGGCCACCGAGAAATCGGCCTTCGTCCTCAGGTCGATCATTCGTTTCGCCAACCGTCCGCTGTAGGTACTCTGATCCGGCTCCTTGCGCGCGGGACCCATTGTCCTGGCTCCTGACGTGGTTCTTTTGGGTGCGACAAACCGAAGCCACCATTGTACCCACACCGCCGGAGGGGGTCCATCGAATGCCGGCCGCCGACTCCATGCCGGCGACCGGGTTGACGGGGCCTCGTGCCTCCGGCGCCGCCCTGCGCCGGACGAATCCCGCAGGCAGCTCGACGATCCCGCCCAGCCGCCATGGAGCAGAACGGCCGTCGGTAATGACGGGACGCCGCGAGTATGAGAAGCGCGGCCGGCCGGTGGACCGGCCGCGCAAAAGAAACGCCGGCACATCCAGGGGGGCGACCCGATGGTGCCGGCGTCTCAGTGTCGATTTGTTGGTCCGCATCGGGTCGCCCTCCGAATGACGAGGGCGATGATAAACGCAGATTCTGGCGTTCCCGGCCGTTGAGTTAGATTCCCGGAAATATCACGGATTTTGAAACGTAGGGAGCGCTAGGGAAACCTCGCGCGCGCAAGGTTTCTCTTGACAGGGTTTCTTGGATCGGGACGATCCCCAAGAGTCCGCTGCGGAAAGCCTTATGAGAAAGGGCTTTGCAGCGAGTCGGAAAATGGGTAAGATTATGGGGCGATTCCAGACTGCTTCGGATTTTACTTCGCCTTCCGAGGCGGCCGTTCGGAACCGATTGTCACCAAATACGTTAGCGAAAGTGGTTCGAGTCCCGTTGGGGTCACTCATCCACCTCCGCGCTCAGCGTTCTCTTGACGTCCTTCACCAAGAGATACAGGTGCAGCTCCTGCACGGGCGAGGGCTCGAAGCCGAACCGGCTATGGAACGCCCTCGCGTTCTCGTCAATCGCATGGGTGAGAATCGCGCGGCTGCCAATGATGTCGGCCGCCTGCACCGCTCGCAGGATCGCGTCCTTGAGAAGCGCTCCGCCAAGCCCGTGTCCTTGTTCCGTCAGGTCCACGCCAAGCCGCGCAAGCAACACCACGGGCACGGGGTATTGCCCTAGGCCATGGGCAATCCGCTGAGGCGTTTCTTCACGACGGACGGAGCCCGCCGCAAGCGTGTAATAGCCAACGACGCGCGCGCCCCGCGCCGCCACGTACGTCCGGGCGGAACGGTTCTGGTGGTTCGCGTACGCGTGCTTCTGGAGATAATCATTGAGCGACTCCACGCCGCAGTCGAAGCGCGAAGGGACGTGGCCTTTTTCAAGCGGCACGGGCCTGCCCAAAGGCGTTTCAGTCGCCATCGAAAACGCTCTTTTCCGTAAGAAGCCTTCGTAACGACGGGATTACCTTGGGCGGCATGTCGATCGCCGCGCAAAACGCCTCCCAACGCTCCGGCGACAGCTCGAAGTGCGCCTGCTCCGCAAGCACCTGCTGGGCAGCGCTGAGAGCATGTTCCACCATGAAGCTGGTGAGCGTGGTTTGTTTGACCTGCGCCGCCTGCGAGATCACCTCTTTCTGAGCCGGTCGCAGCCGAAGCTGAACCTTGCTCTCCTTCAGCGGACGCTTTGGCTGCGGATGGGTGCCCATTTGCTCTCCTCCAATGTATGGACAATGTCATTATAGCATATAGCTGTACATTGTCCATACGCCAGCTTGCGGGATTTCGACGGAAACCGCATCACTGGCTGTCCCGTGCAGGGCTCGTAGCGACATCCACCCACCGTTGCCGCCATCGGGCCCACGAGGCTACAATGGGCCGATTGTCGGTGCTTGTGGGGCGTTACGCGTCTCCGGAAGCCCGGCTCGTAGCCGCGCCTTGACTGTGATGCCGCGCGAAGCGAAGCGTCTCAAGTTGTTCTATGCCAACGGGATCCTTCGCCGCGCTCAGGATGACTTGACCTGCGATCCGGATGACCTGCCGCACACTGGGGAGTTGCCACCATGAGATGTAGCATCCGCCACGGCCCGTGGCTGGTCTTGGTCCTGTTGGCGGGTACCGCCGTCCGGGCGGACGATCTGGGCCCGCTTCTGGCGACGCTCAAGGCCGTCGGGCCGCAAGGGACTGGCAGCAAGCAGGCCGCCGGAGCGTGGAAACAGCTTGCCCAAGCTGAAGCGGGCGAGCTGCCGACGATCCTTTCGGGCATGGACGGAGCCGGACCCCTGGCGGCCAATTGGATCGGCAGCGCGGCCGACGTGGTGGCCCAGCGGGCGATCGACCAGGGCAATCTGCCGACGGCCGCGATGGAGCATTACGTTCGCCAGACCGATCATGCCCCGCAGGCGCGGCGGTTGGCCTACGAGTGGCTTTGCCGCGTGGATCCCGGCGCGCCCGAACGGCTTCTGCCCGACATGCTCGACGACCCGAGCCTCGAGCTTCGTCGCGACGCGATCGCCCGGCTGATCGAAGCAGCCGCGCCGCTGCCCAAGGCCGAGGCGCTGCCGCTGTTGAAGCGGGCATTGGGTTCCGCCCGCGACCTGGATCAAATCCAAAGGGCGGCCGGGCAGATCGACAAGTTGGGCGAGAAGGTGGATATCGCCCGACAATTGGGCTGCGTGCTTCGGTGGAAGGTGATCGGCCCCTGGGACAATACGGACGGCAAGGGCTTCGCCGCGGCCTATCCGCCTGAAGAGGCCGGCGGACTCGATTTCGCCCGGTCGTGGCCCGGCAAGCCGGACGCCGAGGGCAAGCCCCGGACCGTGTCCTGGATCAACCACGTCGCGCCGCGGCCGTTCGGCGAGATCGACTTCAACAAGGTCCTGGTCGAGGAAAAGTCCGTGGTGGCCTACGCCGCCGCGGAGTTGGACAGCCCTCGCGAACAAAAAGTGCAGATCCGCTGCGGATCGAACAGTGCCTTGGTGATTTGGGTCAACGGCGAGCGCGTCGGGGGCTTCGAGGTCTATCACGCCGGCGGGCAGTTCGACGAATACACGTGCGAGGCGACGTTACGGCAAGGCCGGAACATCCTGCTCGTGAAGGTCTGCCAAAATGCCCAAACCCAGCCCTTTGCCCGCGTGTGGAGCTTGCAACTGCGGATTTGCGACTCCTTGGGCGGCGGGATACCGTTGGACCAGGGCGCCGTTGAATAACGCGCGCCGGCGCCGAGATTAGATCTCGGAGGATCGAATGCCCCATCTCAATCGCCGCGATTTCCTCGCGACCGCGTCGGGCGGGCTCCTCGCGGGGGTTGCCGCCGAAGCCGTTGGCGCCGAGCCCTTCGCGGCCTCTCAAGGCAAGCCGGTCCGCGCTAATCCCGCGCGCCGACTCAAGTACGTCGGCTGGCAGGTGGGCGTCACGTATCAGGCAACGGCGCCCGGCGGTCTGACTCGCGACGACATGATGCGCCTGCTGGATGAGATGGCGCGGAATCGGATGAACCTTCTGAGCCTCCAGATGCTCAGCTTCGGCCACTTCGATCCCAAGCACGACGGTTACTGTTGGCCCGTGGCAAATCCCAAGCTGCGCGCCCTTTGGGATTCCACCGCGGTCAATGGCCGACCGGAAACAGAGTACTTGCGCGAGGTGATCCGATCGGCGGCGCAACGTGACATCGAGATCCAACTGTTCATGAACTGGGGAATATGGAATCCCGAAAAGGTCCGCAAGAGCTATGCGGACGCGGGGGTTCTGGAACGGCGCCCCCGTCCCGGTCAACCGGGCGCGAAACGCCCGTGGTTTTACTGCGCCGACGCGCCGGGCTCGTGGCAACTCGGCCTCGACGAGGTCACCGACTTATTGACGTATTACTCCGATCCGAACGTCACGAGTTACGGCTTTGAAAACCTGTGTTCCCATGACTGCTTCTGCCCTTTCACGCGGCAGAAGTACCAGCGGGAAACGGCCAAGTCGCTATTGGAGGCGTCGGACGGCGAGCGATTGGCGTGGTCCAAGCGGCGGATTGCAGGGCTGCTGAAACGATTTGTGGAACACATTCATCGCATCCGGCCCGATCTGGACGTGTGGCTCCACACGCGGTGCACGGACGACTCGGGCCACGATCCCAAGCGGCTGCCTGAATGCGGCATCGGCTACGTCCTACCCCACACGTTCCATTTCCCCATTGCCAAGAACGGCTTCCACAGGACGCTGGAACATCTGGAGCCCAACCGTTGCGTGCTGCATTTCTCCGCTAGAGATATCCGCCCGACGAACTATCCCCTCTGGATTCAAACGCCCGAAAGCATTGCGGAGAAGACCGGCTGGGTGTTGGACTATCCGGGAGACAATCTCGCGGGAGTTGTCTTCTACAATCCGAACGCCATGTCGCCGCGGAACATCCGCGCCGTCTACGAACAAGTCAAACGCTTTGATTGGTGAGGGTAGGCCAGCCGTGACGACGTTGCGCGGGCGGATCATCGCGCCGACGGAAATCCTCGACGGAATCGTCGTTCTTCGCGACGGCCGGATCGAGCGCGTGGCGCCGTCCGATGGCTCGTCCGTGGACCACGACTTCGGCGACGCGCTGGTCGTGCCGGGCTTCATCGACGTCCACATGCACGGCCTGGGCGAGCACGTCGCGCTCGACGTGGACGATCTCCTGGCCGTCGCACGGCTGCAAGTCCGCTTCGGCACGACGGGCTTCCTGCCAACCGCGGCCTCGCTGTCCGAGGAGCGCTACTGTCAGTTCGGCCGCAACGTCGCCCAGGCGCGCCGCGAGGCGGGGTCCGACGCGGCGGAAATCCTCGGCGCGCATTTCGAGGGCCCGTTCATCAATCCCGCCGGCAAGGCGGGCATGGACGAGGCCTACTTGCGGCCGGTCGATCTGGACGAATGCCGGCGCTATCTGGCCGTGGCGGACGGTTGCCTGCGGCTGATGACGCTCTCGCCCGAGCTGCCCGGCAGCGACGCGCTCATCCGCTTGCTTCGCCAGCACGGCGCGGTGGCCTCGCTGGGACATAGCCGCGCGACGGTGGCCGAACTCGAGCGAGCCGTGGCGGCGGGATTGACCCACGTGTGCCACTGCTTCAATACATTCGAGCGCGGCGACGACGATCCGGATTGGCCCTGGCGGCCCGGGCTGTTGGACGCCGTGCTGGTCGATCCGCGCCTGACGGGCGAAGTGATTTGCGACCTGGTCCACGTGCAAGAGAAACACGTCCGGGTGGCCGTCGAGCGGTTGGGGCGGGACCGGTTCGTGGCCATCACCGACAGCCTGCCCGGAGCGGGTTTGCCGCCGGGACAACACCTCATGGTGGACGGCCGGCGCTACGCGACGCTCGACGGGGCCGCGCGGCTGGTCGAGGGCGGCACGTTGGTCGGCAGCATGTTGACGATGGATCGGGCATTCGGCAACCTGATTACCCATTGCGGCGTCGATCCGGTCCTAGCCGCCCGATTCACCTCGACGAACGCCGCCCGCGTCCTGGGGCTGGCCGATGAGTTGGGCCGCGTCGAGCCCGGCCGCCGCGCGAACCTGGCCGTGCTCGACGTGGATTTCAATTGCTTGGCCACGTGGGTGGATGGCCGTTTGGTCTATCAACGATGAAGGGACATGCCGATGAGAGGACGTTGGCTTTGGGATAATGACGCGACCCAACCGACGCACTGGCGGAGCCAGTGGCACACGGCGCTGGCAGTGCCGCGGCACATGACGGGATCCCCTCACCCCCGGCCCCTCTCCCGCAGGCGGGCGGGGGGTGCGTTAGGTCTGGTTCTCCTGATAATGGTTGCCACTACGGCCAGCGCCGCCGATTGGCGGCAGTTTCGGGGGACGGACGGCAATCCGGCGTGCGACGACGCGGGCGTGCCCACGTCGTTCGACGTGGCCAAGGGGCTCAACGTCGCGTGGCGCGTGCCGCTGCCCGACCGTGGGGCCGCCTCGCCCATCGTCGTCGGCAATCAGGTCATCGTCACGTGCTCCGGCGGCGAAAGACAGGATCGGTTGAGCATTCTGTCGTTCGACGTGGGCTCGGGCAAGAAGCTCTGGCATCGCCGCTGGTGGGCGACGGGCACGACGCACGTGCACCCCTTCAGCGCGGTGGCCCAATGCACGCCCGCCAGCGACGGCAGCCGTGTCTTCGCGTTCTACTCCTCGAACGATCTGGCCTGTTTTGACCTGGACGGCAATCTCCTGTGGTACCGCGGGCTGGCGCTGGAGAGTCCCACCACGCGGAACGACGTCGGCATGGCCAGCTCGCCGCTGGTGGTCGGATCGACCGTCGTCGTGCAGTGCGAAAACCAGGGCGAGTCGTTCGCGGCGGGATTGGACGTCGCCTCGGGCCGCACCCGATGGCGGATCCCGCGCGACCACTCGGCCATCTGGTCGTCGCCCACGCTGCTGCCCGGCGAGACGCCCCGGGAGGACGCCGTCTTGTTGGTGGGCCGCGATCGGCTCACCACGCACGATCCGCAAACCGGCAAGCTCCTCTGGACGTTCGAGGCCCCGTGCCACACGGTCGCCTCGCCCGCGGTGCGCGACGGGCGCGTCTATCTCCAGGCCAACGGTTTGAACGCCCTGGAGCCGACCGGGCGGGCAAGCGAACCGAGGCTGCTATGGGCGCAAAACCGAATGCACTCGGGCGCATCGAGCCCCGTGATCCACGCCGGCCGCGCGTACGTCATCAAGTCGCCGGGTATCCTGGTCTGCGGCGATCTGGCCGACGGCCGCGTGCTGTGGCAGGTGCGGCTCGCGGGCACGTTCTGGTCCACGCCCGTGGTGGCCGATGGGCATCTTTGGGCCGCCAACGACGAAGGGCTCGTTCACGTCGTCGAGCTGGGCGAAAAAGGCCGGCTTCTGGGCAGCTATCCGTTCGACGCGAAGGTGCTAGCCACGCCCGCCGTCGCCGACAACGCCCTGTACCTCCGCGGCGATGAACACCTCGCCAAGATCGCGCTCACCGATAACTGAGAGCCTACTGCCAAACCTGGCCAACACCGTCATGCTGAGCGAAGCGAAGCATCTCGAATCGCGCGACGCCGACGAGATCCTTCGCTTCGCTCAGGATGACGTGCTTGGATAGGGGGGGTTCGGAAGAAGGCTCAAGGCGGCGCTATCATGACCACGCCAGACACCCTCGAAATCCAACCCACCGGTCCCGTGGTCGGCTCGATCCGCCCGCCGGGCTCGAAGAGCCTGACCAACCGGGCGCTGGTCTGCGCGGCGCTGGCCAAGGGCCGTTCGCGGCTGGCCGGCGCGCTGGACAGCGACGACACGCGGGTGATGCTCGATTCGCTCGCGCGGCTGGGAATTGCCGCTCGGCACGATGCCCGAGAGCAGACCATCGACGTGGACGGTTGCGCCGGCCGGCCGCCCGCGCAAGGCGCGGAGCTGTACGTGGCCAACAGCGGAACGACCGTTCGATTCCTCACGGCGCTGGTGGCGCTGGGCCGCGGGACATTCCGCCTCGACGGCAATCCGCGGATGCGCGAGCGTCCGATCCAGGACCTGCTACGCGCGCTGGCCGAGTTGGGCGTGTACGCGCGGTCGGAGGCGGGCACGGGTTGCCCTCCGGTCGTGGTCGAGGCCCGGGGGATCTCCGGCGGCCGAGTCGCCGTGCCCGGCGACGTGTCGAGCCAGTTCTTAAGTGGCCTGTTGATGGCGGCGCCCTGCGCGGCCGCGCCGGTCGAGATCGTCGTCGAGGGCGAGCTGGTCTCGAAGCCGTACGTGAACATGACGCTCGCCGTGATGGACGCGTTCGGCGCGACGGCGCGGAACGACGCCCTGCGGCGATTCGAGATCGACGCCCCGCGGGGCTATCGCGCGACGGATTACGCCATCGAGCCCGACGCCTCGGCCGCCAGCTATTTCTTCGCCGCCGCGGCCATCACCGGCGGGCGGGTGACCGTCGAGGGCCTCTCGCGCGAGAGCCTTCAGGGGGACGTGGCTTTTTGCGACTGTCTGGCGCGGATGGGTTGCCGCGTCGAGTATGGGCAAAACGGCATCACGGTGGCTGGCGGCGCGCTGAGCGGTATCGAGGCGGACATGAACGCCATCAGCGACACCGCGCAAACGCTCGCGGTCGTGGCCCTGTTCGCCCAGGGGCCAACCCTCATCCACAACGTCGCCCACGTCCGGCACAAGGAAACGGACCGGCTGGCCGCGCTGGCCGCCGAGCTGCGCAAGCTGGGGGCCGGCGTGGACGAGGGGCCCGACCGGCTTCGGATCGCGCCCGCCGCGCTTGGCCCAGCGGCGCTGGACACCTACGACGACCACCGCATGGCCATGAGTCTCGCGCTGGTGGGGCTGCGCGTGCCGGGCGTCGCGATTCGCCAACCCGGCTGCGTGGCCAAGACCTACCCGGGCTACTTCGACGACCTGGCGCGTCTGGCCGGGGAACGGTAAGAATTGGCTCATCCGGCTCGAGAATACGCCGGGCTTCGCCCGGGGATTTTCAAGGCATGAGTCCGGTGTCCCATGGCCCTTACCCGCGATTC
>JAFGDS010000025.1 GCA_016931995.1 Pirellulales bacterium
GCTGTGCCACAGGGCGGTTTAGACGAGGGTTCTGAGAGGGCTCTAGATCTGGATCAACCCCCGCAGGGCTTCCATTTCCTCCAGCGGAATGACGGGGCCCTTGCCCGCGCCGGGGCAGTCCTCGCAGGTTCGCCGCCAGGCGTCGGGCGTGCGGATGTTCGACGGCCAGAAGGGCCACGAGCGACACTGACGCGGCCGGGCCGCGTAGACCGTGCACCGTGCCGCGGCCGCGTCGAAAAGAACGCAATCGCCATTGGGCAGTTCTTGCAGACTCCGCCGCCGTCCGACGTGGTGGACATAAGCCCGCTCGAAGATCTCGACGTCCATGTCCAGCGCGGCCGCGATGGCCTCGACCTCGGCCTGATTGACCCACACGTAGCCCGGGTCGCCCGTGCAACACTGCCCGCAACCCGTGCACGCGAAGGCAAGCCCCTCGCGATACCAGGGCTGGCCAGACGAAGGATCCGAAGGCGTCTTGTTCATCTACGTCGCCAATCGTGGGTGGCTGGGTGTGGTCAACAGGGCCTCGATCTCCGGCATGAGGCCGTACGCCAGGGCCAAGAGCTTGATCGGATGGACCGTCGGCTTCGTCGTGCCCTGCTCCATCTGAAGCTTGCACGCGCTGCACTCCGTGGCGCCAAATTGGATGCCCGGATCGCGCAGCGCCGAAATCATCCGCCAGCCGACGCGCAGGCTCGTGCGGTAGTTCTGCCGCTTCAGGCCGAACGTGCCGGCCATGCCCGAACAACCCGCGTCGATCGGCCGCACCGACAAGCCCGGAATGAGCCGCAAAAGACTCTCGCCGGGCGAGCCGCGCCGAAGCGCCCTCAAGCGGCATGGCAGGTGGTAACCCACGGTGGCGTGGAGGGGCTTCAGGTCCAATTGCAGCTTGCCCCGCGCGTGCATCGCCCAGAGATACCCGCAGGCCTCGCTCGTGTTTTGGGCAACCAACCGCGCGTCGTCGTCGTCGAGCACGAAGCCGTATTCCCGCACGAGCGTGTGGGCGGCGGCCGGCTCCGTGGACACCACGTGGTAACCCTGCCGCACGGCCTCGGCCAGCAGGGCCACGTTCCGCCGGGCCAACCGCCGGGCGACGTCCAGCGCCCCGGTGGCAAAGGCCGCGGTCCCGGCTGGCTTCTGGTCGGCCGGAACAAAGACGGTCACGCCATTGTGCTTCAGCACGGCCAAGAGCGCTTCGCCCAGTTGCGGATCGTGGTAATTGGCGTACGTATCCACGAAATAGGCGATCTTCTCGTCGCGATGGCGTCGCGGCTTGGTCAGACGCCGCTTCACGGCGCGCCGCAGGAAGCTGCACGCGGCCACCCGCGGAAGCTTCCGCCCTTGGGCAATGCCGAGCGTCTTTTCCAGCAACCATCGCATTTGCCGGTTACCCAACGCCCAATTGGCCAACCCGGGCGACCAACTCCCCACGCGGGAGAGCACGTCGAGATGGACCATCACCGCGTCGCCCAGCGAGAGCCCCTTGCCGGCCACGAAGGCCCCTTTGCTTTCCGTCATCAGCCGCGGGACGTCCACCCGCGCCGGGCACTCCTCGACGCACATGTGGCAATGGAAACACAAATCGGCGACCCGCCGGAACTCGTCCGACGTGAGCCTCGCCAGTTCCATCTGGCCGGAAAGGACGGCGCGGATGAGGTTCGCCTTCGCCCGGGGCGACGACTCCTCCGCCGGAAGGATGCGAAACAGCGGGCACATCCGCTCGGCGGGCGATTGCGTCCGGCAGTCCCCGCAGCCGTTGCAGGCCGCCGCCGCGTCGACCACGCGGGCAGGCTCCCAATTCAATTGCAACTCCACCAGGTCGCGCAAGGGAGCAACCGCCTCGCCTTCGGTGACTTCCACGCCAGCCGTCTCGGGTCCGACCGGCTCCGGCCGAGGAAGCGCCGGACGAAGATCCTCGACGAGCTGATCCGGCGGACCGCCAACGATCTTGCCCGGGTTGAGGATGTTCCGCGGGTCGAAGATCCGTTTGACCTCCTCGAACACGTCCGCCAGCGGGCCGTACTGCTTGCGGACGAACGGGGTGCGGCTCAGCCCACAGCCGTGCTCGCCACTGACGGTGCCCCCGCGGCGCAGAACCTCGTCGTACAGTTCCTCGGCCAGGCGGCGCATGACGTCCACCTGCCCCGAGTCCGTCGGATCGAGGAACGGCTGCAGATGCAATCCGCCCTGGATCGCGTGGCACGAAAGAGAAAACGTTATCTGGTGCCGTTTGAAGATATTTTGGACCTCGACGATGAACTCGGGCAGGATAGCCGGCGCGACGGCGACGTCTTCGACCACGGGCACCGGCCGGCTGCCGCCCTCGAACCGGCCGACGACCGGCTGAATCCGCGAGGCGAGTTGCCAGAAGAGCGCCGCGTCGCCCGGCTCCACGGCCTGCCTCGCGCCAAAGGCCAGCCGGCGCTTGTGTCGGACGTCGTCCACCAACCCCTGTAACTTGGCGCGCACGTCGGACTCCCGATCGCCGTCGTGTTCCACAACGAGCACGGCCTCGGCTTCCCGTGGAATCAACTCGTCGAACCGCGGATCGGCCTCGCACGCCAGGCTCAGACACCGCCGGTCCAAAAGATCGCACGCGCAAGGGTCGTGCGGCAAGACGTCGAGCACGGCCCGCGAGGCCCGCTCCAACGTGTCGAACAGCAGCAGCGTCACTCCCCGCGCGGCCGGCAGCGGCTGCGTCGCCACGGTCGCCTCGACGAACAGCCCAAGCGTCCCTTCCGAACCGGTCAAGAGCCGGGCGAGATGGAAATGCTCGTCGGTCAGAATCCCGTCCAGATGGTAGCCGCAGCGGTTGATGGGGCTTTGCGATCGCCCAGCTTCGATCGCCTTGCGATGGGCCCGCGCCACCGCGACGAGCCGATCGATCAGGTCGCGTTTCGCCGGATCCGGATCCGTGCTGGCGCCCTGGTCGAGCGGCTCGCGGCCGGCCTCGATGAGACGCCCATCGGCCAGGACCACGTGCATCCGCCGCACGTGCTGCCCGGCGGAACCGTACTTGGGCCAGCGGCTGCCGGCGGCGTCGATGGCAATCATGCCGCCCAGCGTGGTGACGGCGGCGTTGGCCGGATCGGGGCCAAAGTGGCGCCCCGTTCGGCGCAACTGCGCGTTGAGCCGTTCGATCGCCGTGCCCGGCTGGGCGCAAACCGTCTCGCTGGTGACCGCCAAAACGCGGTGCAAATAAGTCGAGAAATCGACAACCAGCCCGGGCCCCAGCGACTCGCCGGCCGAGCCGGAGCCGGCGCCCCGGGCGTGCAGCGGCAGGCCCTTGTCGGCGGCGTATTGAACGGTGGCCACCACGTCGGCGGTGGTTCGAGGCCGGACCACGCCCAGCGGGCGGATCTGATAAATGCTTCCGTCGCTGGCGTAGAGCTGTCGGAAGATCTCATCGCAGCGAACGTCGCCGGCGACCAGCCCTCGCAGATCCTCCTGAATCCGCTCGCGTTGATGGTCGAGCTGTTCCATGGACCTCGCTTACGTGATTCCCGCCCTGGATCGGTCGCCGAAGATCAGCGTCATGATCTCCGCGCGCGTCGAGAGCTTCCGCCGGAAGGCGCCTTTGACGGCCGACGTGACGCACACGGCTCCCGGCTTGCGCACGCCGCGAACCACCATGCACGTGTGCACGGCCTCGATCACCACGGCCACGCCCTTGGCCTGCAACTCCTCAATCAGCAGGTTCGCGATCGTTTCGGTCATCCGCTCCTGCACCTGGGGCCGCCGGGCAACGACCTCGACCACCCGGGCGAGCTTGCTCAACCCCACCACCCGCCCGTCCGGCAAATATCCAATGTGCGCCTTCCCCATGAACGGCAGCATGTGGTGCTCGCACGTGCTGTTGAAGCTGATGTCGCGCACCAGCACGATCTCGTCGTACTTCTCCGTGAAGAACTTGCGGAGGTGAACGCGAGGGTCCTCGTGCAACCCGGCGAAAAGCTCGGCGTACATCCGGGCCATGCGCATCGGCGTTTCGCGCAAGCCCTCGCGATCCGGATCCTCGCCCACCGCGGCGAGGATCTCGCGAACCGCCCTTTCGATCCGCGGAAGATCCACGACCGACCCCGCCGGCCCCTCGTGCTCCGGTTTCACGTCGCCGATCGGCGCGGAGCGCTCCCGCGGCGCGGGAGACGACTCCTCCGTACCCGACGTTTCCCCGTCTCTCGGCGCATGCATCGGAGGCTCGTTCATGCAAAATCCCTGTCGGCGGCGAACGCGGCGCGCGTGCCACTGGCTCCTTGTGTGCCACTGGCTCCGCCAGTGCGTTTGTGTGCCACTGGCTCCGCCAGTGCGCGAACACAATGCCCCCGCGGCACTGGCAAAGCCAGTGGCACTCTTCGCGGCCACCAGCGCACCATGATTCATCGTAGGGGGGGCGGCGCGCCCCGTCAAGCGGTGGGCAAGGGGGACAAGTCACCCGCCACGTTGACGACGTCAGACACCACTGCTGGCTCGTCCAGCAGTGTGAGACACGACTTCGCAATGAAAAGGCACTGCTGGACAAGCCAGCAGTGGCACCCGGCTGCTCTTCACGCCCTTCGTTCCTCAGGGCGCGCCACCCACCGATAACGACGCGGCGCCGGCACTTGACAGAACGCATCGGCGGTGCGAGAATGGCTCCCTCTACTGGGGATGGATGGGCTTTTCGTACCGGCCGGCTCGCGCCCGGCATTCGCACCTGTCCGGGACCCGCATGGCCGTGACTGCCCAAGGCCGAACGCACGCCGCCCAAATCGTCCGGCAACTCGCTCGCGCCTACCCCGACGCCACCTGCTCGCTCGATTTCCGCACGCCGCTGGAGCTGCTCGTGGCCACGATCCTTTCGGCCCAATGCACCGACCAGCGGGTCAACAAAGTGACGCCCGGCCTGTTCAAAAAGTACCCCTCGGCCGCCGACTACGCCACGGCGCCCATCGCGGCCCTCGAACGCGACGTCCAGAGCACCGGCTTCTTCCGCAACAAGGCCAAGAACATCCAGGGCTGCTGCCGCGCGCTGGTCGAACAGTACGACGGCCAGGTCCCCCGGGACATCGACGCCCTCGTGGCCCTGCCCGGCATCGGCCGAAAAACCGCCAACGTCATTCTGGGCACGGCCTTTGGGATCGCCTCGGGCGTGGTCGTCGATACGCACGTCGGGCGGCTAAGCCGGCGGATGGGGCTCACCGACCAAAAGGATCCCGTCCGCGTCGAGCAGGATCTGATGGCGCGAATTCCCCAGAAGGAGTGGGTCGTCTTCAGTCACCGCATGATCCGCCTGGGACGCGACTACTGCACCGCCCGAAAACCCAAGTGCGACGTCTGCCCTCTCGCCGACGCGTGTCCTCGAATCGGAGTCGAGACCCTTTAGCCATGATTCTATCCGGGCAAGAGATCCAGGCGCGGCTGGGCGGCGACATCATCATTGACCCGTTTGACCCCGCGCGGCTCAATCCCAACAGCTACAACCTTGCGCTTTACGGCGAGTTGATGGTCTACGAAGAGGTTGTGCTGGACATGCGCAAGCCCAGCCGGGTTCGGCGGATCCTGATTCCGCCGGAAGGGTTGGTGCTGCATCCCGGCCAGCTCTACCTGGGTCGAACCGTCGAACGGACGGAAACCCACAAGCTCGTCCCGATGATCGAGGGCCGCTCCTCCGTCGGGCGGCTGGGACTGTTCGTCCACGTCACCGCGGGCTTCGGCGACGTGGGGTTCCGCGGGTATTGGACCCTCGAGATGTTCGCCGTGGGGCCCATCCGGATCTACGCCGGCGTGCCCATCTGCCAGATCTTCTACCACGACATCCGCGGTCCCATCGCCGAGTACGTAAGCCGGAAATACCAGGACAACACGGATATTCAGCCCAGTTTGCTGTTCACCGAACTCGATCCCGACCGGACCAGCGACCCGCAGAGGACCTTTCCGTTCGGCATCGAGCGGCCCGGCGGATAAAAGAAGCGGGTTTGGAGGGATTTTGACGCCACCATCGCGGTCATTCTGAGCGAAGCGAAGAATCTCGTCCGTCGGCCAGATCCTTCGCTTCGCTCAGGATGACGGGGGCCAGAGGGTGCCACTGCTGGCTTGTCCAGCAGTGTGGAAACGAATTTTCCGGCAAGATCGCACTGCTGGATAAGCCAGCAGTGGCGCCCCGCGGGAACTCGTTCCCCCGTGTATTGACAACCCCGGGGCCAGCCGTTCTACTTTCGGAAAGTCCCGCGGCAGGATATTTCGGCTTTTGCACTCAACCAACGCGTGGAATGGGAGGGTCGCGAACAATGCGCAACTCAGTTCTCTGGTGGACGGCCCTGGCGGCCGTGGTGATGATGGCATCCTTCGCAACGTCGCAAGCCGGCGCCGCCGGCCCCAAGATTGAAACCGTCAAGTACGGCGGCTGGGACAACTGCCTCCGCGTCGCCAACGACGCCGTCGAGTTGATCCTCACGACCGACGTCGGCCCGCGGGTGATCCGCTACGGATTCGTTGGCAAGGAGAACGAGTTCTTCGAGGACCCGGAGCAGATGGGCAAGACGGACTCCGAGGAATGGCTGGCCTTCGGCGGACACCGCCTGTGGCTGGCTCCCGAGGCGAAGCCCCGCTCCTATCATCCGGACAGCAAAAAAGTCGAGGCCGTCCGCCGCGGCAACACCGTGCGGCTGATCCAGCCCATCGAGACCGACAACGGCATGCAAAAGGAGATCGAGATCACGCTCGATCCGACCGACTCGCACGTGACCCTCGTCCACAAGCTCGTCAACCGCAACCTCTGGGACGTCGAGGTCGCGCCCTGGACGCTCACGGTAATGGCGCCCGGCGGCAAGGCCATCTTCCCGCAGGAACCGTACTCGCCGCACCCCGACATCCCCGACACGCCGGGTCAGGTGATCGACAAGCGGTTCTATCTGCCCGTGCGGACCCTCGTGCTCTGGTCCTACACCAACCTGGCCGATCCCCGCTGGGTGTTCACGCGGAAGTACATCGTCCTGAACCAGGACCCCAAGGCCACGAATCCGCAGAAGATCGGTCTGAGCAACAGCCAAAACTGGGGCGCGTACCTCCGCGGCGGGCACCTGTACGTCAAAAAGGTCGTGCGCCAGGAAGGCGCGACCTATCCGGACCACGGCTGCTCGTACGAGACGTTCACCAACGCGGCGATGCTCGAGCTGGAGGGTCTTGGCCCCATGGCCAAGCTCCCGCCGGAAGGCTCGACGACCTTCCGCGAGGACTGGTACCTGTTCGACAAAGTCCAAGCCGACAACACGGACGCCAGCATCGACGCCAGCGTGCTGCCGAAGGTGCTGTCGGTTTTGAAGTAAACCCGAGATTTGCCCGCTCGCGGCGGTTGCCAGTCAAGTGCGAAGCCGCGAGCGGCCTTTTTTAGGTCGGAGGTCGGAACTCGGAAGTCGGAAGATTGTGACGCAAACTGACTGTTATCCCCGAGTCCCTAATCCCTGATCCCCAATCCCTTTATCCCCAACCCCTCGCGAAACTCATGTTTGAACCGATTCTCGGCGCCGCCGACGCGGCCTTGAATGTCAAACAGCTCGGCGTCACCCTGACCTGGGTGGACACGACGATCATCGTCCTGTACTTCGTCCTGGTGTTGGGGATCGGTTTCTATCTGAAGCGGTTCGCCGAGACGGGCGAGGACTTCTTCCTCGCCGGGCGCGGGATGACGGCCTGGGTCGCGGGCCTCGCGTTCATCTCGACCAACCTGGGCTCGCAAGAGACCCTCGGCTACTCCAGCAGCACCTATCAGCACGGCATGTTGATGAACCATGCCTACTGGATCGGGGCCATTCCGGCCATCATCTTCCTTTCGCTGGTGATGATGCCCTTTTACCATATCTGCCGCACGCACTCCGTGCCCGGTTATCTGAAGCTGCGTTACGGCGAGGCCCCGCGCTGCCTGTCGGGCATCTCGTTCCTGTTCCTGACGCTCTTCATGAGCGGGATCAATATGTTCGGCATGGCCATCGTGATGAAGGTCATCCTGGGCTGGGACCTGAATTTCAGCATCTGGGTTTCCTCGATCACCGTCGCGCTCTACGTGGCGGCCGGCGGCCTGCTCTCGGCCATCTTCAACGAAGTGCTCCAGTTCTTCCTCATTTGGTTCGGGTTCCTGATGGTGCCGGTCGTCGGCCTGATCGAGACGGGCGGCTGGGACGGGATGGTCAAGCGGATCCAGGAGAACGTCGCCACGATCCATCCGGATATCCCCGCCAAGGCCGCCGACTACATTTCGATGTGGGGAGGCATGGGAGACGCGGCGACCAACCCGGCCGGAATGCACTGGGCGGCCATCGTGCTAGGCTGGGGACTGGCGATCTCGTTTGGCTATTGGACCACCGACTTCCTCGTCGTCCAGCGAGTGCTCTCGGCCAAGGACCTGGCCAGCGCCCAGAACGGGACAATCATCGGCGGCTTCTTCAAGATGTTCGTTCCGATCATTGTGATTCTGCCCGGGCTGTTGGCTCTGGCCGTGCTGGAGGAGCCCCTCTTGGGAGAGAACGACCCGAAAGTCGTCTCAGGAGATGCATACAGTTACAACTGCGTACTCCCGCTGCTGCTGACGCGCTACTGCGGCCCCGGCCTCTTGGGCCTGGGCGTGACGTCGCTGATTGCAGGGTTCATGGCCGGTATGGCTGGAAACGTGAGCGCGTTCGCCACGGTCTGGACCTACGACGTCTATCGCCCGCTCATCAACCGCAACGCTAGCGACAAGCACTACGTCTTCATGGGCCGCGTGTGCTCGCTGTTGGGCATCTTCATCAGCATCGGCGGGGCCTACGTGTGTCTCCATTTCGCGACAATCATGTCGCTCTCGCAATTGCTGTTCGTGATGTTCATCGTGCCCTTGTTCGTGCCCGTCATCCTGGGCATGTTCTGGAAGCGGGCCACCGCGCCGGCCGCCTTCCTCGGATTGCTGGCTGGAACGCTGGTTTGCCTCGGTATGTACCTGTTCGTCCACTGGTTCCCGGCCGATCCCGAAGTCTATAAGACGTGGTTCCCGAAGGACTACAATGACCTGGGCGTGTGGAACATAGACAAAATGAATCCGCAGCACCTCTGGTACCTCACGTTCTCCGAGCAGACCAAGGACATCCCGGCCAATGTCTGGATGGCCGTGTGGACCTTTGCCGTGACGGTGATCGTGGTTGTGGGCGTGAGCCTGTTCACGACGCCGAAGCCCGTCGCGGAACTCAAAAACCTCTGCTTCGGCGAGACGGATATTCCCTCGCAGGCCCACCTGCCGCTCTACAAAAAGCCAGCCCTCTGGGGCTTCGTGCTCCTGGCCGTGTGTGTCGCGTTGAACATCATCTTCTGGTAAGAAAATGGAATAATCGATGAGTGACAAACCTCAACACACCATCACGATCTGGTTTTTCGTGGGGGCCCTGTTCGCCGTGTACGGCGTGCTGATCCTGGGCTGCGGCGTCTGGGGGCTGTTCTATCCGCCCGAGGGCATCGTCCTCTACGAGAAGCTGCACGTCGATCTGTGGTGGGGCGCGTTCCTCACCATCTTCGGCGCGTTCTACACGTACCGCTTCTGGCCCACCAAGACGCAAAGCGGCGAGTGAAGTCTTTCGCGGTGTGGGGCACCGCCGCCCTCGGCGGTGTCGGTGTGGCACCGCCGCCCTCGGCGGTGTCGGCGTTGCCGTGTGTGCCACTGGCTTTGCCAGTGCTTTTCCTTCCTGATCCCCCGGGCACTGGCGAAGCCAGTGGTACCCCCGCCACGCTTCCGGGGCGGCCTCGACCCACGATCGGGCGATACTCTTCTCCCCCCTTGCACACGCCGGGAGCGTGTGTTGAAATGGCATTTTCGGCGGCCGATTGCGACCGCGCCGCCCCCGTTTTGCGCAGGAGACGTGAAGAGATGATCATCGGGGTCCCCAAGGAGATTCTGGAGAAGGAACAACGCGTGGCCGCCATCCCCGAAACGGTGGCAAAATACGTCCAAATGGGG
The DNA here is from genome assembly GCA_016931995.1 of Pirellulales bacterium. GTDB lineage: Bacteria > Planctomycetota > Planctomycetia > Pirellulales > Thermoguttaceae > JAFGDS01. Next base: position 9,956 of record JAFGDS010000025.1, read on the forward strand.
TTCGAAGTCCTCGTCCAATCCACCGCCGGCGACGGGATCTCCCAGCCCGACGAGGCCTACGCCCAGGCCGGGGCCAAGATCGTCCAGGACGCGCAAGAGCTGTTCGACAAGGCCGACGTGATCCTCAAGGTGAAGCAGCCCTGCCAGAACAAAAACACCGGAAAACACGAAGTCGAGATGATGCACGAGGGCACTATCCTGCTCACGTTCCTGCACCCGGCCGCGCCCGGCCATCGCGACATGGTCCTCCTGCTTCGCGACCGCAATATCACCGCCTTCACGATGGACGGCATCCCCCGGATCCCCCGCGCGCAGCGGATGGACGCCCTGACCTCGATGAGCACCGTGACCGGCTACAAGTCCGTCCTCATGGCGGCCAACGCCTTCCCGAAATTCGTCCCCCTGATCGGCACGGCGATCGGCGCCACCAAGGCGGCCAAGTTCCTCATGGTCGGCGCGGGCGTGGTCGGCTTGCAGGCGATCGCCACCGCCAAACGGCTCGGCGGATCGATCCAGGCGGTGGACATCAGCGCCGACGCCCGGAAGGGCGCCGACAGCCTGGGCGCCAAGGTCGCCGGCTTCGACGTTCCGCCCGAGGTGGCCATGGGCGAGGGCGGCTACGCCAAGGCCCTGCCGGACGATTGGCTCCAAAAGGAGCGCGAGGCCCTCGCCCCGCTCGTGGCCGAGGCCGACATCGTGGTCCTCAGCGCGTTGGTTCCCGGCGAGGTCGCGCCAGTGCTCATCACCGACGAGATGCTCTCCGGCATGAGGCCCGGCTCGGTCATCGTCGACGTGTCCGTCGATCAGGGCGGCAACTGCGCCGCGACGCAGCCTGGCCGCGAGGCCGTCAAACACGGCGTCACGATCATCGGCTACTGGAACATCCCCGGCTCCATGCCGGTCCACGCCAGTTGGCTCTACGCCAACAACATGCTGCACTACGTCGAGAACCTCTTCAAAAAGGGGCTCGACACGCTCGACATGGACGACGAGATTTCCAAGAGTTCCCTGGTAACCCACCAAGGCAAGCTGGTCCACAAGGGCGCGCTGAAGTGCATGGGCGCGGTTTGACCGCGGACAACCCGCCGCGCGGTCCCGCGCGCGTCCCTCGCGAGGTGTAACTATGCGCGACGTCCTGTTGATGGTCGGCGTTTTCGCGTTTTCCTTCATCGTTGGGTATATCCTGATCCTCAGGATCCCCCCGCGGCTGCACACGCCGCTGATGTCGATGACCAACGCGGTCTCCGCCGTGACGATCCTCGGCGCGCTCATGCTGTTCGCCGTCGAGATGACGACCATGGAGAGAACCATCGGCCTGGCGGCCGTCGCGCTGGCCTCCTTCAACCTCGTCGGAGGTTTCGCCGTCACGGACCGCATGTTGAAATTCTTCCGAAAGAAGCGGGCCCATGACTAACGGCTGGGAGCTGATTATCGACGTTGCCGTCGTGGCGATGCTCATCGTGGGCGTCGGGCTGTTCCGCACGCCGGACCGGGCCCGCTGGGGAAATCTCACCGCCGTGGCCGCCCTGGCCTGCGCCCTGGCCGCCGTGTTGTATCGCTATCCCGTCCTCAGCCCCGGCTGGGTCCTCGCGGCGTTCGCCCTGGGTTCGTTGGCCGGCTGGGGCGTGGCCATGCGGGCCGACATGCTCCAAATCCCCACGATGATCGCCTTCCAACACGGCGCCGGCGGCCTGGCCGCGTGTCTTGTGTCCTACGTCGAGCTGACCCGGCACGCGACGGCGCTTACCGCCGTCGCCGTCGGGGCCGGCATCATCGCGCTGATCCTCGGCGCCGCCACGTTCAGCGCCAGCATGGTCGCCAGCGGGAAGCTCGCCCGGCTGCTCCGCCAAACGCCCACCGTCCTCCCCCAGCACGACGGCGTCCTGGCCGGCGTGAGCCTCTCGGCCGTTGCCTGCGGATTGATCGCCGGAATCCTGGGCGGATCGGCCGCCCACGGCGCCCTGCTCGGCGCGATGGTTCTCTCAATCCTGGTGGGCGTCGTCTTCGCCGTCCGCGTCGGCGGCGCCGACATGCCGGTGCTCATTTCCTTTCTCAACGCGGCCTCGGGCCTGTGCGCGGCCCTGTGCGGCATCATCATCCAGGACCGCCTGCTGATCGCCTGCGGCGCCACCGTCGCCGCCTCCGGTTCCATTCTCACGCACGCCATGTGCAAGGCCATGAACCGCGGACTGCGCAACGTGTTCCTCGGGGCCTCCGGCGCGCCGGCCGCCGCGGCGACCATACATGCAAAGACAGGTCCCCCGCCGGAAGACGCCCCGGCCGATGCCCCGCCCACGCTCGAAGCGCCCGCGGCCGAAAAACCGCCCGTGGATGGATTTCCCCGGGCGATCCAGGTCGCCCGCGAGGCGCAATCCGTCATTATCATACCCGGCTACGGCATGGCGCTGGCCCACGCGCAGGGCGAAACGGTCCAATTCGCCAACCGGCTCGCGCGGTTGGGCAAAAAGGTGCGTTTCGTGGTCCACCCGATCGCCGGCCGCATGCCCGGCCACATGCACGTCTTGCTGGCCGAGGCCGAGGTCGACTCCGACACGCTCTTCGAGATGGACGAGATCAACCCGGAGTTCAAGGAAACCGACCTTGCCGTGGTCATCGGCGCGTGCGACGTGGTGAATCCGGCCGCCGCGCTGGTCGAAAACACGCCCATCTCCGGAATGCCCATCCTCCTGGCCGAACAGGCCAAACACGTGATCGTCTGCAATCTGGACGATCGGCCCGGATACTCGGGCGTGGACAACCCGCTGTACACCAACCCCAACACGATTCTCTTGCTCGGCGACGCGAAGGCCAGCGTCCAACGTCTACTCGAAGCCTTGAATGGAGAGACAACGTAGCCCTAAAAACAACCACGCCCCCATCCGCGCGGGGCGCGCCCCGTTTCGCGTTCGTTCCCACCTTACCCCACTTGCCCCTCGGGAGATGCTGCAATGAAAACCCGCGACATTCTCTGGTCGCTGGCCCTGGTCGTCTTGGCGACGACCGCGGGCTGGGCCAATCCCATCACGCTCGAATCGCTTCTGAACGAAATGACCGACCGGACCGCCGTGGCCCGGTTTCCCGAGCCGGCGTACACGTGCCGGCAGGCCAGCAGCTACGACCAGGCGTCGAAGGCGGCCGACCAGCCCGGCTGGTTCGCCAACAACGACCGCTCCTTCTTCGTCCGCCAGGAGACCAACGACGGCCGCGAGGAATGGGTCCTCATGGACGTCGAAGGCCCCGGGGCAATCGTCCGGTTCTGGGTGACCGCGCCGGCGTACAAGGGCACGATCCGCGTGTATCTCGACGGATCGGACGAGCCGGCCATCACCGCCCGCGTGGACGAACTGGTCGGCGGCGCGGCCCTGGTCGGCCCGCCGCTTTCCGAGGAGCGGGCCCGCGGCCGCGATCTGTACCTGCCCATTCCCTACGCCAAGCACTGCAAGGTGACCTTCGACCGGCCCAATTTCCACAAGACCAAAAAGGGCGAGGACCTGCTGTACTACCAGATCAACTACCGCGCCTACGCCCCTGGCACGGAAGTCGAGAGCTTCTCGATGGAGCGGCTCGCCGCGGCCAAGGCGAAGGTGGACCAGCTCCAGAAGGACCTGCTCGAGCCGACGAAGCTCCGCATGCCCAACAACTCGGCGGTCTCGGAGAACACCGAGCGGATCGAGCCGGGCGATAGCTTCAACTACATGCCGGCCTCCGATTCCGCGCCCAAGCCCGGCGCGGTGTACTGCCTGTCCGTCAAACTCGACGCGGAAGACGTCACCCAGGCGCTCCGCTCGACCGTGCTCGTGATGGAGTTCGACGGCGAGCAAACCGTGTGGTGCCCGGTGGGCGATTTCTTCGGCGGCGGCGTGGGCGTCAACCCCTTCCGCGGCTGGTACCGCGTGGTCAAAAAAGACGGGACGATGCTCTGCTACTGGGTCATGCCTTATGAAGAGTCGTGCAAGATCCGCCTGGAGAATCTGGGCAAGCAGCCCGTCACCGGCACGGTGGGCGTCTGGCGCGGCCCGTGGAAGTGGGACGACCGCTCGATGCACTTCCACGCCACGTGGCGCCAGGAGCGCAACATCAAGACGGCCAACGGCGGCCGCGCCGCGATCGACTGGAACTACGTCGTCGCCGAAGGGCAGGGCGTCTTCGTGGGCGATACGCTCACGCTCCTCAATCGCGACCCCGCGTGGTGGGGCGAGGGCGACGAGAAGATCTATGTCGACGGCGAGAGCTTCCCCTCGCACTTCGGCACGGGCACGGAAGACTACTACGGCTACGCCTGGTGCACGCCCGCGTTCTTCCAGGCCCCGTTCCACGCCCAGCCCCGCGCCGAAGGGCCCAATAACTTCGGCAACGTGACCAACACGCGGGTGCGGCTTTTGGACGGGATCCCGTTCACCAAGTCGCTGCGGTTCGACATGGAAGTGTGGCACTGGCGCAAGACCGAGGTGGACTACGCCGCGACGACCTACTGGTACGGCCGGCCCGGCGCCACGGCCAACCACGCCCCGGCGCCCGACGAAGCCACCCAGCCGGTCCAGTATCGCACGCCCGTCACGATCCCCGGCTTCACGCTCCAGGGCATGCCGCCGGGTCAGGTGGAGCTGCAGAACCTGACCGATCACGGGGCCGGTAAGTGGGACAACGACGACCAGCTTTGGTGGACCCGCGCCAAGCCCGGCGACCGGCTCACGCTCGTCGTCCCCGTCGAGAAAGACGGAACCTACCGCATCGACGCCCTGATGACCAAGGCCCGCGACTACGCCATCGTTCAGTATTATTTGGACGGCAAGCGGCTCGGCGACCGGATCGACCTCTTCGATCCGCACGTCGTGCCGACCGGCCCGGTCACACTAGGCCAGGCAAAGCTGGCCGCCGGCCCACACCAACTCGCCGTCGAGATCGTTGGGGCCAACCCCGAGGCCGTGAAACAATACATGTTCGGCCTGGACCGCGTGGCCCTCGTGCCGGTGGAGTAGTTCGATTGGACCCCCGTAACAAGGAGACCGTTATGAGACGTTCGTATCGCGTTATGTTGACGGCGGCGGTCGCCCTGGCGGCCGCGGCGTGGACGCTCTCCGCGTCCGCCCAGGAGACGTTGACCTACAAGGACCTGCTGGGCCGCTACACCGACATGGCCCACCTGTCCGTTCTGCCCGCCAAGGGCGAAACCTGCAAACAGTGGTCCAGTTGGGACCGCGCGAGCAAGTACGACGAAGCCACCGGCAAGTACATCGCGTGGGACGCCAACGGCGACGGCCACCACATGATCCGCTTCGAGGGCGACTATCAGGTCATGGCCGAAATGAAAGGCCCAGGCTGCATCTGGCGGTCCTGGTCGGCCTTGGCGCAGCAGGGCAAGGTGAAGATCTTCATCGACGGCGCGGAAGTACCGGTCGTCGATATGCCCTTCGTCCACTACTTCGACGGCAAGCACGCCCCGTTCGCCTACCCCATGCTCTCCTACGATCTGAACGACCAGGGCTGCAAGGGCTTTGACCTGTACATGCCCATCCCCTATCGGAAGTCGTGCAAGATCGTCGCCGAGAAGGACTGGGGCGCGTACTACCAGTTCGTGTACACCACGTTCCCCGAGGGCACGAAGGTGCCCAGCTTCAGCAAGGAGCTGGTCGAGGAAAACGCCGAGGCGGTCCAGGCCCTCAACGATTACTTCCAGGATAAGTTGGGCTCCGATCCCGTGCCCGATCGGCCGGGCCAGGAGACGTTCCGCGAGACCGTGCAGATCCTCTCCGGCGACGTGGCCAAGGTGCTCGAACTCGAAGGTCCCCAGGCGATCACGGCCATCCGCGTCTCCTCGCCCCGCGGCACGCGCGAGCAGGAAATGGCCGCCGCGCGGAAGCTTGTCCTGCGGATCACCTGGGACGGCCAGAAAGAGCCGGCCGTGTGGTGCCCCCTGGGCGACTTCTTCGGCACGGCCCCGGGCATCAACCACTACAAGTCGTTCGCGACCGGCATGACCGAGGGCGAAGGCGCCTACGCCCTCTGGTACATGCCCTTCGCCAAAAGCGCGAAGGTCGAGATCCTCAACGAAGACGACCTGGACCACGAGCTGTTCGTCGAGATCAGCCACGCGCCGCTCGGGCGGCCCTTCGAGGGCTTGGGCCACTTCCACGCCAAGTGGCACCGCGACGTCTTCCCCCTGCCCGCCGACCGCTGGCCCGACTGGGTCATGCTCCGCACCCAGGGCCGCGGCCGCTTCTGCGGCGTCATGCTGCACGTGTGGAATCCGATGGGCGGATGGTGGGGCGAGGGCGACGAGAAGTTCTTCGTCGACGGCGAGAAGTACCCCTCCACCTTCGGCACCGGCAGCGAGGACTACTTCGGCTACGCCTGGTGCGATCCGAACCTGTTCCAGCGGCCGTTCCACTGCCAGACGATGGACGAGCGCAACGCCGGACACCAGTCCGTCCTGCGCTGGCACGTCGCCGACGCCATCCCGTTCCAAACCTCCTTCGAGGGCTGCATCGAAAAGTACTACACCAACAAAGACCGCGGCACGCTCTACGCCCTGGTCGCCTGCTGGTATCTCGATCCAGAGGGCGTCGATCCCTTCGGGCCCGTGCCCGTGGAGGAGCGACACGGCTACTACGTCACCCCGCCCCTGGTGGCCGGCGGGTTCACCGTCGTGAACCGGACCGGCGGAGGCGTCGAGACGCAGGTTCTCGACGCCTTCGGCAAGGAGAAATGGAAGGGCGGCGACCACCTCTGGTGGATCGGCGCCAAGCAGGGCGACAAGCTCGACCTCGTGCTGCCGGTCAAAACCGACGGCCCTTGCAAGCTCAGTGTCGTCCTCACCAAGGCCCCCGACTACGGCATCGTGCGGATGTACCTGGACGGGAAGAAGATCGGCGAGCCGATCGACCTCTTCAACGAAACGGTCGATCCCACCGAGCCCCTCCCGCTGGGCACGCACGACCTGAAGCAGGGCGACCACAAAATCACCGTCGAAATCGTCGGCATCAACCCGAAATCGACGAATACCCTGTTCGGCCTGGACTACTTCCTTTTCGAGCCGGTGAAGTAGAACCAACCGGAAACGCTTTTTATACGTGTTCCACAAAAATGCGGCGGGCGCCATGGCCACGCTCGCGTGGCCATGCGCCCGTTTGTCGTCAAGATACATGTCCACGACAAAGAGGACGCGCCATGATTGACGGGAAGCTCGGGGTGGCCATCCACGGCGCCGGCGACGTCGCCCACGCTCATGCGCGAAGCTGGAAAAAGAACCCCCAAGTCCAGATCGTCTCGATCAGCAGCCGCACCCGCGCCAGCGCCGAGCGCCTGGCCCAAAATGTCGGCCTGGATTGCGAGATCCGCGACGACTACGACCAGGTGCTCGCCGATCCGCGCGTGGATATCGTCAATCTGAGCGGGCCCAACGACGTCCACGCCCGGCAGGGTATCGCCGCCGCCCAGGCCGGCAAGCACGTCCTGATCGAGAAGCCGATGGCCCTCTCCATGGACGAAAACCGCGCCCTTCGCGACGCGGTCGCCCGCGCGGGCGTCAAAAGCGTCGTCAGCTTCGTGCTGCGGTGGAATCCGCTGTTCGAGATCATCAAACGGCAGTTGGCCGCCGGCACGATCGGCGAGATCCTCCATGCCGAGGTGGACTACTGGCACGGCATCGGCCCCGGCCGGCGTCAGTTCGAGTGGTTCCGCCGCCGCGACGCCGCCGGCAGCGCCATGCTCCTGGCCGGCTGTCACGCCGTGGACGCCCTGCGGTGGTTCGTCGCCGACGAGGTCGTCGAGCTGTCGGCGATGGGCAACAACATGAAGGGGCACTACGAGTACGACGCCAACGTGGTGGTCGCCATGCGTTTTCAGGGCGGCGCGATCGCCAAAGCCTCCGTGCTCCTGGACGCCGTGATGCCCTACACGTTCAACATCGACCTGGCCGGCACGCAAGGCACGATCCGCGAGAACCGGCTCTGGGCGCCGGCGTCGTTTCCCGGTCAGACAGGCTGGGCCGTCGTGCCCACCATCCTGCCCGACAGCGGCGACGTGCACCACCATCCCTTCGACGCCCAAATCAACCACTTCGTCGAGTGCATCCTCGCGGGCCGCGAGTCCCATTGCAACGTGGCCGACGCCTTCCACACCCACGAACTGTGCCTCGCCATCGACGAATCCCTCCGCCAAGGCGGCCAACGCGTCCGACTGCCGCTGTAAGACCTGTTCCAAAATGCTCATCATCCCAACACGTCATCCTGAGCACAGCGCACGTCATCCTGAGCACAGCGAAGGATCTCGCTGACCCCATGGGAATCGTGGCACATCCGACTTCGGGGTGCGCCCGTTGAATACTGAACCAACGACGCGTTCATTCAGTGGCCCCATGGCCCCCGTGCCTTCGCACACTGGCAAAGCCAGTGGCACACCGTCGGTCCTTCCTGCCCCGTCACCAGCACCATTGGACACCGGAGCCATGCCTCAAATAATCCCGGGGGTTCGGGGGCAGCGCCCCCGGGGATTTTGGAGCCGGGTGAATTGGGTTGGAGATGCTTCGCTTCGTTCAGCATGACGATCTGGAGCCGGGGTAGCACAACCTCGTTCCTGTCGGGAATATTCCCCTCCCCGCGAGCATCTGGTAGATTGGGGGGATGGGAGAGACTGTCCCCGCGCCTCATCCACCAGAGAGAAGGAGTGACGCCATGCGAAGACTCCGCCTTTCGGTTCTACTTGCCTGCGCCGCGATTGCCGCGGTCCTACCCGGCTGCGTCGAATTGGACGGCCAGCGATTGAGCTGGCGCTACGACGCGGCCAAGGATGAACTCGTCATCCTGCTCCACTACGACGGCGTGCATGACTCGGGAAGCGACCAGCACGGCGAGGGCGCAAAGCAGCTCCCCGAATTCGTCCTCGCCGGCGACGTCATGTTCCTCGACTGGCCGTTCCACTTTCAGCGGGAGAAAATCCGCCAGGCGGCCGAGAATCCTATTTTCGTAACCGACAACCGACCGCTCGCTCGCGTCCTCCTCAAGTGCAAGACCGAGCCGATCGGCTACTACCGCGAGCCCGACGGCAAGCTCGGCGCGGCCCAGCGGATCGTGATCCCCAATGCCAAGGCGTTCGTCGCCGCGGTCAACGTCTATCTCAACGGCACGATCTCCCAGGCGAACGACGCCACGTACCCCCGCACGGCAAAGCGGATGCGAGAGGCCGCCCGGCAGGGTCATCAATGGCTCGCGCTTGACGGGCAGTCCTTCCGCATCACGCTGCCGGTGCACCGGGGTGAATGGGAGTTGATGAAAGGCCAGAGTCTCGCGGAGTTGATCGACGAGATCGTCGAGACCTCGACCGATCGCTCGGACGACGAGCGCTCGGACATTGGCAAACGGCTGATGCGACTGAGCCTGGAGCTTCTCGCGTCCGCGCCGCTGTCGTTGGTGGACAAGGGCGACCAGATCGAAATCACGTTGGGGCGGACCGATTCGCCCAGCACGCTGCGTCTGGCCATTCGCGACGAGTACGAGCCCAGCCTCGAATCCGTGCTCGCGGACGCGGTGAAGACCGACCTGGACGCCGCGCTGGCCGACGCCCTGCTGGACGAAAACGTCAAGCCCTCCGAGGCAATCGCGTCGCTGATCGCTTTCGGCCCGCCCGAGGAACAAGTCCGCGCCTTGCTGGCCGTGATCGACGACGCCGAGTCCGCGCGGCGCGACGCCGCCGTGGTGAAGCTCAACGCCTGGGCCGCGCGGTGGAACAAAGAGCAGGGCGTGCCCGAGGCGCCGACCGGTCTAGACCGCCAAGAGCCCGACCCGACCGGCTGGAAGGCCTGGTACGCGGCGATGAAGCGTTATCCCCTGCCGGAAACGCCGTCGCCGCCGGTGGAGAAGACCACCGAGGAGACGCAACCCAGCCCGCCATGATGTTGCTGTCCCACAAACCCAACGCGGCCGACGCGATCGCGCGGCTGCGGACGCTCTACGCCCGCCAGGCGGGCGATCGGATCTTCGCGCGGATGCACGTGCCCAGCCCCGCGCTGGCCGAGTTCGGCCGGCGGCACGTCTCCGGCTACTGCGAGGCCCCGAATCTCGACGAGCGGATCGCCTTTTGGGACCGGCTGCTGGCCGAGCAGGCCGTGCTGGAGGACGACTCGATCCCCGCGGCCTATCTCACGGAGATGGACCAGGGGCTCTACGGAGCGCTGGTGGATGGCGAGGTTCGGTTCCAGTGCGACGCCGAGACGGGTTGGGTCTCGTCGATGGTCGTGCCCATCTTGAAAGACTGGTCCGGCTTCGACGCCTTGCGGATCGATCCCACCCACCCGTGGATGGCCCGCTACACCGCCCAGCTCGACCTGTTCCTCGCCCGCGCGGCCGGGCGGTTCGGCATCAGCCACTTCATCCTCATCGACGCCTTGAACTTCGTCTTCGAACTGTTGGGAGCGACCGAGACATATCTCAGCGCCGAGACGCATCCCGACATGCTCCGCCGGGCGATCGACTTCGCGTTCGATTTGAACGTGATGGTGCAGGACGCGTTTTTCGCGCGAGACGTGCTCGTCGACGGCGGCACGTCGAGCGACAAAGGCGTATGGATCCCCGGCCGCGTGGTCTCGGAAAGCATCGACCCCTACCACATGACCTCGGTGGCGTTTTTCGAGCAGTGGGGCCGCGAGCCGGTCGAGCGGATCCTCGGCCGATACGACGGCGGCGTGCTGCACGTCCACGCCAACGGGCGGCGCCTTTGCGAGGCGGCCGCCAGCGTGCGGGGAGTCCAGGCCATCGCGATGTTCAACGACCGGGGGCTTCCCCGGGCGATCGACGTCGTGGACGACCTCCGCACGCGCACGGCCGACGTGCCCCTGCTCGTCACGGCCGACTATCCCACGTTCGCCGAGAAGCTTGCCCACCGCGCCCTTCCCGGCGGGATCATTTACGACGTTCACGACGTGCCCGACGCCGACACGGCCAACCGCCTCATGGAGCAAATCCGCGCGTATCGCATTTGAGCCGGCCGCGCCGGCGCCCCCTTGCGAAGCCGCAAGCGGCTTGTTGGTTACCCGACAACAACCTGTTGGAGGACGCGCCACATTATCGCACGTGCAACTGCTATTCCTCCCTTTTTCGTTCAACCCATCCGGAGACCACAAGCCATGACTCACGTCCCACGCTCGGCATGTCGCGGAATCGTTGTCTTGGCCCTGCTTCTCGTCGCGATTCCGACCCTACCCAAAACGGTATTCGGCGCGGACGAGGCCCCGAAGCCGCGCTACAACGTCCTGTTCATCGCCGTGGACGACCTCCGGCCGCAACTCGGCTGCTACGGCGACGCGTCCATCCAGAGTCCCCACATCGACCGGCTTGCCCAACGCGGAATCGTGTTCTCGCGAGCCTATTGCCAACAGGCGGTGTGCAACGCCTCGAGGGCGTCGCTCTTGACTGGCCTTCGGCCCGACACGACGCGCATCTACGACCTGAGCACGCACTTCCGCGCGAACATCCCCGACGTCGTCACCCTGCCCGAACACTTCAAAAAACACGGCTACCACACCCAAGGACTCAGCAAGATCTACCACGGAGGGCTGGACGATCCCAAGTCCTGGAGCGTGCCCCACTGGATGCCCAAGGCCCAAACGCACTTCGACAAGGAGATTCGTAGGCGGATTCAAGAGACGATCCGCGAACTGGAGAGCCAGGGCATCGCCACGCAAAAGCGCCCACTCGAGACCGACCCCGCCACGGGCACGGTCCTGCGGCTCTCCGGCCGGCGGACGGTCCACGGACCCGCGTGGGAAGCGCCCGATGTGGCGGACAACCTCCTCCACGATGGGCAAACCACCGATCGGGCCGTCAAGCTGTTGGAAAAGCTCAACAAGCGGGACAAGCCGTTCTTCCTGGCCGTGGGCTACATCCGCCCGCACCTGCCGTTCGTCGCGCCGCGGCGCTACTTCGATCTCTATCCACCGGCAAGCGAGATGCCCCTTGCCCGCAACCCCTTCCCGCCCCGCGACGTCCCCAAGGTGGCCCTGTACGACTCGCTCGAGCTGCGCGGCTACACCGACGTGCCCGACAGCGGGCCCATCCCCGAGGAAACCCGGCGGAATCTCCTCCGGGCGTATCGGGCATCGACCAGCTTCATCGACGCGCAGGTGGGGCGGCTCCTCGATGAACTCGATAAACAAGGCATCGCCGACCGCACCGTGGTCGTGCTCTGGGGCGACCATGGCTGGCACCTCGGCGAGCACGACATCTGGGGCAAGATGACCAATTTCGAGATCGCCACGCGCGTGCCCCTGATCCTGAGCGCCCCCGGTCGGAAACACCCCGGCGCCCGGACCGACGCCCTCGCGGAATTCGTCGATATCTACCCGACATTGTGCGAACTCTGCGATCTGCCGATCCCCGAAAACCTGGAAGGCGCGAGCCTCGCGCCCGTGATGAACGAACCCGCCCGGCCGTGGAAAAAAGCCGCCTTCAGCCAATACCCCCGCGCCGGCGCCCGCATGGGCCACACGATGCGGACCGATCGCTATCGCTACACGGAGTGGCGCCGCGGCGACAAGATCGTCGCCCGGGAGCTGTACGACTACCAGACCGACCCGGAAGGCAACGTCAACGTCGCCCGCGACCCCGACAACAAGGAACTCGTCGCCGGACTGAGCCGCCAACTGGCTGCCGGCTGGCGCGGCGCGTTGCCGGAGGGGCGCGAGGCAAAGTGAGGCTTGGCCACAACGTGCGCCACTGGCTCCGAGCGGGCGCCACTGGCTGTGACGTGTGCCACTGGCCGTGCCAGTGTCTCGCGACGGTCGTGTGTCTGCACTGGCGTAGCCAGTGGCACTCGCGCCATTCCCCCGCACTGACGTAGCCCGTGACACTCCGTCGCCCGGCCGCGGGCGCCTACCGCCAGCCGGTGGGCGGCACGCCCTTCGTGCCCGCGCCCGGCTGCACGGCGTCGCGCAGCACCGCCCCGGGGTGCCGAGCAAGCTTGTCGGAGATAATCCGCACGTCGTCCACGATCGGCCGCAAGCGGCTGCTCAAATCGTCCATTCTCCGAGCGGTCCGGCTGAGGTTGTTGTAGAGTTCCTCGTCGTTAAGCAATTTGCCCAACGACCCCTGATTGTTCTCGACCGACGCGGTGAACGTGTCCAGTCGGCCCATCACGCTGTTCAGCCGCGCGATGCTCTCGTTCATCTGCTCGACCATCTTCACGCCGTTGTCGCCCAGCGGCTCGGTGAATCGCTTGACGTTTTCGAGGTTGTCGTCCACCAGGCCCATCGTGCGGTTCATGCTCTCCATGGTCTGGCGAAGGTCCGCGATCGTGTTGCGGGCGTCCTCGAACATCCGCGGGACCTGCCGGACCTGCTCCTTGAGCTGGTCGCGATACTCGGGATCGTCCAGAAGGTCGTTAGTGAATTCGACGGTGTTGCGGACCATCTTGAGCGTGGCGTTCGCCTCGTCGATGATCTCGGTGATCTGCCGCTCGTTCTTGTCGAGCATCGTGCCCACCTTCCGGACCACCTCGCCCAAGTCGCGGCTAGTATCGGACACGGAGTTAATCGCGCCGGACAGGCTGTGTTGCAGCTCGCCGACGACCTGGATTGGATCGGCGGCCATGTCGCCGCGGATCGCCGAGCCGGGCTGAATCGACGCCTCGGACGCCTGCTTGCCCGGCGGAAGCTTGAAGCGGATCTCCGCGTCGCCCAAGAGCGTGCTCTGCACCTCGCACTTTTCGTTCTTGGCCAAACGCACGCCTTCGTGGATGCCCGCCGTCACGCGCACGCCCCCTTCGGAAAGCAGCTTCACGTCGGTCACGCGGCCGATCAGGATGCCGCTCTTGCGGACCGGCGTGTTCTTCGTCACGCTCGGCGCGTCGGCAAAATCGATGTAAAGCGTGTACGTCCGCTGAAACAACGTGGGCCGGTTGCCCAACAGAAGTATCAGTATCGCGGCGATGAGGAAGGTCGAGAGGACCATCACGCCGACGCGGCGCTTGATCGCGTTTTCATCCATCGTATTGGTTCCCGTTGCCTTGGCGCATCTCCATCAGCCGTTCGCGGGCTTCGCCCCGGACAAACTGCGCGACGCGCGGATCGGCCGCGTCCTCGATGTCCTCGGGCCGGCCGTCGTAGAGCACCTGCGGCTCGTCCCGCCCCAACCGACCGGCCGGATACAGCATCACCACCCGGTCGGCCACCTTCCGCGCCGTCCGCATGTCGTGCGTCACGATGATGCTCGTCACCGGGTGCTTCCGGCGCGTGCCGAGCATGAGCTCGTTGATCACGTCGCTCATGATCGGGTCCAAGCCGGTCGTCGGCTCGTCGTAGAGCATCAGCTCCGGCTCGAGCACCAGCGCCCGGGCCAACCCCACGCGCTTGCGCATCCCGCCGGAAAGCTCCGCCGGACGCTTCCCCAACACGCTCTCCGACAATCCCACCTCGGCCAGCCTGGCCAGCACGGTCCGCCGGACTTCGTCGTCGGGCAGCGCGCGATGTTGCCGCAACGGAAAAGCCACGTTCTGCGCCACCGTCATGCTGTCGAACAACGCCGCCTGCTGGAAAAGGAAACCAAAACGGATCCGCTGGTGGGCCAACTCCCGCTCGTCGAGCCGCGCCAGGTTCTTGTCGTCGAAGTACACGGACCCCTCCGTCGGCGTCAACAGGCCGATAATCGCCTTCAACAGCACCGTCTTCCCGCAGCCGCTCTCCCCAATCACCGCCACGGTCTGCCCGCGGTGGATCGTCAGATTGATTCCCCGGAGCACGCGATTCCGCGCGAACTCCACCCCCAGCCCTTCGATTTGCACGAGCGGCTGTCCGCGGAATTCAGTCTGAGTGCGCGTGCTCACCATGGTTAAAACAGCTTGGGCGCCTCGGGCCAAATCGCGAAGTAGATCGAGTCGAGCACGATGCCCAGCAATAGGTCGATCAGCAGGATGGCGACAAACGAAAAGACGAACGCCGACGTGGCCGCCCGGCCCACCCCCTCCGCGCCGGGGTCACAGTGGAACCCGCGGTGGCAGCCGATCAGGGCGATGGCCGCGCCGAAAAACAGGCTCTTGAACACACCGACGAAAAGATCGAAGTTGCCGACGAAGTCCTGCGAGTTCTGCAGGTAGTGGTGGCTGTCGATCCCCAGCAGGCAGATGCTGAACACCGCCGCCCCGACGATGCCCATGAAGTCCGCCATCAACGTCAGCGCCGGGATCAGCAGCAAACAAGCAAGGAACCGGGGCACCACGAGGTAGTGGATGGGGTTGGCGCCCATGCTGGCCAGCGCGTCGATCTGCTCCGTCACCCGCATCGTGCCCAACTCGGCCGCCATCGCGCTACCCACCCGGCCGGCCAGCATCGTCGCCGCCAGCACGGGCCCCAGCTCCCGCACGAGCGACATGTTGATCACGGCCCCCATCCGCGTCTCCATCCCCACCATCCGGAACTGGGCAAAACTCTGCACCGCCAAAACCATGCCGATGAACGTGCCGGTCAGGGCCACCACGGGCAGACTTAACACGCCAATCTGGTACATGCAGGGGATGAGCGTGCCGCGCCGCGGCAACCGGGTGGAAAGCCACCGGAACATCCGCCACGCAAATAGCGAAAAACTGCCCGCCTCCGTGAAACTGTCCACCACGACCGCCCCAAGATCGACAATCCGCCGATCGATCGCCGCCAACAGCCCCCTGGGCTCGGACGACGCCGGCAAGATCGGGATGTCGGATTGGGTGGCCATGGGATCGAAGTCTGTCCTTGGCTTCTCGGTGGCACGTCTGAGCGCCACGGGCTCCGCCAGTGCCGCTGGGTGCCAGTGCCGCAACGCACGCACGGGCGGATCGAAGCGGCACACGCTGGCCCTCGGTTGCCGGCCACGACGGCCCGCCGGGGCGCGGCGGCACACAACCTATTCTTCGTCGCTCCAAGTCTACGGCTTGAGCCGGCTTTGCGGGTTCGAGCGATTAAGTAGACTGGGTAGTCTGAATCGATAGCGACAGTCCAACGGCCTCGGTTTCGCCGTCGTGCTGAGCGAAGCGGGACATCTCAAGTTCTTCTGTCAAAAAGAGATCCTTCGCTTCGCTCAGGATGACGAACGCTGCGCTCGGGATGACGAACGCTGTGATCAGGATGAAGAGCAGTCCCGGCAACTGAATCCCCCATAAGTATCAAAACCGGCAACGCCGGCCGTCTAGTGCATGAGCCGGAAAGATTGGCAGAAGATATCGTTTTTAGGGGTCGATCTATTTGTACGGATTCTATGGGCATCCCGCCCATGGTCGGTCCCTACCCACACGAGGTATGCCATGTGGCTTCCACTCGCTTGCCGTTGGCCCTCCGCCCGAACCACCCGCCGGTCGACGGTTTCTGCCCGCCGACTGGCCGCCGAGCCGCTTGAGCAGCGGACCCTGCTGGCCGTAAGCGATATTCCCAACCCCTTCGGCATGGCCCCGGGGGTGACGTACGACGTCGGCGACAATTCGGTCTCGATCACCGCGGCGGACGTCAACGGCGACGGCTTCGTCGACCTGGCCGTCGCCAACGTCGGTGGCAACACGGTCTCCCTGATGCTGGGCCGCGGCGACGGCGCCTTCCACACACCGACAACCCATACCGTCGGCACGAGTCCCGAAAAGGTCATCATTGCCGACGCCAACGGCGACGGCCGACTCGACCTGCTCACGGCAAACCGAGGCGATAACACGATCTCCGTCCTGCTGCGCAACGCCAACGGCACGTACGCGACCCAGGTGAAATACGCCACCGGCCTGGCGCCCGAGTCGCTCGACGTCGCCGACCTGAACGCCGACACCTATCCCGACCTGGTCGTGGCCAACACGGGCGAACGGACCATTTCCGTCTACTTCGGCGTACCGGCCGGAACATTCGGCACGCCGGTGCAATACGACGTGGACCTCAATCCGGCCGACGTGACCCTGCGCGACGTGAACAACGACACGTTCCCCGATGTCGTGACCGCCAACCGCGGCAACGCGACCGCCTCCGTGTGGTTGAACAACCACCACGGCATCCTCGCCGGACGAGTGGACTACGCCATGGGCAACGGGGCCGCCTCCGTGGACCTCGGCGACCTGGACGGCGACGGCGACCTCGATCTCGTCGTGGCCAACCGGTACGACAGCACGATCTCCGTCCGGTTGGGCAACGGCACCGGCGCGTTCGCCGCCCAGGCGGCCTATGCAACCAGCGGATGGCCCTCCTCCGTCTTCCTCGGCGATATCAACGGCGACGGCATCCCCGACGCCGTGACGGCCAACGAAGCCGGCGACAACATCTCCATTCTCCGCGGCAAGGGCGATGGGACCTTCGGCGACGCCGTGAACTACCCCGTCGGCGACTACGCCGCCAGCGTCGTCCTGGCCGACTTCAACGCCGACGGCATGATGGACGCCGCCACGGCCGACCGGTTTGACGACACCGTCTCCATCGTGCTGGGAAACCAGCGCTACCTGCCCCCCGTGGACTACGCCACCGGAGCGAGCCCATCGGACACCGCCCTGGGCGACGTCGACAACGACGGTATCCTCGACCTCGTCGCGGTCAACGCCATGGCAAACACCGCTTCAATTCGTCTGGGCATCGGCGACGGCACGTTCGGCGCGCAGACGACCGTCGCCACCGGGAGCTACCCCCAGTCGGTCGTCCTGGGCGACGTCAACAACGACGGCAACCTCGACATCGCCACGGGCAATTTCGGCGACCACGGCGTGTCCATTCTCCTGGGCGACGGCGCCGGCGGGTTCACCCCAGCCGCGCCGATCACGACCGTCGGCCGCTGGCTCAGCGACGTCCGGCTCGCTCTGCTCAACGGCGACGCCAATCTCGACCTGATCGTGGTCAATCAGCGAGACAACACCATCACGGCCGCCCTGGGCGACGGCACGGGGGCGTTCCTCGTCTCCGGCACGTTCGCCGTGAATCTCAACCCAACCAGCGCCGCTCTGGGCGACTACAACGGCGACGGCCGACTCGACGTCGTGGTCGACAGCCAGCGGAACAACGAAGTGGCCCTGCTCCTGGGCCACGGCGACGGCACGTTCGACGACAAGCTCAGTTACTCCGTGGGCGGCAACTCGTATTACATCGCCAGTGGCGACGTGAACGGCGACGGCCGACTCGACGTCGTCACGGCCAACGCCGAGACCCTCACGATCGCCGCCATCCTCGGCAACGGCGACGGCACGTTCGAGAAAGACGCGTCCAACAACGTCATCGTCCACAAAAGCACCACGCTCTACAAACCCTTCACCCTCGCCCTGGCCGATCTCGACGGCGACGCCGTCCTCGACGTCTTGGCCGCCAACCCCCGCAACAACGCCGCAAGCGCGCTTTTGGGCATCGGCGACGGAACCTTCGGCACGCAAGACGGCGGGCAGAGAGCGTATGCCGCCGGCGCCTACGCGTGCGGACCGTCCATCGGCGATCTGGACGGCAACGGCGTCCTCGACCTCGTCGTCGCCAACCGCGACGACCAGGACGTCTCCGTCCTCTTGGCCAACGGCTACCTCGGCACGATCGAAGCCCGCGCGCTGAACCACGTCGATCCCACCGGCGGCGCGCGCTGGTACGCCGCGACCATGTCCGTCGACGGCTTCCTCACGCTCGAAGCGACCTACGGCGCCGGCGACGCGCAGATCCGACTTTACGACGAGACGGGAACGACCCTGCTGGCCACGTCCGTCGCCGGCGGCGGCGGTCAGCGACTTGAGTATGCCACCACCGCGGGAACCACCTACGCGTTCGTTCTGACCGGCACGGCCACCGACGTGTTCCTCGAGGCCACCAGCGACACCGTCGTCGCCGCCCCGGGCCCGCCACCCCCCTCCAAAACACCTCGCGGCGACACCGCGAACGAAAACCCCGTCCCGCCCGACGTGCTCCTGGTCGGCACTCCGGGCGACGACCTGCTCGAAATCATTGCCGGCGCGACGCAACACTGGGTCCGGCTCAACGGCGTCGTCCAAACCTTCGACCCGGCCGCGATCGGCGCGTTCTCGTTCGATGGGCAGGACGGGAACGACCGCGTTGTGGTCAAAGGCGCCGCCGGCGACGATGTGGCCGTGCTCTTCCCAACCTCCGGCAGCATCACGGCCGACAACTTCGCCGCGCGTTGGATCAACGTCGAATCCACCCGCCTCATCGGCAACGGCGGCGCCGACGAGGCGACGTTCCACGATTCACCCGGCGATGACCGGTTCGTGGCCACGCCGGTCAAATCCGTCTTCCACGGCGACGGCTACTACAACCGCGTGGACGGCTACGCCTTCGTGCATGGCCGCTCGGACAATGGCGGCGCCGACCGCGCCTTCCTTTACGACTCCGACGGCGACGAGACCTTCACCAGCACGCCGACCTCCGCCCGAATGCAAGGACCCTCGCACGACATCCTCGTCGAGGCGTTCCCAACCGTGGCCGCCTACGCCAAGGCCGGCGGACGCGACACCGCCGTGCTCGCCGGCTCCGACGGTAACGACAAGCTCGTCTCCACGCCCGCCTACGCCAAGCTGACCGGCGCCGGCTACGTCGTGACCGCGGTCGCCTTCGACGCCTACGAAGCCCAAGGCCAAGGCGGCGCCGACCGCGCCTACCTCTACGACTCCGCGCTGGACGACTATCTGGTCGCCGGCGGCAACTCGGCCAAGCTATCCAACGCCGACTGGTCGATCGCCGTGTACGATTTCGCCTTCGTTCAGGCTGTTTCCCGATCCGGCGGCAACGACACGAAGACCGTGGCCGCGCTCGACTTCGTCCTCAAGACGACCGGTCCCTGGTTCGACGTTTGACGCCTGGGATGGGCTCGTTCAGAAGAAGCGCCCGGACGTGCTGGACCGGCGGGGCCCCAAACGACAGAACCCGGTCGTGGTACGTCTTCAACGTGAATCGGTCGCCCCAGGCGGCCTCCGCCTCGCGGCGCAGCCGGGCGTGCTCCATGTAGCCGACGAAGTACGTTGACAACTGCGCCGACGTGAGCTGCGCGCGGACCCACTTGCCGGCCGCCTCGCTCTCTTCCTGGAACGTGTCCTCGACCATCAACCGCATGGCCTCCTCGCGCGTCATGCCGTCGACGTGGACGCCCTGATCCAACAGGGCGTTGGCGATCGAACGCAGCCGCCACTTGAGCATGCCCAGCTCGAACAGCGGATCGCCGTCCAGGTAACCCTCCTGGCACATCATCTCCTCGGTGTACATCGCCCAACCCTCGATGTACACGCCCGAGCCCAATAGCGCCCGCAGACGCCCCGGACACCGGTTGGCGTGCGCCCTTTGCACGAAATGGCCCGGCATCGCCTCGTGGATCGTCAACTCGTGGATCGATCGCGAGTTGTACTCCCGCAGGAAGGACTTCACCTGTTGGTCGGTCCACTCCTCCGGCAGCGGCGCCACGGCGAAGAACGTCTTCTGTCCCACGTCCAAAGGTCCCGGACCGTCGCAATACGCCACGGCCACGCCTTGCTTGAACTTGGGCATGAGGATCACTTCCACCGGGTCGGGCGGAATGGTCACGAGATCCTTGCGGCGGACGAACTCCGTCGCGGTTTCCAGGGCCTTGCGCGCAGCCGCGACCACCTCGTCCCGCGCCGGAACGTCCTCGTATCCGATCTCCAGACACGCCTGGATGATCTCCTGCTGCCGCGCCTTCGAGGGCTTGGTCGGAACGTCGGCCTCTGGGTGTCGCTTCTTGTGGATGCCCGCGGCAATCTCGTACATCCGCCCGCGCACCCGATCGAGTTCCGCCCGCGCGATCCGGCCGATGTCCTCGCGCGACAGCGGCGCCTCCAGCGCGAAGGCGAGCTTGCGGTCGAACCGCTCGCGTCCCAGGCGAAAGTCGCCCTTTGCGGCCGGCACGAGCGTCGATTCCAGCCACGTCTGATGCGTTTCGACGGCCCGCCGCGCCGCGGCAATCGCGTCGGCCAGCTTCGCCCGCTGGGCCGCTGGAAGCGAATCCAACCGCGGTTCGACCATCTCCTCGATCACAGTCAACACGCCGCAGTTCTGCTTCACGGCCGTCTCGGCGTGGATCCTCGGCACCCGCGCCGGGTCGAGCGTCGCGCGAACCTGCTCGAACAGCCGCGGAAACTCCGCCAAACGATCGGCCACGCGCGCCAGGCGAGTTTCCTCCGGCGCGAAATCGCGCGCCACCAGGCCATACACCGCGTCGCCGGCCAACTCCGTGTAGCCGAGCGGGTCCCATGCCCATTCCTGAAGCGACTCCATGCGCCAAAGCGAGCCCTCCAGCGCGTGCCGCAACATCGCGAGGTCCACCTGGTCCAACCGCCCGAGTTGGTTTGGATCGATAGCCTCAAGCTCGCCGAGCATCTCCCGGCAAAACGCCGCCACCCGCGCGCGAGCCTCCGGACTGACCTGATCCAGTTGGCCGTCGAAACGGTGGTCGCCCAACTGCGTCGCCCCGACCGGCGAAAAGGCCGGCCACTCGTCCACGTAGCGCTCCGCCAGCCGCGCGAAACGCGCGTCCGCCGCGGAATCGGCTCGAACCACCGAACACGTAACGGCGATCAACAAGCTCAGTGGGATGAAGAAACGAAACATGAGCGTCTCCTGTTACTCGTGCTTGAGTGCCACTGGCTCCGCCAGTACCGAACAACACCGCGACCTCCGCGCTGGCAAAGCCAGTGGCACACACCGCGTTTACGATCTTCTCGCGCGATGTTCGGCGATGAGCTTCAGGAGCGCCTCTTGAGGGTCGGTGAACTTCTTGACCCCCTCCTCCATCAAAACGCGCTCGAGCCGATCGAGATCCACCTTCTCGTCAATCTCCGCGAGCACGTCGGCCGGAGGCATCTTGTCGACCTGCCGGGCAAACTCCAGATCGCTCTTCCGCACCGCGTCGTTCGTCGCCGGCGGATTGGTCTGGATGTCGCTGCCGGCCAGCGCCACGACGTACTTCCAGGGCGCGTCCCCCGGCTTCTTCGTGCCCGTGCTGGCAAACACAATCTCCTGCGCGAGCGGCAGCTCCTTCTGTTGCCAGAACGCCTGATTGTCGCGCCAAATCCGCTTGGCGATGACAATGCCCACTTCGCCCTGCGCGGCCTCCGAGAGTCCCGGCACGCGGGCCTCCGTGTACACGTCGATCCGCGAGATGAAGATGCTGTAAACGCTCTTGAACTGGTCCAGCCGGCCGCGCCGCTGGGCGCCCCGCCAGACCGCCTCCCGAGCCGCCCGATACTGACGCGGCGTGAAAATGAGCGTCACGTTGACCGTCACGCCCGAGGCGACCATCTCCGGAAGCGCCGCAAGCCCCGCCGGGGTGGCCGGCACCTTGATCATGCGGTTTTCGTGGCCGCTCGACCAGTGCCGGGCAAGCTCGACGTAGCGCGCCACCCGCTCGTCGTGCGGCGGGCCGGCGCCGGGCTTCTCGAGCAACGGATCGAGCTCGAAGCTGACGTAGCCGTCGTCGCCCCCGCTGGCCCGCCACACCGGCGCAAGCACCTCCTGCGACTCGCGCACCAGCCCGTCCGTCAGCCGCCAGGCAATCGCCTCGTCGTCGAGCCCTTCGGCCAGAAGCCGCGCGATCCGGTCGTCGAACCGGCCAGTCTTGATCAGGTCGGCCACGATCACCGGATTCGACGTCGCGCCGGTCGCCCCCCACTGGCGATTGAGCCGCATTAACTCCGGATCGACCGAATCGAGCCAAAGCCGCGTTCCGCAGGCGACCAAGGATTCCAACGGCGTGGTCATCGTGTTCTCCCCTCCATGATCTCGGATTCCCGGAAAACCTCCCCTTGCGAGGAGTATGACGGGTCGCTTCACCCCAAGGAAAGAGTATACGGCCGGTGCGGGCGAAGTCCATGGCGATCCATGCCCCCATCTCACCCCGAATGAGGGGTATGGTGGTGCGGTTTGGGCCACCGCGCGAATCAACTTGCAGTTGTCGTCAAACCAGGATCACCCTCAACACAACCCTCTTCCGGGGGAAATAATGTAAATTGTCTCTCACCAATTTCGGCAATCGGACATACAATGCAAGCATTGATTATTACAAATACTTGTGCGGCATGATGTTAGAACAAGTCGCGAATGGTGTCACAGTGCTATTGTTTCATATCGACATTGACAACAATCTGTCAATGTGCTATCAATCATAAAAGGAATTGATAGATATTATCGAGCACTGATCGCCATGCGCATTCCGAAATCCCCTCCTGACCTGACGGAGATCCTCCGAGGCGATGGCATCGCAACCTTGCTTGCAAGGCTAGCAGACGCCGATGTGGTCGATTTTGTCCGCAGATCCAACGATGGCTACCTTCACTGGCACAAGCTGCGCTATCACCCACTTCCCAATGGATTGGACGCCGACACGAGTTGGGCGGCGGTTGCGCTGAGCCGCATCCAGCACTTTGAGGCACTTCCTATTTGTTTCAAGAGTCTCGATTCCCACTTGAGATACTGGAATCCTCCCCAACACCAGTATTGGCTTCATCAGATTGATCAACAAGCCGGCGGATCGCTCGGAAGCCATTCAATCCATGTTGGTGGAGACCGTGATCGTTATCTCATCAACTCCCTCATGGAAGAGGCGATCGCATCGAGTCAGCTGGAAGGAGCAGCCACAACTCGTCAGGCAGCGAAGAAGATGCTAAGGGAGGGAAGAAGGCCAAAAAACAAGGCGGAGCGGATGATCCTCAACAACTATCAAGCGATCCACAGAATCCGCGATTGTGTGAATGATCGGCTCTCGGTCGCACTCCTGAAGGAATTGCACTCAATCCTCACCGTTGACACCCTCGATGATTCCTCTTCGGCAGGCCGTTTCCGAAAACCTGGAGACGTCATCGTCGTCGAAGACGCATACACGCATGATGTTCTTCACACTCCGCCGTCAGCGGAATCACTTGATTTGCGCATCGAGGAGATTTGCGAATTCGCAAACAACCGGTCAAAGCCGTTCATTCATCCAGTTATCAAGGCGATTATCCTGCATTTTGCCATCGGGTACGTGCATCCTTTCGAGGATGGTAACGGCCGGACAGCGCGAGCCGTATTCTACTGGTACATGCTCAAACACGGGTATTGGCTGTTTGAGTTTCTGCCGATTTCACGACTGTTTGTTCGGGCTCCGGCAAAGTATGTCAGAGCATATCTATACACCGAAAGCGACGGCGGTGACGTTACGTACTTCATCCACTACAATCTTCACGTGATCATTCGCGCGATCAGGGAGCTTCAGGAATACTTATCGAGACAGCAGGCGAGGATTTCCGAGGCAGCGAGGTTGTTAAGAGGCAAACCCGACCTGAATCATCGCCAAAAAGCGTTGATCTCCCACGCACTGGGGCATCCCGACTGCATCTACACGATTCAAGAACATCGGAGCTCACACGGTGTCTGCTACGCAACGGCGCGAGCGGACTTGCTTGAACTGGTTGAAAACGGCTATCTCGCTCTTGTCGGCAGGAAGAACAAACTGCGGTTTTCCCCACATGAAGAGCTATTGCCGCAACTTCGGAAAGCACTTGCCTCGATCTCAGAACCAATGTCCAAGGCTGAGCCTCCACCTCAGCTCGCGGTCACTCGCGCGCAACCGCGCGAGACACCATCCTCGGGCGCCACCGACGCGTTGTCGTCGGACTCTCAGAACGAACAACTGCAACAGTTGCCCTTGTTCCGTAACGGCACCTGACGCCATCCATTTGCGACAAATCGGGTGGCCAAGATGCGCCTTCCTACTCCCAATGCGGCATTTCTAGGGATTTCGCCTCTTTCCCGAACCCAGGAGACCCATGTGCCCCCCACGAGGTGGCGACTTCCTTCCGGCAACATAATACGCAGACTCTTCCCCAATGTCATGGTCTTCAAGAGGGGCGATCCGTCGAACGATTGGCTGAGCGACTCTCGACCCTGGTGAACCGGAAAGCTGGTGCCTATAATGCGAGGTTTCCCATTGAGGAGCGCGAGCGTGGGTAGGATCGCGGACGAGAAGGTTCTGGTTCTGGATTTCGGCTCGCAATACGCCCAACTCATCGCACGGCGGGTGCGACAGCAGCGCGTCTACTGCGAAATCGTCCGCCACGACATCGCCGCCGCGCGGATCAAGGAGCTGGCCCCGCGGGGGATCATCCTCTCCGGCGGACCCGCCAGCGTGTACGCCCCCCAATCGCCCAAGTGCGACCCGGGCATCTTCCAGCTCGACGTGCCCATGCTCGGTATCTGCTACGGCATGCAACTGGCCTGCGAAGCGCTGGGCGGTCGCGTCGCCCACGCGCCGTCGCGCGAATACGGCCGGGCGACGTGCCGCGTGACCAGCGACAACGACCTCTTCGCCGACGTCCCGCGCGAGACTCGCGTGTGGATGAGCCACGGCGACCAGGTGACCGACGTCCCCGACGCCTTTGTCCCCCTCGCCCAAACCGACACCTGCCCCTTCGCCGCCGTCCGGCATCGACATCGGCCCATTTACGGGCTGCAATTCCACCCCGAGGTGACCCACACGCCCGAGGGCAACGCCATCCTCGGTAACTTCCTCTTCCGCGTGTGCCGCTGCTCGGGCTCGTGGCGCCTGGGCGATTTCGCCGACGAAACGATCGAAACCGTTCGCCGCCGCGTCGGCCCTAGTCGCGTCATTTGCGGGCTGTCCGGCGGCGTGGATTCCGCCGTGGTCGCCGCCCTCTTGGCCCGGGCGATCGGGCCGCAACTCTCGTGCATCCTCGTGGACAACGGCCTTTTGCGCCAGGGCGAGGCGGAATCCGTCATCCGCGAGTTCTCCGACCATTTCAAGACCGATCTGCACGTCGTCCAGGCCCAGGACCGGTTCCTCGCCGCCCTGGTCGGCCAGATCAACCCGCAGGACAAACGACGCCGGATCGGACACGTCTTCATCGAGTGCTTCGCCGACGAGGCCGCCAAGATCGACGACGCCCGATTCCTCGCCCAGGGCACGCTCTACCCCGATGTGATCGAAAGCGGCGGCTCGCGCGACGGACCGGCCGCCACCATCAAGCTCCACCACAACGTCGGCGGCCTGCCCGAGGACCTCTCCTTCCAACTGATCGAGCCGCTTCGCGATCTGTTCAAGGACGAAGTCCGCCAATTGGGCCTCCAGTTGGGTCTGCCCGAGGAGATCGTTTGGCGCCATCCCTTCCCCGGCCCGGGGCTGGCCGTGCGGTGCCTGGGCGAGGTCACCCGCCAGCGGCTGGAGGTCCTCCGCCAGGCCGACGCCATCGTCGTCGAGGAAATCAAGGCGGCCGGGTTGTATCGCAGCACCGCGCAGTCGTTCGCCGTCCTGCTGCCCGTCCAAAGCGTCGGCGTGATGGGCGACTCGCGCACGTACGAAGACGTCGTCGCGGTTCGCTCCATCGACAGCGAGGACTTCATGACCGCCGACTGGAGCCACCTCCCCTACGAACTCCTGGCCCGCGTCTCCACGCGGATCATCAACGAAGTGGCCGGCGTCAACCGCGTTGTCTACGACGTCAGCTCGAAGCCGCCGGCCACGATCGAATGGGAGTAACCCCCCCCAACGCGCCTCCGGACGAACCCGTCGCCGAAAAATCGGCCGCCGTGGGAATCGTTAGGCGCCCCGAGATGACCCCCAGGACACATCTGGATCCGGCCAAATCCCCACCCTCCGAGGGGATCGGGAATACCGCTTGGATCGACTCTGACGTCCCCCTGGCCGCGATTTCCCCCAAATAAACCCTCTCTCGGGGTATTGTTGGAGCATCCCTGCCGCCTCCAACGCCGCCGGGCAACCGCCGGCTTTCTTGACCGACAAACGCTTTCGGGACCGTCCGGGTACTATCTTTTCCCAGAGGTTCTCCCACCGCCGGCGCCCTCGCGCGCCGACGGGGCACGGGGGCAAAACACACTCGCCGAGGTGACGGGCATGACACCGGTTCCCCTGCTACGCGACGGCACGCCCTTGACGCTCGATAAGGCCGTGCAGCGGGTTGATGAAATCTCCACGCTACCCCACATCGCCCTGCGCGTGATGGAGGTCGCCAGCGACGAAAACTCCGACGCCGTCGACCTGAAGGAAGTCATGGAGGGCGACGCCGCCCTGAGCGCCCGCGTGCTCCGCGTCGTCAACTCCTCCGCCTTCGCCACCCGCACCCAAATCACCAACCTCCAACAAGCCATCGCCTACCTCGGGCTGAAACAGATCCGCAATCTGGCCATGACCGCCAGCGTGAGCGAGCTGTTCGCCAAGGACGAAGCCATCGGGCCGTACCGCCGCTCCGCCCTCTGGCGGCATCTCGTCTCGGTCGGCATTTGCTCGCGCCTGATCGCCATGCGCCGAAAAATCCACAACTTCGAGGACGCCTTCCTCGCCGGCCTCCTGCACGACATCGGCGTCGTTCTCGAAGACCAGCATTTCCACGAAGCGTTTCGCGAAACCATCCACTCGCTCGATGGAAGCCGAACTCTCGCGCAGACGGAACGCGAGCAGTTGAACTTCGACCACACCACCCTGGGCGAGAAAGTGGCGCAGACCTGGGGATTCCCCGAAATCGTCACGGCCACCATCCGCCATCATCACGCCTCGATGAATTATCGAGGCAACGACATCAACATCGTCCGCAGCGTGGAGGTGGCCAATCTCATCTGCACGCTCAAGGGCATCCCCTCGGTCGGCGTGAAACTCGTGAAGTTCTCCCAGCCCGCCCTGGCCGGCCTGGGATTGACCAAAGAGGATATCGCCGTCCTGGCCAACGACCTCGACAACGAATTGACCATGAACGCAAGCCTGTTCCAGATGTGATCGCCGCCGCGGGGCCGGCAAAACGAACGGCCAAAAAGCGGGAGCACGTAATGACCATGCCGTTGGGCGACATCTCCGATTTGCTTCGGGCCATCGACGCCGCCGAAGGCGTGGCCGAGCCCACGGCGCCGATCGAACAGGTCCTTCGCGACTGGGAGCCCGTCCTCGCCCTGGCCGCCGATCAGGAAGGACGAATCCTGTTCCGCCAAACCTTCGACGCGCGACGTCCCTCCCTCTCCGCCGAGGCGCTCGCCGCGCGACTCATCGAGGGACTCGACGGAAAACGCGCATGCGCCCTCGACGTCCGCGGCGCCGCCGCGGCGCAGTTGGCCCTGGGCGCCCGGCTCTCCGGCGCGGCGTCCGCCGTCTTTGTCGGAGCGCTCATGCGCGCGCCGCTGCGGTGCCTGCCTCCCGTCACCGAAGGCCAAACCGCCATGACCCTGTGCGGAGCCCTCGCCTGGGCGGTCGGCCACAACGAATCGCGAAACGCCGAATTGCACACCCGCATCCGACACCTCTCCGACGAACAGGAAACCCTGCGCCTCTCGCATGCCGAGGCGATCACCACCGCCATCGAGGAACGCGAACGGCGCCTCCGCGAGCAACAGGAGCACATGGCCCGGATCCAAGCCGTCATGATGATGGCCGCCGAGGGAATCATCACGGTCGATCAGGACGGCATGATCGAGTCCTTCAACGAGGCCGCCGGCGAAATCTTCCAATATGCCCCCGCCGAGGCCATCGGTGGAAGCTTTACCCAACTGATCCCCCGCCCCCCCGATCTCGACGCCGAAGGCTGCTGGATCGCCGCCCTCACCGCCGATCGCGCCGGCGCGGCCGGGCGCGGCCGCGAGGTGATCGGCCGACGCCGCGACGGAACCGAGTTCCCCCTCGACCTCGGCGTCAGCGAAGTGCTCATCGACCAGCGGCGCATCTTCACCGCCATCGTCCGCGACATCACCGAACGAAAAAGAGCCGAACAACGACTGCGGCGGCTGCACCTCCAGAACGAAATGATCCTCAACTCCGCCGGCGAAGGCATCCTCGGCGTCGACCGGCAGGGGAGCGTCATCTTCGCCAACCCCGCCGCCGCCCGAATGCTCGGCTGGGACCCCGCCGGCCTTCCAGGCCGACCACTACACGCGACCATGCACCACTCGCGCGCCGACGGGTCGCCCTTCCCCGCCGAGGGGTGCCCCGTCTGCCAACCCCTGACCGACGCCGGCCACACGCAACGCGGCGAGGCCACGCTCTGGCGAAAAAACGGGACGAGCTTTCCCGCCGAGTTCGTCAGCGCCCCCATCCGCGAAGGCGGCCGCACCACCGGCGCCGTCGTGACCTTCCGCGACATCTCCGAACAACGCATGCTCGAAGCCCAGCTCCGCCAAGCGCAAAAACTCGAGTCCATCGGGCAATTGGCCGCCGGCATCGCCCACGAAATCAACACGCCCACCCAATACATCGGCGACAACACGCGGTTCGTCCAGGACGCCTTCCGCGACATCCAACGCGTGCTCGACGCCTGCCGCGCCCTGGTCGACGCGGCCGCGCGCGGCAACGATCCGAAACCCGAAATCGAAACCCTCGCCGCCCGGCTCGACCAGGCCGACCTGGACTACCTCGCCGGCGAGATCCCCCACGCCATCGAGCAGTCGCTCGAAGGCGTCGAGCGCGTCGCGAAGATCGTGCATTCCATGAAGGAATTCTCCCATCCCGGCGTGGAGGAAAAACAGCCCTTCGACATCAACCGCGCCATCGAAAGCACGACCACCGTCTCGCGCAACGAGTGGAAATACGTGGCCGACCTCGTGACCGACCTCGACCCCGACCTTCCCCTCGTGCAATGCCTGCCCGGCGACCTCAACCAGGTGATCCTGAACCTCATCGTCAACGCCGCGCACGCCATCCAGGACGCCCTGACCAAGACCGGACAACCGAAGGGCACCATCACCATCACCACGCGCCGCGACGGCGACTGGGTCGAGATCCGCGTCGCCGACACGGGGACGGGCGTTCCCGAGGCGATCCGGGGCAAGCTGTTCGATCCGTTCTTCACCACCAAACAAGTCGGCCGCGGCACCGGTCAAGGACTCGCCATCGCGCATTCCGTCGTCACCGAAAAACACGGTGGTACCATCTCCTTCGAAACACAGGTCGGCCGAGGCACGACCTTCATCATTCGACTTCCCATCTTGCCGGGCGCCTGATCGAGTCAAGGGGGCAGCAACGTTGAAAAAACACGTCCTGTTTGTCGACGACGAACGCAAGGTCCTCGAAGGCCTCCGACGCATGTTGCGCGGGCTGCGCCACGAATGGGACATGACCTTCGTCGAAAGCGGCGCCCAGGCCCTGGACCATCTCGCCCAGTCGCCCTGCGACGTCGTCGTCTCCGACATGCGCATGCCCGGCATGGACGGCTCCCAGCTCCTCCGCGAGGTCATGAATCGCCATCCCGCCACCGTGCGGATGGTGTTGTCCGGCCAGTGCGACCGTCATAGCGTTCTCACGGCGGTGGGGCCCACCCACCAATTCCTCACGAAGCCGTGCGACTCCGAGGTCATCAAGTCCACCGTCGCTCGCGCGTGCCGCCTGCGCGATCACGTCACGGACGAGCACGTGCGGCGGACCGCCACGTGCGTGCAGTCGCTCGCCAGCCCGGCGACCGCCTGCCGACGGCTCGTCGAGGAGCTGGAGAAGCCCGCCCCGGCTCTCGACGAGGTCGGCGCGCTCATTGCGGGCAACGTGGCCATGAGCGCCAAGGCGCTCCAGTTGGTCAACTCCGGCTTCTTCGGCACGCCCCAGCGCGTGACCGACCCAAGGCGCGCCGCGCACCTTCTGGGTCCCGAGACGCTGCGGGACCTCGCCACGACCGACGGCATGTTGAGCGCGTGCGTGTCCGACGACGAGGGCGAGCGACACCTCGAACGGTTTCTTCGGCACTCTCGGGCGGTCGCCCGCGCCGCGCGGAAAATTGTCGAGTGCCAAACGGACGATCCACGGGTCGCTCAAGACGCCTATCTGGCGGGCTTGCTGCACGACGTGGGGATCCTCGTTCTCTCGCAGGAGGCCCCGCGGCAATACATCGACGCGCTGGCGTTGGCCCGCCGGGAAGGCATAACCCTTCGCGAAGCCGAACGACGCGCCTTCCACGCGTGCCGCGACGACGTCGGCGCCTACCTCATGGGACTCTGGGGGTTGCCCAATCCCATCGTCACCACCATCGCCCATCACCTTCACCCGCTCAACTCGCCCGAAAGGGCGTTCGGCCCGCTGGCCGCCGTGCATGCGGCCAATGCCTTCGCCGAGGCGGACGAGGACCCGCCCCCCGGCGTCCCCGAGCCGCTTGACGCGGAATACATCGAGCAAATCGGTTGCGCCGGACGCCTGGACGCCTGGCGCGACGCCTGCCGGGAGCTTGAGCCCCAAGGAGTATCCCCATGAACGACCGCATCCTTTGCGTGGATGACGATCCCAACGTCCTGCAAGCCTACGAGCGGGCCCTGCGCAAGCAGTTCCGCATCGAGCCCGCCCTGGGCGGCGAGGAAGCGCTCGCCGCGATTCGCGAGCAGGGCCCGTACGCCGTCATCGTCGCCGACATGCGCATGCCCGGCATGAACGGCGTCGAGCTCCTCGCCAAGGTCAAGGAAATCGCCCCCGACACGGTCCGGATGATGCTCACCGGCAACGCCGATCAGCAAACGGCCCTCGAGGCGGTGAACCAGGGGCAGATCTTCCGCTTCATGAACAAGCCCTGCCCGCCCGAGGTGTTTGCCGCGGCGCTGGCCGCCGCCCTCAAGCAACACCACCTCATCACGGCCGAGCGGGAGCTGCTCTCCAAAACCCTAAGCGGCAGCGTCAAGGTGCTCACCGACGTGCTTTCCCTGGTTTCCCCCACGGCCTTTGGCCGGGCAGCCCGGGTGCGACGGCTGGTGCATCACCTGGTTAACAACCTGGGCATGGACGAGACGTGGCAAGTCGAGATCGCGGCGATGCTCTCCCAAGTGGGCTGCGTCGCCGTGTCCGAGGAATCCATCGAGAAAATCTATCGCGGCGAGGACGTCTCGCGCGCGGAAATGGCCGCGTTCGAAAACCATCCCAAGGTCGGCGCCGACCTGATCCGGCACATCCCCCGGCTCGAGCCGGTCGCCGAAATGATCGCCTACCAACAAAAACGCTACGACGGCAAGGGCCTCCCGGACGACGGCGCGTCCGGTCCCCAGATCCCCTTGGGCGGGCGCATCCTCAAGTTGATTCTCGATTTTGACACGCTCACCTCGAACGGCTTGGGCGACGACATGGCCCTGGCGGAGATCAACGACCGCCGCGGCTGGTACGACCCCGTCCTGGTCAAGGGCCTCCGCGAGGCCCTGCGCATCGGCGAGGCACACGTCGTCCGACGCGTGAGGGCGTCCGAACTGATCGACGGCCTCGTCCTTGCCGACGATATCCGATCCATCAACGGAACGCTCCTGTGCGCGCGCGGACAAGAGGTCACCTCCTCCATGCGCGCCCGCCTGAGAACCTACGTCGCCAACGTCGGCGTCCAAGATCAAATCAAGGTGTTCGTGCCGCTGGAATTGGCCCAACAGGGCTACGCGGCGCCCAAGGATACCCGCTATTAACCGCGATGACCCCGCGCCGCGCGAAAAGCCGCCCGCGTCGCGAACCAACCGATCCCAACAGACCGGCCATGACCCCTTCCGCCCGCATCCTCTACATGGAAGACGATCAGGCCCTTGCCCGGCTCATTCGAGCCCGGCTCGGCAAGGCCGGCTACCACGTGGACGTCGCCCCCGACGGCCAACGCGGACTGGAGGACTACGCGGCCGGCAGGCACGACCTCTTGCTGGTGGATCAATCCATGCCGGGGCTCGACGGGCTCGGCGTCGTCCGCGCCCTGGCCGCCCAGGGCGAACTCCCCCCCACCATCATCGTCACCGGCACCGGCGATGAAGCCACCGCCGTCGAAGCCATGCGCCTGGGCGTCAGCGACTACGTCATCAAGGACCTCGCCGGCGGCTACCTCCAAGTGCTCCCCCTGGCCATCGGCCGCGCCCTGGAACGCGCGCGGCTGCGCGAACAGAAGCTCGAGGCCGAGAAGGCCCTCCAGCGGCGCACCCAACAGCTCGACGAACGCGTGCGCGAACTCGACTGCCTTCGCGCCGTCTCCCGGCTGTTGGAGGACGTGGATACGCCGGTCTCGCAGCTTCTGGACGCCGTGCTCGCGCTCATTGGGCCGGCCTGGCAACACCCCGACGTCACCTGCGCCCGAATCACCCTCGACGACGTCCCCCAACAGACAGGCAACTTCCGCGAGACCCCCTGGATGCTCCGCGCGCCCATCGTGGTCGACGGCCGGCTGACCGGCGCCCTGGACGTCGGCTACCTCGAACCCCGACCCGACGTGGACGAAGGACCCTTCACCAAGGAAGAGCATCTTCTGCTGGGCAACATCGCCGACCATCTCGGCCGGGTGCTCCAGCGCCGCCGCGCCCAGGCCGAGATCCGCAATCTCAAACAACAAATCGAATTCGTCCTCGGGGCCACGAAAACCGGCCTGCGCGTCGTCGACGCCGATCGTCGCGTCCGCTACGTCGACCCCGCTTGGCAAACCGTCTACGGCGACCCCTCCGGAAAAACCTACGCCGAATACTTCGGCGAGGAAGACGCGGCGGACCTGGAGTCGCGCTTCGCCGAGGCCATGGCCACCCGCCGACCCGTCGTCACCACCGCCACGCTCCCCCGCGAGGACAACCGGCCCGTCCAACGAACCGCGATCCCCTTCCGCGACGACGAGGGCTGGATGCTCGCCGAGGTCGTCGTCGACATCAGCGAACGACGCCGCATGGAAGAAGAGCTGGCCCAGTCCCAAAAACTCGAGGCCATCGGCCAGCTCGCCGCCGGGATCGCCCACGAAATCAATACCCCCATCCAATACATCGGCGACAACACCCGATTCCTGCAAGAGGCCTTCTCCGACCTGATGAACGTGCTCGCCGGCGCCGGCGAACTGGTCGCCGCCGCCCGCGCCGGCCATAAACTCGATCGAGCGCTGGACGACGTCGATGCCCGACGCAAGGAAGCCGACGTCGAGTACCTCGCCGAGGAAATCCCCCGCGCCATCGAGCAATCCCTCGAAGGCGTGAATCGCGTGGCCCACATCGTCCGCGCCATGAAGGAATTCTCCCACCCCGGCGGAAATCAGAAACAAGCGGTCGATTTGAATAAAGCCATCGAAAACACCCTGACGATCTCCCGCAATGAATGGAAATACGTGGCCGAGCTGGTCACCGACTTCGACCCCGATCTCCCGCTTGTGCCCGCCCTGCTGGGAAGCCTCAACCAAGCCTTCCTCAATCTCGTGATGAACGCCGCCCAGGCCATCGCCGCCACGGTCGGCGAGGACGGAAGCCCAAAGGGCATCCTCTCCGTGACCACCCGCCGCGACGGCGATTGGGCCGAAATCCGCGTCCGCGACACCGGCTGCGGCATCCCCCGCGATATCCGCGAACGCGTGTTCAATCCGTTCTTCACCACGAAAGCAGTCGGCAAAGGCACCGGACAGGGGCTCGCCATCGCCCGCTCCGTCGTCGTCGAGGAGCACGGCGGGTCGATCGCCTTCGAGTCCGAGGTCGGACGCGGAACCACCTTCCTCGTCCGCCTCCCCCTGGCCCCGCGAGCCTCGAACCCGTCCAAAAACCAACCCCTACTGTCGGCAACCACCCCCGTTGCCCCCTCCTCGGAGAACACCCCATGAACCCCATTGTCCTTCTGGTCGACGACGACGAAAACGTCCTGCATGGACTCTCCCGGGTGCTCCGCAACCAACCCTACCACCTCTTCACCGCCCGCTCCGGCGACGAGGCCATCCACGTCCTCAAGACCCATGTCGTCGACGTCATCGTCGCCGACGACCAAATGCCAGGCATGTCCGGCAGCGATCTCCTCGCCTGGGTGGCCGAACACTGCTCCGAGGTCCGGCGGATCGTCCTGACCGGCCACGCCACCGCCGCCACCGCCATCCGCGCCATCAACGAAGGCGCCGTCTTCCGCTTCTTCACCAAACCCTGCGACGAAGTCGAGCTGGCCATCGCCATCCGCGAGGCCCTCGAACAACGACAGGCCGAGGCCCGCGCCACCTGACGGAACAGGGCATCCCGCTGCGGGACGCGTTTCGGGAGACTATCCCCTTCGACCCGGGCGGCCCCCCGCGCGCAACGGGGGGCTGGTACAGTCGGACGAAACCGCGTATATAGGTAAGATGGTTCATCCGACACAAGAATGCGCAGGGACTCTGCCCCCGCGCCCCCGGGATTTTCACAGGCATAACTCCGGTGTCCAATAACACTTGCGACGGGACGGCGATTGCCCGTACTCTTGGGATGTGGGAGAAGCGGGGTCAGGCTCTGCACCATGCAACTTGACAAGAGACATCCGGACCTACGGCAGGCTCATGGCCCATCCAGCCCCCAACTGCCGAGGTGGCTGGGGACCGTATCGCTTCCGTGTCCATTGGACACCGGAGCCATGCCTCAAAAAATCCTGCGGCGCAGCCGCACCGGCATCACGACTCGTGGTCGCGTACCCTTCCGTCGAATGAGCCGGAAAGGTTGTATCGCGCGCCATCCAAATAGAGCAGTCCGAAATGCCCTCAACTTGGCAGTAAAGGGGCCATCGTGAACAACGACGTGCTGAAAACGTTCGAGATCCTTCACCAAAGGGCTGCCCAAATCCGCCAAAAGGAAGGCCGCGAACGGAAAATCGTCATCCAGGTCGGCTCGGCCACCTGCGAAAACGCCGCCGGCGCCCGCGACGTCCTCGACGAATTCCGCAAGCACGTGGCCGCCTCCGGCCGCGACGACATCGTCCTGCACCAGACCGGCTGCACCGGCCGATGCAGTTGCGAGCCCATCGTCGGCGTCTTCGTCCCCGGCCAGATGCCCATCAAGTATCAGGACGTCGATCGCCAGCGCGTCCACGAGATCTTCACGCGGCACGTGCTCGGCGGCCAGCCGGTCCTGAACTACGTCCTGGACGGCCCGGTCCAGGGCATCCAGCGGCACGAAGTGCTCTACTGCGCCAGCGAGCGCTGCGGTTGGGAAGCCCGCGCCACCTGCGGCCAGGCCCTCGAGGAGAAGCTCCGCCGGCGCGGCATCTCGGCCGACGAGATCCGCGTGGCGCAAACGAGCTGCTTCGGCGCGTGCGGCGCGAATCAGGTGGGCACGTGCTCGCACGTCCTCGTCCGACCCGACAAAACCCTCTACCGCATCGAGAACGACGCCGACCTGGACGAGATCATCGAGCGGCACCTGATCGGCGGGAAGGTCGTCGAGCGCCTCGCCGTGCCCGGCAAAACCGTCGGCCGCAAGTTCTTCGAGATCTACGGCGACGTGGCCTTCTTCAATCGACAAACCCGCGTGGTCCTGCGCCACAACGGCGTCTTGGACCCGAGCAGTATCGCCGAGTACTTCCACTACCGCGGGTTCCAGGCGCTGGCCACGGTGCTCTCCAAGGGCGATCCGAAATGGGTCATCGACGAGATCACCCGCTCGAAGCTACGCGGCCGCGGCGGCGGCGGCTATCCCACCGGTCAGAAATGGGCCATGGGCGCGGCGGCCGAGGACGAAACCCGCTACCTCATCTGCAACGCCGACGAAGGCGATCCCGGCGCGTTCATGGACCGCAGCATGCTCGAATCCGATCCGCTCAACGTGATCGAGGGCATGATTATCGGCGGGTTCGCCATCGGCGCCCATCAAGGTTTCTTCTACGTCCGCGCGGAATACCCCTTGGCCATCGAACGGATCGAAACGGCCATCGCCCAGTGCCGTGAGTGGGGCCTGCTGGGCAAAAACATCCTCGGCTCCGGCTTCGACTTCGACCTGGAAATCCGCTTGGGCGCCGGCGCGTTCGTCTGCGGCGAGGAGACCGCCCTGATCCACTCGATCGAAGGCGAGCGCGGCCAGCCGCGAATCCGTCCGCCCTACCCCACCGAGCGCGGCCTGTGGGGCAAGCCCACGGTGATCAACAACGTCGAAACCTTCGCCAACGTCTCGGCCGTGATCAACTACGGGGCCGATTGGTTCGCCCGGATCGGCACGGAAAAGAGCGGCGGCACCAAGGTCTTCGCCCTGGCCGGAAAGGTCCGCCACACCGGACTCGTCGAAGTGCCCATGGGCACGACTTTGCGCGAAGTGGTCTTCGGCATCGGCGGCGGCGTGGCCGGCGGGCGGGAACTCAAGGCCATCCAGACCGGCGGGCCGGCCGGCGGCTGCATCCCCGCCAAGTGGCTCGACACCGCCATCGACTTCGACACCCTCACCCAGGCCGGCTCCATCATGGGCAGCGGCGGCATGATCGTGCTGGACGAAACCGACTGCATGGTCGATATCGCCCAATACTTCATGAGCTTCTCGCAGGACGAGTCGTGCGGCAAATGCACGCCCTGCCGCGAGGGCACCACCCGCATGCTCGAAATCCTCAACCGCATCACCGGCGGCCAAGGCACGGAGGCCGACCTGGACACGCTCGGCCGCCTGGCCCGGCTGGTGAAGAAATCCTCGCTGTGCGGTCTGGGCCGCGCCGCGCCGAACCCCGTCCTGAGCACCCTGGAGCACTTCCGCGAGGAATATCTGGCCCACGTCGTCGAGAAGCGCTGCCCCGCCAAAAAGTGCAAGGCCCTGGTCCGCTACGAGATCGACCCCGAGAAGTGCATCGGCTGCACCGCCTGCGCGCGGAACTGCCCGGTCGAGTGCATCGCGGGCCAGCGCAAGGAAACCCACGTCATCGACCAGGCCCGCTGCATCAAGTGCGGCCGCTGCTTCGAAGTCTGCCGCTTCGACGCGGTCAAACGAACGTGACGGTCGTTTGAGAATACGAAGGGAAGAAACCGCAAATAAATCGCGGATGAACGCAGATACGAGTCTTTTTTGTCAATACGAGTCATTCCGAGCAATTCCAGTCATTCTGAGCGCAGCGAAGAATCTCGTAGCGCATTACCCGCAAGACGACTTCATACGAGATCCTTCGCTTCGCTCAGGATGACAGGAGACTCACCGTTTGGCTGTCCTTTCCCCAATGCCCGTTTCCTCGACAATCATCTGCGTTTATCCGCGTTCATCCGCGGTTCCTTCCCCCGTATTCCCCTTGAATCCAAACACCTCCGCGTGTTGATATGGCCAAAAAGAAAAAAATCAACCTCACCATCGACGATACGCCCATCTCGGTCGATGAGGGCACGACCATCATGCGGGCGGCCGAAAAGCTCGGAATCGACATCCCCCGGCTGTGCTACCATCCGGAACTCAGCCTCGCCGGCTCGTGCCGCGTGTGCATCGTCGATGTGAAGGGCATGGGCTACTTCATGACCGCGTGCAGCGTCGCCGTGTGGGAGGGCATGGAAGTCCAGACCAACTCCCCCGAAATCCGCCAGGCCCGCCGCGATATCGTCGAACTCCTCCTGGACAATCATCCCCAGGACTGCCAAACCTGCGAACGCGACGGACGCTGCGAGCTGCAAAACCTCGCCTATTCGATGGGCGTCCGCACCCGACTCTTCGAGGGCCGGCGCAAGGAATTCCCCATCGAGGCCACCAGCCATTCCGTCGTCCGCAACCCGGAGAAGTGCATCCTCTGCGGCCGGTGCGTCCGCGTCTGCGCCGAGATCCAGGGCGTGTACAACTTGAGCCAGCACGGCCGCGGGTTCAACACCGTCGTCGGCCCCGCCCACCTGGGCAATA
This sequence comes from Pirellulales bacterium, assembly GCA_016931995.1. Classification (GTDB taxonomy): domain Bacteria; phylum Planctomycetota; class Planctomycetia; order Pirellulales; family Thermoguttaceae; genus JAFGDS01. The sequence continues at coordinate 48,390 of JAFGDS010000025.1, forward strand.
TGGACGACTCGGTCTGCATCCAGTGCGGCCAGTGCATCAACGCCTGCCCCACCGCCGCCCTGCTCGAAAAACCCAGCACCGACGCCGTCTGGCGGGCGCTGGCCGATCCCGAGCTGCACGTCGTCGTGCAGACCGCTCCGTCCATCCGCGCGGCCATCGGCGAGGGCTTCGACATGCCGCCCGGCACGCCCGCCACCGGACGCATGATCACCGCCCTGCGGCGCCTCGGGTTCGACGCCGTCTTCGACACCAACTTTGGCGCCGACCTGACCATCGTCGAGGAAGCCCACGAATTCCTCACGCGGCTCAAGGAAGGCCCCCTGCCGATGATCACCTCCTGCTCGCCCGGCTGGATCAGCTTCATGGAGCGGTTCTACCCCGAGCTGATCCCCCACGCCTCGACCTGCCGCTCGCCGATGAGCATGTTGTCGGTGCTGTCGAAGACCTACTACGCCGAGAAGCTCGGGCTCGATGCGTCGAAAATCTTCACGGTGGCCGTGATGCCCTGCGTGGCGAAGAAGTACGAAGCCGCCCGGCCGGAACACGCCGACGTGCTCGAACGCCCCTACACCGACGCCGTGCTGACCACCCGCGAGCTGATCTGGATGATCAAGTGCTACGGCATCAGCCTGGCCACGCTGCCGGAGGGCGAGTTCGACGCGCCGTTGGGCCTCTCCAGCGGCGCCGGCGACATCTTCGGCTCGACCGGCGGCGTGATGGAGGCCACGCTCCGCGCCGCCAGCAAGCTCATCACCGGCAAGCCCGGCTATCGGGTCGAGTTCACCGAGGTCCGCGCGGTCGAAGGGCTCCGCGAGCTGTACGTGGCCGTCGGGCCGCAGAACATCCACGTGGGCGTGGCCAACGGCCTGCAAAACGCCAAAACGCTCTTGGACAAGGTCGTCCGCGGCGAGGAGGAGTTCCACGTGATCGAGGTCATGGCGTGCCCCGGCGGCTGCATCGGCGGCGGGGGCCAGCCCTATCCGCCTCCCGGCGTCGAGATCCTCGATCCCGACCTCCTGCGCAAGCGGGCCGAGGCGCTCTACGCGATCGACCACGACAAGAAGCTCCGCGAGTCGTACGACAACCCGGCCATCTCGGAGCTTTACGACACGTACCTGGACGAGCCCGGCTCGGCCAAGGCCCACAAGCTGCTCCACACCCACTACGCGCCCAAGCTCCCGCGAGGCATCCGATGAGCACGACGCCCGACGTCCACCAGCAGGTCGAAGCCCAAAGCCGCGAGATCCTCGGCGAGGACATCGTCGCCTACATCGAGCAGTGCCACGCGGACCCCGAGCCGTCGGGCAAGCTGATCGCCGTGCTGCATCGCGTCCAGGCGAAATTCGGCTACCTGGCCCCCGCCCATCTCGACGCGGTCTCGCAGCTCCTGCGCGTGCCGGCCGCCAAAGTGTCCGGCGTGGCCAGCTTCTACCACTTCTTCCGCTTGACGCCTCGCGGCCGCCACGTTATCAACCTGTGCCTGGGCACGGCCTGCTACGTGAAAGGCGCGGACCAGATCGCCCAGAAGCTCCGCGACGAGCTAGGCATCACCTTCGGCGAGACCAGCCCCGACGGCATGTTCTCCCTCGAAGCCACCCGCTGCCTCGGCACCTGCGGCCTGGCCCCGGTCATGATAGTCGACGCCGACGTCCACGCCGAAGTCACCCCCGACCAAGTCCCCCTCATCCTCGAACGCTACATTCGCGAAGCCCGCAAAGAGCGGGCGTAAACCATCCCCTCTCCCGCAAACGGGAGAGGGTGAGGGTGAGGGGAGGCGGGGGCGAGGCTCGGGGGATCGGGCGGGGTAGCGGGAATCGGCGCACTGAACGGTTTTCGCCGTCATCCGCATCGGCGGTAGACCTTCTGGCCAACATGAAGACTCGACCGCTGCAGTGTCGTCTTGATGCCCACTCTGCAGGGCCCCACCGCATTTGCCACGGGATTTTGCCCAACCTGCAGCGATTCGACGGCCTCCTCGTGATACTGTTCCCCGAGGCGAACTCCAAGGGTGTCACCGAAATTGATCGTTTCGCCGGCGCGAAGTTCGACGTCCATGACAGAAAGCTGCCCGAAGAAATGCGCCAGAATCCCAATTTCGCGGTATACGGGTGGAGTCGAACCTTGTCGACCAGGAGCAAACAAGAGACATCTGACTTTCTCAACATCCCATCCAAGTTCCTTCACCCCTTGAACAAGAAGACGCAGATCTGCCGCTGTGATCAGGGTGAGTCCATGCTGTTCGGCAATAATCCTCGCGTCATCCGGGACGGCATTCTCTACGGACCGCAATGCAAACGGCCTGTCTTTCTGGTGGTTGATGATACAGAGCGCTGAACAGTCGCCCTTCTGGTGCCGTTCAGACTCGGCCAACCGTGAGACTACGTTCCAGACTGCGCAGGACTCGACCAAGCTATCGCACTCGAAACAGAACACCACTGCATGGCGTTCTTTGTACCTGATATGATATCGCTCGTGAACTGTCGGAGAGTCCTCAGGTTCGGGTGGTGCATCCTCGTATTCGACGCCAAGCCAGTCGAAGCTCATTAGCGCAAACAATTCAATATCAGATCCCTTCCCCTCCAATAACGCGAGGTATTGCGAACGCAACATCGCTCCAACATGCTTGCCGCCCTGCTTGTCTGGCAACACCACAACGCCCACATCGCTGTACTCAACAGCATATCTTGGAATATGTTGACCTCGCATCGCTTCGAAGAGCGCATAGTATTCGGATTCGTCTTTTGCCCTTCCTTCCGTCCACGACAACCAGTCGTACAACCATGTCATGGTTTCAATGGCGCGAAGCATCGGGCCACGCGAATGGACGTCCACTCGAAGTCCCTCATGGACTATTTTGTGCCGCAGTTTTCGGACCTTTTCAAGCTCAGACTTCAATCGAATACCATTGATATAGGGAATGGGACTGAGAATTGGTCCTGGTATGCGCGTAACGCTGATTCTCTCATAGTCCGCCACGCGTTTGTCGAAGCTATTCCGCGTCTCTGACAGCCGATCTTGGATCTGCTGTTTCGTCCAGCCTTTGTCACCAAGGAGTCTTGAGATCTGCGCCTCCAACGCAACCTCGATTGCTGTTACGGCAAAGCGGACTGCATCGTCAAGATGCCCTCGATAGTAGAGGCTGCGCGCATTCAAGACCTCCAACATGCCGGGTTCAGCAATGGTCTCGAGTTGTGACGAGAGTGTCTCCGGAGTTACAGTCTGAATCGGCCGTTGTTCACCTTCGCTGACCCCGCGAAGCATTGGATACCAGTCTCGATCCCAATAAGGCATCAACGATATCCGCACAACTCTATCGTCGTGTTTTACGAACCATACAGGCACGTCCCATTGGCTAACTTGAAAGGCGAAGGGGTCACGGGACGTAATCCGATAAGCTGCAATCATGTTGTTCAAGAACGGAATATGAGCGTAGGCCAAAGACTGAAGATACTCGTCAGATCGGTTGACACGCCTGACCGCCCATGACTCCTGCTGTGAAGCATCGGCTGGCTCCAGCAACGCGAGAACCGCGTCCTCTATTACCTCCGGTCGGAAGACGACCATCGTTCTCGTGAAACGCTGAATTGGCGCTCTGGATGAGGCAACGAGTCGTGGAGGATCTTCGCCACCCGCCAGCTCGTCACTCGGTCCAACAAAGATGACGTTGCGCTGGGAATTGAAAAAGAACGGGCCGTCATAGACGGTCATGTATCGTCCTCTTATGCCTGCCGAAATCGTCGCACCATTATGGGTAACCTTAATCTCACAATCGGGGACCATGACCCAAAAAGGCAATTCAACCATCAATTGGATAGGAATAGACCGCCCCTTCCAGAACGCCGACTCCTCAGCGGCCGCTGCTTCAATCTCTTTTTGCCAGTCTTCCTCAGAGATGAGTGACATAGGACCTCTTCCCAACGCGAACACTCGCGGCGGACCGCTCATCTCGGTAGGAATACCGCTTTCCCGCAATCGACGCCGGCTAGTTGGCTCCATGAATGCACCTCTTCCAGGTACCTGAGACACCATCAGTCGATCGAGGCTACCGGGCGAACGGCGCCGTGGGGCGGCAAGCCCCGGAGGACGTCAATCTCCAACGGGCAGGATAGCCGGCGGGCGAACGGCGAGGCAAGGCCGTCGGAAAGCGGAAAGCCGAAAGCGGCTCGATCCCGGATCTCAAATCTCAAATCCCCAGCCCCCAGCCCCCAATCCCCAGTCCCAATCCCCAATCCCCAATCCCCAATCCCCGATCCCCGCGCCCCGATCCCCGCGCCCCGATCCCCGATCCCCGATCCCCGATCCCCGATCCCCGAGCCCCGAGTCCCGAGTCCCGAGTCCCGAGTCCCCGCGCCGCGGCGCTCCCCAATGTCCCGTCGCGCCACCCTGCCGCGCAAGCCGACCTCGGCGCCCGGCGAAGCCGCAAGCGGCGCCCTTCCGCTTCCCGCTCTCCGCTTCCCGCCCTTCCGCTTTCCGCTTTCCGTTTTCCGACCTCCCACCTCCGACCTCCGACCTCCGACCTCCGACTTCCCCGCGGCCGCGTCCCCAATCTCGGCGCGCCGGCGGCGAAGTTGCTCTTGTCAAATGGACCCGGAGTGATACATTTCACGTGATTAACCTCGCGCGGCTGCGGGAGCGGCTGCCACACTTTATATGTTGTGGGATTCTCACGATGAGCACTTCCGGAACGACCACCAGGACGCAGGGACCGCACTCGTCGAACGGCTCGTCGAAGCGACAGGCCGCCAATGGCAGCAGCCGCACGATCGGCCCGGTCCACGACCTGGAACGCCACCTTCCCCAGGATTGGTGGCGGAGGCTCTTCAACTCGATCTATTTGAAGACCGACGGCGACGTGGTCGAGAACGACGCGAACACCCGCCGCGAGGTCGAGCTTCTGGTTCGCTCGGTGGGGTTGGAACCCAACGATAGAATTCTGGACCTCTGCTGCGGCCAGGGACGCCACTCCCTCGAACTCGCCCGGCAGGGATTCCAGCACGTCACCGGCGTCGATCGATCCCGATACCTCGTCCGCCTCGCCCGCCGCAGGGCGAAGAGCCAGGGCCTCTCCGTGGCCTTCCACGAGGGCGACGCCCGGCGGTTCCGCCTTCCGGCCAATAGCTTCCACTGCGTCGCCCTGATGGGCAACTCCTTCGGCTACTTCGAGCGGGAGGAGGACGACCGCCGCGTGCTCGAGTCGATCAAGCGGGTGCTCCGCTCCAGCGGCACGCTCGCCCTGGACCTCGTCGACGGCGACTGGATGCGGACCCACTTCGAGCCGCGAAGCTGGGAGTGGATCGACCAGAACCACCTCGTCTGCCGCGAGCGCTCCGTCTCCGCCGACGGCACCCGCATGATCTCCCGCGAAGTCGTCGTCCACTGCGAGCGGGGGGTTATCGTCGACCAGTTCTACGCCGAGCGGCTCTACGCGAAGCAGCAGATCTGCGACCTCCTGGAGCAGGTCGGCTTCCGGGCGATCCGCGACCATGGGGCCCTGTTGGCCGAGTCCGTCCGCAACCAGGACCTCGGCATGATGGCCCACCGCATGTTCTTGACCGCCCAGGCGCCCGTCCGGACGGTTGCCGTCGCCAAGAGCGCCCCGCCGTTTCCCGAGGTCACCGTCCTGCTGGGCGACCCCCGCCTGCCCGACGGCGTGAAGCGCGGCGGCCAGTTCAACCCCGAGGACTTCGAGACGATCGAGCGGATGAAGCGGGCGCTGCCCGAGATGCCCGAGTACCGCTTCCGCTTCCTCGACAACCATGCCTCGCTGATCGCCGACCTGCGGTCCAACCCGCCGCAGTTCGTGCTGAACCTGTGCGACGAAGGCTACGACAACGACGCCTTCCAGGAGCTGCACGTCCCGGCGATCCTCGAGATGCTGAACATCCCCTACAGCGGGGCCGGACCCGCGTGCCTCGGCTTCTGCTACAACAAGGCCTTCGTCCGGGCGATTGCCCGCGCGATCGACGTGCCCACGCCGCTGGAAACCTACTTCGACCCCGACGACCAGTCGGCCACGCTCCCGTCCGTCTTCCCCGCGCTGGTGAAGCCGAATTACGGCGACAGCAGCCTGGGCATCACCAAGGACGCCGTCGTCCACACGCCCGAGCAGCTCATCCAGTATCTGGACAAGCTCCGCAACGAGCTGCCCGGCCGGCCCGTGCTCATCCAGGAATTCCTCTCCGGGGCCGAGTACAGCGTGGGCATCGTCGGCAATCCGGGCTCGGGATACCACGTCCTGCCCGTGCTCGAGGTGGACTACAGCGGCCTGGACGAGGGCCTGCCCTGGATCCTCGGCTACGAGTCGAAGTGGGACCCCACCTCGCCCTACTGGACCCAAATCAAGTACCAAGAGGCGGATCTCCACGAGGAACAGAAGCGCCGGCTCATCGACCGCTCCATCCTGCTGTTCGAGCGGCTGGAGTGCCGCGACTACGCCCGATTCGACTTCCGCGCGGACGCCTCGGGCAAGATCAAGCTGCTCGAGGCCAACCCGAACCCCGGCTGGTGCTGGGACGGCAAATTCAACTACATGGCCGGCTTCGAGGGCCTCCGCTACGCCGACCTCCTGCGGATGATCATCTCCGCCGCCCAGGACCGCATCACCGCGCGGCAAAACGGCCACGGCAACGGTAACGGTAACGGTAACGGCCACGCCAACACCAATGGCAACGGCCACGCCACGAAGCCCCAACCGGCGCAACAGCCGGCCGAGCCGGCCACCTGCGCTGCGCCGTAGCCGGGCGGCCCAGCCTGATACCCCCTTCCTCCCCTCGACCGAGGGATGAGAACGTCGTTTTTTTGCGCGGGTCGAACTGGTCATTCGCCCGACAAGCGGTTAAGATAACTAGTGGAGAGGGCACGCCCGGTTCATTCGCTCGCGCGTCGAAAGTCTGTCGTCCGAACCGGGCGGATTGGCGTACGCGGACAGAAAGGAGCGTCGGAAGACAGAACGGATCGAAGAGGCCTCGTCAGAACGTCCCAGCTCGTCTTTTTGGGCACGAGGAGGGCGTGTGCGATGTCGATCCGCGTGACCTGTCCCAATGGACACCAGTTGCGGGTGAAGGACGCCTGCGCCGGCAAGACCGGCCTTTGCCCCGTGTGCAAGGCCAAAGTCCACGTGCCCGACCCCAACGGTTCCATGTCCGAGGACGACATCATCAGCGTCCTGGGCCCTCACGAACCGGGCAATGGCTCGCACCTCTCCGCCGCGGCCGGCGAAAGTCGCTCCTCGATCGGCTCGCGATCGGGCATCCGCGAGGGCGCCAGCCCTCCCAAAAAAAGCTGCAACAATTGCAACCGCGAAATCGCCGCCGGCACCCACATCTGCCCCTTCTGCCGTACCTACATCGCCAATCTGAGCGATCTGTAGGCGCGAGCCCCCTGCCCGCGACGCCAGACACGTCCTCCTGAGCAATTTGTCATCCTGAGCGTAGCGAAGGATCTCGTCGGCCGTCGCGGCGTGCCACCTGCTTCGCCAGTGCCCGTTTTCTCGCCAACCCCCGGCCATTGTGCGGCCAAAGGAGAAGCCGGCATCTGGAAATCGCCCTAAGTCGTTTTCTCCCAAGGAGATCCGTCGCTGCGATCAGGATGACTGAAACAGGGCGAGTGGGAGGGGGTAGGACCGTCGGTTCATTCGCACCCCCCCAAAGACGGTTCCGTTTCGCCGGGGTAGGGTTCAGGTATAGTAGAGATATGTTTGGAGACTTCAAAGGTTGGTCGCGGCGGTCGGCAGGCCGGCGCGGTGCGGCATGACCAAAACCACCCTCTCCGTGGTCAGCTCCAAGACGCTCTTGGCGGTGTTCGGCGCATGCGATCGGCACGTGCGTAAGCTTCGCGAGTCGCTGGGCGTGGGCATTTTCGCCTCGGACGGCGAGATCCGCATCGAAGGCGACGCCGACGCGGTCGCCCGCGCGACCGCCGTGCTCGAGCGGCTCCAGGCCCAGGCCACCCGCCACGGCGACGTGGCCGCGGAGGACGTCGAGCGGATCCTCGCGGAGGCGACCTCCGGCGAGCTGGGGTCGCCGACGGCGCCGATCGCCGTGGCCTCCGGCCGCGAGGTCCGCCCACGCACGGCCGGTCAGGCGCGGTACGTCGAGGCGATCCGCAAAAACGAGTTGATTCTCTGCGCGGGTCCGGCCGGTACCGGCAAAACCTATCTCGCCGTGGCCATGGCCGTCGCCGCCCTGCGCGAGGAGCGGGTCCGCAAAATCGTGCTCGTGCGGCCCGCCGTCGAGGCCGGCGAAAGCCTCGGCTTCCTCCCCGGCGACCTGCTGGCCAAGATCAACCCCTATCTCCGACCTTTGATGGACGCCTTGCGCGAAATGATGGACTACGACGTGGTGAAGCGCTATCAGGAGGAAGACGTCATCGAGGTGATTCCCTTGGCGTACATGCGGGGACGCACGCTCAACGACGCCTTCATGATTCTCGACGAGGCGCAGAACACCACGATCTCGCAGATGAAGATGTTTTTGACGCGGATGGGCAATCGGTCGAAAATCGTCGTGTCCGGCGACACCACCCAGGTGGACCTGCCCTCCGGCACGCGCAGCGGCCTGGTCGACGGCCTCGCGCGGTTGCGCGGCATTCACGGCGTCGCCGCCGTCCGTCTCACCGGCGCGGACATCGTGCGCCATCCGCTCGTGCAGCAAATCGTCGTCGCCTACGACGGCCAACCCACCAAGAAAAAACACTGACCGAGTTCTTTCAAACGGACAATCCACGAGGGCGCCGTTCCGCGTCGCGCAACCTGCAAGCGGAAATGTTCCCTTCGATTCCATGGCTGCCAGCGGTCCAAGAAGAACGCGATCGGAACGTGTCGCCGCGTTGGGGCTTCCACCCGGCGCGCTGGAGCGGACGGTGCGGGCGTTGGGCCGCCGCGACGTGCTCGCGCGCCTGGGGCTCGGGCTGGCCGCGTGCGTCGTCCTCTGCCTGGTCATCCGCGCTTGGTCGCCACCGTTTCCCTACCGCAAGGACTTCACGCCTCAACGCGACATCGTTGCCCGCGTCGCGTTCCGCGTCCCCGATCCCAACGCGTGGGAGCAAGCCAAGGAGCGGGCGATGCTCGAAACGCCGGGCATTTACGAGCAAAACCCGCAAGCGCTCATTCAACTTCGCGCGGAGCTGCAAAACAGCCTCCTCGAGCTGGTCGCCGCCGAAACCTTCGAACAAGTCGATCGGGATCTCTGGGCGGCTTTCAACCCGCCCCAAGCGACCGACGCGCCGCCGCCCGATCCGAAAAAAGAAGCCGAAGCGTTCCTGGCCTTCCGGCAGGAAGTGGCCGGCGAACGGAACCTCGCCCGCATCGAAAAAGCCGTGGCTTCGGCGCTGGTCTACCACGAGCGGCACGGCCTCCTGACGAAACCCCACGAGGGCGGCAACCAAAAGGAAATCGAGGTCTACCAAACGGACCAGCCCACCGCCCTGGAGCGAATCCCCTTGCCCGACGTCCTGATCGGCGACGGCGCGGGCATCCGCCGGCACCTCGCCTCGCAGCTCGGTTCCGACGCCCTGGCCGGCCGGCTGTTCAACTGGCTTCAACCCCGGCTGGTCTCCACCAGCACGCTCGTCTTCGACAAGGCGCGAACCAACGAAGCCCAGGCGGCCGCGGCCGCCAACGTCCCCGAGGTGTTTGTCCCCTTCGCCGTGGGGCAAACACTGGCCAAGGCAGACGCCCCTCTCGGCCCCGAGCAGCTTCGCCTGCTTCGCCGCGAGTACGACATCGTGGAAGGCCAGCGGCCGCTCGGACAAAAGACGCTCCGCGCCGCCGGAATGATGGTTGTCCTGCTGGTCCTCTTTGGCTTCTGCGTGCTCTACTTCCGACGCCGCGAACGCGAGCTGGCCGGCCGCTGGCGGCGGCTGGGCCTCATGGCCGCGCTGGCCGTATTGACCGTGGCGGTCTCCCGCTGGGCCGCCCACACCGACTGGCCCGCCGAAATCGTCCCGCTCTTGCTCTTCGGCCAAATCCTCGCCATCGCCTACCACCAAGAACTCGCCCTGCTTCTGTCGGGCGCCGTCAGCGCGGTGCTCGCGCTCGGGCTGGGATTGGGGCTCGGAGAAATCATCGTCTTGCTCGGGGTCACCGCCACCGCCGTGCTCCAACTCGAGCACGTCCGCAGCCGAAGCAAACTCATCTACGTCGGAGTCTACAGCGGACTGGTGGCCATGGCGCTGACGGTCGCCGTGGCGCTGGTCGTGGGACAACCCTTCTCCTGGGTCGTTCTCGAGGCCGCCGTCCGCAACGGCGGCTTCACCCTCGCCGCCGGGTTCCTCATGACCGGATTGCTGCCGCTGGTGGAGCGGATGTTCGGCGTGCTGACCGACATCAGCCTCCTCGAATTGGGCGACGTCGCCCATCCACTCCTCCAGGAACTCGTCCGCCGCGCCCCCAGCACCTACAACCACTCCATCACCGTCGGCTCGATCGCCGAGGCCGCGGCCAACGCCATCGGCGCGCGGGGCCTTCTGGTCCGCGTGGGGGCCTACTTCCACGACATCGGTAAAATGCTCAAACCCGGTTACTTCATCGAAAACCAGGGCGATCAGGCCAACCGACACGAAGCCCTCGTGCCCGCCATGAGCACGCTGGTCATCATCGCCCACATCAAGGATGGAGCCAATCTCGCCCGGCAACACCACCTGCCCGAGCCCATCGTCGACTTCATCTCCCAACACCACGGCACGACGCTGGTGGGATACTTCTTCGAACGGGCAAAGCAGTCGCGGACCGATCCAACGACGACGGTGGACGAGAGCACGTATCGCTATCCCGGACCCAGGCCGCAAACCAAAGAGGCCGCCGTGATGATGCTGGCCGACGCGGTCGAAAGCGCCAGCCGCACGCTCGTCGATCCGACGCCGGCGCGCATCGACAGCCTCGTCCGCGAAATCGCCGAGCGCCGGCTCGACGACGGACAATTCGACGAGAGCGGCCTGACGCTGCGGGAGCTGCGAACCATCGAGGACAGCATGGTCAAATCCGTGACGGCCATTTACCACGGCCGCGTCAAATACCCCGATCAACGCACCGCCTAGCCCGTTTTTCGCCCGGGGGACTGTCGCCATTTTCGCAGAGCGAAAATGGGACTGTCCCCCTTGGACGCCCTGATCCCATTTCCGCCCATTCCATGGCTGCTCGCCCCGCCTTTGCCATCCAGTTCGCCAACGAGCAAACCATCCTGCCGGTGGACAAAATCCGTCTTCGCCGGGCCGTGCGCGGAATCCTCAAGGACGCGGCGCTGGCCCAGGCCCAGGTGAGCGTGGCCATCGTCGACGACCCGGCCATCCACCGGCTCAATCGCGAATACCTCCGCCACGACTACCCCACCGACGTGCTCAGCTTCGTGCTCGAACGGGAGGACGACCGCCTCGAAGGCCAAATCGTCGCCAGCGCCGAAACCGCCCTGGCCGCCGCCGGGCGTTACGGCTGGGCCCCGGAGGACGAGTTGCTCCTTTACGTGATTCACGGTACGCTACACCTGGTGGGCGTGGAGGACGAAACCCCGGCCCAGCGCGCCCGGATGCGCCGCCGCGAGGCCGAATCCCTCGCCCGGTTCGGCCTCGAAGCCCCCTGGCGATAAGAAGACGATAAGAAGACAGAGTAGGGAGTTCACCACGCAGACACGGAGAGCACGGAGAACAATGATGGTGTGCCACTGGCTCTGCCAGTGCAACCGTGTGCCACCGGCTTTGCCGTGTGTCACTGGCTCCGCCAGTGCAAGACGTGACTCAGTTCGGGCACTGGCGGAGCCCGTGGCACGCGTCCCGAGCCAGCGGGACGGCTACCACAACCACGAATCAACCACCGTCTCCGTGGCCTCCGTGTCTCCGTGGTGGTATCCCGTCCGTGTCCGTGCCGTTGAACGTTAGCGGTGACGATCGCAAACAGCAGTGGGAGTCATCTCCAAGTCTCCCAGGAGGATTTCCGATCCCGTGAGCCACGATGCCGCGGTGTTTTGGCTGGCCGTGTTGGGACTGATCGCCACGTGCGTGGCGGCCGTCGCCGCGCGGTCGCTCGCTAGCTTTTCGCGTCACGATCTCGAGGAAATCTGCAATCGCCGCGGGGCCAAACGGCGCTTAAGCGCCATCCTTCGCCGCCACGAACAAGTCGGCCTGGCCGCCGAAACCGTGCAGGTCATCGCCACGGCGATCGTCATCCTCGCCGGCGCCTTCTGGACCTGGCGGCTGGCGCCGCACGCGCCCGACTCCCCCCACGACTGGTCCCTCCTCGCCGCCAGCGTCGTGGTCGGCGCGGCGCTGCTCATGGCGGTGGAGATCTGGATCCCCTGGGCAGTGGCGCGGCTTTGGGCCACTGGCGTGGTCTACGTCACGTGGCCCCTCTGGCAGGCGGCGGCGACAATTCTGACTCCAGCGATGTTCGGCGCGCGGTTCGTCGACGGTTTCTTGCGCCGGTTGGCGGGCCGCACGCCCGAGCCGCTCGACGAAGAAACGTTCGAGGACGAGATCCGCACCATCGTGACCGAAGGACACCGCGAAGGGCTCCTCGAGGAGGACGCCCGCGAAATGATCGAGGGCGTGATCGAGCTGGGCGACGTGGACGTGTCCGAGATCATGACGCCGCGGACCGACATGGTGTCCATCCCCGTCTCGCTCTCCTGGCGGGAGATGCTCGATTTCGTGATCGGGCAGGGCCACACGCGGATCCCCGCGCACGATAAAAACCGCGACGACGTCGTCGGCGTGCTCTTCGTGAAGGACCTGTTGCCCGAGCTGGCCAAGGACCACGCCGACGGACCGCAGCCCTGGACGCCGCTTCTGCGCGATCCGTATTTCGTGCCCGAAACAAAGCCCATCGACGTTCTGCTCCAGGAATTCCAGCGCACCCGCCACCACATGGCCATCGTCCTGGACGAATACGGCGGCGTGTCGGGTCTGGTCACCCTCGAGGACGTTCTCGAGGAAATAGTCGGCGAGATCACCGACGAATACGACAAGGACCTGGTCGACGGGATCAAACCGCTGGGAAAGGGAGCGGCCGAGGTGCTCGGCGGCGTCCACATTGACGAAGTAAACGAACGGCTGGGGTTGGCCCTGCCCGACGGGGGCGACTTCGACACCATCGCCGGATTGGTCTTCAGCGGTCTGGGCCACGTGCCGCAAGTGGGCGAGGAGCTGCAACAAAACAACGTCCGTCTCCGCGTCCTGGAAGCCACGCGCCGCCGCATCCTCCGCGTCCGGATCGAATCGGTCGACCCGAATCACCATGAGCCCTGACGCCGGATACCGATTCCTCGAACCGTCTGCCCTCGCCCGGGTCAAAAACCTCGCGATGGTCGCCCGCGGCGTCGTCGAGGGCTTCATCTCCGGCCTGCACGCCAGCCCTTACAAGGGCTTCAGCGTCGAGTTCGCCGAGCACCGCGAATACGCCGCCGGCGACGATCCGCGCCACCTCGACTACCGCATGTTGGCCCGCACCGACCGCCTCTACGTCAAACAATACGAGGAAGAAACCAACATGCGCGTCCAGATCCTCCTGGACACCAGCGGCTCGATGGGCTACCGCCACGCAAGCCAAATCACGAAGCTCGAATACGGATCCTACCTGGCGGCGATTCTGGCGTATCTGATGACGCGACAACAGGACCTGGTCGGCCTGACCACCTTCGACGTCGAGATCGGCCTGGACCTGGCCGCCGGAAGCTCGCCGCGCCATCTGGGCGAAATGATGCGCCGGCTGGAGCGGCTCGCGCCCGGCCGCGCGACCAACGTCGCCGGCACCCTGCACCGCCTGGCCAACCGCTTCAAACGCCGCTGCCTCGTCGTCCTCATCAGCGACCTGTACGACGAGCCCGACGACGTCCTCCGCGCGTTGCACCACTTCCGCCACCGCCGCCACGAGGTAATCCTCTTCCACGTCCTCGACAAGGCCGAGCTCGACTTCCCCTTCCGCGAGGTCGCCGCCTTCCGCGACCTCGAAACCGGCGAGCGAATCCAGGTCGATCCCGCCTTCGTCCGCAAGACCTACCTCGCGGAAATCGAGGCGTTCGTCGACGTATATCGCCGCGCGTGCGCCGAGGCGGGCATCGACTACGTGATGACCGATACCAGCGTCCCCTACGACTTCATGCTCTCCCGCTACCTCGCCAAACGCAACCGGCCATGACGTTTCTGGCTCCGCTCTTCCTGATCGGCGCGCTGGCCGGGATCATCCCCGTGCTCTTGCACCTGATGAACCGGCGGAAAGCCAAGGAGCTGCCCTTCGCCACGCTGCGATTCCTCCGCCGCGGCGTCGAAAAAACACGCCGACGCCGACGCGTCCAGGATTTGCTGCTGATGCTCCTCCGCGTCGCCGTGCTCGTGCTCATCGCCCTGGGCCTGGCGCGGCCGACCATCACCCGCCTCGGCGCGCTCTGGGGCCAATCCGGCTCCGCCGTCGCCATCGTCCTGGACAACTCGGCCAGCATGGGCACAGTGGACCGCGACGTCGTCCGATTTGAAACCGCCCGCCGCGCCGCCGCCCAAGTCCTCGATCAGCTCGCCGACGGCGACCAGGTCGCCCTGCTCCTGACCGGCGGACCGCCCTTTCCCGAACAAGGCCGGCTCGACCGCGCCCACCAGCGCGTCCGCCAGACGCTGGCCGCCTGCCGCGCCAGCTACCAGCGAGCCGACCTGGCAACCGCGCTGGCGCACGCCCACAAGATCCTCGTCGAATGCGACGCGACGGATAAGCAGATCTACCTCATCAGCGACCTGCAAGCCGTGTCGTGGGAGACGGGCGTCGAGGGGCCAGGGGCGAGGGACCGGGGACGGGGGACGAGCGGCGGGATTCTTCGCTCCGCTCAGAATGACCGCGAGGTCGTTCAGAATAACGGGGACCAGGCGAATGAGACCGTAGACGACGAGGCCACTGCAATTCCGGTGATCGTCGTGGATTGCTACCGGACGCCCAAACCCAACGCCGCCGTCCAGAGCGTGAAGCTCGATGCCCCGGCGCCCGTGCGGAACGTCCCCCTTCGGGCGACCGTCGAGCTTTTCGGCGCGGCCGCCACGCCGCAGCAGAGGCACGTCGATCTCTTTCTGGACGGCGCGAAAACCGCCACTAGCCCGGCCCTGGACGTTCCTCCCGGCGGCCGAGCCGCGCACGATTTCACGTTCTCGTTTCGTGAGAGCGGCCTGCATCAAGGCGAAGCCCGCCTGGTGGGCGAGGACGGCTCCGCCCTGGACGACCGCCGCTTCTTCGCCGTCTCCATCGACCGCGGAATACCCGTCGCCCTGGTCAAGCCGCGCCAACACGAAATCGCCTATCTCGACGACGCGTTCTACCTCGAACGCGCGTTGGCCCCCGGCGCCTCCGGCGGCGGCGCGATCCGCCCCACCGTCCTCCTGGCCGACGACCTCGCCCGCGAACCGCTCGCGCCCTATCGCATCGTCTTCTGCGTGAATCTCCCAGCCTTGGACGCCGAAGCCGCGGCCAAACTGGCCGACTTCGTCGCCGGTGGAGGCAATCTCGTCTGGCTCTGCGGCGACAACGTCGACCCCGCGGCCTACAACCAAATGAACGACGCGGCCGGCGGGCGACTCCTGCCAGCTCCGCTCGTGGATCTTCGCGCGCCCGCGACGGACGCCGGTCGCGACAGTTGGCGCGTGGCCAAGCTCGACACCACCCATCCCGCCCTGGCGGCCGTCGCCCAGCCCGCCTCGCTCTACGAGTCGATCCTGGTGTACAAACACGTCCGCGTGGACGAGAGTCATTCGGGCGTCCGCGTCCTGGCGCGGCTCGACGACGGCGAGGCGCTCCTTGTCGAGCGAAACGTCGGGCGCGGCTGCACGCTCTTTTGGGCGACCGGCGCGCACGTCGATTGGACCAACTGGCCGCTGCGGCCCATCTTCCTGCCCATGCTCGTGCGGCTCGCCTTCGCCCTGGCCGGCGCCGAAAACGAACGCAACGAAACGCTCGCCGGCGCCCCCGTCGCGCTTGCCGGCGCCGAGCTGGGCGGCTCGCAAGGCGTCGAGGTCCGCCGTCCCTCCGGCGAAACCGTGCGGCTGCCCACCGAGGCGAAAGGCTCCGGCCGGACTTTCCGCTACACGGACACCTACGACGTCGGCGTGTACGTTTTCCGCCCCAGCGATCCGGCGGCCGGCGGCCCCGCCGGCGTGGCGGTGAACGTCGATCCCGCCGAAGCCGACCCCGCGCGGATCGAACCCGAAAGACTCCGATCCCTCCTGGGCGGCGCGCCCGTGGTCTTCGCCGATAACCCCGACGACCTCGCCACCACCTTCGCTCGGCTCCGCGAAGGCGAAAGCCTTTGGGAGCTGTTCCTCATCGCCGTCCTTGTGGCACTGGTTGTGGAGAGCTTCGTGGCGAACCGATTTACGCCGAAGTCCGAGAAGGCGAATGAGGAGATCACCACGGAGACACGGAGGCCACGGAGGTGACTGCAAGGGAGAACGAGTCGAGTCGACTCACAATCCCAATGTCACACGTCCGCGCACTGCGAGAGCGAGTACCGCGTCTTCTCGTGACTCTGACTCCCTCCACTCCGTGTTCTCCGTGTCTCCGTGGTAAACCTCCCGTCGGCATGGCGGCCCGCCGTCAAAACAACCAGCCGGTTTCTTCCCGATCGGCCGTCGCGGGACTGCTCTTCGACTCGGTCGGCGGGCAAGGCTGCCCCGCCAGCCAACGCGCCCACGCGGCCAGCACGTGCTCGATCTCGGCCCCGTCCAACGGCCGTCCCCGAGCGATGCCGTGCCACTTGGCCAAACAACCCCGGCAACACGTCGCCGTCGCGTGCTGCGCGACGAAAATCGGGTGGCCCCGCCACGGCGTCTGCCGGCCGTCATTCTTCGGCTCGGCCGGCGCCAACCGCTCGCGGAGAAAACCACGGCCCTCGTCCAGCACGACCGCGAGAGTCTTCCGCGCGAGGTATGCCGCCTCGGCCGGCCGGAGCCGGAACCGCCCGCGAAACGCGCTTCGCGCCAGGGCGGCAAAAAGGTCGTCGAGGTCTCGCATGGCGTTTCGCTCTTCAACGCTGAGTTCACCACGGAGTCGCGGAGACTCCCTTCCCTGAACGCGACCACTTCGCCCCCAACAGCATACCCGCAATCGCTCGTCCCGAGAAACGCTCCCGCCGGCTTTGACGCGCGGCGCTACGAGAGGAACCGCGAATGAACGCGAATGGACGCAAATGAATGTACGTGTCCCAGAAGGTGACCGTTGGGCTGGCCGTCGTCTCCATCCGCGTTCATCCGCGTCTATCCGCGGTTCCTTCCGCTTCCCCGTTCTCAAAGCCGCCCGCGAACCTTTCGGCCTCGTCGCCGTAGTAGATGGGTTGGCCGGCCGTCTCCCGGCCGGATGGGTTTGACAACCAGCGGCCCCAGGGGGAAGATGATCCCAGGCGGGCTGGCAAAACCCGCCTTAAGAGGGGGATGGCTGCCGGAACTTTCCCGCCCCACCGCGCGTCTCTTGTTGTGAGCGAACTTTGAACGACGACGTGGGACTGATTCGAGCGACCCTGTCGGGCGAGTCGGCGGCGTTCGGCGAGCTGGTCCGAAAATACCAGGACCGGCTCTACAACACGCTGGCCCACCTGACCGGCCGACCCGAGGACGCCCGGGACTTGGTCCAGGACGCCTTCGTTCAGGCCTTCGTCAAGCTCGAATCGTTCCACGGAAAAAGCGCGTTTTACACCTGGCTGTACCGCATCGCCTTCAACCTCGCCATGACGCAAGCCCGCCAACGCCGGCCGGCCGCGTCTGTGGATCGGGTTCGCGAGGCCACCGGCCGGGAACCGATACAACCTGGGGAGGGACCTCGCGAGCGGCTCGAACAGCTCGAGCGCTGCCGACAGGTCCGAGAAGCAATCGCCGCGCTGGACGACGACTTCCGCGGCGTACTCGTGCTGCGCGAACTCGAGGGCCAGCCCTACGACGCGATCGCCGAGATTCTCGATCTGCCCGTGGGCACGGTCCGCAGTCGCCTGCACCGCGCCCGCGCGCAACTACGCGAGCAACTCAAAGAGGTGCTCAACGTCGAGCCATGAACGATATTCCCCGAGACGAACTGCTCAGCGCCTATCTCGACGGCGAACTCTCGCCGGAAGAGACCCTCCGCGCCGAGCGACTGCTCGCGGCCGACCCCGCCGCGCGGCAGTGTCTCGACGAACTCCGCGCCGTCGGCGACGCCCTCCGCGCATTGCCCACGCTAACGCTCGGCGAAAACCTCTCCGACCGCGTGCTCCAGGCCGCCGAGCGACGCATGCTCGCCGCGCCGCTCCCCAAGACGCCGCCCGTCGTCCCCGCCGGCCGAACCTGGCAAGCCGTTGCCCGGCGACTGCTCAATCCCCGCGCCCTGGCCTGGTCCGGCACGATCGTCGCCGTCGCCCTGCTGGTGATGCTCCTGCAACCCGAAACCGAAAAGGGCCAACCCGGCAAGGACGTCGCCCGACGGCCCGAAGGCCGCGCCGCCGCGCCCGCCATCGAGCCCTCGATCGGTCCAGACGGCGACGAGATGCGGCTCACCGCCGACAAAGCGCCGGCCGAAGAGAAGCTGGCCGAAGAGAAGCTGGCCGAAGAGAGGTCGTCTCTCTCCGCGACTGTCGCCCACGACACGAATCGCGCGGCCGGCCTCGCGCCCAATAAGAGCGAGCCGGTCGAACCGCCAAGCGCCCCCGCCTTGGCCGAGTCCGAGTCGGCTGCGCCCGCCGAGCCCGCGACAACGACCCCCGCAAGCCCCGTCGCGCCCCCGCGCGGCCCCGCCTCGGCCGACGTCGTGGCCGCCGAGCCGCCCGCCCTCCGCGCTGGACCGGACGACTTCGACGACCGCCACGTCGTCGGCAAGGCCGGCCCTGCCCCCGGCGATGCCGCCAAGGGCGCCGGCGTGATGGGCGGCATGGGCGGCGGCCTTCAGTACAAGGGAGCGCCCCCGCCGGGCGCGGCCGGCTACGGTTTCGCCCAGGGCATGGCATCCCAACAAGCCGGCCAAAGCGTCGAAACCGTCCAGCCCGTACTCGTCGTCGAGTGCGACGTCAAGAAAGAGCAAGCCGAAAACCTCCGCGCCCGCGTGGACGAGATCCTCCTGCGCAACAACATCGCCCCGCAAGACCCGCCGCCACCCGAGGCCACCGCCGCCGCCCGCTCCAGCCGCGCCGCGGCCGCCGAGCAAACCGACGCCCCGGAACCCATGCCGGCCAAGCCCGGCCCGAGCGTCCACGCGTACAACGCAATACCCACGCCCGCTCAAGAGTTCCAATCTCGACAGGACAACGTGAAACAGGTCCTGGTCGAGGCCACGTGGGATCAGGTCCACGGCGCCCTGGACGAACTGTCCAGCCAGTCGGACCTCGTGACGAACTTCGCCACGCAGACGCCGCCCGCGCTGCGCGGCCGCGTGCCCGTCGCGTTCGACGCGTACAACCGTCGCGGGCTCGGCCAGGTCCAACTCGGCACGTCCGCCAAGAGTCGCGGGGGCGAACCGGTCGAACACGGCGCGAACGCCAAGACCGGCGACGTGCCGAGTTCCCTCAACAAGTCGGTCGAGGCCGACCACCTGGCCCAGCAAGCCCCGAAGGCCGAGCTCTCCCGCGCCCAACGCCAACGCCAAGTCCAGCAAGGGCTCGCCCGATGGTACAACGGCCTCGCGCCGGACGTCGTCGTGGACGAGACCGAATTCGGCGTCCAGCAGACGCTTCTGCCGCCCGCGCCCGGCAGCGCCGCCACCCCGCCGAACCTCCCCGCGCAGTCGTCGCCCGCCGGTCAGACCCACTGGGATTTTGACGACGCCTTTGGGCAGCAGGCCGCGCCCCAAGCCGCGCCGGCCGAAGTTCCGCCGTCCGCCCAGCCCGACAGCGGCGCCGAAGGCGTCCAACGGCAACCGGCCCAACAGCAGCAACCGGCCCAACAGGAATCGGTCGAGCCCAACTACCAGAGCGCCCCGCGCCAACTGGCCGCCGAGCTGTCGCGTCCCAAACCCGACGAGATGGCCCGGTATCAGGTGCTCGTGCTGTTCCGCCTCGTCCCGCCCCTGACCGCGTCGCCCCCCGCCGCCGCGTCGCGGGTCGCCCCCGCCGCCGACGCCTCCGGCCAGCCCGCGCCGCCTCCCGCGCCGCGGGTCGAGCCGCCCTCGTCGCCCGCCCCGGAAAAATAGGGCCCCGCGCGCGTGCCCCGCTCCGTCTCCCCTCGGAGTCCGCGCGCATCGCCACGGGCCGCTCCCGCGGCGCGACGCCTCCTCGCCCATCCACCCCGCCGCGCCCGAAACCGTGGCCCGTCCACGCGGACCCGCATTGGAAACCCCGGCGACCCGCTCGTAAGATAGAGTGTGCCGGGGCGGCCATCGCATTCGCATCGAGAGGATCGCGCCATGAAGAGTCTGTCTTGGCTCCCGTCCGTTTGCCTCGCGCTTTTCCTCGCGGCGCATCTGAAAGCGCAAAGTCGCCCGCTGGATTTCGACGCCGTCGAATCCTGGAACCGCGTCACCGAAACGGTCCTTTCGCCCGACGGCCGTTGGATCGCCTACACGACGGAACCCTGGCACGGCGACTCCAAGGTGTTCCTCCACGGCAGCGACGGCCAGAAGCGATTCGAGCACGACCGCGGCTCGGGCGTCCGCTTCACCGACGACTCCCGATTCCTGCTGTTCACCGTCAAGCCCAAATCCGACCGCGTCCGAAAGCGCGAACTCCCCAAAGCCGCCAAGGACCCCATGCCGACCGCCGCCCTGGCCATCCACGCCATCGATTCCGGCCAGTTGGAATCCATCCCGAACGTCCGCGACTTCAAGCTCCCCGACGCCGGGCCGCCCTGGCTTGCCTACCGGCTTGAAGCCCGCCCCGACCGCGAGAGATCCGACGACCCCGACCGGAAGAACTCCAAAACCAAATCCCCGCGCAGCGGCTTCGCCCTGCGACTGCGGAATCTGGACGACAACGCCACGCCCACCCGCTCCTGGCCCTTCGCGACGGGATACTGGTTCTCGCAAAACGGCAAAAGGCTCTTCTTCGCCTCCACGGGCGACCAAAACGACTTCCAAGCGGGCGTCTACCGGTTCGACCTCGAGGAAAACCGGCTCCGCCCGATCCTGCTCGGCGCCGGCGATTGCCGCCAGGTCGCCGTCGCCCCCGGCGGCGATAAGGTCGCCTTCCTGTGGAAGTCCGGCGACGCCGGCGCGTCCGGAGACTTCGGCCTGTACCTGTGGACCGGCAAGGGCCGCGCCCGCCGGGTACTCGACAACCGCGCCGCCGGCATGACCCAGGCGTGGCGCGTCAGCGAGCACGGCCGCGTCTGGTTCTCGGCCAACGGCCGGCGGGTGTTTCTCGGAACCGCGCCCGTCCGTCCCCCGAGAGACGCCGGCATCCCCGACGACGAATTCCCCGACGTCGACGTCTGGCATGGCGGCGAGGAAACGCTGCATTCCGAGCAACTCGTCCAACTCCCTCGCGATCCGACGCGAACCTACCTGGCCATGTACGACCTGGACGACGCCCGATTCGCGCAAATCGAAACCGCCGACGCGCCGCGATCGACGGTGCTCGACCGAGGAAACGCCGATCTCGCGCTTGTGCACTCGAGCAAGCCGTACGAACTCGAGTCGATGTGGGACCCGTTGCGCCACGACGCCTATCTGCTCGACCTGGCCACCGGCCGGCGAACCCTGGTCGCCAAGGGCCTGCGCGACCCCGCCGCGGCGTCGCCCGGCGGCCAATACCTGATCTGGTTCGACTACTCCGATCGCTCCTACCACGCGCATCACATTGCCTCGGGCACGACGCGCCGCATTACCGAGCCAAGCGCGATCCGAGCGGACGACGAGTCCAACACGACGTTCGACTACAGCGCGCCCTACGGATCGCCCGGCTGGCTCCGCGGCGATCGCGCCGTGTTGATCCACGACCGCCACGACGTGTGGAAAGTCGATCCGGAAAACCGCCGCCCGCCCGAAAACCTCACCCAAAACGGCCGGAAAAACCGCATCGTCTACCGCCTCCTCCGATGGGACGCGCGCCGCGACGCCCTCGACCCGGAGCAACCCCATCTCCTGATGGGCGTCCACGAGACGAGTCGCCAGTCGGGCTACTACCGATGCGGCCTGAAAGCCGCGGCCCCGCCCCAGCGGCTCCTCGGCGGAAAATACCGCCTCTCCACGCCCCTGAAGGCCGACCGCGCCGATACCGTCGTCTACACCAAGGAAACCTTCCAGACGTTTCCCGACCTTTGGGCGTCCGACCTCGCGTTCCACAAGAGCGTCCGCCTGAGCGATGCCAACCCCCAGCAAGCCGACTACCGTTGGGGAACGGCCGAGTTGTACCGCTGGACCTCCCTCGGCGGCCAAAAGCTCGAAGGCATTCTGTACAAACCCGACGACTTCGATCCGGCCCAAAAGTACCCCATGATCGTCCAGTTCTTCCACAAGTCGTCGGACCAGCTCCACGATTATCGGATCCCCTCGTTTCACGGCTCGCGGATCGACTACCATTACTTCGTCAGCAACGGCTACGTCGTCTTCGCGCCCGATATCCATTTCGACGCGGGATACATTGGCCAGAGTGCTTACAAGTCCATCATGCCGGGCGTCACCGCCCTCGTGGACGAGGGGTTCATCGACCCGAAGCGCATCGGCGTCCAGGGACATAGCTACAGCGGCTACCAGGCCGCCTACCTCGCCACCCGCACCGGAATGTTCGCCTGCATCGAGGCCGGCGCGCCCGTCGTCAATTTCTTCAGCGCCTACGGCGCCATCCGCTGGGAGTCGGGCAGAGCCCGCGTCGCCCAGTACGAACACGACCAAACCCGAGCGTCCCTCTGGGAGGCCCCGCTCCGCTTCCTCGAAAACTCCCCCCTCTTCGCCCTGGACAAAGTCACGACGCCCATCCTCATCATGCACAACGACCGCGACGGCGCCGTACCCTGGTCCCAAGGCATCGAGTTCTTCATCGCCCTGCGCCGCCTGCAAAAACCCGTCTGGATGCTCACCTACAACGGCGAAGGCCACTCCCTCGCCAAGCTGAAAAACAGACGCGATTTCCAGATCCGCCTCGCGCAGTTCTTCGGACACTACCTCAAAGACCAGCCCATGCCCCCGTGGATGCGCCAGGGCGTCCCCGCCGTCGAAAAACACCACAACCTCGGCTACGACCTCCCCCCCAATCCCCAATCCCTAATCCCTAATCCCTAATCCCTAATCCCTAATCCCTAATCCCTAATCCCTAATCCCTAATCCCTAATCCC
>JAFGDS010000002.1 GCA_016931995.1 Pirellulales bacterium
CTGGCCCCAACGGGGCCTCTTACAACACAATCCGCCCCGCCTTGCGGGGCAAGCCAAACCCACGCCCTACGGGCGTGGTCGATTAGTGACGCGCTATCGTCAGGTCATCTCGAGCGGAGCGAAGGATCCCGATCGGCGGAGATTCTTCGCTGCGCTCAGAATGACCGTAATCCTGTAGGAGGCGACTCCCGTCGCCGACCGAGGAGTTGACAGAGCCATTTCGGCGACAGGAGTCGCCTCCCACAAAGGTCGAGTCGCCTCCCACAGGATGGTCAATCCCCTCACCCCCAGCCCCTCTCCCGCGGGCGGGCGAGGGGAGAAAGCCTTTATCCCGGCGGCCAGCCGAAGGGGCGGCCGGCCAGGAGGTGGAAATGCAGGTGCATGACCTCTTGTCCGGCGGCCTTGCCGCAGTTGGTCACCACGCGATAGCCCCCGTCCAGCTGGAGCGCGGCGGCGATCTTGGCGATGGCCACGAGCACGTGGCCGACCCCCCCCTCGTCGGCCTCGGTCAGATCGTCGAGCGAGGCAATCTCCTTCTTGGGAATGACGATCAGGTGCGTCGGGGCTGCCGGATGGATGTCCTCGAAGGCCAGACAGAGATCGTCCTCGTAGACGATCTTGGCTGGGATCTCCCGGTCGATGATTCGCTTGAAAATGGTCGGTTCGGCCATGGCGGCTCTCCTCCGTGGGTCACGTGCTCGCACGCACCGATTGGTTTGGTTTTCCACGCCTGGTGTTTTGTGTTGCGAAGCCGCAAGCGGCTCATCAATCCCTACTCGACCTGGTCCAGCGGAATGGCTTCATCGACGAGCATGACCGGAATACCGTCCATCACCGGGTAGAGCAGCGTTCTGTCCTCGCGGACCAACCCCTCCTTGATGGTGTCGTTGACCCGCTGGCCTGCGCGGTTCTTCACCAACCCTCTGCCGATGGCGTGGTTCAGTCGAGCCAGAAGAGCCTCGTCCGCCACGGCCAGGGGCGTTTGGTTTTCCGGGCAGACGAGCAAATCGAGCAACTGTTTGTCAATCACTTCTCGAACCCCTCCAAGGCACGGTATACAACCCAAACCCTCCGGATCGACTCCTGGCAATAGATTGGCGGATTCATCGCCCTATGGCAAGGGCTATCCGGGCTTGGTCTTGCCCGTCGGCCCCACTTTGTTACGATTCAACGACAACGTCGTCCGCATGCCCACGCCAAGCGTGGGCATGGCACCCAGCAGTCGGGCTCGAAAGCGGGAGGTTTGCCATGCGACACCGCGATCCACGTGGGGTGGGCGCGCCCGTTGGGGCTCGGCAAGGAGGGCTGGGCGGGGGATTGCGCGTCGCGTTCGGCGGGATACTCTTTGGGCTGGCCGTCGTAGCCGGCTGCGACGACGGGCCGCCGGGGACGTCGCCCGCGCCGCGGACGCCGGCATCCGCTTCCCCCGCTCCCGTCCAGGAATTGCCCGGCACACCCCCGGCCGCCCCCGTCCCACAACCGCCCGGGGCCGCGCCGGCCGCGCCGTCGGCGGTGGAAGGCAATGCGTGGTCCGCGCCGCCGGAGCACATGCCTCCCGCGGTTGTTCCTCCTGATGGGGCGCCCCCCGCCGCGCCCCCGGCAGTGCAGCCGTATCCGTCCACCCAGCCGATGGTCGAGCCGCCGGCGATGCCGATCCGGCTTTCGACGGGCGTGGCCCTGCCGCAGACCGGAATGGAGGGGATTATGATGGGCTTCAGCGTGGAATACGAATGCGGCTCAGGGCATCCGAACGCGACTTCGCGCTATGGCTGGGTCATCCAACGCGCCCGGGGCGAGCCGGCCGTCACGGAGGTTCAGCTCCAGGCGCGGGGCACGCTTCAAATGTTCGCCCCCGGCTGGCGGCCGGACGAGGGTCCGTTCCAGGCGCAACTGATCGAGCTTCGCCCCGACGGCACGCGGCGGCCGGTGTCGGATCCGGTGGCGCTGGACATGGTGGGAGAGCAATGACACGGTGGTCGAGTTATTGACGGGCAGGGGATTCACCACGGAGACACGGAAGGCACGGAGACAACGACAGTGAGGGAACCGTGGTGAAATCAATCAGCTTCCCGTCGACTGGAAGAGGCTGGAGAAGTTGGCGGTGTCGTAGAGGGCGTGCGACCCGTTGTTGATGAGAACCCAGCCGGCGGGGTTTTCGCGGTAGGCGTGGTTCCAGCCGTGGGTGGCGCCGCCGAATTTGATCGCCCGCTCGCGGAAGAGGTAGCGGATCTGCCAGCAGAACGGGGCGACGCCCTCCTCGAACCCGGCGCGGAAGAGCTTGTTCGCGTCGGCGCCCTCGAACAGGAGCGTCCCGGCCGCGCAGCCCAAAAACGCGGAGGCGTTGACCGTGCCCTGCAGATCGCGGATCGTTTCCCACGGCGGGTTGATCACCTGATGCCAAGTCAGGTGGTGCTCGGTCATGGGGATCCATTTGGCCAGCGTCTGGTCGTCGGGCAGGGGGTTGGACGTGTCGTTCCACTGCCAGCCGCCGGCGCCAATCGGCGCGTACTCGCTCGAGTAGAGCATCCGGTAGCTCAGGTGCGTGCCCGACTCGTTTTCCGGCCCATCGGTCCGGTCGCGGTCGTTGACCGTCTTGTACTCGACAATCGCCCTGGCCCAGGCGTGGGTGTAGCTGTTGAGTCCTTCGGTCAGGCTGGCCAGGTCCTGGATATCAGGCTGATCGGGATCGACGGGCAGGTAGCGGACGCGGACGGCGAAGACGTTTTCCTTGCCGGGATAGTGGATCCACGTGGACCCGCCCTGCGGGGCGGCCTCGCCGAGGATCTCCACCGCGAAGGCGTCGCGATCCTCCCACGCGATGAGGAACTCGCGCCGCGCGCTGAATCCGTTGGAGTCGTATTGCTCGATCGGCGAGCCGCCGAGTTCGCGGAAGGCGACGGTCATGGGAACGTGCTCCGGGGAGTCTTGAGTGCCACTGGCTCTGCCAGTGTTGCGGGATGGTGGTGTTCGGGCACTGGCGGAGCCAGTGGCACACGGTTGTCGTCATCCTGAGCGAAGCGAAGGATCTCGATCGACGGAGATTCTTCGCTCCGCTCGGAATGACCGTGAACCTGTGGGAGGCGACTCCCACGGATGTCGAGTCGCTTCCTACAGGGTCGATATCCCCTCCCCCCTCTCCCGCTTTCCGCAACATTATGCAGCTGCTAGCAGTGGGGAAACGAAAGAGTTCCCGGCCCATATAATTGCCTTGTAAGTCTTTACAAGGAGGCAAG
>JAFGDS010000147.1 GCA_016931995.1 Pirellulales bacterium
CCCCGCGCCGCCGTTCTTCTCAACGGCACAAACCCTACCAATGGTAGCATCGGCACAAGACGCACTCGGATTATCGTGATTTGCCCGCCGGGCGGAAATCGTCGCCGTGGACCTTTCCGGTTGTGCCGATTGCGCGGACTTGCCAAGTGCCGTCCCGGAGCCGTATGATGCGTAGGTCAGCCTCTGCCTGACTGAAGACGCCACATCCACGCCTGCGTGGACATGGCTCCTGCCTACCCACCTTGTTCCCCACGAGGTTTCGCCATGCGACGACGCGACATGCTTTTGGGCACGGGCGCGGCCGCCCTGGGCTTGTGGTCCCTTGTTGGTCCCGCCCGCGCCGACGAAGAGAAGAAGAAACGCAAGGTGCTCTACTTCACCCGGAGCGTCGAGTACGAGCATTCCGTGGTCCACCGCGAGGGCGACCAACCCAGCTTCAGCGAGCGGATTCTCACGGAACTTGCCGCGAAGCACGGCGTCGAGGTCGTCTCGACCCGCGACGGCGGCGTCTTTGACGGCGATTTGGACCAATACGACGCGCTGGTGTTCTATTGCTGCGGCGATCCCACCGCGCCGAGCGTGACCGGCGACCCGCCCATCTCGCCCCGCGGCAAGGACCGCTTTCTGGCGGCCATCGAGGCCGGCACGGGCTTTTTGGGCATTCACTCGGCCTGCTACGTGTACTACTCTCGCGCCCCGCGGCTCGAATATCAGGACAAGGTCGATCCGTACGTCGCGATGCTCGGCGGCGAGTTCGTCCAGCACGGGCAACAACAAATGGCCACCATGCGGGTCGCCTCGCCCACGTTTCCCGGCGCGGAGAAGCTGGGCGAGTCGTTCTCGATGATCGACGAATGGTACGGGCTGAAGAACTTCACGAAGGACCTGCACGTCATCCTCGTGCAGGACACGGCGGGCATGAAGCTCGACACGCCGGTGGACGCGGAAGCCTACAACCGCCCGCCGTTCCCGTCCACCTGGGCCCGACGGCAAGGCAAGGGCCGCGTCTTCTACACCGCGATGGGCCACCGGGAGGACGTGTGGGAAAGCGGCGCGTTCCAGCAGATTCTCACCGGCGGGCTGCTCTGGACGACCGGCCAGGTCGAGGCCGACGTCGCGCCGAACCTCGACCGCGTTGCCCCCCAGGCCCGCATGCTTCAAAACCAACCCCAACCCCAACCCGCCAAGGAGACACGCTGATGAAACGCCGCGACATGCTGCTTTCGACCGGGGCGGCCCTCGGGCTGTCGCTCTTTCCCGTCCGCTGGCTGGCCGCCGCGGAGGACAAACCCCGCAAGGTGCTCTTCTTCACCCGAAGCGCCGGCTTCGAGCACTCCGCCGTGAAGCGGGAGGGCGGACAATTGAGCGTTTCCGAGCAAACACTCGTTGAACTGGGCAAGGAGCACAACGTCGAAGTCGTGGCCACGAAGGACGGCCGCGTGTTCGACGGCGACCTGGACCAGTACGACGCGATCGCCTTTTACACCTCGGGCGACCTGACCCAACCCAACGCCGCCAAGACGCCGCCGATGACCGCCGAGGGCAAGAAGCGGCTCTTGGACGCGGTGGCCGACGGCAAGGGCTTCGTCGGCATCCATTCCGCCACGGACACGTTCCATTCCCAAGGCGACGCGATCGATCCCTTCATCGCCATGCTCGGCGGCGAGTTCGTCAGCCACGGCGATCAGCAGATGGCCACGCTCCGCGTCGCGTCGCCAAAGTTCCCCGGGCTGGGCGAGGGGAACCCGCCGCCGCCCTTCAAGTATCACGAAGAGTGGTACGCGATGAACCACTTCGCGAAGGATCTGCACGTCATCCTCGTGCAGGAAACGGAGGGCATGAAAGGCGACTGCTACCAGCGCCCGCCGTTCCCCGCGACGTGGGCGCGCAAGCACGGCCAGGGCCGCGTCTTCTACACGTCGCTGGGCCACCGCCACGAGATCTGGGCCGAGCCCCGCGTCCAGGAGCTTCTCGTCGGCGGGTTCGGCTGGGCGATGGGGCTGGCCGAGGCCGACGTAACGCCCAACATCGCCCAAGTCGCTCCCCACGCCAACCGGTTGACCCGCGACTGAGGACGGCTGGACGCCTCCGTCAGGGATGGACCACGCCGAAGATCGGCTTTTCAACCGCTGCCCCCGTCAGGAGTCTTTGGCATGCACTTCAAGACGCTGCTCGCGGCCTTGCCCACGTTGGCCATCTGGACCGCGATTCCACTCCACGCGGCGGAAGCGGACGGCGCGCCCGCCGTGGCCGTGGCCGAGACGACCTGCGAGTATCTCCACAACCCGTTGGGAATCGACGTCCGCGAGCCGCGGTTCACGTGGGTGCTCGAATCCGACCGGCGCGGCGTCATGCAACGCGCCTATCGGATTCTCGTGGCCCGTTCTTCCGAACGGCTCGCCGCGGAGGAGGGCGACCTGTGGGATACCGGCAAGGTTGCCTCCGAGGAGTCCGTGAACGTGGTCTATCAGGGCGACCAGCTTTCGAGCCGTCAGAGATGTTTCTGGAAGGTGCGTGTTTGGGACGACCGGGGCCAGGCCAGCCCTTGGAGCGCGCCGGCCCACTTCGAGATGGGGTTGCTGGCGCCTTCCGATTGGCGCGGAAAGTGGATCGGACTGGGGGGAGAAGAGACGGCGTCGGTCTCGCCATTGCTTCGGACGGAGTTTGTCGTGAAGGGGCCGGTCCAACGGGCTCGGCTCTATGCCGCGGGCGTCGGCTGGTCGGAATACTATCTTAACGGAAATCGCGTCGGCGACAACGTGCTCGACCCGGCGACCACCGATTACGACAAACGCGTTCTGTACGTAACCCACGACGTCACGAACCTGGTGCGGCCCGGCGCCAACGCCTTGGGCGTCATGCTCGGCAATGGGTGGTACAGCCCGCCGCCGCCCGACCGGGGTTACGGCGACGCGCCGCGGCTGCTGCTTGAATTGGTCGTCGACTTGGCGGACGGAACGGTCCAGCGCATCGTCAGTGACGACGCGTGGCGCGCCACGACCGGCCCCATCCTGAAGAACGACATGTGGGGTGGCGAAATCCACGACGCCCGGCGGGAAAAAACCGGTTGGACGACGCCGGGCTACAACGACTCGGATTGGCCGACCGCGGCAGTGAGGCAATCGCCCGGCGGGCGGCTCGAGGCCCAAACGATCGAGCCGATCAAGGTCAACCAAGTGCTCAGGGCGGTCAAGCTGACCGAGCCCAAGCCGGGCGTGTACGTCTATGATTTTGGACAGCTTTTTGGCGGGTGGGCGAGGCTGCGGGTCGTGGGACCCGCCGGAACAAGGATTGCGCTGAAAAACGCCGAGCAGATCTTTCCCGACACGGGCCTGGTGGATAAACGCCGCCATTACCGGACGGTGGCCGACGGCGCCACCGACTTCTACGTCCTCAAGGGCGATCCGGACGGCGAATGTTATGAGCCGCGATTCACGTTCCACCCGGTACGCTACGTCCAGGTCGAGGGCCTCGCGAGCCCGCCGGCCTTGACCGATCTGCAAGGATGCGTGGTACACAACGCCATCGACCCGACCGGCGGGTTTGAATGTTCCAATGCGCTCTTGAATCGAATCCACCGCGCCTGCTCGTGGACGTTCACCAACGCGATGTACGGCATCACCTTGGATTGTCTGTATCGCGAACATTGGGGCTGGCTCGAGCCGGCCAGCACGCCGTCAATCCTGTTTGCGCACAAGCACATGCCCCAATTCTGGATGAAGTTTCTTCGCGACGTTCAATGCGCGCAACGCGCCGATGGAGTCATTCCCGACGTCGTTCCGGCCTATCCCAAAAAGAACCGCAAGACCGGCGACCCAGCCTGGGCCGGCAATTACCCGCTGGTGACCTGGTACCTGTATCAATGCCACGGCGACCGGCGGCTGCTGGAGATCAACTACCCCAACATGAAACGTTGGATCGACTATCTTACCTCCATTGCCGATGAGAACCATCTCATCATGAAGAGCCGTGTCAAGGGTTACGGCAACTATGGCGACCACATGCTCCCGGGCGACGTGCCGGGCCGAGAGGAATTCCTTTCACGAGAAACCCCGTCGTCGCTGCTGTGGACGGGGTTCTACTACAATAACGCCCGGATTCTCGCCCAAACCGCGACAATCCTCGGCGCCGACGACGACGCGGCAACCTACGGCCGGCTGGCCGACGACATCCGCAAGGCCATGAATGAAAAATGGCTCGACGCCTCGCGCAAGCGTTACGCGACCGGTTCGCAGTCGTCCAACATGTTCCCCCTGGCACTGGGTATTGTGCCGGAAGCCCATCGCCAAAACGTTCTCAACACCCTGACGGACGATATTTTGGTCAGGCGACGTGGCCACCTGCACATGGGCAATATCGGCACGACCTGCGCGATCGACGCGCTGGGCCACCTGGGACGCGCGGACGTGCTCCACCGCGCGGTCACCTCCACCGACTATCCCGGCTGGGGCTATATGATGAGCCACGGCGCCACGACCATCTGGGAGGCCTGGAGCAACAACCTGCCGGGCACGAGCCTCGGATCGGGCATGGTGGACAGAGAGACCAAGGTGGGAATCAGCGAAGACAGCATGTTGATGTTTAGCACCGTCAACGAGTTCCTCTTTCGAGACGTCGCCGGCATCGGTGGCCCGACCTACTACAACGTCCAACCGGTTGCGCCCGGATTTCGCGAGGTTCGCATTCGACCCCGTATTCCAGGCGATCTGACCCACGCCGCGGCACGTGTACGCACCGTCCGCGGGATGGTGGCGGTCGACTGGAAACGGGACGACCACGGCGTCGTCCTCAAGGCGACGATCCCCGCCAACGCCCAGGCCAAAATCAGCGTGCCCAAGGCGGGCCTGCGCGACGTAACCGTCGAGGAAGGCGGCAAAGCAATATGGAACAGCGGCGCCTTCGTGGGCGGCGCTCCCGGAATCACCGCCGGAACCGACGAGCCGGAGTATGTGACGTTCGACGCCGGTTCAGGCGACTACGTCTTCATTCTCCGAGGAAATCGATGATGAACGCCAATGTGCCGCGTTTCGTCAAATGCCGCTGGGCGTCAACGTGAAAAGCGAAAACGCGATCGACTTATCGAGCGACGAGATCAGCGCAACCGAGCAGATCATCTTGCCTTTATTGATACACCGACGCAAGCGGCGGTTGTGAACGGGACGGCCGGAACTTACGCATTGGGGGGTGGAAAGCCAGCGTCCGGGTATTGCCCATCCGTCCGACGATTGGCATAATTCCCTAAGAACGTGTTTGGAACTTGGGCGCCACTGCTGGCTTGTCCAGCAGTGCCGGCGAATCCTGGGGAAGAAACACTACTGGACAAGCCAGCAGTGGCGCCCCCAAAGCGGCCGTAACGCATTTCCAAACACGTTCTCGGAATGACGCCGGCGTCGCGGACGAATGAAGTGTCCCGAACAAGGGAGTGCTCATGGCGCAGCCCAAGCGAATCGTGATTGTCGGCGGCGTGGCCGGGGGCGCCTCGGCGGCGGCCAGGGCCCGGCGGCTCTCGGAAGACGCCCAAATCGTCCTCTTCGAACGCGGCGAGCACATCTCCTTCGCCAATTGCGGCCTGCCGTACCACATCGAGGGGCGGATTACCGACCGCCAGGCGCTGCTGGTGCAAACGCCCCAGCGGATGCACGAGTGGTTCCGCATCGACGTCCGCACGCGAACGGAGATCACGCGGATCGACCGCGAGGCGAAGGAGGTCGTCGCCGTGGACCGGGTGACGGGACGCGAATACCGCGAGTCGTACGACGCCTTGGTCCTCAGCCCCGGCGCCGAGCCGGTCCGCCCGCCGATCCCCGGCGCGAAGTCGCCCCTGGTTTTCACGCTGCGGAACCTGGACGACACGGACTTGATCGCCAAGCAGGTGACCCTCCTGGCGGGCCCGCCGGGCGCCGAGGCCGGCACGGGCGACATGGACGCCATGATCGGCCCCATCGAGCCGCGCAAACCCCGCCGCGCGGTGATCGTCGGCGGCGGCTACATCGGTCTGGAGATGGCCGAGGCCCTGCGCGGCCGAGGGCTGGACGTGACGCTCGTCGAGTTGATCGATCAGGTGATGGGACCCATCGACCGCGAGATGGCCTCGCCCCTGCACGAGGAGCTCCGCCACCAGGGCGTCGATCTGCGGCTGAATACCTCCGTGACGCGGTTCGACGCGGCCGGCGACGGGCTCCGCGTGGAGTTGAGCACCGGCGAGTCGATTTCCTGCGGGGTGGCCGTGCTGGCCGTCGGCGTGCGGCCCGAGGTCACCCTGGCCCGCGATGCCGGGCTCGACCTGGGACCCTGCGGCGGCATCGCCGTGGACGAGCACCTGCGCACCAGCGACCCGGACATCTTCGCCGTGGGCGACGCCGTCGAGGTCCGCGACGTGGTGAGCGGGCGTGAGACGCTCATCCCCCTGGCCGGACCCGCCAACCGGCAAGGACGCTTGGCCGCCGATAACATCCTCGGGCGCGCCAGCGTCTACCGCGGCACGCAGGGCACGGCCATCTGCAAGGTGTTCGACCTGGCGATCGGCATGACCGGCCTGAGCGAAAAGGCCCTGCGCAAGGCCGGCATTCAATACGAAAAGGTCTACGTGCATCCCTTGCACCACGCCGGCTACTACCCCGGCGCCGTGCCGATGTGCTTGAAGCTGCTCTTCTCGCCCGACGACGGCCGCGTGCTCGGCGCGCAGGCCGTGGGCCGCGAGGGCATCGACAAGCGGATCGACGTCCTGGCCGCGGCCATCCAGGCGCGCATGACCGTCTTCGATCTCGAGGAAATCGAGCTGGCCTATGCCCCGCCCTACGGCTCGGCCAAGGACCCCGTGAACTACGCCGGCTTCGTGGCGGCCAACGCCCTGCGCGGCGACGGGCCGCTGTGCCACGTCGAAGAAGTGCTAAGCCTCCGCGACGACCAACTGCCCTTGGACGTCCGCATGGCCGACGAGGTGGCCGGCGGGACCATCCCCGGCGCGCGGCACATTCCGCTCGGCGAGCTCCGCGACCGGCTCGGCGAGCTGCCCCGCGACAAGGAGATCCTCGCCTTCTGCCAGATCGGTCTTCGGGGTTATTTGGCCTGCCGGATCCTCGCACAGCACGGCTTCCGCTGCCGCAATATCACTGGCGGCTACAAGACGTACCTGATGACCACGTCACGGTGACGCGCGCCGCTGCTTCAAGAGCCACGGGAGCAGCTCCGGCTCGGCGAAGGCGGACGTCCACGAGTCGTGGCCCACGCCGGGGTACTCGGTGTACTTCGGCTTGCCGCCGGCCTTCTCGACCGCGCGGATCATGTCGCGCGACGCGGCCACCGGTACCACGGGGTCGGCCCCGCCGTGGAACGCCCAAATGGGCAGCTTCGCCAGCCGCGCGGCGTGCGCCGCGTCGCCGCCCCCGCAGATGGGCACGATCGCCGCGAAACGCTCCGGGTAGCGCTCGGCCGCGTTCCACGTGGCGAATCCGCCCATCGACAGGCCCATCGCGTAGATCCGGTCCGGGTCGATCGAGCGGTCCTTTTGCATCGCGTCGATCAACTCCAGCACCCGCGCCATCGGGCCGGTGAGTTCCCCGGAAATCCCCTTGCGCAGGTCGCCAAACTCGCGGCCCGTCCAGATGGCCTCGGCGGGACACTGCGGCGCGAGGACGAAACACCCAAACTCCCCGGCCGCCTTGCGCATCATGGCCGTGCCGTGGACGAGTTGCGCCCGGTTGTCCTTGCCGCGCTCGCCCGCCCCGTGTAGAAAGACCAACAGCGGCCGTTTTTCGTCCGCCGCTTTAGCATCTTGCGGCGGCGCGAGCAGACGGTACAGCAATGTCTCTCCGCCAGGGCTCTTGTAGACGCGCGACTCGAAATCGGCCTCGACCACGTCGACGCGGCCGGGCTCCCACACCAGCCGGCGGCCCACGGCCATCGGGTAGCTCCAATCCGTCTCATCCGACCGCTCCAGACGCACCGGCGCACACTCGGCCGCCATGGCCACCGCCTGGGGCATGTCAAGATACCGGCACACGTTCAAGAAGCACGGGCCGGCCTTGTGGCTGCCGGGCAGGTCGCGCAGCGTAAGCAGGGCCACCCCCGGCTCGAAGAGCGAGGCGTACAGGGCCACGCCGGCCATCGGCCCGCGACCGGCCAGCTCCATCGCCGCGTCCTTCCACGGCTCGATCGTCCGCAACGCCTGCATCGCCCGGCGAACGTCCCACACCTGCATGCCCTCGAGCGTCTGGCCCAACAGCATGAACCGCCGGCGGATGTGCCGGTTTTTCTTGGCGTCTTGATTCCAGAGCGTTGGCCCCACGCCGCGGGGCACGACGTACGCCGTGGCGATGCCCTCATCGCCGGTATGCGTGGCTTTCAATCGGTCGAACGCCTCGGCGTCGGCCAGCGGGAGCGTCTCATCCTTCAGATCCGCCTCGAAGCCCGGCCGGACGGCGGCCAGCCAACGCATCCAGTCCTTCTGGTCGAGCACTTCGACCCGCAGCAACTTGGGCTTGTCCCGGTCCTTGCTTGAAAGCACGTACAGGCGAAGCCGGACGGCTTCCTGGCTGGAAAAATCGTAGGCCGACAGGGTCAAGCCGTCGCGGGTGGCCGAAAACGCGGGCTTGATGTCCAGATCGCCCGGCTCGGCCGGCCACGCCCGAAAGGATTTCTCCAGGAGCGCCTTCCGCCACCCATCGCGCATCGCGTTCCAATCGTCGACCGAATCGGGCACGCGCGCCGTCGCGGCCGGGACGAACAGATCGTCGATCCGCGTGTTTTTCTGATCCTCCGGCAACTTGTCGAGCACTTTAAGCTCCTCCGGCTTGAATACCGGCATGGCCGGCGAGTCGATCAGGGCGTCGGTTTTCATCAAGTACTTGTTCATCCACGCGAACACGGGCACCCGGATCGATTGCACGTCCTTGTGCGGCCCCGGTACGATCACCAACCCGATCCTGTCACCCGCCCCGGCGAGCCGGTAGATCCGCCGAACCTTCTCGAACGAGCGCATCACGCCGTCCAGCGGAAAGATGTGGTCGCTGTCGCTATTGCACCACAGCAGCGGCCGGGGATACGCCAGCGCGGCGACCTGCGGGTAGTCCCAGCGGTAGGTGTTCACCATGAACATGCAGTCGCAATGGCCCTCGACGCAGCCGTCCACCACGAAGTTCTGCAGGTCCGTGATGCCGGCCACCGGCGCGACCGCGCCGACGCGATCGTCGATCGCCGCGATCCACCAACTGTAAACGCCCCCGCCGCTGCGACCCGTGGCGCCCAGCCGCTTGGGATCGACTTCCTTGCGCGACTCGAGGTAGTCCAGCGCGCGGACGGCGTTCCAGGCTTCCACTCCGGCGGGCGTGTAGCCGCGGTTGGCCCACCACCAGCGGCCAAGCCGGTACGTGCCGTGGTGGACGCCCTCGATCTCGCCCAACTGCACGGTGTCGATCGCTAGGCAGACGTACCCGTGCCGGGCGAACCAGCAGCCGTGATGATGATAAGCGACCTTGTTGCCGTAGCTGACGCCGTTCTTCTTGACCGCGCCGTGGCCGCACAAGTAAAGAATCGCCGGCGCGGGGTCCTTCTGGCCCTTGGGCAAGTACAGATTGCCCGTCACGTAGAGGCCGGGGCTCGACTGGAATACGACCTTCTCGACGGCGAAGTCGTCGCGCTCGATCCGGCCGGTCACCACCGCCTTAAGGTCGGTTTGCTCCGGCATCGGGTCCAGCCCGAGCATCTCCAGAAGCTCGCGGCGGTACTGCCCTCGTTTTGCCACCCAGTCGTCGGCGGTGCGGACGTCGGCCAGGCAGGCGTCGCGAAGCTCCTGGGTTTGCCCACGGAAGTACTCGGCGATCATGCGATCGCCGCGCGTCGTGTCGGGCTTCGGCGCGGCGTCGGCGGCTTGGGTCGGAGCGATCAGGGCCGTCCACGTCAACGCGAGAAGAAAACAGGAACGTGTCATGGCGGGACCTCGTGGGGCGAAGGGTTGTGTGACGGACTAATTGGATGAAGTGACTCCGCGACGCACGCCCGAACGATCGAGAAGCCGCTTGCGGATTCGCAATCCATTGTGCGAAACCCGGCCGGTCAATGCAACGTCCTACGGCAGGAGCCGCGCGAGGGCCTCGCCGAGGGTGACGCCCAGGAACGTCCCGATGACGTAGCCCCAGATGCCCATCAGGAGGCCCGGCAGCACCAGCCGGGACCAGCCCTTGGCGATGGCCAGGGCCGCCGCGGTGGGCGGGCCGCCGAGCGTCGCGCTCACGGAAACGAGCAGGTCCTCCAGGTCGAGCCGCAGCAGCTTGCCCACGGCAAGCGTCACCACCAGGTTCGTCACGGCCATCACCAGGCAGAACGCGAACAGCACGGGCACGTTGCGCACCACGGCGGCCAGGTCGGCCGGCAGACCAATGGCGAACAGGAAGACATACAGCAGATAGCCGCCGATCTCCTCCGACCCATGGATGCGCTCGATGGCCCGGTGGAAGAGCGTGGCCGCGGCCATCGACAGGAACGTGATCCACACGAACGCGTTACCCAGCACGTCGCGGATCATCAACGGGGCCAGCGTCTGCTCGAACAAACCGGCGATACGACGGGAGACGATCACCACCGCGAACGCCACGGCCAGCGCCGCCGCGATATCGCGGAGCGAGATTTCCTTGCGGCGCCAGTGCTGGGCGGCCAGATTCGCCGCGTCGCCGTCGCCCGCGTCGCGGATGTGCGGATGGGAATAGTGCCGCAGGACGAACCGGCTTCCCGCCGCCAGCAGCAGCACGGCGAAGATGCCCACCATGATGACGTTGTCGGCCACCAGGAGCGGATTGGTGAGGTTCGCGCTCGTGTCGAAGGACTCCTTGACGGCGAAGAAATTGACCGCGCCGCCGGTGTAGCTGGCGGTCATGATGCCGGCGACCTGGTTGGCGTGTTCGACCCAGGGGCGCAAGAGCCACACGGCCAGGACCGCTCCGAGCATGGTGCCCAGCGCGCTCACGTGGAACGCGACGAACATCCAGCCGGTTTCCCGCGCGATCCGCACCACGTTCGCCCGAAGGAGCAGAAGCGGAATGGCCAGCGGCACGAGCCATTGGTCAATGAACTTGTAGGTGGGGGCCTCGGTGGGCATGATTCCGAGGTTCGACAGGGCCATGGCCATGGCAATGGCGAGCACCGCGCCGCTGAGCCGCCCCGCCCAGCGATACGTCTGCTCCAACCAGATCGCCGCGAAGGTTCCGGCGATAATCACGGTCCATAGCGCCCACGCGTCGTCCGGCGCGATCAAGGGCCGAGGCAGGTGGTGGTACCATTCCAAGAGCACGGCGATTTCCCTCTTCACGGGCGCCATGTCCACGCTTGCGTGGACATGCGTTGCGGACGTGATTTGCATGTCCACGCAAGCGTGGACATGGCACTCGGCGCGGCAACGGAATGACGTGCACAATGGTCATTCTGAGCGCGGCGAAGAATCTCCCGTGATTCTCCGACGAGATCCTTCGCTGCGCTCAGGATGACTCTCTCAACTCGGTCGCGTTATTCCGTTTCGATGCCGAGGGACCCCCTGCAATCCGCCGGAGCGTCACGTTGGCCATGTTCACGGCGTGTATCCGGCCCCGGGCGTCGGGCTCGAAGACCAGAAACTCATCCACGTACATGCCCGGCGGCATGTGGAAGACCACTTGATTGACGGGCGTGAGCCGGTAGTCGAACATGTTCTCCGTCATGGCGTAGAGCCGGCCGTGCCGCTCGGACACGACCAGCGGGATGAAATCCGGCCCGTAGGAGCCCAGGAACTTCTTCCACGCCGCGGGGATGGGCCGGCGCTGGCCGGGGTCGATCCGCGTGAACGTCTGCTCGAGCGCGGTGAAGCCCGTGACGCGTCCTTCGTCGTCCTTGTGAAACGTGATCTTCTCGCGGCAGACGTACGGCCCGTCCGCTTCGCACTGAAGCGGGCCGATCGGCCGGAG
This sequence comes from Pirellulales bacterium, assembly GCA_016931995.1. Taxonomy (GTDB): domain Bacteria; phylum Planctomycetota; class Planctomycetia; order Pirellulales; family Thermoguttaceae; genus JAFGDS01. Next base: position 11,931 of record JAFGDS010000147.1, read on the forward strand.
CGTCATGGGCTGGCTCGATATGTTGGCCTCGAGCCGGCCGTCCACCACGCGCAGCTCGGCCCAGTAGCTGGGCGATTCGTAGTCGCCGGCCAGCGCGGCCAGTTGGTCGGCGTCAAGCGGGACGGTGGCCGGCGGCTCGGTGGCGGGCTTGCCCAGCTTTGCCTCGAGCATGAGCGCCAGCGCGGCGTTGGAGATTCTCAACACCGGCCCGTTGGCAATGTCCTCGTTGGCCAGAACGACGACCGCGACGCCCGGCTCGGGCAAGATGGCGAGGGACGAGGTGAATCCGTAGACCGCGCCGTTGTGCCGCAGCGAGCGATGGCCCTCGAACGCGCCGATGCTGAATCCCAGGCCAAACCCGGCGTCTCCGTCGATCAACTGCACGGTGGCCATCTCGCGGAGCGTCTCCGTGCGGAGAATCCGCCGCCCCTCGGCCGCGCGCCCTTCGGCGAGAATCATTTGGGCGAAGCGGGCCAGATCGCCGGCCGTGGCGTAGAGGTTGCCGGCGGGAATGGTCCCGAGCTCGAACCGCGGGGCCGCGCGCCGGGTAAACCCGCCGCGGCCGTCGGCCACGCGCATCCGCGCGCCGGCGAGATCGCCGCGGAGGCGGTCGTTCATCCGCCAAGCGGACCGCGTCATCCCCAGCGGGCCCAGCACGTGCTCCCGCTGGTACTCCTCGAACGACTGCCCGCTCGCGGCGGCCACGGCCAGTCCGACGATCGTCGGTCCCACGTTCGAGTAGCGAGTCTGCGTATTCGGCGGATTCACCAGCGCGCAGGAGGCGATGCTGGAGACCGTCTGGGCGACGGTGGGCTCGTTGGGATCGAAATATCCGCCCACCGGCGCCTCGCGGACCATGCCCGAGCGATGGCACATCAGCGTCCGCGCCGTGATGGGTCCCGCGCCGTCGAAGGGGACCTCGATGCGGAACTCGGGCAAGTACTCTTCAATCGGGGCGTCCAGATCGAGCTTGCCTTGCTCGACCAGTTGCATGGCGGCCACGGCGGTGAAGAGTTTCGAGATGGAGCCGACGCGGTAGATCGTTTCGGCGGTGGCCGGTCGCGCGCCTTCCGGATCGGCCAGACCGAAGCCCTCGACAAACACGGTGTCCTGCCCGTCCACGAGCGCCACGGACACCCCGACGATGGTGCCGCGACGGAGTTCCTCCTGAACGACGCGCTCGAGCGACGCGATGGCCGGCCGGTAGTCGGGGCGATCCGCGTTCCGCACGGCGTCCTCCTTGGCTGGCGCGGTGGGGCACGCCGCGGCCGAAAGCAACAATGATGAAATCAACACAAAAAGCGACCGGTTTGGAAGGCGGGAGGAACTTGGCGGGCAGGACATGGCGGGCTCCTTCGCTACGATCGGGTGGGCCCCCGGATCAGTTCGGGGCGGATCTTGGTGAATTGCTCGAATTCGTCCGACACGGGCGAGTCCAGCCGCGGCTGCTCCAACAATACCCAGGGCAGCCGGACCGTGAACGTGCTGCCCTTGCCCAGCCGGCTCTCCGCCGACACCTCGCCGCCCAGAAGCTTGCACAACTCCTTGACGATCGAAAGCCCTAATCCCGTGCCGGAGTACTCGCGGGTCATGGCGTCGCCGTCGGCCAGGGCGTTGCCTCCCTGGCGGAACTTCTGGAAGATCGTGTCCAGGTCCTCCTCGGCGATGCCCACGCCCGTGTCCGACACCCTCAGCACCAGTTCGCCCTCCTCGCCGCGATGGGCGCTCACGGTGATGCGTCCGCCCTCGGGCGTGAATTTGATGGCGTTGGAGAGGAGGTTGTTGAGGATCTGCTGGAGCCGGTTCTGGTCGTGGTGCAGCGGGGGTAAACCGGGCTGGATCTCGGCCTCCAGGTCGATGTTCTTCTTCTCCGCCAGCGGCCGGGCCATGTCGCACTGGGCGCCGATGACCTGGTCGATGGGGAATTCGGCCAGGCGGATCTCGGCCCGCCCGCTCTCGATCTTGGCCAGATCCAGAATGTTGTTGATCATGTCCAAGAGGGCCCGGCCCGATTTCTGGATGTTGCCCACGTAACGCTTTTGCTTCTCGTCCAGGGCGTCGATCGAGCCGAGCACCTCGCTAAAGCCGAGGATGCTGTTAAGCGGCGTGCGCAGCTCGTGGCTCATCGTGGCCAGGAAGTCGCTCTTGATGCGGTTGGTCTCATAGAGCTGCATATTGGCCTGAGCCAGCTCATCGACCTTGCCGTCGAGGTCGGCATTGACGTGGCGGAGCTCCTCCTGGGCGGAGATCAGGTGGCGGAGCATCCGGTTGAACGCGACGGCCAGCTCCTCGAACTCATCGCCCGTGTGGATCTCCGCCCGCAGGGCCGTGTTGCCGCGGCCGACCGCGTCGCTCACGTCCCGCAGGTGTTTGAGCGGCTTGACGATGACGTAGCGGACGATGACGTACGCGGCGACCATGGCCAGGGCCACGGTGATGATGGCGGCCGTGATGAGGATCGCCCGGTTCTGGTCCATCGCCTTCTGCGTGGACCGATTGGCGATGGTCACGCGGACGACGGCCATCAGTTCGCCGGGCCTCTCGGCAACACAATGCCCGAGCGTGCCCTTGGGATCCCCGCTCGACTCGAGAGGAAGATGACACATCGTGTAGCACGATGCCTGGGCGCGGATCGGCTGGTAGTAATGGTACCAGTTGCCGTCGTCGGAGAGCCGCTCGCGAAACTCGGGCGCCTCGCCGGCCGCCTCGCCCGCATCGGCCGCGAGGTATTGCTGGACCACCTCGCGTTCGAAATCGTCGCGGGGACGGAATTGTGGGGGTATCGGCTGCCCCGGGTAGGAAAGCTCCGTCAGGATCGGTTCCCAGCGGTAGTCTTGCTGGCTGAGGTCCTCGGTCATCAAGTAGACGAAGGCCTTGTCGCGGTCGAGCTTGTTCCAGTGGAGCCTGTACATGCCCAAGTCGACCAGCGTCTTACCCTTCTCCGAGTTCTGGAGGAACACGAGCCGATCGCTTTGCCGGCCGTACCACCAGAAGCTGCCCGTGATGAGCACGAACAAGCACGCCCCAAAAAGAAAGCGGCACTTCCGCTCAAGGCTCGTTTCGCCCAGCACGCGTTTGATCGATCGATACGACATGAGCAGCCGCGGGGCCACGGGTTCGAGGCGTCGTGGAACGATCATTCTACGTCATGGGCGTTGCCGTCGCCAAGGGCAATGAGGCGAAAGAGGAGTGCGCTTGCGCCGTTGTCATTCTGAAGCGAAGCGGAGAATCTCCCACGATTCCCGGACGAGATCCTTCGCTTCGCTCAGGATGACGGTGGAAAGGGTCGGGATGACCGTGGAAAATCGGGATGACCGTGGGGATAATCGGATCGAAGCGGCAGTCCCTTGCCCGATACCCCGCCGGATGGGGCTCCCGACGCCTTGCGAGCCCCGGCCGGGCGGGGGTACACTGGAGGGCACTCGGTCCCGCACCTTTTCACTCCCCAACCACACGAGGAGCCCGCCCATGTCTCCGTCGCGCATCCGCCGCCGTGATGTTCTCAAAGGCGCCGCCGCGGTCGCCTTCGCGCCCTATTTCTGGACCAGCCGATCCTTCGCCGAGGAGTCGGCCGACGACAAGCCGGGCCTGGCCTGCATCGGCGTGGGCGATCGGGGCACGGCGATTGGCCGCCACGCGACCAATTTCGGCAATATCGTCGCCTGCGCCGACGTGTTCCGCCGCAACGCCGAGCGGTTTGCCGAGCCCTACGGCGGCAAATGCCAGGTTTACGAAGACTACCGAAAAATCCTCGACCGCAAGGACGTGGACGTCATCACCTGCGGCTCGCCCGACCACTGGCACACGAAGATCTCCATCGACGCCATGGAGGCCGGCAAGGACGTCTATTGCGAGAAGCCGCTGACGCTCACGATGGACGAGAGCCGGCTGATTTGCGAGGCGGTGAAGCGGACCGGTCGCGTGTTCCAGGTGGGCACGCAGCAACGGAGCGAGTTCAACTCGATGTTCCTGAAGGCCATCGCCATCGCCCGAAGCGGCCGGCTTGGTGACACGCTCACCGCCGAGGCCACGATCGGCGGCGCGCCGACCGGCGGGCCGTTCGAGAAGGAGGCCGTGCCCGAGGGGCTCAACTGGGACTTCTACCTCGGCCAGGCCCCCGAGGTCGATTACGTTCCCCGCCGCCACGGCTGGGACTTCCGCTGGTGGCTCGAATACTCCGGTGGCCAGGTGACCGACTGGGGCGCCCACCATACCGATATCTCCCTCTGGGCGCTGGGCGGCGAACAGACGGGCGTCGTCGAGGTCGAGGGCAAGGGCGAGTTTCCCGGACTGCCCAAGGACGTGGACGTCCTCGCCTTCCTCGACGGCAAGGCGAAGATCCCGGCCTGTTTCAACGTGGCCACCGCGTTCGACTGCAAGATGACCCTGCCCAACGGCAACATGATCATTCTCATGAGCGGCAAGGGCGGCGAGGAGGTCATCCTCCGCGGCAAGAAGGGCCGCATCCGCGTCAACCGCGGCAACCTCACCGGCAAGCCCATCGAGGAAATCGCCAAAAACCCGGCCGACGTCGAGTGGCTCGACAAGGAAGTGCTCGCCCTGTACAAAGGCAAGCAGCCGGGCGACCACATGCGCAACTTCTTCGAGTGCGTCAAGGACCGCGGCGAGCCGATCTCCGACGTCTTCTCCCACTGCAACGCGATTAACGCCTGCCACATGGCCAACATCTCGATGCTGCTGGGCCGCAAGATCGCCTTCGACCGCGAGAAGTACGCCTTCGTCGGCGACGACCAGGCCAACGCCCTGATGAAACGCCACCAGCGCGAACCCTATCGGATCGGCTAAGAACGCGTCTGGGAATCGGGCGCCACTGGCTTTGCCAGTACCGTCCTTCCGTACGCCGTGTGCCACTGGCTTTGCCAGTGCCGTTTTTCCGTACGCCCCGCACCGGCGAAGCCCGTGGCACGCCGGCGTTCACGTTGGTAGACTATTTGCCATGCACGAATCTCTCTCCCGCTCTTGTCCCTGGCGATTGCTGGCCGACCGCGCACTCGACGGGCATCCGCTCTCGCCCGACGAGGCCCTGGCCGTGCTCCGCGCGCCGGATGAAGACCTGCTGGACCTGCTGGCCGCCGCCTACCGCGTGCGGCGGCATTTCTTCGGCAACCGGATGCACCTGAATCTGCTCATCAACGCCAAGAGCGGCCGCTGCGGCGAGGATTGCGGATACTGCTCGCAATCGAAGGTCTCCCGGGCGGACATCCCCAGGTACGACCTCGTGGACGACGAGGAAATCCTTGCCGGCGCCGATCTGGCCGCCCAGCGCCGCGCGAGGACCTATTGCATCGTCACGTCCGGCCGGAATCCCACGACCCGCGAATTCGACGCCGTCCGCCGCGTCGTGCCCAAGATCAAACGTCGCCACACTCTGGCCGTGTGCGTTTCGCCGGGCCTGCTTACGCGGGAGGAGGCCGCGCAACTGAAGTCCTGGGGCGTGGACCGGGTGAACCACAATCTCAACACGAGCCGCCGGTTCTACCCCTCGATCTGCTCCACCCATACGTATCAGGACCGCCTCGACACCCTGGCGGCCGTCCGCGCGGCGGGCTTGGAGATCTGCTCCGGCGTGTTGGTGGGCATGGGCGAAGAGGACGAGGACGTGGTCGAGGTGGCCCTGCAATTGGGCGAGCTGGCCGTCGAGGCCCTGCCCGTGAACTTCCTGACGCCCATCGAGGGCACGCCCCTGGAGGAAGTCCGCCGGCTCAACCCCCGCTACTGCCTGAAGGTCCTGGCCCTGTTCCGCCTGGCCAATCCGCGGACGGAGCTGCGGATCGCCGGCGGCCGCGAGGCGAACCTGGGCTGCCTCCAGCCATTGGGCCTTTTCGCGGCCAATTCGATCTTTGTCGGCGACTACCTGACCACCCAGGGCCAGCCGCCCGAGGCCGATTTCCACATGATCGAAGCCCTCGGCTTCGAGCCGGTGGTGGAAGGCGCGAAGCCGCCGAGGGAGTAGAATGGAGAGGCAGTACGCCGGGGGGCGTTCGCTCCGGCACGGCCAAGTTGCCTCGGTCCCAGGCCAGCCGATCCGATGACAACGTCACAGCCTAAGTCCCGCTGGACCAAGCTTGTTTCCTTGCTCGTGACTGTCGGCGTGGTTGTTGCCATCGTGTCAATATTCCTTCCTCCCGTCGAAGAGTCCCGCACGGAAGCACGAACGGCGGTGTGTTGCCACAACCTGCGACGAATCGGCAAGGCACTTCAATGCTACCACGACGAATTCGGCTCGTTTCCACCGGCGGCAGTGGTCGATAAGCAAGGCCGGCCGTTGTACAGTTGGCGGGTGCTCCTGCTGCCCTACCTCGACGAAGCGGAGTTGTACGCGCGATATCGCCTCGACGAACCGTGGGACGGTCCAAACAACCGATTGCTTCACGGCGCGCCCGTGGACGTGTTCACGTGTCCCGACGACGAGGCGGCCACTTCGTCGCGCCCTACGAGCTTTCTTGTTGTTGCCGGTCCGGAGACTTGTTGGCCGCTGGATGGGGGATCGCAGACCGTTGCGCACAACTCGATCCCGGACGGACCAGACCAAACGGTGCTGGTGATCGAGGCCCACGGCACAGGCATTCACTGGATGGCTCCAGACAATCTGTCCTTGGCCGAACTCACGGGGGCCGGTTGGCCTCCGATGGGCAAACCCGCCCGGCACAAGCACCGCAAGAGCTACCTGACGTCCACGGGACCGATGAGCCACGCACTGCTTGCCGACGGCAGCGTCTTGAAGGTGAGATCGGGAGTGGATGCGGTCGATATGAGACCACTCTTGACGCGCGCTGCCGGCGATGATGCCTCCAGCGTGCTGTCAACGTGGTGTGAACGGTACCCATAGAGTCTTCTTGTTCATGTCCGATCCCTCCCACCCCAACGTGACCGAGCTGATTCGCCTCGCTCGCCAGGGCGACCCGGCCAGCCGCGACGAGTTGTTCGCGCTGTGCCGCAAGTACCTCGGCTACGTCGCCCGGGCGCAGGTCGAGACGTGGCTGCGGGTGAAGGTCGATGCCTCGGACGTGGTGCAGCAGACGATGCTCGAGGCCCATCGCGATTTCGAGCGTTTCTCCGGGGCGACGGAGCAGGAATGGCTCGGCTGGCTCCGCCGGATCCTCGCCCATAACGTGGCCGACTTCGTGCGCCACTACCGCGGCACGGCGAAGCGCCGCGAGCATCGCGAGGTCCCGTTTCGCGACCCCGCGGCCAGCGGGCCCGCGCGCGGCGCCCCGGAGCCCGCCTCGCCCGAGGCCACGCCCAGCCAGCAGTTCCTCGAACTCGACACGGAAATGCGCGTGGTCGCGGCCCTGGAATCGCTCCCGCCGGACTACCAGGAAGTCATCATGCTGCGGAATCTCCAGCGGCTGCCGTTCAACGACGTCGCCGAGCGGATGGGCCGCTCCCGTCCCGCCGTCCAAATGCTCTGGATGCGGGCCGTCAAGAAACTCCAAGAGGCCATGGGGGACGAGGAACCGTGATTTGCGAATAGACGGATAGGCACCACGGATGAACACGGATAAACACAGATGAATGGAAGGGTGGGGAACCGCGGATGAACGCGGATAAACGCAGATAATGAAGATTGGGAAGTAATGCCATCAGCCATTGTCCCGACCCCTGGTCCCGTTCCTCAAATCCAGTAGTTCCAGGTTTTGCCGAAACCGGACACGGTCATTCCGAGCGAAGCGGAGAATCTCCCTCGCCACCGAGATCCTTCGCTGCGCTCAGGATGACCTGCGGGGGCAAACTTGGAACTACTGAAATCTCAAATCCCTCATCCGCGTCTATCTGCGTTTATCCGCGTTCATCCGTGGTTTCATCTCTTTTCCTCCGTGCCCCCGTGTCTCCGTGGTGAATTTACTTTTCACGACCTTCCCAAAAAAACATGGACGACCAACAGCAATTCGACGCCCTGGAAGCCTATCTCGCGCGACTCCAATCGGGCGAGAAGCCGGATCGGCGGCGGTTTCTGGCCGAGCATCCGGAGCTGGCCTCGGCGCTGGATTGCCTGGAGGTGCTCGAACGCTTCGCGCCGTCGGAGGCGGCCCTGGAGGACGGCGCGGCCGGGCCCTCGCCGCTGGAGCAGTGGGGCCGCGACTTTGGCGGGTACGATCTGATCGAGGAGATCGGCCGCGGCGGGATGGGCGTCGTGTACAAGGCCCGGCAAAGGACGCTCGATCGGGTTGTCGCGCTGAAGATGATCCTCGCCGGGCAGCTCAGCTCGCCGGAGCACTTGAACCGATTCCTGGCCGAAGCCAAGACGGCCGCCCGGCTCCATCATCCCCATATCGTGCCCATCCACGAGGTCGGCTGCGTCCATGGGCAGCATTTCTTCGCGATGGAATACATCGAAGGCCCCAGCCTCAGCCAGCGCGTGGCCGAGGGGTCGCTCGACATGAACGAGGCCGTCCGTTTGTTGGCATCGGTGGCCCGGGCGGTCGCCGAATTGCACCGCCACGGCATCGTCCATCGCGATCTGAAGCCGTCGAACATCCTTTTGGACGCGGCCGGCGCGCCGTTCGTCACGGATTTCGGCCTGGCCAAGGTGTTCGAGGCCGACTCGACCCTCACGGCCACCGGTGTGATCGCCGGCACGCCCAGCTACATGTCGCCCGAGCAGGCCGCGGGCCATAGCGCCGCGGTCGGCCCGGCCAGCGACGTGTACAGCCTGGGCACCATCCTCTACGAGCTTCTGACGGGACGGCCACCGTTTCGCGAGGAGACGCCGCTGGAGACCGTGCTGCAAGTGGTCTCGCGCGAGCCGGTCCTGCCCCGGCGGCTCGTGCCCAAGATCCCGCGGAGCCTGGAACTGATCTGTCTGAAGTGTCTGGCCAAGTCGCCCGACGCGCGGTACGCGTCGGCCGAGGCCCTGGCCGACGACCTCGAGCGGTTTCTCCGCGGCGAGCCCCTGGCCGTGCAGCCGCCCAACGTGGGCACGCGGCTTTGGCGCTGGACCCGGCGCCAGCCGGCGTTGGCGCTGCGCCTGGCGGCATTCGCGGTCTTTTATCTCGTTGGCCTTACGAACTACCTGACGGGCGGGATCGATCTGGCGTTCCACCTGAAGATGTTGTCCATCGTGGGCGTTTGGGTCCTGGCCTCAATCGGTCTCCAGCAATGCCTGGACAGCCGAAGGTGGTCGATTCCCGCCCGGTTCGGCTGGGGCACCATCGACGCCGTGCTGCTGTTGGCCGTGCTCCTGGTCGCCGACGGCGCGGCCAGCCCGCTGGTGGTCGGGTATCCCCTCTTGATCGTTGGATCGGGCTTGTGGTACCGCGTCCGCTTCGTTTGGTTCATGACGGTGTTGTCCTTGATCTCCTACGGCCTCCTGGTGCTCGACTTTTACTACCGCCGCCCCGAGCTGGCCAGCCGCCTGGACCCCTACTGGGACCGCCACCTCATCTTCGCCGTCGCCCTGGTCGTCCAAGGCGCGGCGGTGGCCTACCTGGTCCACCGCCTGCGGACGCTCTCAACGTATTACGGCGGGGCGAAATAAAAAGCGGTTCATCCGGCAGAAGCGTAGGTCGAAGGCCCGCGGCAGGGAGTACGGGTTCCTCTTCTCTGTTGCCAAACGGTCGCAACCCCAGGACCGTCAAGAGCTTCAGTGTATAGGTGAATAGAGAAGAGGAACCCGTATCTGCGCCGCGTGCCACTGGCTTTGCCAGTGTGCGTCGGTGGGGATCCCCTTGAAATAGCCGCGTCGCGGAGCGTATACTCCCATCGGACAAGGAGCCAGACCGATGACCGGGCCGAACCGGGCGTGCCGCGTCGCCGTGGGAGTGCTGATCGCGCTTGTCGCGGGCGCCGCGCGCTCGGCAGAGACGGACCTCCCCCGCACGTTCGACGAGTTCAAGGCCATCCTCCCGGCCAAGGTCGCCGCGCTGAAGGAGAAATACGAACACGTCGCGTTGACGGCGCAGTTGACCAGGACCGGCCGGGGCGAGCCGGCGCGCAAGATACTCATCGACTTCGCGGCGCGCGGCGACTGCTTCCGGGCAACCCTTGTTTTCGATCGCGATCGGACGGAGAGTCCGGATCCCCTGAATTTACTTGAGATGACCTTACTTGGGACCCCAAACGGCAATGCCTACACGTTGGGACTTTTTGACCTTGGAGGCGCGTACGAACTAAGGAAATACGGCATTCCCAAGAGCGAGTATCTCACGGGGTTGCGACGGAACGTTCCGCCGGGCTTCGCCGCCTACTACGTGGCCATGGATACGGCCGCGGAATTGATCGAGAGCCCCGGTTTTCGGGCGACGGACTATCAAGTGCGTTGCGACGACAAGGGCCAGCGCATTCGTGTCGCATACGAGCTGCCCGTTGGTGAAGAGCGAAAAGACCTCTGGAAGTTCGGTTGGGTCGAGTTCGATCCGCAGCTGGCCTATGCCGTCGCGGCCTGGGAGTTCCGCTTCCGGAAGAACGGGGAGGTGACGCACGGCTACGCCGCCGAAATGAAGTACGACGGCATGAAGGACGGAATGCCCATCGTCCGCCACGTCGTCTGGACGGACTTCATCGGCGACGATCGTCAGGTTGGAGGAACCGACACCTACGATGTCCTTGGGTTCTCCCGCGAACCACCTCCGTCGCGGGACTTCATGCTGGCGGCCTTTGGGATCCAGGAACCGCCCGCGGAGAAGAAGGATACGCCGCCGCGCTGAGCCGGTTCGCGGGGATCCACTTAAGAGAAGAGGGTTTTGAGAAAAGGAGATACGTCCCGAACCAAGGAGACGACGGTCATGACGGACACGACTGGGGGTCGCCGCAAGGCCGGGTATTTCATGCGATGCGTCGCGTGCGCGGCGTGGTTCCTGGCGGTGTTGATGGGGGCGCCGGCGGCCGCGGCGCCCGCAACCGCCGCGCGAAGGGGTTGGGTCGAGGAAACTCTGACCGTTCCCTACCGGCTGGACGTTCCAGAAACGCGGTCCGCGGCCGAAGTCTTGCCCACGTTGACACTGCTCAGGCAGGATTTCGAGGAACTCGAAGCCGATCAATCGGTGCTCTATACGCCGATGGTCGTCGGATCCCGACACTTCCAGCGAGGGCTGGGCACCCATTCGGCGAGCCACATTCGCGTGCGGGTTCCGGCGCCGATGGCGCGTTTTTCCGCATGGATCGGCGTGGACAACAACTGGGGCACCCGGGGCGGACGCGGCTCGGTCGTGTTCCGCGCGTCGGCCGATGGACGCGAGGTGTTCCGATCCAAGGTCATGCGGGGCCAGGAAGAGCCCCGGCGCGTTGATCTCGATGTCGGCGGGTCGACGACTCTGGATCTTCACGTGGACGACGCCGAGGATGGTCCGGCCTGCGACCACGCGGATTGGGCCAAGGCCAAGATCGCGATGGAAGACGGAACAACGGTTTGGCTCGACGACCTGGTTTATCCAGGCACGCGGCGTCCGCCCGCGCGATATCCCTTTTCTTTTGTCTACGATGGCCGACATAGCGACGCGCTTCTGACCAAATGGACCATAACGGAACAATCAGAAGAACTTGACGCCAACCGGACCCAAATCCTCCGCACGTGGAACGATCCGCAAACCGGCCTTTCCGTCGAGTGGCGGATTGTTCGCTTCGCCGATTATCCGGCCGCGGAGTGGATGTTGCGATTCCGGAACACGGGCGCGAAAAGCACGCCAATCATCGAGGATCTCCAATCGCTGAATCTCCTTTTGACCGATCCTATCGAGGGCGAACATCCGTTCGTATTGCATAGGACGAAGGGTGGATTCAACGGCGTCTCGAATCATGAGAGCCGCGTGGCGCCGCTTCGGCCTGGCATGCTTGAAACGCTTGGGGGATTCAAGGGGCACAGTAACCGACGCGATTTTCCCTACTTCCGCGTCGATGCGCGCCGCGGATCCGTGATCGTGGCCGTGGGCTGGTCCGGCCAGTGGAAGGCCGACGTCGATTGTCGCGAGGACTCCGTCCAGCTCTGCGCCGGCCTGGAAAAGACGCATTTCCGGCTGCATCCAGGCGAGGAGGTCCGCTCGCCCCGAATGCTGCTGCTGTTCTGGGAAGGCGCGCGCGACGAGAGCCACCGCCAATTCCGCCGTCTGCTGTACGAACACTACATACCCCGCTGGAAAGGCAAACGCCCGGATCCGTTCGTCTACTGCAACACGTGCTTCACGCACAAGGAGTGGCTCAACGAAACCAATGAGGCAAACCAGCTTGCCATGATTCGGGCGCTGAAACCGCTGGCGCTCGAGGCGATCATCACCGACGCGGGTTGGTTCCAAGGCGCCTGGCCCAACGGCGTTGGCACGTGGGAGCCCGACCCGGCGAAGTACCCCCGGGGAATCGAGCCGCTGGCCGCGGCGGCCCGAGAATGCGGCGCGGTTTATGGCCTGTGGTTTGAACCGGAACGCGCAGCGCCCAAAACGGCAATCTACCGAGAACACCCCGAGTGGTTGCTCGAGCGGGATACGGAGTTGCAGTTTTTCATCAAGGGATCGCGGGTCGTCAACTTCGCCCTGCCGGAGGTCCGGGCGCACATGCTCGAGACGATGGACCGGTATATGAAGCTGCCCGGCTTCGCGGCCTATCGCCACGACTGCAACATACACCTGTTGCCTTTCTGGCGGCGACACGACGCGGCCGATCGGCAGGGGATCGCCGAGATGAAATACATCGCCGGTCTGTACGCCTACTGGGACGCCCTCGTCGCCCGCCACCCCGACTGTTTCCGCGTCGAATGCTCCGGCGCCGGCCCGCGCACCGATCTCGAAACCGTGATGCGGTTTCACGTGCATCAGGTCTCCGAGTGCTACAACAACGACACGGTCAACCAAGCCGTGCTGATGAGTGTGGGTCAATATCTGCCCAACGGCGTGGTCATGACGCCGTTGTTCAAGACGGACCCGTACGGCTTCTACTCGGCCATGGCGTCTTCTCTGTGCTTGGGTTGGGCCGCCGACGAGCCCGAGTTCGACATGGACCATGCCTGCATGTTGTTGAAACGCTATCGCCAGGCGCGGCGTTTCCTCAACAAGGATTGCTATCCGCTGACTCCGTACAGCGTGTCGCCGAAAGCCTGGCTCGCCACGCAATACCACTCTCCGGAAGACGAGGAAGGCATCGTGCTGCTCTTCCGCCGGGAACAATGCCCGCAAGCCACCCTGAAAGTGTCTTTGGGCGGGTTGCGGCCCGAGGCTTTCTACGAACTGGTCCGGCAAGACAACCCGGCCACGACTCCCGAGATCGTCAAAGGAGCGGACCTTATGCGTCACTATCTCATTACCCTTGATAAAGAGCGTTCGGCGGCGCTGATGATCTACCGTCGTATCAAGACGGCGAAGTGAGGGCATCCCCTTCCTCGCCTATCCCTTGCCGTCTCCCTCCAACCGGAAGGCCGCGTCTTCCGCGCTTTGCGGATCGGTTCTCAGGAAGAAGAGCCTCGCTCCGCAGCTCGGACAGAGTCCGTTGCGTTTGTCGGGCGCGAACACACACAATACCTGGCCGCCAACGCCCCGGGCGCAATACGTTATAATGGACGTATCGTGTCCGCGGGAATCCATTCTTCTTCCGGAGAAGACCATGTTCGGTGAAATCGTCTTGCCGCCAATCTTTGTGTCGTTCCTCGGGCCGACGGGCGTCTTGATCGGCGCGGGATGAGGCGGCGGCGGGGTATTGTGGCAATACCCGGTGCTGCTGTTCCTGATCGTGTTGGGCATCTTTGCCTGGCTGAGCGCGCGACGCCCGCGGGATGACGACGCGGAGCGAGAGCCGCCCGGCTTCGGGCAGTCGCCCCCGGGCCCGGCGGAAGACGCTTCACAACGGGAAGACGAGACGCGGTAGGGTCGCTTTCTCCCTCTCCGCGATAGTTCATCCTACAAGAGGGATAAATTGGACTTATCCCCTTATTCTTTTTCTTTTCTATCTGACCCCCACTGAAACCATGCGGATCGTCTCATCCTTTCACGACTACTACGACACGGTCCAGGGCACTGGCCAGGACCAAACGTTAGTCTTTCTCCGCGATCGGAAGGAAATGGAGTTGAGCCGCGAGACTTTTCCCTTTCCCATTTTCGGGGGGCGTTTTCCTCCTTTCTTCGGTCGCAGGCTTACCGGGCCCTTCCTGTCCGTGGCGCAAAGGGTGATTGGATTTTGCGGCAAGATCCATCTGCTGCTTCAACTGTCGCACCAACGGCGGGCCGAGCCGTGTCCCAGGACGGCTTTATGCTATTCGCTATCTGACGTGGATGCGTTTGTCGAGGACCACTTCAAGCGGCATCATATCGACGGCTACCGGCGGAAGTCCCGGCGCCTATTCTTTAACAGGTCCTGGCCGGCGGAATGCGGGCGCGAAGGTTTTGAAAAACTCTTTGAGACCTACGCGTCAATGCAGTCCGCGTTTGGTCATTTGTTCGTGGACAGTGGATACCCGATCTTCGTTGCGTCAACATGGTGGGGCTGCGAGGGGCCTCGTCGTGTGTGCAAACGTCAATACAGGATCGTCTTCAACGAGTGCCTAAAGGACCTGGAGTTCTATTGTCCTGCCCCAGTCGGAATTGGAATTCTCGTTGTTGCGGGTTAGTATAACCCGAAGCGAAGGAGGATTCCATGAGTGGCAAGGAG
>JAFGDS010000148.1 GCA_016931995.1 Pirellulales bacterium
CAAATCACAAAATCGTGAGCGAAGGACTTCAGTCCGAAGCCACGATTCTCAACGAACCCACCGCCTTGCAGGCGGTGGTGGTTCAGTGAGGGGGACTTCTTATTATGCACGCCACGTCTTCCTTTGGTAGCCTGTTGATTCTTCTGGTCCTCATATCGTTGGCCTATGCCGATCCGAGTGACGCCATGCACAAGTCGGACAGCGGCCGGCGGCCGCGGCTGGCATTCATCACCACCTGCAAGGACGCCGTGTTTTTCGAGCCGGTCCAGAAGGGCATGAACGACGCCGCCGAGAAGATGGGCGTGGATTGTACGTGGCTGGGCACCGAAGGCGTGGACGTGAAGGCGCAGGCCCAGATGGTCCGTCGGGCCGTGGCCGACGGCTACGACGGCATTGCCCTGAACCTGATCGACCCCGTGGCGTTCGACGACGTCGTGGCCGAGGCGATCCGCAAGGGCGTGCCCGTGGTGGGCTTCAACGTGGACGACCACGCCACGCCCAACGCCCGGCTGAGCTGCGTGAACCAACGGCTCCACGAAGCCGGCCAGGCCCTGGGCAAGCACGTCGCCCCGCACGTGGCCGAGGGAAGCCACGTGCTTTTGACCATGCACGACGAAGGCGTCTCCGCCCTGGAGGATCGGCGGCGCGGGATTCAAGAGGCGCTCCAGGGCAAAAACGTCCGCTGGACCGTCCTCGTCACCGGCAACGACGCCGCGAAAGGGGCCGACGTCGTCGCCAAGACGCTGCGCGAGAATCCGGACGTGCGGATCGTCCTTGGCACGGGCCAGGCCGACACCGAGGCCGCCGGCCGGGCGATCGAGGCCCATTTCGCCGACAAAGGCTATTGGGCCGCCGGGTTCGACCTCTCGCCCACCACGCTGCGGCTCATCCAGGCCGGCGCCATCCGCGCCACGGTTGACCAGCAGCCCTACGTCCAAGGGTTCTATCCCGTCATTCAATTGACGCTCTTCCTCCGCTACGGCATCATGCCCTCCGACATGGACGCCGGCGCGATCTTCGTCACCAAGGACAACGTCGAAAAGGTGATGGAACTGACCAAACAGAAGTATCGCTAAGCTACTGACGGAAACTCCCGCATGGTGTCGAGGACATCAGTGGAAACGGCAGGCACGACCCTTGCCGGGCAAGTCACGTGCCTTTTCTCTAGCCCAGGCGTTCACGCCTGCGGATCGAAGGGGCGCTAATGCGTCTTTTTTGTTTGAAGTCCCCTTCAGGGGACGAAATCACCGCACAATCAAGTCATCGCCCCTGAAGGGGCTGACAAAAAAGAGAACGGCATTTCGATTCACGACCGCAGGCGTGAACGCCTGGGCTAGAGAAAAGAGGACCTGTGGAAAACCAATACGCCATGGACCGCAATCTCCACTCCAGTGGACCTTGCAGGCATCACTTGTTTCAGCTTAACTTAATGGGATCCCGGAGTCGAGCATGCACATCCACCCGATCGATCTGGCGATCATCGCGGCGTACCTGGTGGGAATCACCGGCGTGGGCATCTGGTTTTCGCGCCGTCAACGCGACACCAGCGCCGGCTACTTCCTGGCCGGCCGATCGCTCAGTTGGGTCACCGTGGGCCTGGCGCTGTTCGCGACGAACATCTCCACGGTCCATCTGATCGGCCTGGCCAGCACCGGATTCAGCGAGGGCATGGTCGTCGGCAACTTCGAATGGATGGCGCCGCTGCTCTTGATCCTGCTTGGCCTCGTCTTCGCGCCGTTCTATTTCCGCAGCGGCGTGACCACGCTGCCGGAATACCTCGAAGGCCGCTACGGGCCGAACTCCCGCACCGTGCTGGCCTTCATGGCCGTCGTGGGCGCGTTGTTCATCCACATCGGCGTGACCATCTACGCCGGCGCCGAAGTGATGAAGGAAATCATCCGGATCGATGCGCCCGACTGGTGGGCGCCGGTGACGCCCTACGTCGATTTCAACATCGCCGTGTCGATCAGCATCGTGTCGGTTTTAACGATCCTCTACACCGTGCTGGGCGGACTGAAAGCCGTGGTTGTCACGGAGTCCATCCAGACCGTGCTGCTGCTCTTGGGCGCGGCCGCCGTGACGGGCTTCGGCCTGGCGCGGCTGGCCGAAAACGACACGACCTCCTTGAGCCAACTGCACCAGCGCTGCGCGGAGCAACAGGCCGCCGACGCCGCGGGCGCGGCGGACAGCCTCCGCCTGACCGCCGCGACGTTTGCCGAAATCGAACGCCTCCAGCGCGACGGCCGCGCGGACGACGCCCAGGCGGCGCTGGGCCGCCTGGCCGACAAGCTCACGGAGCGCCAGACGACCAAGGTCGTGCTCGCCGTGCTTGCCCGCAACGGCGCGGACACGCTGGCCCACCGCGCGCTCGACGCGCGTCTCAAGGGCGACCGCTCTCTATCGTGGACGGCGGACACGCCGCTGGCCGACCACGTCGAGGCCCTCGGCGAGGCGGCGGAAGAACGATTGGTCCTCCGGCAGGATCTCGCGACCAACGCCGGTTCCGAGAAACCCTACTCAACCAAGCTGAGCATGATCCGCCACGACGGCAAATTCACGTGGTGGATCATGTTGTTGGGTTATCCCGTCATCGGACTTTGGTACTGGTGCGCCGACCAGACGATCGTGCAGCGGGTGCTCGGCGCGCGGAGCGAGTGGGACGCGCAGACCGGCCCGATCTTCGCCGGATTCATCAAGGTCCTGCCGGTCTTTCTCATGGTGTTCCCCGGCGTGATCGGCTACGTGCTGTTGCGCAAGGAGATCGGAGAGAACCCCAATGCGACGCTCAGCGTGCTCATTCGGAACCTCCTGCCGGTCGGCATGCAAGGGCTCGTGCTGGCCGGGCTGTTGGCCGCGTTGATGAGCACGGTCGCCGGAGCGCTCAATTCGGCGGCGACACTCGTGAGCGTGGACATCGTCCAGCGGCTTCGCCCGCGAACCTCGGACCGCGCGCTCGTGCGGATCGGCCAGATCACGGCCGTCGTCGTCATGATCGTCGCGGTGGCCTGGTCCACGCAGGGCGATCGCTTCGGCGGCATCTTCGAAGGCATCAACCAGATGATCTCGGTCCTTGCCCCGCCCATTACCACCGTGTTCTTCTGGGGAATCTTCTGGCGGCGCGGCACCTCGGCCGCCGCGCTGGCCACGCTTCTGGCGGGCTTCGCCCTGGGCATCGTCGTTTTCGTGATCGACTTCCCGGCGTTCGGTCTCGAGATCGTGACGAAGCAGTGGGGAATGCCGTTCATGCTCCAGGCGTTTGTCCTGTTCGCAATCTGCAGCGTGGTGTTCATCGCGATGAGCCTCTTCACGCCGCCGCCCAAGCCCGAGCAGGTGGAGAAGTACTGCTGGAAAAACCCGCTTGCGGCGCTCACCGAGAAGCGCGTGACCGGCCTGTCCGATCCCCGCGTGCTGGCCGTGATCCTTCTGGCGGTGATGGCGGTGTGCTATTGGGTTTTCGCGTGAGGATGGGTTGACCGACCTCAAACGGTGCGCGGGGGCGCTGCCCCCGAACCCCCGGGATTTTGGGAGGCATGACTCCGGTGTCCAATGGTACTTGTGACGAGAAAGCGATCGCGCGTGACTGGGGGTGTCCGCGAGAAACGGAGTCGGGTTTTGCGCGTGTGCCACTGGCTCCGCCAGTGCATGGGCAGCGCACTGGCGGAGCCAGTGGCACACGGCGTTGGCGGCGCACGACCTTCGTCATGTTGTTTTGCGGGTGTTGGCTCGCCGTGGGATGGTCGGCATCAGCCTTGAGCCAAACCGCCGCCGCGCCGTTGCCGCCGCCGAGCCAGCCGACGGCCCGTCCGCTCGTTGACGCCGGCCCACCCTGGGGACCGCTGCCGCTGGTGGTCGAAGTCAACTGCGCCGAGCAAACGCCGGATCGGGAGGACCCGCCAGACGCTAGCCGCGTCGAAAGCATCCTCGGCCGGCCCTGCCGCGTGCTGGCTCCCGCCCAGGGCGAGGCGTCCTACTTCTCCTACCGCATCGGCCGGGGCGCGGGCCTGGCGCCCGGCGCGGCCTACGTGCTGGCCGTCGAGTATCCCGAGGACGCCCCGCGCGCGATCCTCGTCCGCAATGGCGGCAACGAGTGCTCCCGCGGATTCCACACCGGCGCGACCTTCGGCGACGCCTTCCACCCGAAGTACGTCAATAACAACAACGAGTCGCTCCGCGTCCCGTTGTCGAATCGCTACGAGACCTGGGCGACGCTGTTCCGGCTGCACGACCGGTTTCCGGACCTCGCGTTTCCGCGCGGTGAGGGGCCTCGACCGCTCGTGCCGGCCGACGGCTTCGACGTGACGATCGCGCAGTTCTCGGCGGCCGACGCGCCGGCGTCGCAGGGCGCGGCCGTGGCGCGGATCCGCCTGTTTGAGGTACCCGACGTGGCCCGGTTGAAGCTGCCCGTCGCGTGGCCGCCCGCCGGATTGCCGCGCCGGCACGTCTTCTGGCGCGAGGAAATGGCCGATGGCGTCATCGCCGGCAACAAGGAAGAGGAGCGAGGGCTGCGCGAGCCCTTGGACTGGTATCGCCACAAGGCCGACTTGATGGACGCGCTCGGGATCGACACGTTCGGCAAGGACCTGCTCGAATTTGGCGCGTGCCAGCACTGGGACTCGACCGACGGCGGCGGAAATAAGTGGGTCCATTTCGACTGGAACAAGAAGGGCCTGTGGGTCCGGATCGTCGAGCTGATGGGCAATCGCGGGTTCTCGATTTTGCCCTATTACGAATACGCCGGCAGCAAGGGCGACGCGGGACTGGGCTACCAGCGTAGGGCGAAACCCCTATCGCGCGACGACGCCTTTACCCACATCGAGTGGATCGAATCGGCCAACGCCGACGTGACCGATCCCGAAGCGATCGCCGATCTCCAGAAGATTCTCGATCTGACGATCATCCGCTTCAAGGACAAGGCGCACTTCCTCGGGGCGTGGATCCGGCCGCGGAGCCAGCTTCCCATCGGGTTTGGCGAGCCGACGCTGGCCCGATTCGCCCAAGAGGCCAACCAGGGCCGCCCCGTCACCCGCGCGATGCTCCGCGGCGACAAGGCCTTGCTCGGGCGATACCACGACTGGTGGTACGGCAAGCGACGTGATTTTCTCGTGGCCATGCGCGACCATCTCCGCCGCGCGGGCGTCAACCCTCGGGCGGTGGTCCTCTTCACCGCGTCGGCCGCCGAGCCGGGCGTCTCCTTCCCGACGTGGGAGAAGCAGTTCGTCACCGACGACGTGCCCGGCTGGACCGAGCGGCTCCGCCAGCCGGACGTGTCGCAGGGCAAAACGATCGTGCCGCAAGACATCCAAACAATCGTTGCCGAAGGCCGCTATCTCGACGCCCTGCTCTCGGCCCCCTTGAACTGGGGCGGCTGGGAAGTGGACCACGCCAACCCGCCGGCCGATCCCGACCGATACCGCGACGTGGACGGCGTCCTCTTGACCTATTGCTTCAATCGGGCGTACACGGTGGGCTCGCCCGCCGTGCTCGACCGGTTTCGCGGGCCCTCGGGGCTTGCCCTGGTGCGCCACTACACGCTCAACGAGAACATGCTGTTCGACAAGCAGGACCAGCCGAAGCTCGGCTATTTCGTGGCCGACGTCGAGCGTGCCGGGCCGTGCTGCATGTTGGCCGAGGCGAGGGCGGTGGCCCACGGCGATCCGAACTACCTGGGCTATCTGGTCGGGTCGAGTTTCAACCGCGGCTTCGCCCGCCACGTCCGCGATTTCCACGCGGCCTATCTCTCCCTGCCCGCCCTGCCCAGCCGCGTGCTGCCCGGCGCCGCCTCGGACGCCGAGGTGGTGGTCCGCGCGATCGGGACGCCCAGCGCGGGCACGTTCTTCGCCGTGGTGAACACGGGCCTCGACGCGAAACGCGACGTGGCGATTCGTTTGGGCGCCACCGGCCAGGTGACCGACGCGGCCACGGGAGAGCCCCTGCCCGCCGAGGGCGGCCGCGTCACGCTGTCGTTCCACCCTTGTCAGCTCCGGGCGCTGCGCGCAGCCCCGGCAAAATGAATGGGCGGTCCGGATCGGGTGCCATGTCCACGCTTGCCGTGGACATGCCGGCGGGGTGACAAACGTGCTACACGACGCGCGTCGCGTGGCGACGCTTGACGGGCAGGCAGAATCACCCCCGCGATGGTGGAAACCCGCCAAAACGCCCCCCTTTCGCGCGGAGGGACGTGCTGGGTAAAATAGGGTGAACGTCCAGGGTGCCACTGCTGGCTTGTCCGGCAGTGCCGGACACGAAGACACTATGCCACGCACTGCTGGAAAAGCCAGCAGTGGCACCCCCTTTTTTGTTCACCCTCATATCATCCCCAACGAGGTCCCACGTGGAAGAGTCTAGCGCCCGAGCCGTGCCGCCGGAGGCGGACGCGGTCGATCCGGCGCGTCGCCGGGCACAAATTGCCGCCCGGACCGCCCGCGACAACCGCGCCACCGACGTCCTGGTGCTCGACATGCGCGCGTTGACGCCCGTGTTCGATTATTTCGTCGTGGCGACGGGCACGAGCCGGCGGCAGTTGCACGCGATCAGCGACGAAATCGAACTGGCGCTGAAGCACGAGCCGGGCGGCGCGCGGCTGGGGATCGAAGGCTACACCGAGGGTCGTTGGATCCTCGTGGACTTCGGCGACGTGGTGGTCCACCTGTTCGATCCCGAGGCGCGGCGCTACTACGCCCTGGAGGACCTCTGGAGCACGGCCGTCCGCGTGCCGCTGGAGGGCGCATGAACGTCTTGACGGAATTGAAGCGGCGGCTTGCCGGCCCCCTGGCCGCGCTCACCGATCGGCCCGGCGAGGCGCTGGATCTGGTGCGCCGCGGCCAGGACCCCAAGTTCGGCGACTACCAGGCGAATTTCGCCATGCCGCTGGGCAAGCAGCTCGGCCGGCCGCCGCGCGAGATCGCCGCGGAAGTCGTCGCGCGGCTTGACGTCGCCGATTTGTGCGAGCCGCCCGAGGTGGCCGGGCCGGGGTTCATCAACCTGCGGCTGAGGACCGCGTGGATTGCCGAGCGCCTCGCGGAGGCCGTGCGCGACGAACGTCTGGGCGTGCCGCCGGTCGCCAAGCCGCGAATGTTTGTCGTGGACTATTCCGCCCCAAACGTGGCCAAGCCGATGCACGTGGGCCACATCCGCTCGACGGTGATCGGCGACGCCTTGTGCCGGATGCTCCGGTTCGCGGGCCACCGCGTGGTGAGCGACAATCACCTGGGCGACTGGGGCACGCAGTTCGGGATGATCCTGTACGGCTACCGGCACTTCCGCGACGAGGCGGCGTATCGAGCCGGTCCGGTCGGCGAACTCGCGCGGCTGTACCGGTTGGTCCGCCGGCTGATGGACTACCATGAAGGCAAGGCCCTGTTGCCGAAGCTCCGCGAAAAGCTCTCGCAACAACAGGCCGCCCTGGCTGCCGAACGCGACGCGGCGGGCGCGAAGCCCGACAAGGGCGCGGCCAAGGCGATTCGCCGCGCCGAGTCCGACGTGGCCCAAACCGGCGACCAGATAGCCCAGATCGAGGCGCAAGTCAAGGCGGTGGACGACGACCCCGCGCTTGCGCAACTGGCCGCCCGGCACGCGGAGATTGGCGCGGCCGTGCTGGCCGAGACGGCCAAGCTGCACGCCGGCGACGCCGAAAACCTCCGGCTGTGGCGCGAGTTCCTGCCGCACTGCCGCGACGAGATCGACCGCGTCTACCGCCGGCTGGGAGTGACGTTCGACCACGTGCTCGGCGAGAGCTACTACCACGACCGGCTCGAGGCGACCGTCGCGGATCTGCTGCGCCGCGAGATCGCCCGCGAGAGCAACGGCGCGATCTGCGTCTTTCTCGAAGGCCAGCCGGCCCCGATGATCGTCCGCAAGCAGGATGGCGCGTTTCTCTACGCCACGACCGACGTCGCGACGATCGAATACCGCATGGAAACGTGGCGGCCGGATGCGATTCTCTACGTGGTCGATCACCGCCAGAGCATGCACTTCGCGCAGTTGTTCGCCACGGTCAAACGGCTGGGCTACTCGGACGTCGAACTCCAGCACGTCAGCTTCGGCACCGTGATGGGCGACGACGGCCGGCCGTTCCGCACCCGATCGGGCGACACGGTCGGGCTCGAAGGGCTTTTGGACGAAGCGGTCGAGCGCGCGGCCCGGATCGTCAACGAGAACGACGACGCCAAGCCCGGCGGACCGGAGCTCCCGCCCGAGGCCCGGGCCCAGGTGGCCGAGCGGGTGGGCATTGCGGCGCTGAAGTACGCCGATCTCGCGCAGAACCGCACGAGCGACTACGTGTTCAGCTACGATAAGATGTTGGCCATGAATGGCAACACGGCCACGTACATGCAATACGCCTACGCCCGGGTGAGGAGCATCTTCGCCCGGGGCGGGATCGACGTGGACGCCCTGCGGGCTTCCGGCGCGGCGATCCTGTTGGACACGCCGGCCGAGCGGGCGCTGGGGTTGGAGATCCTGCGGTTCGGCGAAGCCCTGGACCTGGCGCTGTTGGACTACCGCCCGAGCCAACTGACCACGTACCTGTTCGAGCTGGCCGGCTGCTACTCGACGTTCTTCGAGCAGTGCCCCGTCCTCAAGGCCGAGACCGACGCCCTGCGGGCCAGCCGCCTCCTCCTTTGCGACCTGACCGCCCGCGTGATCCGCCGCGGCCTGGAGTTGCTGGGGATCGAGGTGGTGGAGAAGATGTAGGGCGAACGTGGCAGGTCCACCGCGGAAGCTTTCACTCTAGGGGTGGTGGCGGGAACTCCGCGCCGCTCACGCGGGAGATGGCGTTGCCGCTCCGCTGGTCTATGATCTTGTCGCCTCGGCACAAATCCATCTTCATCAGCGAGAACTCGGAAGCATCGACCGGCTTGTTGATCACGCTGTCCAACCATTCCGTTTCCGTCACGAGTACGCGCCCGGTAAAAAAACCAGCGTCCCAGAGTCTTGTGGAACGAGGAATCCAGACACCCGAGACCAACTGTGGCTGAAGATCCCAGTCTTCCGCGAGCTTGCCTTCTCGAATCTTCTCTAAATGGACAAGCGTTGCGCCCTTGCTCATGTCAATCGTATACCGATCAAAGGATCCTTCGACGCCAACTCGCAGTGTCACCACATCGCCTTCCTGCTCAACACCGATTCCTCCCGTATCAGACTCCCCCGTTTTCTTGAGGTAAGCATATCGTCCCTCCATCACTTTCCTATTCAAATAGGACGGGTACATCCGGTCAACCGGATTGAAGTGCGTCCGATCGTCACGAAGATCTTCCGGGGCACTTGCGTAGATCTCCAATGCCCGCTGCATGGTTCTTCCCTTCCTGATTTCAGCTTTGCTCCGTTCGTCCTTCTTCGCCATGACCCCAACACGGTCGTGCGGAAACGCAAGGAATCGGTGATAGACACCGTCCTTGATCATGGTGTGGTAATCCGCTTCAAGGAACGACGACTCGCGGCCATCGGCATGGAAGTTCACGTTCTTCACGAGCCGGTGGTTGGAACGGAGGTTCCCGGCCACCAGATCATAAGCAAACTCAACCTCGATCTCCTGGCATTGTTTGACGATGTCCTGATATCCCTCCAGCTTGGACGGCGACGATTTGTCGGTGTGGTACCACCATTTCGTGATCTTCGCCCGGCCAGTCCACGTGCGTATTCGCTCCCGGTTGGCTCGACTGCACTCGGAAATCGCTTTCAATGTCTGCAAACCGCTCGACTCTTCCGCGAGAGAGAACCGGGGACCCAGCAGGCTCAGGAACACAAGGATCCACGCAATCGCCGACATCCGGAAACGGCCGAATCGCGGGCCTTCACTCCCGTCGTTCGTCCATTGACAGCGACATGGCGCCATGGCAACGAATGAAGGCGCCATCGCTTCTCCTTTCTCAACAATGGTTCATCCGGCGGAATCGCAGGCTGACTTGAAAAAGTGTGGACATGATGGTCCGATCTGGAATTGCTTCAACGCGTAGTGCTGGGACTCCGTTCCCGTCTTCGCGAACGTGATTGTAATACGGTGTGCAAAACACATCAATAGGTGGTAATTGCCATTAACTCCATAGGGTGGTATATGCCCTTTTTGAAAGTCAGTCAGTAGTTCCAGATTTCGGAAGCAATCGACGCCGTCATTCTGACTCTGAGCGAAGCGAAGAATCTCCCTGGCAACCGAGATCCTTCGCTGCGCTCAGGATGACTTGCGGGGGCATATTTGGAACTTCTGAAGGCACGCCACGGTGGATGCCGTTGGTCATAATCGCCGCTAAGCTGGTAGGACAGTCCTACAAGACACTACCCAACCCGGCGAGTGCCACTCGAAGACCGACAAGGTACCATGACCGCGCTCGGAACCATCTTGAGATTCATCCTCAGCGTCCCCCGCCTTCTGGTGGTCGGTCTGGTCCGGTTCTACCAGACCTGGATCAGCCCGATGCTGGGGCCGCACTGTCGGTTCGAGCCGACGTGCAGCGAGTACTTCGTCCAGGCGGTGCGGAAGTACGGTCTTCTGCGGGGGGGGCTCAAGGGGGTCTGGCGGATTTTGCGGTGCCACCCGTTCAGCTCTGGCGGGTACGATCCGCCTTGACGGGCGGTGGGGAAAACACTATCGTCCCGCCGCGCTACTTTTCCCTTTTCCCGGTTCTCGGCCCCGCCGGCGGCGCGCGTGCGCCCGGCGAGCCAGCCCGCAAGGAGTGTGGGGACGATGACACGCTGGTCCCGATCGTTGGCGATGGCGTTTTCGGTTTCGATTCTGTTGGGCTGCTCGGCCTGGAACCCGATGACGCAGCGGGGCCAGAGCCCGGACGGGATGCCCGAGAAGGGGTCGAAAACGCCGCTTGTGGGCGATCTGGCCGTGCCGTTCGGCGAATTCCCGGTCACGATCGAGACGTTTGGCCTGGTGAGCGGGCTGCCCGGCACGGGCAGCGATCCGGCCCCCTCGGCGCCGCGCGCCGCGCTGTTGCAGGAGATGCGTGCCCGGGGCGTCGCCCACGCGAGTCTCGTGCTGGCGTCGAAGGATACGGCGCTCGTGCTGGTGCGGGGTGTGTTGCGGCCGGGTATTCAGGAGGGCGATCGTTTCGACCTCGAGGTCCGCGTGCCGGGTCAGAGCGAAACGACGAACTTGCGGGGCGGCTGGCTACTGGAGGCGCGGCTGAAGGAGCTGGCCGTGCTCGGGGACGGCGGACTGCACGAGGGGCGCGAATGGGGTATCGGCGAGGGTCCCGTGCTCGTCGATCCGTCGGTCGACGCCAAAAACAACCCGGTTCTCGCGGTGCGCGGCCGCGTGCTTGGCGGCGGCCGGGCGATCCGTTCTCGCGGGCTAGGGTTCGTGCTGAAGCCCAAGCACCAGAACGTGTTCAACGCCTCGCGGGTGGCCAACGCGGTCAACCGGCGGTTCCACCGCATGGTGGGCGGCATCCAGCAGGGCGTGGCCAAGGCGATCAACGACCAGTACGTCGAGCTGGCCGTCCACCCGCGCTACAAGGACAACGTCCCCCGCTACATGCAAGTGGTCCGCTCGATCGCGATTCAGGAGACGTCGGCGCAGCGGATCGAACGGCTGGCGCTGTTGGAGAAGCAGTTGCTCGATCCGATCTCCAGCGCGCGGGCGGCGCGGCAGCTCGAGGCCGTGGGCCGGCTTGGGGTGGACGTCCTCAAGAAGGGCATCACCTCGGACGATCGCGAGGTGCGATTCCATTCGGCCGAGGCGCTGGCTTATCTCGATCAGACCGACGCGGCCAAGCCGCTGGGCAATGCCGCCCGCAACGAACCGGCCTTCCGCGTGTTCGCACTGGGAGCGCTGGGGGCGATGGACGACTTTGCCGCCTATGAGGAGCTGTGCTCGCTGCTGGACGTGTCCAGCGCGGAGACGCGCTACGGGGCATTCCGGGCGCTGTGGACGATGAATCCGAAGGATGGCCGCATCCGCGGCGAAACGTTCAAGGACGGGTTTGCCTACCACGTCATTGACACGCAGGGGCCGCCGATGATCCACGTTAGCCGCAGCCGCCGGCCGGAACTGGTGGTGTTTGGCCGCGACCAGCGCCTGGCGACGCCGTTGCTCCTGGAGGCGGGACCGCGGATCCGCGTGACCGGAACGCAACCGGACGAAATCGCCGTGAGCCGGTTTGTCGTGGGCGAGCCGGACCAGAAGCGGATCGTCTCGACCAAGCTCGACGACGTGGTCCGCGCGATCGTCGATCTGGGCGGGTCCTATCCGGACGTGGTGCAGGCCCTGCAAGAGGCCAAGGCCAAGGGGTCTCTGCCGGGCCGATTCGAGGTGGACGCCCTGCCCGAGGCCGGCCGCCTCTTCGAGCGGGACGAACCCGCCGGGGACGAACCGGTGGCGGAAGCGCCGGTCGAGAAGCCGGGATTATTCTCCCCGAGCCGGCTGAAGAGCCTGTTTGGCGGCAAGGCCGACGCGGACCCCGCGGAGGGGGCAGCACCCGCCGAGCCCGAATAACGCCTCCCCAGGTGGCGTGAGGTCGTCTACAATGGCAAGGCTTGGGCGGCGCGGGCCGCCCGGCTTTGCCACGGCTCCGCTCTTTTCGTGATTCGTCCATGCTCAAGGCGCTTGAAATCGTCGGCTTCAAGAGTTTCGCCGACAAGACGCGGTTTGTCTTTCCGCCCGGCATCACGGCCGTGGTGGGTCCCAACGGGGCGGGCAAGTCGAACATCGTCGACGCGATCAAGTGGGTTCTGGGCGAGCAGAGCGTCAAGAGCCTCCGCGGCAGGGAGATGGCCGACGTGATCTTCAACGGGTCGCCGAGCCGTCGGGCGACCAACTCCGCCGAGATCACCGTCACGTTCGACAACCAGAACCATCTGCTGCCGATCGACACGCCCGAGGTTCACATTACCCGCCGCGTCTACCGCAGCGGTGAGGGCGAGTACCTCATCAATCGGCAGCCCAGCCGCTTGCGCGACATCCGCGAGATCCTCAGCGGCACGGGGATGGGCACGCAAGCCTATAGCGTGATCGAACAGGGCAAGGTGGACGTCCTCCTGCAATCCTCGGCGAAGGACCGCCGGCTGATCTTCGAGGAGGCCGCCGGCATCAGCCTGTTCAAGGCGAAGAAGATCGAGGCCCTGCGGCGGCTCGAGCGGGTCGAGCAGAATCTGCTGCGGCTGTCGGATATCGTCGACGAAGTGGATTCCCGCTTGCGCGGCGTCCGCGCCCAGGCCGGCAAGGCCCGTCGCTACAAGGAGCACACCGATCGGCTGCAGGAACTCCGCACGCAGGTCGCGATGGTGGATTGGCACCGGCTGAGCCAGCGGCTGGCCGCCGTCGAGGCGGAGCTGGCGGAGCTCACCGCCTCGCACAATCAAAAGACCGCCGAAGGCGAGACGATCGAAGTTCGCCTGCTCCAAATCGACGCCGAGGTAGGCGAAATCAACGAGAGCATCCGGACCTCCGAAGCGCGGCTGGCCGAAAACCGCGAACGGATCGCCGGGCGCGAGGCCGCGCTCGAGCACGAGCGTCGCCGCGGGCGGGACCTCGAGCAGGAAATCGCCCAATGCCGCCAGCGGCTCGTCCAGATGAACGCCCGCGCCGGCAATCTGGCCGAGCAGTTTGCCCAGACGAGCCAAGCGGTGGCCGACGCCCGGGAGCATTGCCGCCGGACCAGCCAGCGGCTGGCCGAGGACGAGCGGGCTTTGGCGGAAACGATCGACCGGATCGTCGGCCTTCGCGCGGAGCACAAGCGGCGAGAGGCCGTTCATCTGGATCAGCTCCGCGGCGCCGGGGAGCTTGGAAACCAGCTTTCCGCGCTGGTCGGCCAGGCCGAAGCGGCCACCGACGCCTTGCGACAAGGCGAAGCCCGGCTGGCGGAGTTGGATCGGCAGATTGCCGAGCTCGACGAGCAGTCCGCGCGTCTCGGGCGGAAGGCGGACGAGGCGGCCGACGCGTCTCGCCGGCGCGAGGACGAACTGGCCGAGGGCCGAAGCCAACTCGTCGCGATTCAAGACCAGTTGACGGCCGCCCAGGACGAACTGGCCGAGCGCCGGGCGCAGCACGGCGGCGCTACCCAGCGCGTGGCCGTCTTGGAGGACCTCGAACGACGCCGCGAGGGGCTCAACGCGGGCGTGAAGGAGGTACTTTCCCAGGCGCAAAACGCCGGGGATGGGCCGTTCTCGGAAGTGGTCGGGCTGGTGGCGGATCTCATCCGCGTTAGCGTCGAGAGCGCTCCGCTGGTGGAGGTTGCCCTGGGCGGCGCCGCGCAGCGGGTCGTGCTCCGCGACAGCGGACGCATGAGGCAGTACCTGGCGGAGGGGACGCATCGCTTCGCCGGGCGGGTGGGTTTTCTCGCGCTGGACGGTCCGGCGGCGCCCGCGACGGCGGATCTGGACGGGCAGCCCGGCGTGCTGGGCCGCGCCGACCGATTCGTCGAAACCGACCCCGCGCATGCCGCCCTGGCTCGCCGGCTGTTGGGTGGCACTTGGCTCGTCGAGACCCTCTCCGAGGCGATGGCCCTGATCGGACCGGAGCATCCGGGCGTGCGCCTGGTTACGCTGGCTGGCGAGTTGATCGAAGCCGACGGCACGATCGTGGTGGGGCCTCCGCGGGCCGTCGCGGGGCTCATCTCGCGCCGGAGCGAACTGAGGGAATTGAAGACGCAACTGGCCGACCTGGAAAACGACGTCCGGCACGCGACGGTCGTCGTCGAGGAGTATCAGTCGCGGCGGGCGGATCAGCAGCGGCGGGTGGCCGCGTTGGAGAACGATCGCCGGCGGGCCGCCGACGCGTTGGCCGAGCAGCGTCACCAGGTGGTCGCCGCGGATCAGCGGCGCGCGCAGCTTGACGGCCAGCGCCAGAACCGCCAGGCGGAGTTGGCCGCCGCCCGGGCACGGCTGGACAAGGCGCAACAGGTCCAAGCCGGCTTGAGGGCCCGGCGCGAGCAGGCCGAGGCCGCGTTGGCCGACGGCAAGGCGGCTCTGGACGCCCTAAGCGCCCAACTGGAGACGCTCGACGCGCAGCGTCAGCAAGAGCATCATGCCGCGACCGAGGCGAAGGTCGAATTGGCCAAGAGCCAGGAACGGCTCCTGAACCTCCAAACCCGGCTGCGACAATGCGAGGAGACCCAGCAGGAACGCGACCGGGCCGTGGCCGAAGGCCGCCAGCAGCTTACCCAATGCCGCCACCGGGCCGGGCAGTCGCAGTGGAGCATCCTGCGGGCCGAGTCGGAGATTGCCGAGCTGTACCTCCGCAAGGAATCGTTCGCCACGGCCACCGGCGCGTTGGTGCAGAAGCGCGACGAGTTGGGCGCGGCCCGCGGCCAATGGACGAGCGATCTCCAACGGCTTCGCGCGAAGCTGCGGAAGGTGGAGGAGCGGATCCACGCGGCCGAACTGGCCGCCGGCGACGTCCGCCACGAGCGCGGCGCCCTGGCCGACCGGATCCGCGAGGCCTACCAGATCGAACTGGCCGAGCTGGACGTCGCGCCGACCGCCGAGGAGCAACAGCGCCGCGAGCAAGCCCAGCAGGAAATTGACGACCTGCGCCGCCGGATCGACAACCTGGGCAACGTGAATCTCGAGGCGCTGGCGGAGCTTGAGGAGCTGGAAGCCCGGCACGCGCACCTGTCGGCCCAGCACAAGGACCTTTCCGACGCGAGGAACGAGCTGGTCCGGATCATCGAGCGGATCAACGCGGACAGCCGGCGGCTGTTTTTCGAGACGCTGGAGACGGTTCGCGGGCACTTCGTGCAGCTTTTCCGCGACCTGTTCGGCGGGGGGCAGGCCGACATCGTTCTGGAAGAGGACGTCGACGTGCTGGAAAGCGGGATCGAGATCGTCGCGCGGCCGCCCGGCAAGGAGCCGCGAAGCATCTCGCTTTTAAGCGGCGGCGAAAAGACGCTCACGTGCGTGGCGCTGCTGTTGGCCATATTCCGCAGCCGTCCGAGCCCCTTCTGCGTGCTCGACGAGGTGGACGCGGCGCTGGACGAGGCCAACATTGGCCGATTCACCGAGGTGCTCAAGGGCTTCCTGACGTGGACGCAGTTCATCATCGTGACGCATTCGAAGAAGACGATGACCTGCGCCGACACGATTTACGGCGTGACGATGCAGGAATCGGGCATCTCGAAGCAAGTGTCCGTCCGCTTCGAGGACGTCAGCGAGGACGGCCACTTCCAGTACGCCGACGAGGAAGACGCCGCCGCGTCCGAGCCCTCGCCCGATCGCGCCGCCGCGAAGGATGGGACCCAGGCGGCGTAAGGGCCGTTAGACGTGGAAGAGGTTGGCGTTCGCCTGCAGCTCCGCCTCGAGGTCCTCCAGCAGCACGGCGAGGTCTTGCTTGCTCAGCGACAGGCTGTTGAAGGCCGGCTGGGAAAACTTGACGAGGTTCGCGCCGACGGACGTTATGTCCTTGATCGAACAGACGAGGTTGGCCACCTCGACGCAGCGAACGATCCTCACCTCGGGGCCGTGGTAGTTGCACGAGACGTGATGGTGGCGGATGGCGGCCTTGACGCCCTCCGGAAAACCCCATATCTCGGCCAGGCGGAAGCCCAGCGTCGTGTGGTCGAAACCCAGCGCGTTGCGTTCGTTGGCGCACAGGGTCATGTCCGTCCGCAGCGAGAGGATCATCTTGCGGAAGCTGTCGTGGATCTGCTGATCCTCGATGACGATCCCGATATCGTGCAGCAATCCGGCGAGAAACATATCCTCGAAGTTGGGATACTTCTTGCGTTTGGCGAGCATCCGGGCACAGACGCCCACGGCGACCAGGTGCCGCCACAAGCCGGGGCGATCGTACGTGCCGATCCGCGTTTGCGCCGCGAAGAGCTCGCTCACGCTGGCGGTGACGGCCAGGTTGCGGATCTGTTTCATGCCGAGGTACGCGATGGCCTGCTGAAGATTCGTGATCTTCTGCCGCAAACCGCACGCCGACGAGTTGACGTACCGCAGCACGCGCGCGCTCAGGGCCGTGTCGCTCTCCATCGCCTGGGTGAGATCGCCGGCCCCGGAATCCGGGTCGTTGGCGATTTGCATCACGCGGATGGCCACCGCCGGCAGGGTCGAAATCTCCTCGGTTCGACGCACAATGGCGTCCTCGGCGGATCCACCGTCGCGCGTGGGTGTCTGCAACACTGCCATGGGAGAATCCGCCTCGGGGCCCGACCGGGCCATTCTCTTCGGGGATGGCCCGCCTACTTAAGGCCTACCATACAAAAGGCTTAAGGGCCAAGCGGAGGGGACGGGACAGCCAACGGCGGGGCTACAGCCAGGTCGATGGCATGGATTGTGCCGAAAAAGACGGGCTTGGCGGGGACGTCGCCTCCCCGGCCGTCTCGTCACCTGGCTCCAGCAGATACCGCAACAGCGGAAGACGGAACTCCCGCGAGTCGATGGCCTTGCGGATCGCCTTGTTGGCCTGCTCGCGGATCTTGGCCTCCTTGCGCCGAAGCTCTTCGTTGGCCAGGTCGCGTATCGCCTTGCGGGCGGAGTTGAGCAGGTCGTTGGAAATATTGAGTGAAAGGAGCCGGACCTCCATGGCGAGCACTTCGGGCGGATTCAGCGTCACGGTCGCGCCCGACCGGACCGCCGTGATCTGGCTCGTCAACGAAAGCCGCACGCGAGCGCGGAAATTCGTCGATGCGTCGAGAACGCGGGGAATCTTGTAGCCGACGCGTCCCAGAACGGGCACCTCGGCGTCGACCGCAAGCGTCAAGGCGCCTTGCCCCGGCTGGCGATAGCCCTTCAAAACGGCCATGCGCGGGATGGCGATGGACGGCTGCCCGTCCAACTCCGCCCGGACGCGCGTCTCCTCGTCCGTGGCCAAAACCCGGCGCCGCTTCACGCGGCGGGGGTCCTTGAGGGTCGGGGCCGGCAGGGTAACGTACTCCTCCTTCTTGCGGCGGCGCGTCTTGTCGTACGTCTTGCCGGCCAACTCGTGGGCGACCAGGGCGCTTATGGCCTGGGCCAGCATGGCGCGCGTCGCGTCCGGAATCGGAACGACGTGGAAGATCGCGATGGTCCGTCCTCGATCGGGTCGGCCACCTGGATCGGGCGGCGACTCCGGCGGCGCCGCGAAACGCACGAGTTCGCCGGCCGGCCCGCACCCCAGCGCCACGCGGTTGCCTTCCACCGGCACGATGGCGAGCTTCGCGCCGGGGAGTTCGAGCGTCGCGTCGGCGGCGTTCGCGGCGCCGATGCGAAGCTGGCGGGCGCCGGGCGGCCCGAAAACCGCCACGCGGCCGCGGGCGTGTGTCAACACCACGCGGCCCGCCGAATCGGCCTCGAGGTCGAAGGTATCCTCTTCGCCGGGGCATCGCGGGCCGGGGCGCAGGACGCCGTCCTCGGCGGGCCGGAGGAACCGCCCGTCATCCATCCGCAGCGCGACCGTCGCGTCGGCCCGGGCCAACGCGGCCGCGCCCAAAACCGCGACGAGGCACCCCATGCGAAAAAGGGTCATCCGTGCCCTCGCGTTTGTCTACCTGCCGACGTTCCGTGGCTCGGGTTCGACGCGCTCAGGTTGTGGCGACGGCCGCGGGGCCGCGCGTATGATTGGAGGCGCGGCTGGTGTCGACGTCCACGTGCAACGTCACGCCCCAGCGACCCTGCGCGTCGGCGACGACGTGCCAGTGCGGCTGGACGACGACGGACTGGTGGACCAACTCGAAACCGCCCTCCGATTGGCTCACGGTTTCGATCGGGTAGGTCCAGAAGTTGGTCGCGCGGGAGGGTCTCAGATCGACCTGGATCCCAAGCCACTCGTCGACCAGGCCGAGCCCTTCGACGTTGGTCAGGTCCAACTGGGCGCCAAGCTGGCCGATCGCCTGGCGGTGGGCATCGCGGAAGTAGCGGTCGTCCTGGCCGGCGGGCAGCCCGGCGAAATTCATCTCCACCGCGAAGTGCAGCCGGCTCTCCGGCGGCATCCCTTCGAGCAGGTACGCCACTTCGAGCGTCGCGCCGCCCGCGCTCAGGGTGATGCCCTTGGTGAGCTTGACGGGCAGGTTGCCCACGCGGCCGTTGCGGAAGAGCTGCACCTGGATACGGTCCGGATTGCGGCGCACGCGGGCGTCGTAGTGGCTCTCGACGAAGTCGCCGCGCTGCGCCGCCTCGCCCAGGACGATGGCATCCAGCGAGACGTCGTCGTCGTAGAACGTGTCCATCAGGCTCTTGCGGGCGTGGGCGTCGTAGATCAAGCGTTCGTCGAGCCCTTCCTGCTTGAAGATCACCTGATCGTGGATGCTCGCGCATTGGCCGCCGGCGCCGCGGGCGCCGCCGCGGACCTTTTCGTGGTAGGCCTCGGGCCGGCGGGCAAGCGTGGCCAGCAGGTTGTGCCGGATGGCGCGCACGTCCAGTTCGTAGAGCCGGCCGCCGCGGGCCGGCGCGATCAGCGCCACGAGCTTGTCGTTGGCCAGGCGGATCTCCTGCCGCGCGTCGAAGTCGAAGTCGTCGACGGTCGCCTCGATCCAGGTTTCCGGCTGGCCCACGGCTTGATCCAACAAGTTATCCGCCGCGATCACGTGCTCGTAGATCGCGTTGCGGAGGTGCGGAAGGTAGATCCCGCCAAACGCGCCGTGCCAATAGGCGCAGTTGCACTGGGCACGGTAGAGCTCCGTGCGGGCCTCGTCCGCGCGCTGGACGTCGATCGCCTGGCCGTGCGCCGCCGCCTCGACCGTCTCGCAAAGCCGCCGGCTGACCTGCATCATCCGCGAGTACATCTCGTCCGACTCAGGATACTTCACCTTGAAGTTCCGCCAGAAACCGCCGCGGATGAACGACTTGATCTCGGCCCAGTGCGGGTTGTCCTTCATCGCGCGGATAAGATGCTCGTATTCGGCCAGGCGGTCGGCGGGCAAAGCCCACTCGGTCATCTCGCGATAACTGCTGTCGGGTAGATACACCTTGCCGGCCGGGGCCACTTCGTCGGCCGCCTCGGCCAGCGTCACGGTGTGCAGCCAATCCTGGTTTTCGACCAGCGACCTGAAGAACCATTCGAGCCAGCCGTCCTCGTAGACGTGCTTGTGCGTGCCCGGCCACGTGCCAAACTTCTCCCCGTCGTCGCCAAAAACGACCACGGCGTCGGCGTGCTCCTGGGCGAAACGGCGCAGATGCTCGATCGTTTGGTCCGGGCTCGCGAAGGGAATTAGATAGCGAAGCCGCTCGCTGCCGGGAAATACCAACATCACCCGGCCGTCGTCCTCCGTGATGAAGTGGCCGACGAGCTGGCTTTCCTTCAGGCCCGCGTTCTTGAAATGGAAATCATCGAGGATCGTGTATTCGATGCCTGCCTCGACCAGGTCGCGGACGTAGGTTTGCTCCCAGATGCGTTCCGGCATCCACATCCCGCGGACCGCGGCACCGAGTCGCTTCCGCAGCCATTCGGTATAGCGGAGAATTTGCCCCACGCGGTCGCGGCTGGGAACCATCGCCAGGATGGGCTCGTAGTATGCCCCGCCGAGCACCTCAATCCGCCCCTTGGCCACCAGGTCGCGAAGCTGGTCCACGTATTCCGGGTGGTGCGCGTCGAGCCACTCCATCAGGGAGCCGCTCGTGTGCAGGCTCATGCGGAGCGGTTCGTATCGGGCAAAGACCTCCAGAAGAGGTCGGTAGCTGTCTTGATAGGCTTGCTCAAAGACGTGGTCAAAGTTGCCAACAGGTTGGTGGTTGTGCAGGGCCAGGGCAAATCGGATGGGGTTGGGCATGCTCGGATAGGTGCTGGGCTGAGGGTGAAAAAATGGACTCCGTGCCGCAACGGCACTAAGAACCTCATCGGCAGCAACAACCCAATTTATCCAGTCCGCCTCGACGGAATACCTTCCGCCGACGGCGTCTTCGACTCAGCTTCGCGCAGCACGTCGGCCGCATCCTCCGGCCGAACCGGATTGATGTAAAAACCGGTACCCCATTCGAAACCGGCCGCCCTCGTCAAGCTCGGCATAACCTCTATATGCCAGTGATAGTGCCCAAGCTCCGGTGTGTCAAAGGGTGCGGTGTGGACGAGGTAATTGTACGCAGGCCGGTCCAACGCGGTTTCGATCTTGCCGATCACCCGCCGCAATACACCCGATAGCTCCCCCACCGCCCCATCCTGGACACACTCGAAATGGCTGCCGTGGCCCTTGGGCAGTATCCACGTCTCGAACGCAAACCGGCTGGCGAAGGGGCAAAAGGCCACAAAGCCGGGGGCGTCCAGCACGATCCGACGCCCGTCGACCAGCTCCTGCCGGATCACGTCGCAAAAGACGCACCGTCCCCGAGAATGGGCAAACTCGAGCGAACCGGCCATTTCGGCCCGCACGCTCTCGGGCACGATTGGCGTGGCGATCAACTGGCTGTGGCCGTGCTCGATCGACGCCCCGGCGGCTGGGCCAACGTTCTTGAAGATCAACCCATAGGCCAGCCGCGGGTCCTTGCCCCGGTCCACCAGCCGGTCGCGATACGCCCGGAGCACCTCGCGGACCTCGGACTCCGACAGGTCGGACGTGCTCACCACGTGCCGAGGGCTCTCGATGATGACCTCGTGGGCGCCAACGCCCCCCATCGCGTCGTAGAGTCCCTCGGCCCGCCGGTCCGGATGGCCCTGGACTTCCAGGGCGGGAAACATGTTCGGCACGACGCGAACCCGCCAGCCGGGCCCGTCGGGCTGGGTTCCCGGTTCGCGGTAGGCGAGGATCTCCGGCGGCGTGCAATGTTCGTTGCCGCCGCAGAACGGGCACGGCGCAGGCCGCCGTCGCGGCGCCGCCGTCTCAAACTCGTGCGGCCGCTCGGCGCGCCCCTCCGCCACAATCACCCACCGGTCGACAATCGGGTCCTTTCGCAGCTCGGGCATGGAACGGGGGGCGAGGGGTTGGGGACGAGGGACAACCATGAGTGCCACTGGCTTTGCCAGTGTCGCGATTCACGCACTGGCAAAGCCAGTGGCACACGTTGCAAAAGATCCCGTCGGCGTGAGACACTACGCTTCCGGCTTCGCACAATGCCGCCTGCGGCTTCGCAATAACCGTCAGGAAACGACCGCTTCCTTCCGCCGGGCGACGGTCTTGCCGTAGAGGCGGGCGTATTCCGCGGCGCTGCGGCTCCAGGACCAATCCTGCTTCATGCCGGTTTGGATCAATTGATGCCAGAGGTCCTTGCGGCGATAGGCGTCCAGGGCGCGGCGGAGCGTCTCGGCCAGGGCGAGGTCGCTGTACTCCGTGAAGCTGAAGCCCGTGGCCGTCTTCTCGCGGATCGACTCCTCCGTGGCGTCGATCACCGTGTCGGCGAGCCCACCGGTGGCACGGACCACCGGCACGGTGCCGTAGGCCAGACTGTAGAACTGGTTTAATCCGCAGGGCTCGAAGCGGCTGGGCATCAGAAACATGTCGGCCCCGGCTTCGATCCGGTGGGCGAGCTCGGCGTCAAATTCGAGCCGCACGGCGACGCGCCGCGGGAACCGCTTGGCCAGGTCGGTCAGTTGGGCATGGTACGCCGCGTCGCCCGTGCCCAACACGCCCCACTGCATCTCCTGGTCCGGCGCCCACGTCTGCATCACCTTGGCAATCAGATCCACGCCCTTCTGATCGCACAGCCGCCCGATGAAGGCCACCAGCGGCACGCCCGCCGCGACCGGCAGCCCAAGCTCCTTCTGCAACGCCGCCTTGCAGATGGACTTGCCCTCGGAGACCGTCGTGGCGTTGTACCGGGCGGCGAGGTTCGGGTCGGCGGCCGGATCCCAATGGAACGTGTCCATGCCGTTGAGGATGCCCGACAAGACGTTTCGGCGATGCTGCAGCGTGCCTTCCAGCCCGCAGCCCAACGCGGCGTTCTGGATCTCTTGCGAATAGCGTGGGCTGACCGTGTTGATCGAGTCGGCGAAGACGATGCCGGTCTTCAGGAGATTCAGGTGGCCGTGGAACTCCATCTGCCGCCAGTTGAAGTACTTCCAATCCAGGCCGGTCAGGAGCATGTCCCAGTGCCAGAACCGCCCTTGATAGGCCAGGTTGTGGATGGTGAAGAGCGAGGCGATCTGCTCGTAGCGGGGGATGCCGCGGTATTCGACCTTGAGGTAGGCGGGAACAAGGCCCGTCTGCCAGTCGTTGGCGTGGATCACGTCTACCTGCAAGTCCAACAGACGGATCGTCTCCAGGACGGCGCGGGAGAAGAACAC
Organism: Pirellulales bacterium; assembly: GCA_016931995.1. Lineage (GTDB taxonomy): Bacteria > Planctomycetota > Planctomycetia > Pirellulales > Thermoguttaceae > JAFGDS01. The sequence goes on from JAFGDS010000148.1 coordinate 23,072, forward strand.
GAACCGTTCGCAGTTGTCGACGTAGTCCTTGCCGTCGGCCTGGTACAACCCCTCGCGTTCAAAATAGTGGTCCTGTTGTATGAGGTACACCGGGACGTCCGCTTCCGGCAGTTTGCTCTGGAGGAGGTGACCGGTGACGGTCTTGCTGCCGATGGGGACGATGAAATCGATCCCGAGCGGTTCGATGGGCAGTCCGCAGCACGAGGACTGGCGATGGGCGGGCACAATGACGGCAGGGTCGTGCCCCAGCCGGGCCAGCTCGACCGGCAGCGCCCCGCAGACGTCCGCCAGGCCCCCCGTCTTGGAAAAGGGGACCGCCTCGCTCGTGGCCAAAAGGATCTTCACGTCGCCGTTCTCCCCACAACCGCCTTGAGACTACCAAATTACCCGGGAAACTCAACGGGCGCAACAACCACAGAGGATCCTTCCGGCTCTTCGCACGCTTCCCAGATTGCCCCATTCGTGCAATCGGACCCGGCGGGAACCCGCGTTCAGCTTTTCACACCTGTTGTTCATCAATCATAGGACCCCGGAGAAGTAGGGGCGGAAAGCGCGGGTTAGTGGGGCGGTGAGATCCCCGACGGAACCCCCACGCGGGGTGGTTCCGCGACCGCATGGAGGTCGCCCATATCCTCATTCCGGGGAATCCTGTATAGTGTGCCCGGTAGAACAAGGTCGCCCGCGGCGTCACGCGGTGGAATGTCGGCGTCGGACTCTCCGAGGATGCGCCCGGCGTTTCGCTTTGGTTAGCGTCGTCACGGCGATGGCACGGGCGGAGATTGCGCGGCGGTCATTAAAAAGGAGTTGTCGGCAATGAGCATGGGCGTGAGATTGCGGTTCGCCGTGGTTTTCGCGACGTTCTGGTGCGGCCTTGGCTGGGTGGCCGCCGCGGGCGACGAGCCGGCGGCCACGCGCGAGTTCGGGATCCGCGGCGATCGAGCGTGGCTGGGCGGGCACGAGGTGGACTTGTGGGGACTTCGCTGCGGCAACGCCCTGGCCAGCGAGGCCATCACCGAGCGGCACGTCCGGAACCTCGACAACATGGCCGCCCACGGGATCAATCTGATTGGCGTGTACATTCAGGGCAGCAACGCGGGCTGGCCGGACGCGAACGCCGCCCCCAACGGCTTCACGCGCGACGGCCGGCTCAAGCCCGCGACCGCCCGGCGGCTCGAGACGCTCATCCGCGAGGCGGACAAGCGGGGGATGGTCGTCATGGTCGGCCTTTTCACGCACCGCAAGGACCAGGAGTTTTACGACGACGCGTCGATCCGCCGCGCGGTCGAGGCGTCCGCCCGATTCCTCGCCGAGCGGAAACTCAAGAACGTGTTCGTCGATATTTGCCACGAGTTCAGCCATCCCGAACGGATGGACAAAGAGCTTCTGCGGGAGCCAGACGGCGCGGCCAAGAAGGCCAAACTCACGGCCTGGTTCAAGGCCGTCGCGCCGGATATCGAGGTGGGCGTGTGTCCCGACGCCGACTCGGGCACGGCCGATGCCTACCCCGGCATGGACGTGCGGATCATCCAGAAGGACATGCCCATCCCGGCCGAGGGCTTCGTCGTGAACGTCGAGACCCTGCGGCAAGACGTGTATCAGAACGACGGGATCTTCGCCCCCTCGGGCATCGAGTACGTTCTCGATGATTGTCGGCGATACCAGCAGGCGCCCAACGCCGTGATGCTGTTCCACGCGGCGTTCATTCAGGGGATCACGAACCATGGTGGCAGCGCCCCGCACGCCGAGATGGGCGGCCACGGCACGGGCCGCGACGACCGCGGGGTGCGGTTCTACTACGAATGGGTCCGCGACCACGTCGGCCGGTGGGAATACCCCCGGCACGTGCCGGCGGAATCGGCGGCGCAAGTGGGCAATTGACTGGATTGAGATGGGGGAGTCTATCGGTGGCTGATGCGATGCTTGGGTGACACGGCCGGAGAGACGAGTGCCACTGCTGGCTTGTCCAGCAGTGCGTAGTGGATCCTACGCGAGAGACACTGCTGGACAAGCCAGCAGTGGCACCCCGCGGGATTTCGAGAGGAGGCACACGTGCGGCGACGAGGATTCACGCTGGTTGAGCTGTTGGTGGTGATCGCGATCATCGGGTTGCTGCTGGCGCTCTTGGTGCCGGCGGTGCAGGCGGCCCGCGAGGCGGCCCGGCGGATCGAGTGCGCCAACAACATGCGGCAGATCGCGCTGGCGGTGCAGAATTACGAACTCACCTTGGGCGGCTTGCCGCCCTTGGCGCTGGTGGTTCGCCTGGGCGACGGCTCGACCTGGACGAGCTACCTGGGCCCGCACGCCCGGGTGCTGCCGTTCCTGGAGCAGGGCGGCATCCACGGGCACATGGACACCGACACGTATTACGCCGATCCGCTGAACCGAGAGATCGTCGGCCGCGTGGTCGAGGGGTTTCTCTGTCCGAGCGAAGTGAACCGCGATCCACTCGCCCACAAGGAGTTCGGCAACGTCGGCGGGGTGAATTACGCATTTTGTTGCGGCGACTGGTACGTGTGGAACGGGCTGGGCCGGCCGGACGTGCCGCCGCGAAGCGCCTTCGGCGTGAATTTGAGCCGGCGGTGGGACGAATTCACGGACGGGTTGAGCCATACGCTGATCCTGTGCGAGGTGAAGAACTACCAGGTGACGATCCGCGACTGCGGGCCGTTTTCGAGCATCGACGATCCGGACAACGTGCCCCCGCCGGACGCCCATCCGCTGGCCGTGTGCCCCGAGTACCACGGCGCCGGATGCAAGATCTTCGCCAAGGCGCACACCCAATGGCCGGAGATGTCCGTCCACCACAACGGGTTCACCACGGCCTGGCCGCCGAACTTCGTCACGCCGGGCGGAGCCGATCTGGAGTATCCGGACGTGGACGTGTTGAGCGTGCGCGAGCGGATGGGCGGGCCGACGTTCGCGGCGATCACCGCGCGGAGCTACCACGCCGGCGGCGTTCAGGCCGCGCTGGCCGACGGCTCCGTCGAGTTCACCTCGCAAGAGATCGAAGGCCGCGTCTGGCGGGCCCTGGGCACGGTGGCCGGCGGCGAAATCGGCCTGAAACGGCCGTAAACGAGATTCACCACGGAGACACGGAGGGCACGGAGAAGACGTAAGCAGCCACCGATGAACACAGACGGAGGGAGGAGAACCGCGGATGAACGCGGATGGACGCAGATAGAGTTGAGGAAAAACGGAAACAGTCGAGAACGTATCCCGACACTGTCGTGCCGACGACAGGTCATCCTGAGCGCAGCGAAGGGTCTCCTTGAGGCGCATAAGGGGGAACACTTCGTTTCGCTCGGCGTGACAGCTCGTGCTGGGTGCGGGGAGTCGCTCTTTGAGATTTGCCCCGTCTCCTTCTTCATCCCCCGTCATCTGCGTCCATCCGCGTTCATCCGCGGTTTCTCTCCCGTCATTCTTGGTTGCTTGTCCTTCTCCGTGTTCTCCTCGCCTCCATGGTGAATCCCATGAGGCGTGATGGAATGTCTTCGCAGAAACTCGACGGGGCCAATATGTCCAACGCAACGATCGACTTTTGTTGTCCGCATTGCGGTAGGTTCACTCGGGTCGACGCGCGGTTCGCCGGGCAGACGGGGCCGTGTCGGGAGTGTGGGCAGACGATCACGATCCCCCGGAGCGCGAACCCGTTTCTCGCCCAGGCCGCGCCTCCCCCGCTCGGCGACGACGCCGGCATGCGGATGCTGCTGCCGGTGGGCCGATCGGTCTGGGCCATCATCGCCGGCTACCTGGGGCTCTTCTCGGTGCTGTTCTTCCCGGCGCCGCTGGCAATCGTTGCGGGTATCCTGGCCATCCGCGACATGCGGCGTCATCCAGAATTGCACGGCATGGGCCGCGCCGTCTTCGGCCTGGTGATGGGCGCGCTCGGAACGATTGTGCTGATCTTCGTTGTGATTGCCGCCATCGCGGGATAGCCGGCTCGACTCGATCCGCCCTACGGCGCGGCGTACTCCCGGCGAAGCGCGGCGACTTCCTCGAGGATGGCGGTGACCTGCTCGTCGCGGACCTGGTGGTCCATGTTGATGCAGCATACGCCGGTCAGATAAGGGTTGTCCGAGGCGCGGACCAGCCGGCGGATCGTCTGGCGGATCGCGTCGGGCGTCTGGTGGATGATGTCCACCGGGCTGTAGCGGATGTTCATGAACGTGTCCGGAAGATGGCGCCGCAGCACGGCCACGTCGCCGCCCCAGCCCACGTCGAGAAAATCCAGATGCGGCAGCTTGGCGAACGTCGCGGCGAAGCGATGGGGATCCTCGCCGCAGTAATGGATGCCGTAGGGCCGATACCTCTTGCTCCACTCGACGTCGAACGGCATCAAGAGCCGCTCGTAGGCCGCCGTGGAGATCATCACGTGCGAGCATTCGCTGTGCAGCATCACCGGCCGGGCGAGGTGGCGGACGACGCGGTTGACCGTGATCGAGGTCGTGCCCGACGCCTGGGCCACTTCGGCGGTGAAGCGTTCGATCACCCGGGCGATGGCCGCGGCGAAGCGATCGGCGCCCTCCGGATCCTCGATCATGTCAATCAGGTACGCCTGACCGCGCAGATCCAGCGCGAGGTTCAGGATGCCGCCCCAGTTCACGTCGCCGGTGACGTGGCCGAAGCGGGTTTTCAGATCGTCGTGCATCGCCGCGAACTGCTTGTACGACCGGCTGGCGAACGCGGCGTCGGGGTCCAGGGCCAGATCGTCCCGCCCGGCGGGGATCACCTGCGGCGGGCCGTCCTCGAAGAAATCGACGCGGCAGCCGAGCATCGCCGAAAGAAGCCAGCCGGCCGCGAGATGGACCGGCCCCAGCTCGGGCCGATCCTCGCCGCGATGATCACCCAACCCAAAGCGGCCCCACCGCTCGAAGAGAGCCCGCTCCATCTTCCGCTCGACCTCGACCCGTTTCGCTGGATGGAGGAAGAAATCCTCGTCGAACGTGATGCCCTCGTGATGGAACCACCACGAAGGATGCAGCACGATGTCCACCGGCAGCATCGCGTCGCCGAGCAGGTCGTTTCGTCGGTATGTCATTCGAGTCTCCAGGCAAGGGAGGCGCCTCGCCAAGGACATGTTCCGAGGTTGTTGGATCGCATGGGAGGCTGTTTTTGAGTGCCACTGGCTTTGCCCGTGCGCGCCGCATCCCGCCACGCGACGGCACTGGCAAAGCCAGTGGCACACACGCGGCTCCGCAACGCGGCACGTCGCGTTCCCTTTCCCGAAAGTCTACTCGGGTCGCGGACTTGGCACAAGTCGCGCGGGGCTGTTGCGGGGGCATGCTTCTTCGCGTGCCGCAAACGATCGTGTACAATGCTCTTAGGCGTTCGTCCGCTGGGACAATTGCCCGCCATGCCGCGTTGGATGCCGCCGTGTTCGAGCCCGACCAATACCGATTGATCGACTTTGGCGCGGGCCGGCGGCTGGAGGCGTTCGGCCCGTGGCGGCTGGACCGGCCGTGTCCGGCGGCCGAGGGGCTTGCGCGCGAGGACGAGCCCGCCTGGGCCAAAGCCGACGCGCGATACGAGCCCGGCGCCGAGGGCCAGGACGGTCGCTGGCGCCGGAGGCCGGACATGCCGGAACGTTGGACTGTTGCCCACGGACCCCTGCGGCTGGAATTGAAGCTCGGCCCGGTGGGCCACGTCGGCGTGTTTCCCGAGCAGGCCGTGAATTGGGATTGGCTCGCGGGCCAGATCGCCGCCGCGCCGCGGCCGGTCGAGCTGCTCAACCTCTTCGCCCACACCGGCGGCAGCACGCTGGCGGCCGCGGCGGCTGGAGCGAAGGTGGTTCACGTCGACGCCGCGCGAAACACGGTCGCCTGGGCACGGCGCAACGCCGAGCTATCGGACCTGGCCGCCGCGCCAATCCGCTGGATTGCCGAGGACGCGGCCAAGTTCGTGCGACGAGAATTGAAACGGGGGCACGGTTACGACGCGGTGATCCTCGACCCGCCCAGCTACGGCCACGGACCCCGCGGCGAAGTATGGCAACTGGCGAAACACTTGCCGGACCTTTTGGCGGCCTGCGGCCCGTTGACGGCCGGGCGTCGCCGGTTCATCCTATTGACGTGCCACACGCCCGAGTTCGACGCGGACCGGCTTGGCCGGATGATGCGCGAGGCCCTCGGCGGCCCGTCGTCCGGCGCGATCGAGGCCGGCGAGCTGGCGATCCAGTCAACCACCGACCGCCACCTGCCCAGCGGCGTCTTCGTCCGCTGGACGGCGACGTGAGGACAATGCCACTCCCCTCTCCCGCCTGCGGGAGAGGGTCGGGGGTGAGGGGATCCTCCGCTTCGCTCAGGATGACCATTGTACAAGAGCTGACGAAACCGCTGTTGACGTTGAACGAACTCTGGGAATAGCCGCTTGCGGCTTCGCGCGATGAAACCCATCACAAGCGTTCAGAACCCCCGGATCAAGGCCGCCGTCCGCCTGCGCGACGGGCGTCATCGGGCGAAGCAAGGGCGGTTTCTCATCGACGGCCTGCGCGAGATCCACCGCGCCGTCGAGGCCGACGTCGACCTTTGCGAGGTTTACGTTTGCCCCGCCCGCTGCACGCGGCGGCAACAGATGGAAATCGCCGGTCTGGTCGGCGACGTCGATGGCCCGTTCTTCGAGGTCGCGCCCGAGGTGTTCGACAAGCTCGCCTTCGGCGATCGGGCCGAGGGCATCGTGGCCGTCGCCGAGCGGCCCGACTGGCGGCTTGAGGATTGCGCGCTATCCGCCGCGCCGTTGGTGGCGGTGATCGAGGGGATCGAGAAACCAGGTAATATCGGCGCGGTGGTCCGCAGCGCGGATGCGGCCGGCCTGGACGCCGTCATCCTGGCCGACTGCCGCACGGATCTGGTCAATCCCAACGCGATCCGCGCGAGCCTCGGCACGGTGCTGTCGTTTCCCGCTTTCGAGGCGACCACCGAAGAGGCGCTCGCCTGGCTCGGGCAGAACAAGCTGCCGATCTACGCCGCCCGGGTGGACGGGGCGGTTCCCTACGATGAAGTGGACTTCCGCCCCGGCGGCGCGATCGTCTTGGGCAGCGAGGCCGGGGGCTTGAGCGCCGCGTGGTCGGGCGCGGCGGTCACGCCGATCCGCCTGCCCATGCTCGGCCGGGCCGACAGCCTGAACATCTCCGCCACGGCCGCCGTCCTCTTCTACGAAACCCTCCGGCAGCGGTCCGTGTAGCCGTTTTTGGAGCGCGGCGACTTGTCGCCGCATTATGGCGGTCGTGACCGAGGATCGTTACCAGCCTTGGATCCGTCGGGCCAACGCGCCAAAACCTCCGCGGAACTGTTGTTCGAGGCGGCCGAGCCAGCCGTTCGTCACGATTTCTTGGGCAGCACGGACCAGACATTGCTGCTGGAGGTCGAGCGAAGGTCGGTCGGTTCCGTACAACTGCTTCTTCAGTTCGTTTTTTGTGTAGGGCAATCGTCCGGACTGACAACCGAGCAGCCATGCCGTTTCGTTGACCCGATGATCCTTTGCGACAAGACCCCAAGCTTCGATTGCGGGGACAGCCAATGCAACCGCCGTCTTGATGGGCCCCCGTCCCTTCCGAGACCGAAGTTGTCGCTGCGTTTGGTCGATGCTCGTCTGGAGTTGACACAGTCGACAATTCGGGTCCAGACCGCCTAGTTTCTCGTGTCCCTCGGAATGGAGCACGGTCTCATCCGAGTCAAGCCCAACCACGAAGGCGTCGGCGTCGGACTGGTAATGAAGATACTTCAGCACGTGTGGCGTCGTTTGAAGCACACTCATCCAGCCACGAGTGCGAAGCGGAGGAAGGGCGACCGGCTCTGTCTCCTGCCCAAGGAGCCCTCCCGCCAGAACACGAAGGGCCGCCTCGTCCGCTGGAGACTCGCTCAGGATGGCAACCTTCATGATTGGCTGGGCACTCCGCCGAGAATGCCGGAGAACCAAGCGTCGCCCAAGGGAGCGCTACCAAGAATATCCTGAAGGTGGGGCTGATCGGCGACTCGCCGGAACCGCACAGTGTCATCCACCCGATCCGCAACGATAATCTCCTCCGGATGATCCCGAAAGAGATCGAGGAAGTAGGGGGAGTGGGTTGTAGCGATCACCTGCACCGCCGCGCGATCCTCGCCCAGCGCCTCCGGATGAGACAAGCGGTACATGGCGTCCTGAACGCACCGCAAGAGCCGCGGGTGGATGCCCCGGTCCGGCTCCTCCAGACAAACGATCGGCGGCGGAGTTGGAAGATACGCGAGCGTCAAGAGAGCCAAGACAATCAGCGTACCATCGGATAGATCGCACGCTGGCAATTTCTCCGGACTGCGCGCCAGCCCCAGAACCAGCGACTTGCTCCCCTTCTTTCCCGTCGGCCGATCGAAATGGATCCGGTCGAACTCCGGCAACCAGTGCCGTATCTGTTCGCTCAGGGCCTTGAAGCGATCGGGGTGATCGTCCCGCATTGCGTCCATCACGGCGACCAGGCCGCCGCCGTTGCTGTCAAGGACGGGAGCGTGGGTTACGTCGCCCGGTTTCGCGATGGCCTGTGCGTCCAGGGAGAACACTTGGATCTGAGCGAGCAAGCCCTTGATGTCATCCGGCAACCAATGATCAACGCCGTGGGAGAACGTGTTCTCCTGCCGGTAGCCTCGCCTATCAGTACAATCCCATCGTATGTGCGTGTGAACGCCGTGGCGGGCCCCTCCCCAATGCAGCGTCAACTCGACAAGCGGATTCTCTTTCGCGCGTTCGCCGAGCGAGGCGAACTCCGGACCACGGTGCTCGCCGGGTTTTCCCGCCGCGGCCAACGCCTGCAGGACCGTGGACTTACCGCTTCCGTTGGGCCCAACGAGGATGTTGCACCAATCCAACGGCAATGTGGCATCCCGCAATATCTTGAAATTGCGGAAGTCGATGGCCTCGATCATCGGACTACCTCCCTTCTTCCTTTATTCTACCAAACGCTCTGACTGAATGGAGACCCCCCTGCTGAGGGTCCGCTCCGTCATTGTTCTCGCCGACCCGCGTGAATCGCTCGGCCCGAGGAAATACCGGCGCGAAACAAGGACGACCGTTCCCGTTCTTTGTGTCGCGGCGCACGAGCGGAATCGTTGAACAAGGACGATCATGCCACTTGCGCCGTCCTTGCCCGCCGCGAAAGCCTTGTCGCCGCGTGCCGGCGACGTTCACGCACGGCCCGCGCCGGCGTCGAAGAGAAGCAAGAGCACCCTCCCTCCCGGCGGGCACGGTGACGTGAGAACCGCATTGTCGATTGCGATCGCTTTGATGGCGACGGCCGTCGCGTTTGCGCGGCCCGTCTCGCCCGTGCGCGCGCATCCGGCGGTGGTCCGCATCGTCGTGCCCGAGCCCGGCGGCGCCACGCTTGGCTCGGGAGCCCTCGTGGCCGTCAACCAGACGCACGGGCTGGTGGTGACCAACTGGCACGTGATCCGCGACAGCCGGGGTCGGGTTGACGTGCTCTTCCCCGATGGATTTCGCTCCCGTGCCACGGTGCTTCGCGCGGACCGCGACTGGGACCTCGCGGCGCTGGTGATCTGGCGGCCGCCCGTCGCGCCCATCCCGTTGGCCCAACGCGTGCCCCAGCGGGGCGAGCCGCTTTCGATCGCGGGATACGGGCGGGGAAGCTACCGGTTGGCCACGGGCCGGTGCCTTCGATACTGGTCGCCCGGCGGACACCTGCCCAATGAGGTGATCGAACTGTCGGCCGGGGCCCGCAACGGCGACTCGGGCGGGCCGATCCTCAACCAGCAAGGCGAACTGGCCGGCGTGCTCTTCGGCGCGTCCTGGGGAAAGACCATGGGCAGCCACTGCATGCGGGTGCGGCAGTTTCTCACGCCGGTCACGGGCGACATTTACGGCGCGTCGGGCATCGACCCGGCGACGGTGGCCCGGCAGTCGGCAAACACGGGGCACGCGCCGCAGGTCTCCCTTCCACCTGCTCCGCCCGTTGTTGCGTCCGTGCCCACCGCGCAACGACGACCAGAGCCAGAATCGCGGCTGGCGGCGCCGCCAGCCACCGGCGGCGCGGCGCTGGACGCGGGCGGATGGACCGCCTCGCGCGACCGGCCAGCCGCACCGGCCACCGCCGCGAACACCCCGGCCAGCGCGGCCGACGCGGCGGGCGCGCCCCAGGCTTCTCCGGCCTCGCCGACGGATGGGACCGACCAGACCGAGACGTTTTTGGCCATCGTCGGCCTGGCCGCCCTGCTGGTGGGCGGGCTGCGGGCGCTGACCCGATGAACCGGCCGACGGGTTCGCCCAAGGAAACGCGGGACGCGGCGAATACGGGGAGGGGGATCGTTCCTGGGACGGTCGGCCGCGACTTTGCGCATCCGGCCGGGCGCGGTAGGATGTGATGTGCCTGGGCGCCATTGCTGGCTTGTCCAGCAGTGTGTTTATGTGAAGAAGCCGCGTTGCACGCCCTCACCCCCGACCCCTCTCCCATAGAGAGAGGGGAGATAGTTGTTGCGAAGCCACAAGCGGCGGGTTAGGTCGGAGATTGGAATTCGGAGGTCGGACACTCAGAACGTATCCTCATCCCGAACCCCGAACCCCGAACCCCGAACCCCGAACCCCGAGTCCCGAGTCCCGATCCCACCATGCGATTCGCCATCTGCAACGAGACGTTTCAGGACCGGCCCCTTGAGCAAGGTTTCACCTTGGCGGCGGAGTGCGGCTACACGGGCATCGAGATCGCGCCGTTCACGATTGCCACGCGTGTGACCGACGTGTCGGCCGCCGCGCGCGAGGAGATCCGTCGCCGGGCGGACGAGGTGGGCTTGGACGTGGTCGGCGTGCATTGGCTCCTGGCCAAGACCGAGGGGTTCCATCTGACCAGTCCCGAGGCCGACGTCCGCCGCCGCACGGCCGACTACTTCGCCGAGCTGGCGCGGTTCTGCGCCGACGTGGGCGGACGGGTGATGGTGCTCGGCTCGCCGCAACAGCGCAACCTCCTGCCGGGCGTGTCACTCGAACAGGCCACCGACTACGCCGCCGAGGTGATCGAGGCGTTCCTGCCGGTGCTCGAGGAGACGCAGGTGACGCTGGCCCTGGAGCCGCTCGGGCCGCAAGAGGGCGATTTCCTGCTCACGGCGGCCGAGGCGGTCCGGCTGGCCGAGCGGATCGGCTCGCCCCAGGTCCGGCTCCATCTGGACGTGAAGGCGATGTCGAGCGAGTCGATCCCGATCGACGAGATCATCCGCCGCAACGGGCGGATGGTGGCCCATTTCCACGCGAACGACCCGAACCGGCAGGGGCCGGGATTCGGCGACGTGGATTTCCTGCCCATCTTCGAGGCGCTGGGCGAGATCGACTATCGCGGCTGGGTTTCGGTCGAGGTGTTTGACTACACGCCGGGCGCGGAGCGCCTGGCGCGTGAGAGCATCGAGTACATGCAAGAATGTCTGGCTCGTTTGACCGACGACGCGGGGTGACGGCCATGAAATGCGCAAGTTGCGGGGCGGAGATTGCCCCGGGCGCCGTGCGGTGCGAGTTCTGCGACTCGGTTTGCGCGCCGGTCGAGAGTCTCGCCCGCGCGAACGTCTTCGAGCAGGTCAAACGATCGCCGCAGTTCGCCCGGAAGGACAATCCCTCGCGCCGCTCGACGCTGGCCGGGTATCCCGTCCTGGCGGTCGCGGGGCCGGTGGGGTTCTTCATTCTCTTCATTGGCGTGGCGCTCTTCATGGCGACGCAGGCGGGCAGCCACGGGGCGCCGACCATTTTCGTGCTCTTCCCGATGATCTTCGTCGCGGTGGGCGTCTTCGCCGCGTTCCACGTCATAAGAAAGTACATGCGTTTTCAGGACGCGCCGATCATGGCCCGGGCGGCGGTCATCGCTGGCAAGCGGCTGAGCGTGACGGGCGGATCGGGCGACAGCAACGCCTCGACGTTCTACTTCATCACCGCCGAATTCGACGACGGCTCGCGCGAGGAATACGCCGTGCTCAAGTCCGGCTTGTACGGCCGGGTGAGCGAGGGCGACGCCGGCGTGATCTTCACCCGGGCGGATTCGGTGCTGGATTTCGACCGCGTGACGGGCGGCGTCGCGGGCGGGCACGCCTCCTAATGTCTCCTCCACCGGATGGGTGCGTGCGTCTTCCCCGTTGCGAAGCCGCAAGCGGCTCCATGACGCGGCGCGTTGTCGCAGAGCCGCTCGCGGCTTCGCGGCATGCGCGTCTCTCCAACGCGGAGCACCGTCCAACGCCGACGCCCTGCCATTTTGACAGGTTACAAAACCTCCGACGTGCCCAAACGCTCCGGATGTAACGGTCGGAAGATATTTCACGCGGCGGTCCACCCCGAAATAGGGGATTGCGCGGTTGGTGTCGAGCGGGTGTCGTCCATCCGAACTGCTTTCCACGGAAGCAATTACGCGACAGGCCGAGGGAAGGGGTATGTGTACGTAGGGAACGTTTGTACCGATTTGGCACGGCACCTGCAATGTTGCGAGAACCGTGGTGGGCCTGACCGGCCAGCCCTCTTCGCCTTTCCCGCGGCCCAAAAGAATCCAGCCCCGCCAGGCGGCGGGGTGGTGAATCGCTGGTACAATGCGCGCGTGGGGTCGAGAGGACTGAACCGAGCCGGGCACGCCGGGCCACCGAGGCGTCTTTTCCCACGATCCGGCCGAACTCTCGACCTCATGGATGCGTAACAGAAATGAACAGCACGATGGAACTGGACCGAAAGGCCGTTGCCCTCTTCGCCCCCTCGGATGAGCGGACCGACGAGGAGCTTCTCCTCGAGTACCGCGACCGGGGGAACCGCGAGGCATTTGAACGGCTGGTCCATCGGTACGAACGGGAGCTGTACAACTACCTGCGCCATTACCTGGGCGATGCCCAGATGGCCGACGACGCCTTCCAAACGACGTTCCTCCAGGTTCACCTCAAGTGCGACACGTTCGAGCCGGATCGAAAGTTCCGACCCTGGCTCTACACCGTGGCGACCAACCAGGCGATCGACGCCCAGCGGCGCAACCGACGCCATCGGATGGTGAGTCTGGACCGGCGTTTCGGAGCGGAGTCGGGCGACGACGTGACGGCGCTGGTCAACTTGCTGGACGCGCAAGAGGTCGATCCGCTGGACCAACTCGAGGCGGACGAGCGGGCCCGCGTGGTCCGCGACGCGGTGGACCGGTTGCCCGACGCCCTGCGGGAGGTGATCGCTCTGGTCTATTATCAGGGAATGAAGTATCGCGAGGCGGCCGACGTGCTTTCGATTCCCGTGGGAACCGTGAAGAGCCGTCTGCACGCCGCGGTGTACCGACTGAATGAAGCCTTGGCGCGAAGCCCACTTGCCGAAAATGAGTGATCCCACGCGAGAACTTTTGCTCGGTTACCTGCTCGGGGCCCTCGAGGAGGACGAGCAGGCGGCGGCGGAAAGGAATTTGGCGAAAGACGCGGCTTTGCGGCGGGAGCTAACGGTGTTGAGCCGGTCACTCGCGCCGTTGGACGCGAGCCGCGCGCGGCACGAGCCGCCCGCGGGACTGGCCGAGCGGACGTGCCGATTCGTTTGGGCGAGCGGTCAAGCCCGAGCCGCCGCGCCCGTCCAGCCGCGGCGCGAGGCCCGGCCGACCCGGATGCGGCCCGTCACCTTGCCGGCGGTGGGCGAGGTTCAATACCGCTGGCAAGACGTGCTGGTGGTGGCCGGGGTGATCGTTGCCGCCAGCGTGCTCCTGTTTCCGGCGATCCACGGCAGCCGCGTGCAGGCGCGGCTTCTGGCGTGTCAAAACAACCTTCGCGAGCTAGGCGCGGCGCTGACGGAGTATGGCGAGCTCAACCACGGCTACTTCCCCCGGGTTCCGGCCCAGGGCAATCTGGCCGTCGCGTCGGTGTTCGCGCCGATCTTGAAGGACAGCCAGCTTCTGCCCAGCTTCCAGATGCTCGTGTGCCCCGATTCGCCCGCGGCCGAAGGCCCGGCGATCGACGTTCCGTCCTTGGCCCGGCTTGCCTCGATCGCGCAGCCCGACCAGCTCAAACGGCTTCAGGACCAGATGGGCGGGAGCTACGGATACACGCTGGGCTACCGCGACCGCGCCGGTTACCACGGCACGCGAAATCTACGACGATCGCAATTTGCGTTGGCCTCCGATGCGCCCGCGCCCGGGCTTCCCGGCCGGCAGAGCCACAACCACGGCCGGCACGGGCAGAACTGCCTGATGGAGGACGGCCACGTGCGGTTCTTCGTCACGCCGCGGCCCGCGACCGACGACTTCTTCCTGAACGACGACGGCGCGGTCGCCGCCGGCGTCCACGTGAACGACTCCGTCATCGGCGCCGGCGCGACCCCGCCGCTGCCGTAGGGCGACGTGGTCGACTCTTCAACCTAACGTCGCCAGGTTAACTGCGCGAAGACGGTCCGCCGGACGTCCATGGCGCCGTAGGCGGCACTGACGAGATTGAACTCGGGGTGTCCCTGATCGAGCAGGTTCGTGCCGACCACGGCCACTTCGAGATCGCGGCGGGGCGTCCACGCCAGCCGCAGGTCCATCGTGAAGTAGTCCGGAATGGACTGGCCGACGATCGTGTCCACGTAGCGGAAGCCCGCGTCGGCCTGCCAGCGGTTGCCGAGGTCCCACTGGGCGCCGAGCCGTGCCTGGTTACGGGGATAGCCCTCGATGCCCATCGACCCCGCGTCGGCGGCCCACCACTCGTACGACCGCAGGAAGCTGTAGGATCCGTCGAGTCGCCACGTGTCGGAGACGGCCCACTGCGCGGCCCACTCGAAGCCGTACGTGTGGCCGCGTCCGGCGTTGTCGTGGATGACCGGATAAATCCAATAGCCCGGCCCCACGTACCGATCGCCGGAGCGGGGACCGATCATCTCCTCGTAGACGTTGAAGAACAAAGCGACGTCCCACGCGAAGCGCTCCGTGGTCTGCTCGCGGTAGCCGAGTTCGTACGCCATGAGCGTTTCGGATTTGACGTCCCGATACGGATTGTACTGCTGGAACGCGGTGGACGGCGGGTCGGCCACGAACCACGGACCGTAGCGGAAAATGCTGTCGCGTTCGACCCGCGACGGCAGCCGCACCGCCCGCGACACCGCGCCCCACACGGCATGCTTCTTATCCGGCGCCCACAAGAGCCTCGCGCTGGGCTGAACCTCGAAACCCGTGTAGGAGTTATTCTCGAGCTTGGTTCCCACGGTGAAAAACAGTTCGTCCTCGCGCAACGTGATTTCGTCCTGGATGAAACCGCTAAAGAGACGATACGTGTCCGCCGGCGGGACCATGGTGACGAGGAATGTGCTGTTGGGCATCCGGTTGTGGATCTGCCGCGAGTCCAACCCCCAAATGCACTGCTGGCGGTCGGTCAGCGGGAAACGGTGTTGGAACTCCACGTCAAACGCCGTGGTTTCCTGTTTGAAGGCGTACGAGTCGCGGAACGTGCGATCGTAGTACATCTGGATCGTGTAGTCGGAGTCATCGCTGAACTTGTGCGTCCAGCGCCACAGCAGATTGGCCCCCGTGACGCCTTCGTCCTCGGTGTAGGGCTCGAAGTAGGGCGGAGTGGGAAACATGCGCGCGCCGAAGTTGCCGACGTTGCCGCCGTAGTAGTCGCCCAGCACCGTGAGCGTGTCCTGGCCGTGGCGATCCAAGTCGTAGTCCACCCGGAAGCCGCCGTGCCCCATCCGCCAATCATCGTAGTCAAAGGTCGGATGCAGCTCGTGTCCACGCTCGAAATGGCGGCCGTAGATCCGCCAGTTCAGCCCCTGGCCGTTGTTGCCGCCGACGCGGACGCTGCTTATGGACTTGTCGAGATTGCCGCCGCCGGTTTGAACCAACGCGCCCTGGGTGTCTTGCGCCTTTTTGGTGATGACGTTGATGACGCCGTTCACCGCGTTGGCGCCCCAGAGGGTGCCGCCGGGACCGCGGATGATCTCGATCCGCTCGACGTCCTCCAGGAGCAGGTCCTGCGCGTCCCAGTAGACGCCGGAACAGTATTGGTTGTACACCGTGCGGCCGTCGATTAACACGAGCAGCTTGTTGGCGAAACGACCTTGCGCGCCGCGAATACTGATCGCCCAGGTGTACGAGTTGACGCGGGCGACGTTGACGCCGGGGGCCAGGCGGAGCACTTCGGGCACGCTGGTGGCGCCGCTGCGGCGGATCATCTCGTTGCTGATGACGAACACGGCCGCCGGCGAGCGGCCCACCGTGCTCTCGTGCTTGGCGACGCTGGTGACCTCGACGTCCATCGAGGGGACTTTGACGTCCACCTTGCCGAGCTGGTCGATGTCCATGTCGAGGATGTCGCTCTTCGCGGCTGGATCAATCGCGTCGCTCGGCAGCGGCGCCGGGGCCACGGTCTCCATGTTGGGCGATTGCGCCGCGCCCGGCAAGACGGTGGCGACAAGAATCCCAAGCGAAGAGGCCAGCCCAATTAGCGTCTGGCGCGTCCACGCCCCATTCGTCGTTGCGAACATAAGCTCCTGCCCCTTCCGTGAGTGAATGTCGCCACGGCACGTTTCCCCTTATCGTATCGGGAGGATCATCCGGCGCATTGGCGAATGTCAGGCTTATCGCACCACTTGGGCGACCTGAAGCAGCTTGGAACTGATCTTGAGGCTCTCGCGTTCGGCCGCCTTCAGGGCGACGATGAGCCGCACCTTGTTCTCCTGGATGACGAAGTCGATCACCCCGCCGTGATCCAAAAATTCCGACGTCTGGCCAACGAAGAGGACGTGGCTCCCGGCGAGCCGGCGCATGACGGCGCGTTGGTCCTCGGGGCTGATGGTGGGCGAAAGAAAGAGAATGTGGCAGGGGCGGACGTCGCCGGGTTGCTCGAACCGGGCAAGATGGATGGCCCGGTTGTCCACGGTTTTCGTTTGCGCGATGCGCTCCAGATCCGCATTGATCGGGTCGACGCCCAGCACGCCAATGACGAACGGGGCCTCGGCGTGTTCGAAGGCGCGATCGGGCCACTGGACGTATCGCGCGATGTTGTAGAGGTAGGCCGCCTTGATCTTGTGTTCGCGGCTAATGAAGCCCTGTTCGTCCGGCGACTGCGCATTCGTCTCCGCGGAAAACGATGACGCCGTCAGAATCGCCGCCGTCCACGCCAGGGCTCTCGCGGCCCGTCCCGCGCGGCCTGCCGGCCGTCGATGTCGTGGGTCTCCAAAAACGGACGCTCGCATGGTTATCTCGTTTCGTTCAAGGACCGGGCGTATAGGATATGTCTTTTCGGTTTCCCCAAATCGCGGCGTTGGCGTTTGTCGTCGCGAAGCCGCTGGTGGCCCGTCGGCCGCCCGGCGTTCGTTCTTCGCCCTAGTAGCGCCACGAGACCATTCCGTAGACGCCGGGCTCGACCTCCGTGGGGATGGAAACGTAGTCGTCCGCGAATTCGTAGTGCGCGCCGGCAAGCAGATTCTGTCCCACGACGGCCAGTTCGAGGTTCTTCCGCGGCTGCCAGGCCAGTCGCACGTCGCCGGCGAGATAGCTGGGCACTCCAATCGCCAACGCGTCGACGTAGCGGAGGATCGCGTCGAACGTGACGTTCGCGCCCAAGTCCCAGCCGGATTGGGCCGACCACATGTTCCGCGGCGTGCCCCCGGCAAAATAAGTCGGAAAGTAGCCCGCGGCGTAGTCGACGTCTTGCACGAAGAATGTGTACGATCCGGACAGATGCCAGTGTTTGGTCGCCTGATACGTGGCGTTGCACTCGAACCCGTACGTGTCGGCCTTGCCCACGTTGTAGTAGTAGAAAAAGGACGGCGTGCCCAGCAGGCTGTCGTAGCGGCTGAAGAAGGTGGTGAACTCCCAGAAGAAGCGGTCGGTGGGCTGCTGGCGGACGCCGAGCTCGTAGCTCAGGGCGTTCTCCGATTTGGGAAGGATGAAGACGCGCTCCATGAGCGAGGGCGTGCGCACCGCGCGGCTGATGGCGCCCCAGAAAGACGTCCGCTCGCTGGGCGTGTAGGTGAGCCGCGCGGTGGGTTGATACTCGAAGTCGGTGACGCTGTTGTGGTCGAACTTCGAGCCGAACGTGGCGAACCACCGGTCTTCGACCAGCGTGATCGTGTCCTGGACGAAGTAGCTGGGGATCTGCTCGCCGTCGTGGACGGTAATGATCCCCGGCCCCATCACCCATCGTTCATCCGAATTCCGGTAACCCAGCCCCCAGACGATGTCGTGGCGGCCGCGGATCATGTGGTACTGATAGTCGAAGTCGAACGTCGCGACGTTGTTCAGGTTGGCGCCGAGGGCATAGGGATTGTAGTAGTAGAGCTGCACGGCCCAGTCGGTGTCTTCGTCCACCTGACGGCTCCAGCGGGTGAGGATCCGCGAGGTCTTGAAATCCATGGGCGCGACGGGCGGATCCGGCGGCGTGTGGACGCCGGTCTGGTTGTCCTCGCCGGAGTAGAAGTCGCCTTGGATGGTGAAGGTGTCGCGGCGGGTGGGCGTCCAGTCGGCGCGGAAGCCGCCCTGGTTGAGCCGCGGGTCGTCGGCCGCGCGCGCCGGGCCGGCGAGGTGGCCCTTGCCGTCCTCCAGGTTCATGCCGTACATACGCCAGTGCAGATTGCCGCTCTGGCCGCCGACGCGGGCGTTGGTGAACTGCCGGTGCTCGGTCCCGCCACCGCCGTCGACGTGGATGCCGTGGGTGTCCTTGGCCTGTTTCGTGACGATGTTGATGATGCCGTTGACCGCGTTGGCGCCCCAGACCGTGGCCCCGGGACCGCGGATCACCTCGATCCGGTCGACGTCCTCGAGCATCACGTATTCGCGTTCCCAGAAGACGCCGCTGTGCGTGGGGCTATAGATCGCCACGCCGTCGATCTGCACCAGCAGCTTATTGGCGAATCGGGCGTTGAACCCTCGGATCGAAATCGCCCAGGCGCTGGCGTTGATCCGGACGACGCTCACGCCGGGCACCAGGCGCAAGGCCTCGGGCACGCTGCGGGCGCCGCTCCGCTTGATCATCTCGTTGGTCAGGACGTAGACGGCCGCGGCCGAGCGCCCGATGGGTTGGGCCGTCCGCGAGACGCTCGTCACCTCGACCTCCATCGAGGGGACCTTCACGTCCACGCGGGCCAACTGGTCGATGTCCATGTCGAGGATGTCGCCCTGGGCCGCGGGCGCATCGCCCGGCATTGGCGCGGGGGCCACCGCGCCGGCCGTTCCTGTTTGGGCCGCACACCAGGAAGCCGGCAACACGATAAGAATCGCCAACGGAATGGCCAGCCAGGCCGACACCCGAGTCTTCCGCACGCCGTCGCTTGTTGCGAACATGGCGGCTGTACCCCCAATTGAATCCAATGTGGCGCCGACGGAATGTCACCCCCCAGGCGTGCATCCGTCCGAGCTGCCGCTCCACGGATCCCCGCTATGGCGGTGTGCTGCCCGTCGCGACCGCCACCCCTTGCCGTACCCGCCGAACGGGACTCGCTTCATTCCTCCTATCGGGAACATCCCTCAAAGCCATGAGAGTCAACAATCCAACCCGCAAACTCACCGCCGAAACGAAAGGGGACATGTGGCCCGCGAAAGATGCGGAGTTTTTAGGGCCTCCGCGGCGAGAGGCCGACGGCCGTCGCCGCGGAACGCCTCGGCCTCGACCCGGTTGGCTTTCCCCATAATTCCGCGAACCCGACCGCCCCCGGCCGTGTCTAAAGCCCATTAGCGGACCATTTGGAGCGGAAAATACCCCCACTGGGGAATGTCGCCCATCACGTGTTGACTTCCGGGGCGTTTTCCGTCATTGTAGAAAATGGTGGGGAGTTGCCGGGTGTTTGGGGTAGGGCGCCGTGGCAAATGCCCAGCGACCCTTACGAATAGGGAAACAGGACGCCGATCTTCCTTGAAAGGGAAGCGAAGCGTTGGGGCTTCTTTTTACCCACTTCTTTTTTTACCGCGCGAGGCGCAGAGGTAGTGCGATGCGTACGACGACGATCTCGAATCTGACGAACAACGTGGCGATTGTCCGCGGGATCCAGATTGCGGTCGTCCGTACGTTCCAGTCCCTGCGCCGTTGCTTGCTTGACGCGCGGTATCTATTGCCGCGGCTTGCCGGCCTTAAAGCCGGGCGTGCCGAGGCGGGCGTCTGTTTTGGACAACCCGCCATGGGCATGCGCCGCCGAGACAAGCGGGTCGGCGTTACCCGCTTGTGCCACGTTACGTGGCACGCCGGCGGGCCGGGCTCATGCGGCGTCTGGAGTACCTTCTAAGCCCCCGCTTGGAAGCCCTCGCGACAGACAACGCTTGACCGCCTGACCGCCGGCGCCGGTGCCCGGGGAGATCGCGCTAGCGCGAACACCCCTTTGGGCACGGCTCTCGGACGCGGTCCGTTCCCCGTTTCCACGCTTCCCAAAAAAACAACACGACCATGAACGTTTGCCAAGACGACCCAACTTCCTTCGACACGGAGCTGGTCCGGTTGGTCCGGGCCGCGCAGGCGGGGGATCCTCGCGCGTTCGACCGGCTCCTCGAGCGGTTCGAGCCCACCGTGCAGGCCATCGTATTGCGGCGGCTGCACAATCGGGCCGACGCCCAGGAGCTGTGCCAAGAGGTCTTCATCCAAGCCCTGCGGAAGCTCCACCAGTTGGACGACCCCCGCTGCTTTGCCGGCTGGTTGCGAGCCATTGCCGTGCGGATGGCGATCAATCGGGCGGTCCGGCGCGGGCCAGTGGCCACGATCGAGCCCAGCCGGATCGAGGCGGGCTACGCGGAGACCGAGACCCCGCTGGGCGCCGCCCTGGCGCACGAGCGCCGCACCCAGGTCCATCGCGGGCTGGGCCGGCTCCAGTCGCTCGATCGCGATACGCTCGTGGCGTTCTACTTCCGCGGGCAATCGCTGGTCCAGATGAGCGACGAGTTCCGCTCGCCGGTGGGCACGATCAAGCGTCGGCTGCACGTCGCGCGGAAACGCCTGGCCAAGGAGCTGGCCGAGCTCGCCCCGGCGTGAGCGGGGGGCGCCGCTGCTGGGTGCCATGTCCACGCTTGCGTGGCCATGCATTGGCAACGTGGTTCACATGTCCACGCAGGCGTGGACATGGCACCCTACGAGCCGCGTTTTCGAAAGAAAAAGGGTCGCCGTCAACTCCCGGAGGAGTCGGCGGCGGCCCGAGCGATTGGACGCGTGGCGACGCGAGAGCCGTTTACGATCCCGCGGAACCGGTGGCGAGTCGTTCTTCCTCTTCGCGCTGGATGATGATCCGTGGCGTGACCATCATCATCAGGCTTTGCGTCTCGCGACCGATACCCACGTTCTTGAACAACCGGCTGATGTAGGGAATCTTGTTGAGGATGGGCACGCCGGCCTCGGTGCGGCCCTCGCTGAGGCGTTTGATGCCGCCCAGGAGCACGGTGCCTCCGTCGGGCACGCTCACGGTCGTGCTCACCGAGACGAACGAGTAGGTCGGCAACTGGACGGTGGTGCCCTGCGAGGTCGTCGACGCGATGTTGTTCGCCTTCGTGTTGTCGTCGGGCACGTCCTGGTTGCCTTCGGTGGACGTGTCCCTCGTGGTGGTCGTTTCGCCGGTGAAGGTGAACGTGTTCACGTCGCCGATCTGGCTGAAGAACGGCACGACGGTGAGCCGGACGAAGCGTCGGTCGGACGAGACCACGGCCTGCACCGAGAGGAACGTGCCCTCGGACAAGATGACGATCACCGGTTGCTGGGCGGCGGCGAAGTCGCCGACCACCGGGACCAGGCCCATGACGAAGGGGCTTTGGGATTGGTCCATCACGGAGGCGATCTGGCCGTCGAAGAGGGTGACCTTTGGGGCCTGGAGGACGTTGGTCCGGCGATCGCTCTGCGCGGCGTTGATGAAGAAGAAGGCCTCTATGTCGCTCAAGATGGCGAAGCCCATCGAGGCGCCCGCCGTGGCGTCGAACCCGCCGAACTGCGGCACGGCCAGCCCGTAACTGTTCTGGGTGAACGGAATGTCCAGATCGGCCGAGAAGACGCCTGGGGCCGACATGCCCACGGTCACACTGCGGCCGTGGTCCTTATCGGTCAGGTCGCGGGCCGGCTCCTGGTTTTCGGTGTCGTCATCGTCATCATCATCGTCGTCATCGTCACCGGTGGTTTGATCCTCCAGAGGCTGGCCGAACACCTGGAGGGGCCCGTCGATGTCGTCGTCGATGTTGAAGTCGAAGTCGACGCCGATCCGCTCGAAGAAGTTGTCGTTGAGCGTGATGAAGCGGACTTCGATGGTCACCTGGAGGTCCTGCAGCCGACGGAGCTGGTCCAAAAGGTCGACGATCTCCTCGTGGACGTCCTCGGTTTGGGTAACAACCAGGGTGAGATTGGTTGGATATTCGCGGATTTGTCCCGGCCCGCCGTGCACTTCGGCCCAGCTTTCCGGCTCGATGGTGGTGGTAATCAGTTCGATGAGGGTGTCGAAATCGGCGTTGGCGCCGCCGCCCAGTCCGCCGGGTCCGGCGCTCATGGGCGCGTCGCCGCCCGCCGTGCCGCCGGCCATCGGACCCTGCCTGGTCATTTGGGCCAGCACGGCGCTATCGATCGTGGCGTTGGGCAAGGAGTCGGTGGCGGAGACGAATCCCAGGGGCGGCGCGCCGCCGAACGAGGCGTTGTTGAACCCGGCGCGGCCCATGGCGTCGTTGTACGCCCCGTTCATGCCCATCCTCGAGTTCGGGATGAAATTCGGAATCGGCACCACGAGGTCGGCCACGTGGTACGTCCGCGTGTACGTCACGCCGGCGCGGTGTTGTTCGCTGGTGATTTTCAGCACGTCGTCCTCGATGACGTAGCTCAGGTGATGCGGCTTGAGAATCAGGTTCAAGGCGCTGGAGAACGGGATGTCCTGGGGAAGATTGACCGACACCCGCTTATCCGAGCCGACGCCCTCCTCGGCGAAGCCTTGCGGATCGAGGTACATGTTCACGCCGGCCAGTTGGGCAAGCTGCTCGAGCACCGCGGCCAGCGGCGCGTCGGGGAACTGCAGCGAGACGGGCGTCTTGAGCTTCTGCTCGATTTCCATCTCCCGCTCCGTCCGCCGGCTGCGTTGTTCGGCCAGCCACTTCGATCGGAGCTGCGTGATCTCGTTCCAATGCCTCGCGTCGGGGAAGATCAAGGGGTTGCGGTCGTCGTAGGGCGTGGACGCGACGTCCACCGATTCCAGCGCGTCGAGGAACCCTTGCTCCTTGTCCGCGGCGATGGAGCGATTATTCATCACGCGGCGGATGAATTTCGCGTTCAAGGCGATCTGCAGCGCCACGGGATCCTCGGGCGCCAGCTCGACGGCCTGTTTGGCCACGACCTCGGCCTCGGGGTACCGCTGCTCCTCGATGAGGCGGTTGTACTCGGAGACGAGGTTTTTGAGCTTCTCCTGCACCTCGAGGCGGTACTGCTGATCCCGCTCGATCTCGTCGCGGGTTTGCTGGTTCTTCCGCGTCAGTTCGATCCGCCCGCGGTTGTCCTCGATGAATTGCCGCATTTCCGCGATGCTCCGGTCGATCCGGCGGAGGATGGCGGTCCGCGCGGCGGGCTCCAGATTCGTCACTTCCACCCGGGCGCGCGTTTGCTCGAGAATCGTTAGCGCGGTTTGCGGGTCGGATTCGCGAAGCTGCGCGGCGCGGCGCTCCTGATGGGCCACGTCGCTGTTGACCTGGCGGGCCAATAGCTGCTGTGCCGTCGCGGCGTCGGTGGCCAGCGAGGGCGGGGCCGACGGCGCGGACGCCGGCGCCGAGAGCAATTGCAGCCGCTCCTGGAGCTTCTGCCGCGTGAGCGGGTCAAGCTGATCGCGGTACTGATTTGCCTGGCGATAGTAATCCAACGCCTGGTCGGCGTTGCGGGCCTTGAGCGCGGCCTCGCCTTGTTTGAACAGGAGCATGGCGGGATCTCCGCCGGCCGAAGGCATGTCCATCACGGGCGCGGGCGTGGGCAGGTTCTGCGCGATCTCCAGCGGCCGGGGAGGCGGCGGAGGCGTCAGGTTCGTCGCCTGGATGATTCGCGTGGGATCGTTCGCGCCGTCGTACACGGCGTGCGACGCCCGCGGGTCCACGTCCGCCGGCGCCGTGGCCGGCGTGACCTGCGTGGCCGTGGCCTGCACGACGCCGGCGCCGGCCGAGCGGGCCGCGTCCTGCCGTCGGGCGTGGCCGATCCGCGCCAAGAGCGTGTCGGGGCTCGCGTCCAGCGGGCCGTAATTCAGCCCCTGGGCCCTCGCCTGGTTGGCCAGCCGTTCCGCCTCGTCGTAGTCGCCCCAGTTCAATAGGGATTCGGCTTGCTCCATCATGGTCCGGGCGAATTGCCAGCGGTAGGTTTCGGTGTTGCGCCGCTCGGCTTGCTGGGCCATGAGGTCGCTGTATTTCGCGATGGCGGTTTCCACCAGATGCGGGCTGTCGTCTCGCGGGCCGTAGGGAACGCCGTACGTCTTCGCCTGCCGAATCATGTCGGTTGCCCGGCGGACGTCGCCCATGGCTAGGGCTTGCCGGGCCGACAACAGCAGCCGATCGCTGGCGGCCCGGGTGGCCGGATCGACGGGGACCGCGGGCGGCGCCTCGGCGGAGGCCATGGCGTAGCCGGCCGCGCCGGTCGAGGCCGGGTTGGTCGGCGAGAACGGCGTGGCGCTGGGGGCGCCCGCCGCGGACATCGCGCCGTGTTGCAGGAAGGGATCGGGCGAGGAGGCCGGCGTCGCGCCGCCGGAAAAAGGAATCGCGCCAAACGGAGATCGGGAGCCCGCCGCCGCGCTGCCGGGGGCCGCGCGCCGCCGGTCCAGATCGCGACGCGCCTTGGCCGGCGTGTCGGCCAACGGATTGAACGAGCCGGCCGTTACGCCGAGCGATTCGGCGCGGGCGATCAATTGCTCCGCGACGTCCAGGTGGCCTTCGCTCATGGCCTGACGCGCCCGGACGAGCAGGTCGTCCATCCGCGGGCGTTGGGTCTCGGCCGAAACGCCGCCGGCCGACGCGGACGTCGCGGCGGGGAACGAGGCCGCGGGGGCGATTGTCCCGGATTGAGCGAAAGTGAGCGTTGCCGCGAGGCAGCACGCCACGGCCAACATGCCCGTCAGGGTTCTTGCGGTCGTGTTCAACTCCGTTTCTCCTCTGCTGGAAAGACTCGCGGGAGTCCTGGTGCGATAGGCGACTTTTCGCGTGCGTACCGTCGGCGCGTGCCGCGAGTGGATGCGCGCAGCGGATGCTCCGGGGAGACCCCCGGCCGCTTGCCACCCATCCCGGCGGGACACCCGAAGGCGCGCCAACCGCGATCGGTTGTTCGATTAGGTCTTCAGGGATTCGGTAGAAGAGTGCGGGATGAATACTCGGACGGCGAGGCCGGGTCAAGAGCATTTCCCGGCCATTCAGTCCCGCGGCGGGATTTTTTTGCCAAGGGGGGAAGACAAGACACTAGCCGGCTCGGGTCGGGACCCCGCCGCGGCAATAAAAAGTGGCCGTGGCCCGCCCGAGGGCACGTGCCGTCCAGGGCAAGAAGAAGTCATCCCGAGCGCCGCGAAGGACCTCGCCGACCAAGGAGGTTCTTCGCTTGCGCTCGGACTGCCCGGGTAAATCGCTCGTTGACGCGGCGTGCGCGGCGTTATTCGCCCATACGGGGCGGCATGACGGCGCCTCCGCCCGCTCCCGGCATGCCCATGCCCATGCCCGGCATGCCCATTCCCGGCATGCCCATGCCCGGCATGCCCATGCCCGGCATGCCCATGCCCGGCGCGCCCAGGGCGCCGGTCGCGGTGGATTTCTGTTTTTCAACCTCTGGCTGATCGTCGACGTCGGAACGGACTTGCAGAACGCCGTCGGGATCCATGAGGAGGATCTCGCCGGGATAGGTCAGGTCACGGTTTTTGCCGGGCAGCCGCTGGCCGCCCTGCATGTCCAGGACGAGCATTTTGGTCATGTAGTCGATCTTCTCGGGCACCGGCGGCATGGGGAACCCGGGGATGGGGGGAGCGCCCGCGCCGGTGCCCCGGGCGGCCCGGGGCGTGCGCCGCCTCCCGCCGCGGTCCGGCGCGGCGTCGCCGCCCTCGGGCAACGCCGGCCCGAACGGGCCCGGCGCCATGCCGCCTTGCGCGGCCGTGGGTTGTGGCGGATCCTGATCGGGGAAATCCACCACCATGCCAAGCTTGACCGGGAACTCGCTCGACACTTCGGCGCCCGTCTGCTCGTCCCAGTGGATGGCCAGGATCGTGGCCGAGGGTTCGACGTCCACCTGGCTGGGAGACGAAACGGAGACGGCCAGGAGCCGATCGTCGCGCGGGACGAATACCACGTCGCTCGGATCGCTCCAGGGCGAGACGATGTGCGCCTTCTTGTCGTCGCCGCGCTCGCGGAGCTGGCGGGCAAGGTATTGTGGCGGCACGTTGTAATTGGGGTTGGCGAAGTAGATACGAACGCGATAGCGGTAGCGTTTGCCGGGTTGGGCCGTGAAATCGAAGAACCGGAAAAGCCTGTAGGGCGAATACGTCTGCCCGGCCATGCCGCCGCCGGGCATGCCGGCCCCAGGTCCCATTCCCATGCCGGGACCGCCCATTCCCATGCCGGGCCCACCCATGCCCATGCCGGGCATTCCCATGCCGGGACCGCCCATGCCCATGCCGGGACCGCCCATGCCCATGCCAGGACCGCCCATGCCCATGCCCATGCCGGGTGCGCCGGGTCCGCGGGCCCCAGGCTCATCCGTTCCGGGGACATCCGGATCGTCCGAGCCGGGTTCGTCGCCGGGCGCGCCGGCCGGTTTGGTCGGATCGTGGCCGGGCATGCCGGGCATTCCTTCGGGGGTCATCGCCATAAGCGGAATCTCCGGCGGATGCGCCACCTCGTCGCCCCAGTTCCGGTCGGCCCGCTGCGGCAGGAAGGACGTCAGCCACAAATCGGTGAACTGCGTGGGAACGACCTCCGTGCCCGCGCCCAGCGTCATACGTTGTTTCTCGATGTACTGGTTCAGCCGTCCGTACGGAATCGCCCATTTCAGATTCTCGACGTCGTCGTCCTCCGACTCGACTTCGGCGCGTTCGACCTGATAGTACGTGACGGTGGGGAGAAGGTCGTTCGGGAACCGTTTCGCGGCGTCGCGGAAGCAATCCTGATAGGATCGGAACAGCTTTTCGGCGCTCACCAGTCCGGTCAGTAGAACCCAGCGGCGTCCCTGCGGCGCCTGGCTGACGTTGCCCCCCGCGCCGACCGCCCCGCCCATCATCCCTCCCCCGGCGCCGCCCACCAGAGTGAAACGGCCCACGCCGGCCGACGCGCGGAGGTCCTCGACGGTGAACAGCGCCGGCTCGCCCCGGGGATTGAGCGGGTCGGGTACGGGCGGGTTCCACGCCTGCTCCAATTGGTAGGGCTTCACGGCGACGGGGTTGACGATCTTCGCGATCTCATCCGTGAATTCCTTCGTCTTGGGCACCTCCGGCCCGTCCGAGTTCTCGATGCCCTGTTGTATCTTCTCGGCGGCGGCGCGAAGATCGTCCGGCGTCTTGTCGAAACGATCGCGCCCGACGCCGGCGTAGACAAAGCCCAGGAAGCAGAGCACGACCGCGCCGAAGAGGATCTTCTCCCCGTTGCGGGCGAGGAATCCAACAATCGCCTGCTTGTCGAACTTCATTTTCACTTTCATCGTCTCGCCTCCGTTTCGGTTGGTCCTCGGCGACCGCTAGGGTTGTCCGCCGGGCGCGGCTGCCGCAGGCGCCGGGCCGGGCGGTGTCGCCGGCGCGGCGGGCGGCATCCCAGGCGCGCTGGGCGCGACCGGCGGCCCAGCGGGCGCCACGGGGCCCGGCCCTGCCGGCGGCGCGCCAGGGCCAGGTGCGACCGGCGGCACGCCAGGCGGCGCGGCGGCGGGTGGTGTACCGGCCGGCGGTTGATCCGCGGGCACACCGGGCTGGGTCGCGGGTTGTTCGGTCGGCGCGGCGGTCGCCTCGGTTGTCGGTTCACCCGCCGTTCCGGTGCCCAGCTTGCTCCAGTCGGGCGGATTGTAGAGGTAGATGATGCCGTGGAGCTCGAGGGTGACCGCGTAAGGGCTAACCTCTTCGGCCTGGCTTGGGTCGCCGCCGAGGGCGCCCGCGCCCATGCCGGGGCCGCCCATGCCCATGCCGGGGCCGCCCATGCCCATGCCGGGGCCGCCCATGCCCATGCCGGGACCGCCCATGCCCATGCCGGG
>JAFGDS010000003.1 GCA_016931995.1 Pirellulales bacterium
CTGGCCCCAACGGGGCCTCTTACAACACAATCCGCCCCGCCTTGCGGGGCAAGCCAAACCCACGCCCTACGGGCGTGGTCGATTAGACATTCAAGACCGACTTGCGTAATGTTCGCCTTCTCTCCCGAGAGGCCGGGAATGCGGCAACGGATCGGGCCGATGCTGGCGATGGTACTTGCTGCCGTCCGTTCCGTATAAGGACGATTCCGTGGATGAACTGACGGGACCGCTGCCGGGCGAGGGATTGGTCGGGGCCGAGGCGGCCGGCGACACCGGCGAGCTGTCGCCCGACGAGCTGGCCGAGGCGAAGCGCTACGGCCGGCGGGGGCTTGCGTGCGATCTGGCCGATCGGGCGCTCGACGTCGCGTACCTGGCGGTGATGGCCTTGTGGGCCGCCCCGCACATCGACGCGTGGCTCCAAACGCGCCCCGCGCTGGCGGAGTGGTGGACGCTCCGGTTGGCCGTCATGCTGCTCGTCGTGGTCGGACTGCACGTGGCCGTCTCGTTTCCGCTTTCCTTCTACGCCGGACACGTGTTGGAGCATCGCTTTGGGCTGAGCCGCCAAACGTTTCGGGCCTGGTTTTGGCGCTACGCGAAGCGGAATCTGCTGGCCGTCGCGTTCGGCCTGGTCATGTTCATCGGCCTGTTCTGGCTCATCCGCCTTGTGGGGCCGTGGTGGTGGCTCGCCGCGGCGGGCGCGTTCTTCCTCGTGAGCGTGGTGCTGGGGCAGCTCGCGCCCGTGCTCATCATGCCGCTGTTCCACAAAATCGAGCGGCTGGACCGACCCGATCTGGCCAAGCGGCTGGGCGAATTGGCCGACGGGACCGGCCTGTCCATCGAGGGCGTGTACCGGATGGACTTGAGCGAGGAAACGGCCAAGGCCAACGCCATGCTGGCCGGGCTGGGACGGACGCGGCGCGTCCTGCTGGGCGACACGCTCCTGGCGCAGTTCTCCCTAGACGAGTTGGCGGTGATCTTCGCCCACGAGATCGGTCACCACGTCTTCGGCCACTTGACCAAGCTGATCCTGGCTGGAATCGTGTACAGCGCGGCGGGATTTTGGATTTGCGACCGGTTGCTGATCGCGTGGGTGGGCGCGGCCGGCGGACCCATCGACTACGCCAGGCTGCCCGTCTTCTGCCTGCCGCTGGTGATGCTCGTTCTCACGGTGTTCACCAACCTGGTCGAGCCGGCGCAAAACGCGATCAGCCGCCGATTCGAGCGGCAATGCGACCAGTACGCCCTGGAGCGCACCGGCCTGGGCGACGCCTACGTTTCGGCCTTCCGCAAGCTGGCGCGGCTGAACAAGGACGATCCCGATCCGCACTGGCTCGAGGTGCTTCTCTTCCACAGCCACCCTCCGATTGCCCAGCGACTGGCGTTGGCCCGGGGCGTGAAGGACACGGCCTGAATGCACCGCGTGTTGTCCGAAGACAACGCTTGGGGTGGCTGGGCGATGGCGTCGGCAAACGCCCATATCAGTCGTAACATGTTTTCATAAAATAGGTTACGGCCACTCCCTCTCGTCGCGGCGCCTCTCTTGGCACCGCGTTTGCCCCTTGCCGAATCGAGTCGGGTCGCGCCGGCGAGAGCCCTGGTCCCCTCGGGCTCTTGTAACGCGACCGTCCGGCAAGAAAGGGAACCTCCGGTCTGTCGGTGGCATACTCTCCACCGAAGCGGAAGCGCCAGGATCGTCGCGATGCACGCGTGTGAACTTGTCGAACTGGCGGCCGTGGTGGCCTCGCGGGGACCGGCGGTGATCGACGGCCCGGGCAGCCCCTCGGCGCCGGGCATCCAGCAGTATTGGATCGCCTCGCGGTGCCGGCTGGATCGTTGGGGACGGATCCTCAAGGAGCTTCCGACGTTCTCGCCGCGGCCCCATCCCGCGACGGTCCGCCTCCGCTGGCCGCTTTGGCAGGCCGTGATGGAGGAGATTCTCACGGGCGAAGTGCTCGTGCGCGTCGTGGCGGCCTTCGCCTGCGCCTACGACCGGCGGCGCGGCGGCGACGAGGTCGAGCCGTTGGCGCGCAGCGCGCTGGTGGGCCATCTCGACGCGCGGCGACGCGTGCTGGCGTTTCTCGTTCGCGGCCGCGGCATCCGCGCCGAGGAGGCGCTGCGGCTGAACCGCCTGCGCGAGCAAGCCGAGCGATGGACCGACATGCTCGTGGGCTATCTGGCCGACGACGACGAGTCGCGGCAATATGCGATCGATCCCAGGCGGGCCCGCGATTTCGCCGAGGACCTGCATCATCGCGCCGAGGCGTCGGGTGGACCCGGTGGGTGGCCTCTGCTGCACGCGGCGCTTCGCGCGGCGTTTCGCCAGCGGCTTGCGCCGACCAGTCCCAACGCCGATCTGAACACCCGAATCGCCGCAAGCGTGCTCGTGTGTTTTCCCACGTCGTGCTTCGAGGGAACCGAATCGCTCGACGCGCTGTGGCGGCAGCGGTTGGCCGCCGGCGCCGCCGACGCGGCGGGCATGATCGCCGCCATCCTCGAACCGCACGCGCCCGCCCCCTCCCCCTCCGACCTCGAAGCCGCCGATCGCATGCTCGACCGCCTGCGCTACTTCGGAAGCTGTTAGCGATCGATCGCCACCCCGCGTCGAGTGCTGGGCGCCATGTCCACGCTCGCGTGGACATGCTCGGGAACCGCAGCCCTGGTGACATCTCTTTCTTTCGGTGGCACGCCCTTTCTCTAGCCCGGGCGTTTACGCCTGGGGATCGAAAGGCCCCAATGGATTGTCTCTTTTGTCTCGCGTCCCCTTCAGGGGACGAAATGGCCGTGGAATCCACGTCCCCGTTCATGAAGGGGCCTGATGAAAAAAGGGAACGGCATTGCGTCCCCAGGCGTAAATGCCTGGGCTGGAGAAAAAGGCGCGCGCTGCGGCGAACGTTCTTTCCGAGAGGTATGGGCACGGGCAAAGCCAGTGGCACACGTGCGGGAGTCCCGTGAACCATCACGGCGGCCCGGGCACTGGCGGAGCCAGTGGCACGCACCGGGGCCGGTGTCTGTTCCCCCTTTGCCCGATCCGTTACAATCGCCGGAATGAACGCGATTTGCCTGGTGATCGACCGTTTGCACGCGGGTTATCTCGGCGCGTACGGAAACGCCTGGATCGAGACGCCGGCCGTCGATCGGTTGGCCTGCGAGTCGTTCGTCTTCGATCAGGCTCTGATCGGCAGTCCGCGGACCGAGGGCCTCTGCCGCGCCGTCTGGCAGGGCCGACATCCTCTACTGCGCGGCCAGGCAACGGGCGAGCGGGCCTTGGCCGAGCGGCTGGCGGCCGAGGGCGTGCGCACGATGCTTCTGACCGATGAGCCAGCCGTGGCCGACGATCCGCTGGCGGAGGGCTTCGCCCAGCTCGTCGAGATCGACCTGCCCGACCGGATCGAAACGGCCGACGCGGTCGAGCGGACGCACATGGCCCGCTGCTTCTCCGAACTCGTGGATCGGCTCGACGGGATTCCGGAACCGTTTCTCGCCTGGGCCCATTTCACGGGCATGGCGGCGCGATGGGACGCGCCGTATGCGTTTCGCGAGCGTTGGGCGGAAGAGGACGACCCCGCTCCGCCGGAAGACGCCGAAGTGCCCCGCACGATGCTCGACGAGGACTACGATCCGGACGATCTGCTGGGCATCACGCACGCCTACGCCGGCCAGGTCGCGCTGTTGGACGTGTGTCTGGGCGCCTTGCTCGAATGGCTTCGCGAGAGTCCGCTGGGCTCGCGGACGATGCTTGCGTTCCTGTCCGCGCGGGGTTTTCCGCTCGGCGAACATCGCCGCGTGGGGGTGTGCGACGAGGCGCTGTTCGGCGAGCTGGTCCACGTGCCCATGATGCTGCGCCTGCCCGATGGATGCGGCGCCGCCGCGCGGAGCCAGGCCCTGGTGACGCCGGCCGATCTTCGCCCGACGCTCCTGGAATACTGGTCGATCGACGAGCCGCCGGCGGGTCGGTTCGACAGGAGCCTGCTGCCGCTGGTCCGCGGCGACGTGGAAACCGTGCGGGACCGGTTGTGCCTTGGCGCTTCCGGCGGCGAGACAGCCATCCGCGCGCCCGCCTGGTATCTCCGTCGCGCCGATCGGTTCTCGCTGTTCGTCAAGCCGGACGATCGTTGGGAGGTAAACGACGTCGCGGACCGCTGCCCCGACGTCGTCCAACGCCTGGACGACGCGGCCGCCGAGTATATCGCGCGGCTTCAGGTCGGCCAGCTCGACGGCCTCGCGCCTCTGGACGATCTGCTCGTCCACGGCCCGGATTGATCGGTTTGCTCGACCCACCCTACGCTGCCTCGGCCCGGACGAGTGCGGTCACGGGTGTCGCGGCGCGGCCTTCCACGACTCGGCCAATTCCGCGGCAACGACCGCCGAGATCATCACTACGGCGCCGACAAGCTGCAGGGGCGTGAGCCGGTCGCCCGCGAGCCAGTAGCCAAACAGCATGGCGAAGACCGGCTCCGTGGACATGATGACGGCGGCCCGGACGGCGGGGAGCTTTTGTTGGGCGTAGGCCTGAACGCAGAATCCCGCGGCCGTGGCGATCACGCCCGTGACGAGCAGGGCAAACCACACGTTCCGCCCCGGCCACGCGAGCGGCTCGATGACGATCCACGTGCCCGAGAAGACCACCGCCGCCGCCGTGATCTGGGCCATGGCCAAGGCCAGCCCGTCGTGGCCCTTGGCGTGCCGATCCAACAAGACGATCTGTACCGCGAAGAGCACGGCGCAGACGAGCGTCAGCAGGTCGCCCGCGCTCCAGGGCGTCACGGACTGTCCGGTGAGCAGTCCCAGCCCGACCGCGCTGGCGACGATGGCCGCCCAGAGCACCGGCCCGATCCGGACCTTGAACAGCGCCCGATTCACGAGCGGCACGAACACGACGAACAGCCCGGTGATCAGCCCGCTGTTGGACGCGGTGGTGTACTTCAAGCCAATGGTCTGGGTCATGTAGCCAGCGGCCAGGACAAGCCCGATCAATCCACCGCACAGCCACGTTCGGCGGGTGGACCGCCGCGCGGCCAACGCCGCGAGCACGGCCGCCCCAATGGCGAACCGCACGGCCAAAAACGGCAACACGCCGTAGCGAACGATGGCCTCCTGGACCACGACGAAGGTCCAACCCCAAACCACCGTGATCCCCAATAGCAGGATGGTCAACAGGCGTGGATTCACGGCGGAAACCGGCGAGGTGGTGGCGTGCCCCGGCGGGTGCTCCCCAACCGGTTGTGTTGACTCTACGGCGAGCGGGACTATACTGGAAAAGGAGGCCGCGCGCCCCGAAACGCCGGCGAAACCTTGCCGCCCGCAAAGCGACACACCCGGCGAAGCGAGCATAACGCGCCCCGCGTCGCGCGGCAACCCGTTGGCTTGGACACGAGGTTGGTTGATGCCCATTTCGATTTTGTGCCCCCATTGCGGACGCACGCTTCAAGCCCGGGACGAATGGGCGGGTAAACAAGTCCGCTGCGCCTGCGGCGAAGCGATCACCGTGGCGGACGACGGCGGCGTGATGAGTCTCCTGAAGGAGGAACTCAACATCAACACCAACCCGATCGTGTGCGTCACGCCGGACGAATGGGTCAAAGCCACGGGGGCGTCGGACGAGGTCGCCGAGCAGCTCCAGCGGAAGCTCAAACCCAAGGCCAGCGGCAACGCCAACGTGATGATGGCCGTGACGGGCGCCATCGCCGCTTTAATGCTGGTGATCGGCCTGGCCGTGTTCTTCTTCGTCCGGTAGAGTCCCCGCTCCGTTGACAAGGGGCCGGCGCGCTGCTAGCCTTCTGCTTGCACTGGTCGGGAAAGGGGTTGGCTGCCTTCCGTGCGCAACGGCTAAAAGGGCCTTCAAGCCAAAGACGCCCCATTCCTTTTCCCCGCCAAGCGGCGCGAAGGATCCGGCAAACCAGGGAGATTCTTCGCTTCGCTCGGCGGCTCTCGGCGAAAAACGCTCCCTGGTCGCGCGATCCTTTTTTGGCGGCAAGCGTCGGTATGCCTCACCAGAGCGTCCCCGAGCCCGAACCCGAACTGCTTCCCCTCCTGGCCGAAGCCGAGCGCCGCATCGGGGTCACCTTCCGGAACAAAACGCTCCTTCGGGCCGCCTTGACCCACGCTTCCGGGGCAGTGCATCGTCTCGCGTCGAACGAGCGGCTCGAGTTCCTGGGCGATGCCATCCTGGGCGCGGTTGTCTGCGACGTGCTTTACCGCCACTACCCCGACTATCTCGAAGGCGAACTGACGCGGATCAAGTCCATCGTCGTGAGCCGGCAAACCTGCGCGCGGATCAGCGAGGGTTTGGGGCTCGAGGAATGCCTTATCCTGGGCAAGGGCATGATTACCCATCCCAACGTGCCCTCGTCGCTTCTGGCGGACGTGTTCGAGTCGCTCATCGCGGCCGTCTTCCTGGAAGGCGGTGTCGAGGCCGCCCGCGAATTCATCCTGCGGTTCAT
Source organism: Pirellulales bacterium (assembly GCA_016931995.1). Taxonomy (GTDB): domain Bacteria; phylum Planctomycetota; class Planctomycetia; order Pirellulales; family Thermoguttaceae; genus JAFGDS01. The sequence continues at coordinate 6,441 of JAFGDS010000003.1, forward strand.
CGAGCCGGAGATCGAAATGGCCGTGGCGGGCGAGCTGGGCGGCAACTACAAGTCGCTTTTGCAACAATGGGCCCAGCGCGAGCACGGCACCACGCCCACGTATCAACTGCTCGACGAGAAGGGCCCGGACCACAGCAAGTGCTTCAAGATCGCCGCGCGGATCGGCCCGAACCGCTACCAGGCCGCCTGGGGACGCAACAAGAAGGAAGCCGAGCAGCGGGCCGCCCGCAACGCCCTGAGCGAGCTGAAGAACCAAGCGCCCCCGTTCCCGTCCGAGTAGACGGCCAAATGACAAGGGGCAGGACCATCCGTTGCAGATGGCCCTGCCCCAAACACGGGGGTGAGAAAGCCTTGTCTCTGTTCGACAGCCCACCCGAACGGACAGGCCGTCTACCTGAATACTATCTTGGCTCGCCACGTTGGCAAAGCGTGCTGTTTAGCGAAAATGGCGAAAACGCGGCAGCTTGATGCTCCGCGGTTCCGGTCAAATTGGTCATGCCGGTTCCGCAGGCGCTCGGCACGATGGAGGCGCGCCGCTCCGCGAGGCCCACGGCGGCGGCTATGCCCCGGCCGGGTCGTCCGCCGTGGTGGCCTGGGTGACGATTGGCCAGCCCGGAGGGCCGATCTCCAGGACGGTCACCGCGGAGTCGATTCGGTGCCACCGGCCCGGCGTTGCCGCGGCGATCTCCGCCGTCGCGAGCTCCGCCGGCGCCGGCTCGGCAGGCGGCGCGGATGGTGGGGGTCCGCCGCACGCCGCCAGATACGCCTGCGCCTCGGCGTTGCCCGGCTCCAAGGCGCACCACTGGCGGACGATCGGCCCCGCCTCGTCCGTTTGGCCGGTTGAAAGCAGCGCCGCCGCAAGCCATCGCAGGCAAACCGGCTCGCGGCACCCGGCCGCGTAGGCCGCGCGGAGCGGCGCCAGGGCCGCCTCGTGCTCTTGCGCGGCCGCCCGGCACGCGCCGCGGATCGCCTCGCAAAGCGGGCCGAGCCGCTCGGGCGCGACGCCCGACGACTCCGCGATCCGCAACGCCTCCTCCACCTGACCCCGCTTCACGCAAAGATCGATCGCGTGGCGGCGGAGACGCGCGGAATGCGGCCATTGCGTCATCGCCTGACGGAGGACTTCCGCCGCGTCCTCGTCCGCGCCCTGAAGCTGCAACGTCAAACTCAGACACGACGACGCGACTTCGGCCAGCTCGACCAGGTGCCACACGTCCAGATTCACCTGCCCCAGTTCGAACGCCGCGCGAAACGACCGCACGGCCAGGTCGAGCCGCCCCCGCGACTGGAGACTATTGCCCATCGCGAGGTGAAGCTGCGCGTCCAGCGGAAACACCTCGAGCGCTTCCAGACACGCGGCCATCTGCTGCGGATGGCCGGCCGAATCGCCCACGTAGGTCGTCAGCAATCCGTAGTAGGCCTCGAGCATCTCGGTCGAGCCGTGCGGACTGGTCTCAATCGCGGCAAAAAACGCCTCGCGGGCGCAGGCGAGCTGATCCAGATCGGCGAACGCCTCGCCCTGGGCGATGAGCAGACCCGGCGACAAGGGACCTGCGGCCTGGGCCGCCGTGACGATCCGCAAATTGCGCCGCGCGCGGCCGCGACGGTACTCGATATCGTGCTGCCGCGCTGGACGGTGGATGACGCCCGGCGCCGTGTCGAGCACCATATCGAGCTGCTCCATCGACGCCGCCACGGTCTCGCGCAGGCGACCTTCAAATTGCAGTTCCGGGCGCCGCGGCATCAGCCGGGCTTGAACGATCCGCTCGGCCGACGCGCCCGGCGCGGGCGGAGGCGATACGACCTGCATCATGTACACGCGGGCGGGATCGAGGCCGCCGTCGACGCACGCCCGCAGCGCGGACGACGACTCGGCGTCGAGCCGCTCGCCCGCGTCGAGCCAGAGGATCCAATCACCCCGGGTCTGCCGCGCAAGCAGGTTCCGGGCGGCGGCGAAGTCGTCGTTCCAGTTGCTCCGCGCCACGCGGGCGCCGAGACTCTGGGCCACCCGGGGCGTCGCGTCGGTCGATCCGGTGTCCAAAACCACGATCTCGTCGGCAATCGCCCGGACGCTCTCGATACTCTCGGCCAGCGCCGCCTCCTCATCCCGAACGAGCATGGCGACCGAAAGCCGCACGCGAGCCGAACCGTCGTTGGACATGTCGATGGGCCCTCCTTGGCATCCGATGGGTCGAACGTCTTTGCCAATGCACGAATCCCAGTGTGCGTGCCACGGGCTCCGCCAGTGCGTCGCACCAACGTGTGCCACGAGCCAGTGCGTGAAGCCCCGCCCTCGCGCGACACGGGCAGAGCCAGTGGCACACGTCGGCAGGTCCGGCCCGCGCGGACAATCGCCGGGAATCGAACAATATGAGGGCCGGAGTGTACCCACAACGGGGTCCGGCGGAAAGACCGTTTCCAAAGAGGCGAATACCCCCCTATTGGGAGTTGACCTCCACGCATCTTGCGGGCAGGTCTTCATGTGGCACGGCCGCCGTTGGCTGTGCAAATTGCCCAGCACAGCCGAGGGCGGCTGTGCCACATGGCCCTGCGAACACGGAATCTCATGCCGCCCGGCTGGCCCAAACAGCCGCCCATCCGGGCCCACCCCACGGCACGCGGCCACGGCCACCAGACGTCACCTGTCGCGGCACCGTGTCGAAAGGAAAACCATGGAAAGTTGCGTATAATGTCCCCTGGGATACCGCAATGTCAGTAGTTCCAGATTTCGGAAGCAATCGACGCTGTCACTGCCGAGCGAAGCGAAGAATCTCCCTCGCCACCGGGATCCTTCGCTGCGCTCAGGATGACTTGCGGGGGCAAATCCGGAACTACTGAATGTTGTCAAACGGGACGCCAAGGGAGAATCCGATGTTCCAGCTCCTTGACAGAGATCCGTTGAGACTTGTGGGATTCGCGGCGGCGCTGCTGCTCGTCGCGGGCACGGGGGGCGCGGGCCGGGCCGAGATCAAGACGGTTGTCGACCGGAAGAAGGCCTACCACGCGACGCCCGCCTTTTGCCTCCAGAACGTGCCGCCGCCCTCGGCCGGCGATGCGGCCGGCAAGGCCGTGTTTACCCTTGTCGATGGCGAAGCGGATCCGCACTGCGGGGGCCTTGCCAAGCTCAGCGACGGCAAGCTGCCCCGCCACGACGACGATCCCGCGGAGAACTTTTTCTTCAACGCGGGCACGCCGGGCGGGCGGATCGCCGTCGATCTGGGAAAGCTCCTTCGCGTCAAGCAGGTGAACACCTACTCCTGGCACGCCGATGCGCGGGGTCCGCAGGTTTACAAGCTCTTCGGCAGCGACGGCGCCGCGGCCGGGTTCAATCCGGGTCCGAAAGCGGGAACCGATCCGCGGAAGTGCGGCTGGAAGCTGATTTGCGCGGTCGATACGCGGCCGGCCAAGGGCTACCTCGACGGGCAGTACGGCGCGAGCATTTCGGACAGCGGCGGCGTCATCGGCAAATACCGCTACCTGCTGCTGGACGTCTCGCGCACGGAGAACGACGACGCTTTCGGCAACACGTTCTACAGCGAGATGGACGTGATCGACGCCGAGGCGCCGCCCGCTCCGGCCCCGGCACTCCCGCCGCCAACAGTAGTCAAGGGGCCGCCGAAGTACGAGGTCAGCATCGACTGCAGCGAAATGCCGGAACTCAAGCAGTGGGCCCAGAACGAGCTGGGGCCGACGCTGACACGGTGGTATCCGATCATCGTGGCCGCCCTGCCCGGCGAGGACTATGCGGCGCCGGAGAAGGTGACGGTGACGATCAAGAAGGACCCGCGCATTCTGCCCGGCAAGCGGCAGGGCGTGGCCTTCACCGTGGGATCGCATGTGGTTTGTTCCGGCCCGTGGCTGAAGGCGAACCTGGAGGGCGAGGCCCGCGGGGCGGTGGTGCATGAGCTGGCGCACGTGGCGCAGCAGATCCGCGGCCGCCACGCTCCGTCCTGGCTGATCGAAGGCGTGGCCGATTACATCCGGTGGTTCCAATACGAGCCGAAATCCCATCGGCCGCGGCCCGATCCCCGCCGGGCCAAACCGACCGACGGCTACCGCACGACGGCGGCCTTCCTCGACTACTTGTCCAACAAATACGACGAGCGGATCGTCGCCCGGCTGAACGCGGCGATGCGCGAATCGGACTACTCGGACGCGTTGTTCAAGGAGTATACGGGCAAGGAGATGGAGGAACTGTGGCGGGAGTACGTTGCCACGCTGCGGTAGCATGTAGCCGAATCATGGTGGGGCAAGTGTGCCCAGCCCTACAATCTACACCAAGCTGAAACAAGTGATGCCTGCAAGGTACATTGGAGTGGAGATTGCGGTTCGTGGCTTTTCGGTTTCCCACGGGTCTCCTTTTCTCTAGCCCAGGCGTTCACGCCCCATCCTTACCCACATTTTCGTGCATAGGCATCGGCGCCGCGGAGGCACAGGTGCAACTTTTCAAAACCGAAGCGCACAAAGGAGCGCACAAAGGGGTCCGCACAAAGGGGTCAGAACGGTTTTCCTTGCCAGCCCGCTAATAATAATAGTTCTGATACTATAACCGCCGCGTGGGAGAGGCCCCTTGCTGGTGGACTAGGATTGTGGTGTTGAACCCATCCACGGTCCACCAAACAAG
>JAFGDS010000004.1 GCA_016931995.1 Pirellulales bacterium
CAGAGCGTATGCTATTTCAGGGCTCGCCGGAACGGCTTAGCCCCCAGGGTCGCACGGCCGTAGGCCGTGGGTTTATGACGTACTAAGTTTACCGCTGATCGGCGTGCGTGTCCATGTCGAACCGGCCCACCGGCAGACGGCGACAAACCGCCCATTGTGCCCGCTTACTCTTCCTCCTTTCGCCAACTTCGCGCGGTGGGTTGTCCTTCGTGCCGCATCGTGCCGTGCGTCCGTCGAAGACCGCAAAACAACCGGGAGTCGCCGCCAGGAAGTGGGCCAGGACCGCCGTATTGACGACGATCTGCCCGACCGTGGCCACCGGCCAGTGGTCAATTGGCGCGTCGGTGTTGTAGGGGAGGATCATCGACTCGCTCCGTGTTGCCTCACGGCGCCGGCGCGTGCGACTCCTCAATCGCAAACAACCGCGATTGCGCGGCGATGTAGAGCGTGTTGCCGGCCAGGACGGGCGTGGTGTAGATGGCCTCGCCCATGGCGTTTTCGGCCAGAAGGTTGCACTCGGTTGAAAGCTGGAAGACGGCCACGTCGCCGTCTTCGTCGGTCAGGTACACCTTGCCGTCGGCCACCAGCGGCGAGCCCCATATGGCGGCGAGCATGTCGTAGGTCCAGTGGCCCTGGCCGGTCTTCGCGTCCACGCAATGGACCAGGCCCGACAGGTCGCCCACGACGAGGATGCCGTCGGCCACGGCGACCATGGCCAGCGACCGGTGCATCTGCTCCTCGAACGCCCGCTGGCCGTCGCCGTCGGCGTCCCGTCCGACGTACTCCCAGACGGCGGCGGAGTTGGGGTTCGGCCGGACCACTTCGCCCGCCGCGACGTCGGCGGCCTGCGCGCGGCGAGGGGCCACGGGCTTGCCGTCGCGGTCGACGACGATGGTGGGGCTCACGTCGCCGCGGCGCGCCGGGTCAATGCACCAGATCCGCCCGTCCGCCTCGCCAAACTCCGGATCGTGCCCAGTCACTACGTACACGTGCCCGTCGCACACCACGGGCGCGGCGATCAGCTCCGCCCGCTCGCCCCGGCCGCTGCCCTTCCAGACCGACTCCTTCGGATTGCAGTCGAACTTCCACAGGAGCGTGGGCTTGCCCGAGTCGCTCGGCTCGGCCAGGAAACTGTACACCCAGCCGTCGCCGCCGGGGAAGATGGCCTGGGGCACGCCGCCGAGCATGGCCGCGGCGGGCGAGGCCCACTGGCCGTGCAAAATGTTCCGCCCCGGCGAATTGTCCGACCAAAGGAGCTTGCCCGATCGCTTGTCCAGCGCTAGGAAACTCGGCGCCTCGCCCGCAGGCACGTTCTCGTGCGACTCGTCCACGCCGTTGGACGTGTTCACCAACAGGAGGTCGCCCACCGCGGTGACCGAGCAGCTTGCCATATTGTGCTGCACGGAGCCGACCTCGCGCATCATGTCGAACGACCAGACGACGTCCGACTCGCCGGCCCCGGTGACCGCTTCCTTGTCGAAGGGCCCGTCGTTCTCGCCATCGGCGAAGCCCTGCGTGTCGAGACAAACCACTTCGCCTCGGTTGGTGACGACCCAAAGGCGGTCGCCCTCGACCAACGGATTGGAACAGATGCCCTGGTGCGCCCAATCCACGTCGTTGCCGGCCGCGTGCTTCTCGACCGAGTGTTGCCAGACAAACGAGCCATCGGAGCGGCTAAACGCCAGAAGGCAACCCAAGTCCACCCTGGCCGGATACCGCGCGAGCCAGCCGGCGCCGTTGTTCGTGGCGCAAAAAACCTTGTCGCCCGCGACGATGGGCGTGCCGTACGTTTGCGCGCCGAGCCGGGCGACCCACTGAATATTCTTGGCTTCCGCGCGGTCCCACGCGCCGGTCTTCCGGTCGAACTTGCCGACGTTCCACTCGACCGGCACGTCCCGGGCCTGCCGCACGTTGTTCCGCGCGGACGACCCGCCCCACTGGGCGCAATCGCCGCCGGGCGGCACTGGCTCTTGATCCGCAAAAGCCGCCGGAACGACGGCCAATACAAACACCCAACACAAAACCGAGTGCCACTGGCTCTGCCAGTGCCCCGCCGAGTGCCACTGGCTCTGCCAGTGTTTCCTGCGAACGGACCGAAGTACGTTGAACAACATCATTGGTTGATCCGACGTAAGAACCGCATCGCGTCTTCCAGGAGACTCGTGCCGATTGTGGTTGTTACGAAGCCGCAAGTGGCCCGTTGGTCGAGCGGACACGACGTTTTGGAGGACGCGGCAGTTACATCGCCCGGAACCTCCACACGCGCACCCCGCCGAGCCCACCGTGCATTGTACCATGCCCGCCCGGGGCCGTGGGAAACGTCGGCGCGGAAGCCGCTTGCGGCTTCGCAACCGAGAGCCGGGGCGCCATGACCACGCTTGTCGTGGGCATGTTGTGAACTAATACGCGGCATGGCCACGGCAAGCGTGGCCATGCCGCCCAACGCGAGATCCATTGATGGACTCGCTTTACCCCAGCATCTCGGCCACGTCGGCGCGGGCTTGGTCGAGAGCCGCAGGCAGCTTGTCGGGGAGCTTGCCGCCGGCTTGGGCCAGGTCGGGCCGGCCGCCCCCGCCCCCGCCAATCAGCTTCGCCGCCTGACGGATCCACGTCACCGCGTCCGCGCCCCGGGCCACCAGATCGCGGCTCAAGCCGGCTACCAGCGTCACTTTGTCGTCCGCCTGGCGGCTGCCCAGCATCACGGCCACGGGCGAGGCCTTGCGGCGAAGCTGGTCGATCGCGTCGCGCAGGGCGTCCACGCTTGCCTCGGGCAGCTCGGCCACGATCACCTTCACGCCGGCCACGTCCGCGGCCTTGGCCAACAGGCTCTCGGCGCTCACGCCGTCGCCGCCCTTCGGCGCGGTCGCCGCTTGTTTCTTCAACTGGCGGACTTCCTTCGCCAGGGCCTCGACCCGCTGCGGCACTTCCTCCGGCGGGACCTTCAGCAGGGCGGCCGTTTGGGTCAGCGCCGCCTCGTGCCGGTGGACCTGCGCCAGCGCGGCCGCGCCCGTAAGCGCGGTGATCCGCCGCGTGCCCGCCGCCACGCTCTCCTCGCCGACGATCCGGAACAGGCCCACTTGGGCCGTGTTCTCCAGATGCGTGCCGCCGCAGAGTTCCTTGCTGAATCCGCCCATCGAGACGACGCGGACCACGTCCGGGTATTTTTCGCCGAAGAGCATCGTCGCGCCGGCCTTGCGGGCTTCGGCCAAGGGAAGCTGCTCGCAGCGGACGGGCTCGCCGGCGAGGATCTGGGCGTTCACTTCCTGCTCGATCGCCGCAAGCTCGTCCCGCGGCACGGCCTTGGGATTGGTGAAGTCGAACCGCAGGACGTCGTCGTCCACCTTGGAACCCTGCTGCTCGGCGTGCTGGCCGAGATGCTTGCGCAGGGCGAAATGCAGCACGTGCGTGGCGGAGTGTGCCCGGCGGATACCCTGGCGCCGCGCGGCGTCCACGCGGGCGGTCGCCCGGGCGCCCAGGGCGATTTCGCCCTCGCGCAGGTGGCCGCGGTGCACGGTGAACGCGCCGTCGATGTGGGCGTCGATCACCTCGAAGCGGAAACCGTCGCCCTCGATCCATCCGCGATCGCCCACCTGCCCGCCCATCTCGCCGTAGAAGGGCGTTTTGTCGAGCACCAGCGCGATGGGCTGCTCGTGGCCCACCTCGTCGGCCTTGTCGCAGAGATGTCCGCCGGCGACGATGCCGACCACCTTGGCGTCGTCCACCTCGCCGGCCTCGTAGCCGACGAACCGGCTGCCGTGCAGGGCTTTCTTGAGCGGATCGAGCGGGCTCTTGGCAATCACGTCGGCCACCACGCCCCCGCCCGAGGCGATGCCGTGCCGCTCCATCTCCTTGCGGTAGCCGTCCCAGTCGAAGGTGAAGTTGTGCTCCGCGGCCATGGTCTCGAACAGCTCGGGCGGGAAGCCGTAGGTTTGATACATCTCGGCCGCGTCGGCGCCGCAGACCATGCCGCGATTCTCCCGGCGCATGGTCTCGAAGACCCGCCGGATGCGGTCCAGGCCGTTGTCGATCGTGCCCAGGAAGTTGGCCTCCTCGGCCTCGAACACCTGCGCGACGCGCTGGGTCGTGCCGGAGAGCTCGGGGTACGGCTGGGCCATCATCTCGGCCACCTTCGGCACGAGCTTGAACAGGAACGGCTCGCCCACGCCGATCTGCCGCCCATCGAGCACGGCGCGGCGCAGCAGCCGCTTGACGATGTATTTCTCTTTGTTGGGCCCGGGGTAGACGTTTTCGTGGATCGCGAACGCGCAGGCGCGGACGTGGTCGGCGATTCGTCGCAGGCGGCGGCCGTTTTCGCTGGTCGGCTCGTAGCGGATGCCGCACACGTCGGCGGCCGCCTCGACCAGGGGCCGGAGGATGTCGATGTGGTAGTTCGTCTCGACGTCCTGCAGCACGGCGGCCGTGCGTTCCAACCCCATGCCCGTGTCGATGTTCTTGCTCGGCAGCGGCCGCAGGTTGTTGGGCGGATCGCCGACGCGGTTGAACTGCGTGAAGACGAGGTTCCAGATTTCCACCTCGCCGAAGCGGCTGTGGTAGTAGATCTCGCTGCACGGGCCGCAGACGCCGTCGGGTCCGCGGCTGGGCGCGCCGGCTGGCCAGAAGTTTTCGTCCTCGCCGATCCGCTGGAGCCGTTCGGGCGGGAGTCCCACTTCGTCGATCCACACGGCCGCCGCCTCGTCGTCGTCCAGGTAGACGGTGGCCGAGAGCCGGTCGGGGTTCATGCCGAGCCATTTTTTTCCGGTCAGAAACTCCCACGCCCAGACGATGGCCTCGCGCTTGAAATAGTCGCCGAAGCTGAAGTTGCCCAGCATCTCGAAAAACGTGTGGTGGTAGGCCGTTCGGCCCACGTTGTCGATATCGCCGGTCCGCAGACACTTTTGGCAGGTGGTCGCGCGGGTAAACTCGAGCTTGCACCGGCCGAGGAAGTGGTCCTTGAACTGGTTCATGCCGGCCGGCGTGAACAGCACGGACGGGTCCCAGCGGGGCACCAGCACGTCGCTGGGGCGGCGCACGCAGCCCTTCGACTCGAAGAAGGCGAGGTATTTTTCGCGGAGTTCGTTGGAATTCATGTTGGCGACGTGATTTGCTCGATGATCCAGCGGTCCATGTCGCGGAGCATCTGCGGGCAGATCTCGTGCCGACAGGGGTATTGCCGCAACGTGACGGACAGCCCAGCCGTGTGGAGCAGGCGGAGGTCCTCGCAGGCGACATCGGGGGGGTATGGCACGCTATCGCGCCCGACAGCCAAGAAGATAGGCATTTTGCGGATTTCCGGCAAGTGACCCAGCGGATTCTGGCCCGACGGAAATGCCCCGCAGAAGGACAGGACGCCAGCGAAACGTCTTGGATTGGCCAGCGCCACGCGGAAGGCCATGGTCCCGCCACGGTCGAACCCGGCCAGGAAGACCCGATCCGGCGAAAAGCGATACTTCTGGGCCACCGCGTCGATGGCCTCGCCGACGCGCCGCTCGGCTACCTCGATGTGATCCCAGTCCTGCGGCCAATCGTATTGCCGGATGCCCGCGTGGTCCGACCCCGGTCCCACGGCAATACCCTGCGGGGCCACGGCCATGTAGTTTCTCATGCTCACCAGGGGCATGATCCGGGCAAGCTGCCGCTCGTCCTGGCTGGGTCCGTGGAGCCAGACGATCAGGGGGTACGCATAATTCGGCTCGTAGTGCAGGGGCGTGAAGATCGCGTGCAACGACGCGCCCGCCGGACGGGAGAACGACGCCGAGCCGACCTGAAAATCGGGTTCGGCCGGCGGCGCCTTGGCCGGGCGCCGCGACGAATGGATGCGGTCCATGGTCGTATGATCGGAAGAGGGAATGATTTCGGAATGGGCGAAAGACCGCCCCAGACTGTACCGAATCACGGATAGGCGTGTCAACCGGAGGCGGACGGGTGGGCCGTCCACCTCATGCCAGGCTGGCGCGGCGAGGTTGCCGCCTTTCCCGCGGAACCCTATGATGTCCGGGAACGTTCCCCCACGGGGAATCCACGTCCCAAACGCGGAGAGACTCCTTTGGCACTGCCCGTACTCCACCTCTGGCACTGGTTTGGCTTCGCCGGCCTGGTCGTCCTCCTGCTCACGCTCGACTTGTGCGTTTTCCACCGTCACGACCACAAGCCGTCGCTCAAGGAGTCCGCCTGGTGGACCGTTTTTTGGATCGCCATCGCGCTGGCGTTCAACGCGGGGCTGTGGTGGTGGGTGGGGAGTCAATCGGGCTGGCGGACGGGCCACAACGTGGGCAGTCTGTTCCTGACGTGCTACCTGATCGAAAAAGCGTTGTCCATGGACAACATTTTCGTCTTCGTCGTCATCTTCCGCTTCTTCCAGATCCCCATGATGTACCAGTACCGCGTGCTTTTCTGGGGCATCCTCGGCGCGGTCGTCATGCGGCTCGTCTTTATCCTGGCGGGCGTCGAACTGATCCAGCGATTCGAGTGGGTCATCCCGTTGCTCGGGGCGTTTCTCGTTTTCACCGCGTTCAAGCTGGCAACCCATCACGGCGGCGAAGTCCATCCCGAGAAAAACCTCGTGCTGCGCGTGGCCCGACGCCTCTTCCGCGTCACCAAGGGCGATCATCACGAACACGGCCATACCTTCTTTGTTCGAGAGGCCGGCCGGTTGGCCATCACCCCCATGTTCCTCGTGCTCCTGGTGATCGAGAGCACGGACGTCGTCTTCGCCGTGGACAGCGTGCCGGCGGTGCTCGCCGTCGTCGCACCGGCGCTGCGCAACGTGACGCCCGAGTCCCACGGTCCCGCGTGGGTGGCGTTTCTCGCGTTCACGTCCAACGTGTTCGCCATTCTTGGGCTCCGGGCACTTTATTTCCTGCTGGCCGGCATGGTCGACGTGTTCCGCTACCTCCACTACGGCCTGGCCGCCATACTCGCTTTTGTCGGCCTGAAGATGATGGGCGAGTTCCTTTTCGAGCACGAAAAGGGCGAACACCTCGTGCCCATCTGGCTGTCGCTCTCCGTGATCGCCGGATTGTTGTTTATCTCGATCGTCGCCTCGTTGATCGCGTCGGCCCACGAGGGGCCCAAGGGACAAGACCCGGAATTGCCGCCCGTCGAATGACGGGCACGCCCTATTGCGACCCATCCCGCAACCCAGGGGGACCACGGCCATGAAGACGCTTGCGGACATCCTTGCGGCCAAAGGCGCGGCGGTCCACGCGATCGGGCCGGACGCGCCCGTCGAAACGGCCGCCCAAACGCTCGTCCAGCACAACGTCGGCTCGCTCGTGGTGTGCGCGCCGGAGGAGCCGGACGGGCCCATCCTGGGCATCCTGACCGAACGCGACCTCTTGCGCCACTACGCGGCCACCGGCTGCGCGGGCCGCGCCGCGCCGGTCGCCCAACTGATGACCCGCGAGGTCCTCACCGGCTCACCCGGCGACCCCATCGAGTTGGTGATGGGCGTGATGACCCAGCGGCGGATCCGCCACCTGCCCGTCGTGGCCGAAGGCAAGCTGGTGGGCATTGTTTCCATCGGCGACGTGGTCAAGGCGCAATCGGACCATCTCGCCCTGGAAAACCAGCTCATCAAGGACTACATCCAGCGGCGCTAGACCGCGCCGGGACCGTGCGTGCCGTCGCTGACCAGCACCGCGTCGTCCACCGGAACGACGAAGATCTTGCCGTCGCCGATGGTTCCCTCGGGGCCGGTCCGGGCGACGTTCGAGATCGTGTCGATCGTTCGTTGGAGGAAGTCGTCGTTCACGACGATTTCCAGCACGACTTTCCGCAGCAGCCGCGGGCGGTGTTCCCGCCCAGGGTGCGTCTGGGCCTGCCCTCGCGCCGGGTCGAAACCCTGAGCGTCGCAGACCGTCATCCGGAAGACCTCGATCTTCTCAAGGGCCTCGCGAACCGCGTCGAGCTTCAACGGTTGAATCACCGCAATGACGAGCTTCATGCCGGGGTCCTCTCCGTTGCGATCAGTCATCCTGAGCGCGGCGAAGGATCTCGTCAACATGGATAAAAACGAGATGCTTCGCTTCGCTCGGCATGACGCCCCAAACCCCTGTCGCCTCCTCCAGGCGCGCGGCGCCCTGCACCATCCCCCGTGGGATGCCGTCTTCAGCATACCCCCCAAGCCAACCGCGGGAAACCGGGCCCGGCGACGGCTACGGTCGGCGGAGTTCGAGCCGGGCGCGGCGGACCTGGGCGATCCGATCGGCCGTCTGCGTCAGGTGGGCCCGGGTGTAGGCGTCCATTTCGCTTCCGTCCCCCACGCCCGTCTTGAGCGCCTCACGGACGCGCTCCTCCAGATCGCCTAGCACCTGGGCGGCAATCGCCTCGCAGTCCTCCGGGGCGCCGGTGTGGCCCAGGGCGATGTCGCAAACCCGCTGGAGGAATTGCCGCTGCAGGGCCCGGCGGAGCGGCTTGATGGCCGGCTTCCGGTTGGTGTATTCGCCCTTGCCCGACTTGGCGATCTTGTCCACCTCGGCGTACATGGCCTTGGTGAGCCGCTCGAGCAGCTCGGCCGTGGTGAAGGCGTCCTCGCCGGAGGGCACTTTCAGCTCCGAATCGGCCAACCGTTGCAGGGTAAGCGGCGAGAGCAACCGCGACAGCACGGCGTCTTGCGCGGAGAGGATCACGTCGTGCGCGGGGTAGTCCGGCCGCCCCGGGATGTCGCTACCCCAGTGCCACCAGTGCGACCCGGCCAGGTAGTTGTACAACTCCGGCGGGAAGTCGTACGCCTTTTCGCCGAAGACTTCCGTTTCCAGCAGCTTGAGGGCTTCGCGCTGCCGCTTGGCCTCGACCACCACGGCGGGCGGGCGGGCGTCGGGATCGCCCTTGTGGTCGCGGTGGATGTACACCCCGCCCACGAACCGCGCCGCGAACGTCATCGCCCGCTGATGCGTCTTCAGGAGCGTCTCGAACGCCGCGCGGGCGGCCTGATAGCCTTCGCCGTCCTCGGTGACGCGATCGGGCAATTTGTCCCACAGGCCGCGGATGACCTCGGCCTGCGACCGGGTGAAGGCCAGTGGGTCCTTGCCCATGTCGAACCGGTTCGACAGCGGGTCGGGATCCGAATCCTGCGTGTCCTCGTCGGTGGCGAAGTCCAGCTCCCGCTCGCCCGACCGGCTGGCGATCTTGCGCAGGGCCGGCAGCTCGGCCTCGGGCGAATTGCCCTCGACCGGCTTGTAGCCGTATTCGATGGCCCAGTAGTCGTACGCGCCCAGGGCCACGTTGAAGTAATCGCCCTGCGGCTTGCCTTCCGGGGCGATATTCAACGGCAGATAGTCCATCACGGACGAGGCGAGCCCCGTCTGGGAGGTCTTCTTCTGGTCGTGCATCTCGTCGAGCGACAAGAGCAGGCTGGCCTTGAAATTGTGCCGCAGGCCGAAGGTGTGGCCCACTTCGTGCGTGGCCACGGACTGAAGGCCCTGCATGACCATCTTCTCGATCTCGGCCTGCGTCGCGGCCTTATCCCGCGTGGCCAGCACGGCCGCGCCGAAGGCCATTTGATGGGCCACGCCCGCGCCCAGGTTGTCCGGCCAGCGCCGGCCCGTGCGGTCGTCGGGCGCAAGCGAGGCGAGCATCTCGCGGGTTGCCCCGCCCGGCAGTGTCGCCGAAAGATGAATGTCCATGTCCTTCGAGCGGTTGATCTCGATGAGGTTCCGCGGGTAGTCGAAGAAATCGGCGTCGAAGATCACGTCGGCGTCGAGGATCTGGCCCGTGGTGGGATTGACCCGGCTGGGCCCTTGGGCGAACTTCACGCCGGCGGTGATCCAGCGGAACGTGTTGTAATTGATGTCTTCCGGGTCCCACGTGGCGTCGTCCGGCTGTTGGCGGACCTCGATCGCGTTGCTGAAGCCGGCCTTCTCAAAGGCCTTGTTCCACTGAAGGATGCCCTCGCGGATCGGGGCGCGGTAGGCGTACGGAATGGTCTTCTCGAGCCAGAAGATGATGGGCCGCTTGGGCGGCGAGACCTTGGCGGCCGGATCGGCCTTTTGCAGGTCCCAGCGGTTGATGTAGCGGACGAAGTGCTCCTGTTCGGGGTTCTTGGAGTAGTCCTTCATCACGGAGACGAAGTAGCCCACCCGATCGTCCGCCAGACGCGGCCGGTAGCCCGTCTGGGGCAGGCGGCTAAGCGAATAATGGACGTTGATTGTCACGCCGCGACTGTCGGGCACGGTGTCGAAGCTGGCCGTGCCGCTCGACGCGTACGTGGCGGCCACTTGAATTTCGACGTTGTCCTTGAATCCCTTGACCGATTCCCAGTTGGATCGGTCGCGGGCGAACGAGAATCCCCGCAGCACGTGGCCGATTTGCGGCAGGTCGCTCATGAAGATCGCGCCCAGATCGACCACGTCGCCTCCAGCGGGACCCTTGGTCACAATCGGCAGGCTGAACAGGACGCTATCCGTGTAGGCCAGATGGACCGCCCGGGCCGTGGGGCTCTGCGGCTGCGCGGTGAAACGGATGTTCCGCCGCACCACTTGGATCCGCTTCTCCACCTTGCGGAATTGCCAGAGCCAATCGTCGTCCACGCTCCAGGTGTACCCGCCCAGAAGCGGACGCTCGCCGATACCCCGGGCGATGGCGATGGCCACGAGAAAATCCTTGTTCAGGTCGTTGGCCGTCACCTCGGCGAAGAGCCGGTCGTCCTTGCGATACAGCCGCACCAGCCCTTCGATCTTCTCGGCGTCCTTGAGCACCTTGTCGAACGGCGGATACTCCGGCTGCTCGGCCGGTTTGGCCGCGGGCTGGCCGGCCGCGGGCGCCTCGCCGGCCGCGCGGGCGGCGGGGCCCAGCGCCTCCTTCGGCTTCGCGGCGTCTGGCGCGGGATCCTTGTTCTCGGTTTGGGCCCAGGCCGAGGCGGCGATCACGAGTGCGGCGATCAGGGTACACGTCGCGCGAGTAAAACACGTCATGGCGAGGGTCTCTCGGAAGGCAAAGGTGGAAGGTTGGAAAATGCTCAAGACCGCACCGGGCGGCTTGTGAATCCGCCCGACATCAGCCAAACGCGGAATATCCCCCATTTTACCCTGCCTGCGAACGGTTGGTAAGGCAATAGGGGACAACCCGGCCGCATTGCGGGCGCAAACGGCCTCCTCGTGGTCAAACCCCTTCTAGGAGCTGTTCATTATACACAAGTCGGCGCGGGGCGAGTGGCTCAGGGCCGCTCGCAATGGGTATTAGGCTTATCTAGTTGACTCCACCTGCCCCAATATAAACCACTGCGGATGTGGTTTCGGGCAGTTTGGCACGTTACCAGCCAGAAAAACGGAGCCAGCGCGGTGAGTTTGCAGCAAGCGTTGGGCCTCGGAAGCTACATAACGGCTTGGACCTGGCTGCACAAACTTCGTCGCGCCATGGTTCGACCTGGACGGGATCGTTTGCGAGGAACCGTCGAGGTGGACGAAACCTACTGGGGCGGCGAGGAAAAAGGCGTCGTCGGACGATTGACGGAAGACAAGGCCCCGATTGCGGTTGCGGCCGAAGAAGACGGGAAGGGAATCGGCCGAATTCGCTTGCGATCCATTCCCGACGCGACCAGAGCCAGCTTGCATGGCTTCATCGCCGAGGCGTCAGCAAACAGGTAGTAATCCCTGAATGTTCGTCATCGAACGGACGGGTGATACCCTCCCCCTTCAGGCCACCGGCCCAGGTGTTCGTGCCCCGCCCAAGGGCTCCCGCTTAGCGGAAGAGGAGAGAGCGGCTGTCAATCGCGCACCCGGAGGCGGACGACGTTGGGGTGGACGAAGGGGAGCTTCTGGATGGTCTCGACGGCGTGGCGGATGTCGCCTTCGTGGGCTTCGTGGGTCATGATGACCATCGGCACGGCGCCGTGGGCGCCGTCTTCCGCTTCGTGCTGGATGAGCGAGGCAATCGAGATGCCGTGCTTGCCCAGCGCGCCGGCCACCTCGGCCATGACGCCGAGCTGGTCGTCCACCTGGAACCGCAGGTAGAAGCGGCCGGGGATTTTGGCGGGGTCGCGGGCGGACACCCGCGCGGGGCGAACCGCGGACCAGAGATCGAGCGTGCGGAAGGTGATGGCCGTGCGGCCGACGACCGTGTCGATCAGGTCGGCCACGACGGCCGAGGCGGTCGGATTTTGTCCGGCGCCGAGGCCGTGGAAGAACACGCGGCCTACCACGTCGCCGACCACGCGGATGGCGTTGTACGCGCCGCGGACTTCGGCCAGGGGCGTGTCGTGGCGCACGAGCGTTGGCGAGACGTAGAGGTCCAGCCCTTCGGCGCCCAACTCGGCGACGGCCAGCAGTTTGACGTGGTAGTCCAGCTCGTGGGCGTAGCGGAGGTCGGCCACTTGAACCGTATCGATGCCGATTCGCGGGATGTCTTGCCAGCGGACGCGGACGCCGAAGGCCAGTTGGGCGAGGATGGCCAGCTTCTGCGCGGCGTCGCTGCCGTCGACGTCCATGCTGGGATTGGCCTCGGCATAGCCCAGCCGCTGCGCCTCGGCCACGGCGGCGGCGTATTCGGCGCCGTGCTGCTCCATCTCGGTGAGAATGAAGTTGCTCGTTCCGTTGAGGATGGCGTGGATCGACTGGATCTGGTTGGCCGACAGGCATTGGCCGATGCCCGTGATGATGGGGATGCCCCCGCCGACCGACGCCTCGAAAGCGATGGAGCGGCCCAACCGCCGGGCGGTCTCGAAGAGCTCGGGGCCGTGCTCGGCCAGCAGGGCCTTGTTGGCCGTGACGACGTCTTTACCGCTTTCCAGCAGCTTCCGCACCACCTCGCGGGCGATGCCCGTGCCGCCGATCAATTCGACGACCGCCTTGACCTCGGGATCGCCGATGACGCGACTCAGATCGTCGCTCAGTATGCCCGGCGGGAGCGTGACGTTGCGGGGACGCGCAAGATCCGTGTCGATCACGTGGGCCAACTCGACCGCGCGGCCGGCGTGCCGGGCGATGCGATCGCCGTGTTCCAGGAGGACGCGCGCGACCCCCGACCCAATCGTGCCGAAACCGACGATGGCGACCTTGACCTTGTCCATCAGTGTCTCCGAGGTAGTATGCCCGTGGGGCTGGCACGCCTTTCAGGAAGCACGTGCCTCCATGGTGGATTGCGAAGCCGCAAGCGGCTTCTGGGCCGCCCGGCAGCAACTTGTTGGAGGCGGCACGAGCGTCCTTCGTGCTTTCGCGTTTTCGTGATTCTCTTGGATCGGCGATGCCCAGCCGATTCCGGCCGGGATACAAGACAGCGGTTTACGCCGACGGGATCACGAAAGCACGGAAACACGAAAGGTGTTTCAAGCGGGCCCATTGCCGGCCGGACACCCCTCTCGTGGGGTGGCTTCATTGCGAGGCCGTCCGACAAGGCTACCACAAAGGCGGGGCCGGGCAAGGGTGGTTTGTTTTCTCCACGAAGTGGAACACGCATGTCCACGCAAGCGTGGGCATGGCGCCCAGCTATTCCGGCAGGGGTTTGCCTTTCGTCTCGGGGGCGAGCCAGATGAGGGCCATGCCGACGACGTAGACCAGCGTGATCGCCGCGCAGGCTCGCGGGTAGCTGCCGTCGAACAGGCCCATCAGCTTGCCGGTCGTCAGGGCGCCGGCGGCGGCCAGGATCCGACCGGAGTTAAAGGCGATGCCCTGGCCGGTCGCGCGGACACGGGTGGGAAACAGCTCGGGCAGATACAGGGGGAGCCAGCCGTAGAACGAGGCGGTCAGCAGGCCGACGACGGCCGTGACGGCGATGAACGCGAGGTTGTACTCGTTCATCGTGCGGAACAGCACGGCACAGGACGCCAGGGACCCAACGCACAAAAGGAAGAACGCCGGCCGGCGGCCCAGCCGTTTGGCCATAAGCGGGCCGATGAGACAGCCGAGGATCGCGCCAATCGACACGACAATCTGGATCTGTCCCTTGGCGTAGGGATTTTCTTTTCCGGCCATTTGGTCCACCCAGAGCGGCAGGAACCCGGAAACAGCGCCCCACGTCGGGATGAGCGCGACCGAGGCGAAGACGATCGCCAGGACGGTCGGTTTCAAGAGATCGCCCGAGAAGACCTCGCGCAAGGGTTGCGAGACGCGTTTCTTGACTGAATCTTTCCACCGCTGCGACTCGGGGATGAAGAGCACGACGAGGATGGCCAGCAGGCCCGGCGCGGCGCCGGCGACCATGATCCACCGCCACTGGTCCGGCGTGACGGCCACGAGCGCCCCCAGCACGGAGATGGCCAAAAAGCCGACATTGGCCGCGGCGCCGATCACGCCGGCCAGAATCGGGCGGAACCGTTCGGGCCAGCATTCCATTACCAATGCCACGCCGAGCGACCATTCGCCGCCCATCCCGAGCGCGGCCAGGAACCGGCACGCGCCCAGGTGCCACGGCGCGGTGGCCAGGGCGCACAGGCCGGTGAAGATCGCGTAGGTGGCGATGCTCAGGGCCATGGTCCGGACGCGCCCGATCCGGTCGCCCATCCATCCGAACAGAAACCCGCCGGCGGCGGCGCCGACGAGGAATAGCGCCACGAGATAGCTGTAGACCTCGCCGACGAGGGCCTCGTCAGGGGGGACCATTTGGCCGGCGGCGTCCGTCGTGCTCATCAGGTCGAGCAGGGCTGGCCGGGCGGCGATGGGGAACAGGCCCATCTCGAGGCCGTCGAACATCCAGCCCAGGAACGCGGCGGCGAGGACGAGCCATTGCGCGGCGCCCAGACGCGGGTTTTTGTTCACGAGGGTTCCTTTCTCTGCTTTGAGTGCCACTTGGTTTGTGTGCCACTGGCTCCGCCAGTGCGCGCATCCGACACTGGCAGAGCCAGTGGCACTCGGCCGGCACTGGCAAAGCCAAAGGCACTCGGCCGGCACTGGCAGAGCCAGTGGCACTAAGCAAAGCAGGTCATCCTGAGCGAAGCGAAGGATCTGGCTAGACGCGTTATGGAGAGATTCTTCGCTGCGCTCAGAATGACGCTTCGCTCGGAATGACGGGCGCGAGGGTCTTCGGGACGACTCCATGCACGGTCCCCCCACTATATGGAGGTTCGCCGGGAGGGGCAACCCCAGCCGCGACGCGGCAAAAGGGCCGGTTGTGACGTTTGTGTCGCGCGGGGCTTGCGGCATGTGTGGGCTGTAGCGTTCGTGCGGGCGCGGGCGCGTTCCGGATGGCGCGGATTAACGGTTTTCTAACAAAACCCGGTCTGGCGCGGTTCCGATGAACGCACTGAGAGAACCGCAAGGGCCGGTTGCGCGGCATACTCCAAACCTTCGGGCACGGACCGCCCGGAAAACCCATGACGACTTGGCAACAGCGACCGGATGGATTTCAAGGAGGATCATTCATGCAAAGGACCTTGCCCTTCGGGCTGGCAATACTGGCCGTGGTTGTGATGGGCGGCCCCGCGGCGACCTGGTCGTTGGGGCAAACGGCCGTCGATGGGAGCCCCCATGACGCCGAGGCGTACTCGATCTCCTCGGACCCGGCGTACGCCGTGCCGGCGCCGGGCGGCGAGGCGGGATATACGCCAGCCACCTTCGTGCCCGACAATGGCCTGGACGCCCGCGTGGCCGATCTCGAGGCCCAGCTTAAAAAAATGAAGGACGCGGAAGACACGGCCAAGAAGAAGGCGGCCGGCGCGCCGTCGGTGAAGCTGGGCGGGCGCATCCACTGGGACGTGGCCTCGTTCAATCAGAACGCCGCCAGCTACGCGCAGATCGGCGACCAGCAAAACGGCACCGAGTTCCGCCGCGTGCGGCTGTCCGCCTCCGGCGAGGCCTTCCACGTGGTGGATTACAAGATTCAGCTCGACTTCGCTGGCACCGACGTTGCCAACCAGGGCGAGCCGCCTAACACGGTGTACAACCGGACGATTCAGAGCACGTGCTTCCGCGACGTTTACATCACGGTGAAGGAGTTGCCGCTGCTGGGCCACGTGCGGATGGGACAGTACAAGGAGCCTGTCGGCCTGGAACAGCTTGCCAGCTCGAACCACACGAGCTTCCTGGAGCGTTCATTGCCGGACGAGGGGGCGTTCGTGCCCTCGCGTCGCGTGGGCGTGATGGCCTTCAACACGTACGCCGAGGAGCGGGGTACCTGGGCGATCGGCGCGTTCGCCGACGAGATCAACGCCAACCCACCGATCTTCAAGGACGACGACGGCGGCGTCGCCTGCACGATGCGCGGCACGTTTCTGCCGTGGTACGACGAGGCCACGTCGGGCCGGGGGCTCTTCCACGTCGGCGGCAGCTACAGCTTCCGCGACATCGCCGACGACAACGTCCGGTTCCGCCAGCGTCCCGAGGCGCATCTGGCCGACTACATCGTGGATACCGGCAGCATCACGGGAGTGCCGTCGTGGCAGCTCATCGGGGCGGAGTCGGCGTGGGTGTATGGGCCGCTTTCGCTCCAAGGCGAGTGGTTCGGTGCGTTCGTGCGGCGGTCGGCCCAGCCCGATTTGTACTTCAACGGCCTGTACGGCTACGTGAGCTACTTCCTCACGGGCGAGCACCGGCCGTACAAGCGCGACGGCGGCATCTTCGAGCGGGTCGTGCCGCACGAGAACTTCTTCCGCGTCCGCGCCCAGGACGGCTACGTTCACACGGGCAAAGGCGCGTGGGAAATCCTATACCGGTATTCCTACATCGACCTGAACGACGAGAATATCCTCGGCGGCCGGGCGTCCGACCACACGATCGGCCTGAACTGGTATCTGAACCCGTACACGAAGATTATGTTCAACTACGTCAACAGCACGCTTTACGACGGCGGGCTGGAGGGGAACATGAACATCTTCGAGATGCGCACGGCGATGGAGTTCTAATCGACCACGCCCGTAGGGCGTGGGTTTGGCTTGCCCCGCAAGGCGGGGCGGATTGTGTTGTAAGAGGCCCCGTTGGGGCCAG
>JAFGDS010000149.1 GCA_016931995.1 Pirellulales bacterium
CGTGTGCATGATTCATCGCATGTTACGCCATCTCAAGCCAGCCGAACTGGCCGCCGGATGGGAAATCCGACTTTCCAAACACGTTCTTAAAAAACCCCTTCGGGGCAACGGCTTCCGTAACCCACTTGCATAAAAAAGCAACCACAACAGACAAAAATAGGGTTAACGGCGTGGAGTGCCACTGCTGGCTTGTCCAGCAGTGCGCGGCCAATCCCGCGGGAGAACATCGCGGATTCCGGGGGAGAAACACTGCTGGACAAGCCAGCAGTGGCACCCCCATGTCGGCCGCAACGCATCTCCAAACATGTCCTCAACGTCCTCGGCCGTGGGCGAACCATCGCCCGGCCAGCGCGATCGCCGCGCCCGCGAGGAGCCCGGGAACCGACGGCTCGGGCACGTTCGCGCCGGACGGCGCGGCCGTCCAGTTGGCGGCCAGGATCGCCAGATCCAGATCGTCCACCCGGCCGTCGGCGTTGAAATCGCCGTCGGTCCAAGCCACCCCGCCGGTCGCGAGCCAGTGGGCGGCCAGGATCGCCGCGTCGAGGCGATCGACCACGCAGTCGCCGTTGGCGTCGCCGGGCACGTCGCCGGGTAGCGGGAGAAAGAGGTCGTTCCACGTCTTGCCCAGGCGGATCTCGTCGAACAGCACCGCCGCGCCGGCGCCCGCATTGGCGACGCGCAGCACGAGCGTATCCACGAGGCGGTCCGGGTTGTCGGAGGGCAAGAGCCAGCAGGCGGCGTCGAACGCGAGCGACGGGGCCGCCTCGCTCCAGGTGTCGGCCGGGTCGAGCCACACGGCGACGTTGTCGGTCGAACTGGACACGTCCACGTCCACCCGCACGACAAACAGATGTGTCCCCGGCTCGACGTTGTCGCCGACCACGGTGGTGACGACGGGGTAGTTCGTCGCGTTGTCGCGATAGCGCACCACCGCGTCGACGCCGCCGGCCCCATCGCTCTGAAAGCCCCATTGCATGCCAATGGTCCAAGGCACGTTCGGATCGCCTTCCTCGGCGTTCAAGAGGCCGGTCATCGCGGTCGCGCCGGCGTCGGTCGAGAAGTTCTCGTCGATGCTCATCAAGCCGGCCATGTAGAACACGCGATCGGACGTCGTGGCGTCGCTGGCGAACGTGCGCAGGGCGGTTTGCGCGCCGGCCAGGGCCGTGGGCGATTGGTAGCGCACGGCGCCGGCGCGGGTGTCCAGGTCCGCGCGGTCCAGGCCCGAGGCGACGACCTGGAAGTACTCCGGATGCGAGCCTTGTCCCTGGACCCAGGGGCCGGCGAAGGGGGAAACGTTGGGCGCCGCGCCCACCAGCGGGCCGACGGCGTATTGCCCCCGCGCGGGATCGGCGGGGCTGCCGGTCAGGAAGGCCTCTTCGAGCGTCGGCGCCCGAAAGCCGATGGGCCGGAAGCTCAGGTAGACCAAGAAGTCCTTCAGCGTCACGTTGCCGCCGAGGAACGGATCGCCGGCGATGCGGAAGACATTGTTACCCTGCTCGACCAGCGACAGATCCAGCATGTAGTCGAGGTATCCGTTGGCCAGGCTGCCGGTGGGGAGCAACGTGTTGTTGAGCCACACGGAAAGCCCGTCGGCGCTCGACAGGTTGGCCACTTGGAGGCGCAGCCTTGCCCGGGCGTCGGCGGGCGAGCGGCCCGAAAGGTCGTCGCCGATCGTAAGCGGAATGTCTCGGAACGCTCCGGGCGCGATGGTCATGGTCCGCTCGGGCGAGACGACGGTGCGGTTCAGGTAGGCCATGCCGCCGGCCAGGCTGCTGGAGAGGTAGCCCACGCCGCGTGCGCCGGTGGTGTAGACCTTGTTCACGCCGGCGAGCGTGGCGGAATCGCCGGCGATGTTCCACAGCGGGCTATCGTCGTCGGTGTAGTTGAACATGTAGATGCCGTCCACGCCCTCCTGCCAGGCGCCGCTTGCCCGGGCCATGTACGAATCGAACGATTTGCGGATCGCGCCGGCCTCGCCGCTCATGCGCGACTCGCTCAGGCTGGCGTAGACGGGCACGTCGTACTGGTGGCCCAGGGCCACGGACGCGCTCCACGGCTCGGCGCGGACGTAGCAGCTCACGGCCATCGTGTCGACCAGCCCCTCCTGGAGCCACTGGGTCACATCCAGGCCGATGTCGCGGCAATAGCCCATCGAGTCCGGGATGCGGATGGACAGGAGAAACGGCCGCTCGCGTTCGAGCCCCACCCGCTCGGTCATCGTCCGGATGTCGCGGATGAGCTGGGTCATCTGGTCGCGGTCGGCTTGCGTGGCCTTGCCGCCCGAGGTGTGCGAGCGGAAGTAGAAGGGGTGGCGGAAGAAATCGAGTTCCACGCCGTCGATGTCGTAGTTCTCACAGACCTCTTCGACGTAGGCCAGCGCGAGGCTGCGGACCTCGGCCACGCCGTAGTCGATGGCCGACCACGCGCCGTGGGCCGGGCGATCCGTAAGGCTGCCCATGAGCCATTCGGGATGATCGACCTTGAGCCGCGGGAAGGCGTACGTGTAGGAATCGCCGCTGGCGTCGTGCGTGTCGTTCATCCGCATCGACCAGATCATTTCGATGTCGTTTGCCCGGGCGAACTGGCTCATCACCTTGAGCACGTCGGTGCCCTGGTCGATCAGGTCCTGCGTCATGTTGTTGCTGTATCGTCCGCCGGTGCTGGTGAAGATCTCGCCGACCTGCGTGTTGTGGGTGAACAGGCCAAAGCCGGAGCTGCGCGAGGTGTAGTAGATCGAATCGACTTGCGTGCCGGCCAGGCCGGAGGTCCGCACGTCCAAGAGTCCCTGCGGGGTGTGCTCGGCGCCGTAGATCACGTCGCCGCCGTCGTTGTTGAAGATGAGGCGGCGCTCGCGGTGTTTGGCCGCCTCGCGCTCCGCGCGGAGTTCGTCGAGCGTGATGGCGTGGGCCGCGGAGGGCATGCCCGCAAACAGACACGCCAGGAGAACTCCCGCCGCCGCGCCGGCGCGGAGAATCCCCCACCAAGAGTGAGCCGAACTGGTGGATGCCATACTGTCTGCTCCGAAGGGGTAGATGTCGAGCCAGGAAGCCCCCCATACTGGTTGCGTCTCCCGACGCCAATGTATACCAAGGACGATTGACGATTCGTTGGCGATCTTCAACAGTACAGGTATTGAAGTCCATTATGTGCGAATGTCTGGTATACATCAAGTAGAATGCCCGTTTCCCGCCGGATTCCCGTGCTGCCCCTGCGTTGTTCGGCCGAAAACTAGTGCTTTCGGGGTAGAATGCCGCGGCTGTGCCGGCTGAAGGGCGTCCGTGATGGCCGGGGTGTCTGCCGCGCCAGGCCCGCGCTCGTCGTGGGCACGTTCGACCCCTGGGCAGTCCAAGGTCCACGCCCGGACCCAGCGGCAAGGCCCGTTCTCCCGTTTTCGTGTGGAGACCGAAAGATCACTTCAGATTTCGCGTTACATCGCCGTCGCTGCGATCGACTACACTATTGAACCGCGGTTTGTGACGAGTGCCCCAGCGAGTGTCCGACGATGACGGATTGGGAAGCGGTGGTAGGCCAACACGTGGAAATCGTGCGGCGCACGGTCCACCGCCTCGTCGGAAACGATGCCGACGCGTGGGATTGCGTCCAGGAGACGTTTCTGGAGGCCGTCAAGATTGAGCGGCGCGAGCCCGTTCGCGACTGGACCGCATTGTTGCGGCGCCTGGCCACCGCCCGAGCCCTGGACCTGCTCCGCGTGCGCTGTCGGCAGCGCGGCCGACGCAACACCGAGGCGGACCCAGCCCACGCGATCAGCCGGGAGCCAAGCCCGTCGGGCCACGCTGAGGCGAGTGAGCTTGCCGATCGCTTGCGAGCCGCCGTGGGCCGACTCCCCCGCCGGCAAGCAGAGGTGTTTTGTCTGACGTGCTTCGAGCAGATGACCTCCGAGGTGGTTGCCCAGCGGTTAGGCATCAGCCCCACGGCTGCCCGTATGTTGCTCTCCCGCGCGCGCCGGCGTCTGCAAGGGATCCTCGAGCCTTTGCATGGCGCGGCGGGAAAAGACGCTTGAGGACAAGGAAGATGGAAGACCACGAAGACATCCATCACGACGACTTGCTCGAGCGGGCGGTCAACGCCGTATTGCGCGATCCAATCCCCGGCGAATTGCCGCCGGATCAGGTCGCCCAATTGGTCGCCGCAGTCCGGCAGGCCGCCGACCAACCCTACCCCATGACAATAATCGAAAGGATTAAGAATATGAGGCCGAGAACGAGAATGGCCGTGGCTGCCGCGGTTTTGGTCGCTTTTTTTGGGCTGCTGTCTTGGCTGGTGCCCGGCAGCGGGGCCGCCCTCGCATTCGCCGACGTGGCTGAGGCGATCAACGGCATTCACACCGCCACGTGGAAGTTCACTGTGGTGGTCAAGCGGCCGCAAGGCGAGGCCGAGACCACCACCGGCGTCGGCATGTTCATGGCGCCGAGCCATGAGCGCATGGAGCGGACAGTAAAAGGCGTCGCGTCGATTATCGTCTTCGACGGCCAGGAAGACAAGATGGTCAGTCACGATGCGAAAACGAAAACGGCCGTCGTCGTGAAGCTCAAGAACTTTCCGGCGGGGGCTCCTCTGGGCAGAAGCTTCGTCGACTTGCGCGAAATGATTGCCAACGCCAAAAGCGGCAAGGGCGGAAACGTGGAGCGGCTCGGCATCGAGACCATCGACGGCCGCCGCGTCGAGGCCTTTCGCATTCGATATCGGAACGTGGATGGGAAGGCCGTTGGGGAGACTAAAATCTGGGCCGATCCGAAAACGTCGTTGCCGGTCCGCGTCGAGAACGTGGGCGGCGGCGAGGTCGAGGTCCGCATCGTGATGACGGATTTCCAGGTCGGCGTGGATTTGGACCCCGCCCTGTTCAGCCTTGACGCGCCGGAAGGGTACAGGGTCAACCAGGAGCAATTGGATTTCTCGAAAGGCCCGCTTGGCCCCCTGGCGGACACGTTGGGCATGGCGGCGGAGCGGAACGACGGCGTCTTTCCCGCCACCTTGCGCGGCGAGCAAGGGATGGATGGGATCATGAAGCGCTCGGTCGCAAACCGTTGGAAGGAGTACGGCATGGACGTCGACAAGGATCTTCGTCTCCTCCCGGGCCAAGACGTCGGCAGACTGACAAAAGAGAACCTCGAGGAGCTGCAGAAGGAAGGACTTGAAATTGTCACGAAGCTTCCGGCGGCCATGGCGAGTCTGCATGCGATCATGCGGCACGGCGACTGGCACTATGCCGGCAAGGACGTCAAGCTGGGCACGCCGAACCGGCCGATCTTCTGGTGCAAAATAGGCAACAACTATCACGTGATCTACGCCGATCTGAGTGTCAAAGAAGTCTCGCTGCAAGACGTGCCCAAAGTGCCTCAGTCGGAAGGTAGCCCCCAGCCGTAAGCCCGCCTGCAATCGAAGGGCGAGCTGAAGCGGATATCACAAAACGGGAAACGACAATGCGGGCCGCCACGAAGCGGCCCGCTTCGTTTGCCGGGCGCCGGCAGTCTTCCTGTGGCGCACTGAACGGCGTATTCGAGAGCCAATGGTCCGCGGTCTCCTCTGTCGCATATTGTCAAATCATGCGCGATGTTACCAACCCGTTACGCGCGCCGGGGGCAAACCTCGGTACACTGTGGGTATCGGTTCCACTTGAGTCCCCGTGTTTCGAGGAGACTTACCCATGAGTGCAAGTCACGTGTTTCGCGCGGCCTCGATGCGTTGGCGACGATGGCTCGGCTTGGTGGCCCTGATCTCGGTCGCCGTGCTGGCGAATTTGCCCGGCGCGGCGGCCGACGACGAGGAGAATCCGCACGTTTGGAAGCCCCGCACGCGGTCCGTGGCCGTGTTCAAAAACGGCCTGGGTTTCTTCATGTGCGACGGCACGGTGGCCCTGCGCGACGGTTGGTGCGTGGCCGAGAAGATCCCGCCGGCCGCGTTCGGCACGCTGGCCATCTACGCGCAGGACGAAAAACAGATGGTGGACGTCGTCGGGACCGGTCCCGGCGAGGTGGTCGAGTTCGACGGCCGCGACGCGCCGAAGGACGCGGCGGCCAAGCGGGCCCGGCTCGAAGCAGCCAGGAATCTCAACGTGCAGTTGTCCTACCGCCACAAGGGCCAGGACCGCACGGCCGCCGGCCGGCTCGTCTCGGTAGGGCCGGACTTCGCCGTCCTGGAAGACGACGCCAACAGCTTTGCCGTTTCGCTGGCCGGGCTCAAAAAGATGCAGATCCTCGACCTGCCGCCGCGGATCCACGTCGCCGACGAGGCGCGACGGGATACCCGCGAAGTCGGCCTCGGCATGGCCTACCTTCGCAAGGGCATCACCTGGATCCCCGAGTACACGCTCAAGGTGCTCGACGACGAGACGGCGGAGCTGACGTTGCGCGGCAAACCGACCACCGCCGAGCACGGCGGCGCGACGTCGCTGGACTCGACCAAGCTCCGCCTTCTGGAGCGGGAGGGCTCGATCCGCTGGCGCGTGACGCTCGAGCCGGGCGAAGAGAAGATCCTCGCGTACCGGTACGAGCGCTACGTGCCATCGCGGTAGTACCCAATCGGTAACGTGTCCCGCCAAGCCGTCCTCGTCGCGTACCGGCCGATCCGATGGTACAATGACGGGTGGTTGCACGGTGTGCCGCGATTCCCTTGGCCGGGTGCCTTCGTTGCCATGAAAGACATCGAACGACCTTACCGTTTTGTAGCGCTCGCCGGCGCGATGGCGATTTCGTGGACGGCCGCGGCGCTGGCCCAAGATTCGGAAACGCCCCCGGAGCGGCTCGACCGGCTCGTGCCCGGCTGGATGGCCGAGTGTCACGTGCCGGGCGTATCGGTGGTGGGCGTCGAGGACGGCCGGATCGCCTGGCAACGGCATTACGGCGTTCGTCGGGCAGGCAGTCCTGGGAAGGTCGATACGAACACGCTCTTCGAAGCCTGCTCGATGACCAAGCCGCCGTTTGCCTACGTGACGATGAAGTTGGTCGAGCAGGGCCGGCTCGATCTGGACCGGCCGCTGGTGGAATATCTCGACAAACCGTATCTGCCCGACCAACCGCGGCACCGGCGGATCACCGCGCGGATGGTCCTGTCGCACACGACCGGCTTTCCCAACTGGCGTCCCGGCGGGTGGCGGAGCAAGAGCCCGCTTAAGGTCGGGTTCGAGCCGGGCAGCCGCTTCGAATATTCCGGCGAAGGATACTACTATCTTCAGACGGTCGTCGAGCACATCACCGGCACGCCGGCCGAAAAGCTCATGAAGGAGCGGCTGTTCGATCCGCTGGGCATGGCCCACAGCAGCTACGTCTGGGAGGATCGCTTCGCCGAGCTGGCTGCCGCGGGCCACGACGCCGAGGGACGCTTGAAGGAGAACCGACCGCTCTACCGCCGCGCGAACGCCGGCTTCTCGCTCTACTGCTCGGCCCGCGACTATGCCACGTTTCTCACCGAGATGCTCGATCCGGACCGCTCGGCCGCGCATTCGCTTTCGGCCAAGTCGCTGGACGCGATGCTCACGCGCGCGGTGCTGGCCGCGGGACGCAAGCCGGTCACGCGGTCCGGCCACGCGTCGGACGAGCCCGTCTGGTGGACGCTTGGCTGGCCCGTGGACGCCGCCCGATCGGGCGATCGCGTCTACCACGGCGGCGCGAACGGCTCCGGCTTCCGCTGCTACGCGGAGTTCGACCGCCGAACCCGTCGCGGACTGGTGATTATGACCAACTCCCTGAGCGGTGAAGCCCTTTGGCGCCGCGTGGTGGACGCGGTGAGTCCGCCCTAACCCACTTTGGAGTGCGGCGACTTGTCGCCGCTTTGGACGGATCAGAGAGAACCGATATCCAAACCGGCAAGCTTGGCCCAAAGCAGCGACAAGTCGCCACACTCCAAAAGGCCACGATCCACACTCGCGTGAAGCCTATGATGACCGTGTTCCGCACACCCTTACGCTGGAGGTCGCCTCATGTCCTGCCCGACGGGTTCTCCTTCATCTCCATGCTTCCCCCGCGTGCTCCCGATGCGCCAGCGCGACGCGGTGATCCATCGCATTCTCAAACGACGGTTCGAGACGGTGCTGCCCGTGGCGATGCGAGACGGCGGGCTGGACATGTGGCTCATCCTGTGCCAGGAGGACAATCCCGACCCCATCCACGACACGATGATGCCCATGGCCACGTGGCGGCCGATCTTGCAGATCCTCGTTCTCTTCGATCGAGGGCCGGACCAGGGCGTCGAGCGGATCAACCTGTCGATGACCGACACGCAGGGCCTCTTCGAGCAGCCGTGGCAGGGCCGTCATCATTCCGAGCAATGGGCAATGCTCCACGAGATCGTCGCCCAGCGCGATCCGAAGCGGATCGGCATCAACGTCGGCCAGGTGCAATGGGCCGCCGGAGGGCTCACGCACAATCTGTATGAGCAGCTCGTCAAGGCGCTGGGGGCCGAGTACGTCGGCCGGCTCGTCTCGGCCGAAGCGACGGCCACACGCTGGGCCTCGACGCTCACCGACGACGAAATCGAACTGTACGAACACGTCGTGGACGTGGCGAAACACGTCATCGCCGAGTGTTACAGCCGCCGCGTGATCGTGCCGGGCTTGACCACGCTGGACGACCTCGTGTGGCACTACTGGCAACGCGCGGCCGACCTGGGCCTGGAAATGGCCTTCAAGCCCTACTTCATCCGCACCCGCGGCGACGCGGCCGAAGCCCAATTTGGTCCCAACGACCCCGTGTTGCGGCCCGGCGACTTCATCCGCTGCGACGTGGGCGTGAAGTACCTGCGGCTCACGAGCGACCATCAGCAGTGGGCGTACCTGCCGCGGCCCGGCGAGACCGACGCGCCCGAGGGCATGTACGCCCTGCTGGCCCAGGTGCACCGATTGCAGGACGTGTTCATGGCCGAATTCCGCGCGGGCCTGACCGGCAACGAGCTTTTGGCCAACATGCTCGCCCGCGCCCGGCGCGAGGGCATCCCCGACCCCAAAATCTACTCGCACTCGCTCGGCCTGTTCCTGCACGAGCCCGGCCCGCTCATCGGGCTGCCGTGGGAGCAGGAACGCTGCGAGGGCCGCGGCGACGTCGTACTGAACGACAACAGCGTCTTCACCATGGAACTCTCCGCCTCGCGGATGGTGCCCGGCTTCAGTGAAAAAGAGGTCCGCATGTCCGTCGAGGAAGACGTCGTTTTCACCGCCGGCCGCTGCCGCCCCATCGGCGGAAGGCAGACGAGGTTTCATTTGATTTGAAGGTTGGTCGGCCTGGAGTTTCTCAAGACCTCACCGTTGGGACAGGTTGTCTTCGACGACGTGGTGGTTTCTCCCATGACGACCCGTGAAGCAAATGCCTGCTCCCCTTAGCATGATCGTTGTTACCGGTATTGGGAGCATGCCGGCCACCGCGCGAACGCGGGACGATGGAAGGATGAACCGTAGATGGTAGATTCCTGTCTCGCCGTCTTCCTCATCTTTTTCGTTGCATTCTTGTTCATCCTCCTGTGTGTGGACATATGCTTGATGGCCCGCTGGGTGCTGCGGCCATTAGACGAGGCGGCGAAAGGATGGCGGCGTCCGACGCAGTTTACCATCGCCGATTTCCTTTGCCTGGCCGTCCTCCTTCAAATCATTACCGCGTTGGTCTTTGGCCTTTTCGGGACGCCCACCAAGGAAACGGCTTGGATCATGTGGCTGGTGGGCATCTTCGCGTGGCTTGCCTGTACCGCCTTCTGGGCGAAGTGTGCCCAGGTGATGTCCCGCGCGGGGATCCAGAAGCCGTGGCATCGCGCCGCGTTGCTCTTGTTCGTGTGGCCGGCGACGATCATTGGCGCGCCCGCCGCCCCCGTTTTTATGGTGGCCGCCGTGGTGAGCGTTGTCATCGAGGAGTTCTTGGTTGCAGGGCTGTGTGTCTTGGGTGTAATTGTCGCCGCCGGCGCCCTGTTCCTTTCCGCCCGGCTCACCCGGCAGATGGTCGCGGCGGCCGAGCCCGGGCTGGCGGAGGTCGTCGCGGTGGGCGCCACTGCCGGCTCGTCCGGCGACGAATCGGGTGCCACTGCTGACTTGCCCAGCAGTGTTGATCCCGCGGATCCGCCGGGCACTGCTGGGCAAGCCAGCAGTGGCGCCCTTCCTCCGGCCGAAACGCCGCCGCCATCGCCCTCGGAATCGTCATAACCGGCCGTGTTTGCCAATCGGGCCAGCCGAGACCCGGCGGTGGACGATGAAAGACATGGGCAGGCGCGCCAGCCCTCACCGTTTGTGGCACGGCCGCCATCGGCTGTGCGCCCGTTTCCGCACAGCCGAGGGCGGCTGTGCTACATCTTCGGATGCGTTCTAGCGATGCGAATCGGGGCGATTCTCTCCGCGATGTTGCCGCCGGGGCCGGTCGGCCTCCGCGGGTCGCGGCGCGCCGAGGCGGATCGCGCGGACGAGTCGACCGCGGCGGGCGCGGCAGAGGGCGACTCGTTGGATCTCTCGCCCGAGGCCCGGGCGGCCGCCGATGCCCAGGCCGCTGAGTCCGGCGAGGAAGAACCCGCGGCCCTGCCCACGCAGTTGACCCTCGACGAGCGGCGTCAGGTTCTCGAGCTGGCCGCCGTGGATCGCGAAGTCCGCGCGCACGAGCAGGCGCATCTTTCGGTCGCGGGCCCCTATGCAAAGGGCGGGGCGCGATTCGAGTACCAAGAGGGTCCGGACGGGCGGCGTTACGCGGTCGGCGGCGAGGTGGCCCTCGACACGTCGCCGGAGGCCGATCCGGAGGACACGATCCGCAAGGCGCAGGTCATCCGCGCCGCCGCTCTGGCCCCCGCCGAGCCGTCGGCCCAGGACCGTCGCGTGGCCGCGGCCGCCGCGAACATGGAGTCCACCGCCCGGGCCGAACTCGCCCGACAGCAGAAATCCGACGGCCTATCCACGAGCGAGGAAGAGCGGACGGAAGACGCGGCGGAGAGCGTTTCACCAGAAGTCGGGATGGTTCTCGGCGATCCACCGTTCGACGATCCCTCGGAGATCCATAGCCTTGCCGAGCAGCTCGGCCGCATCCCGTTCCGTGGCGACTCCGGCGGCGTCGTAGCTGAGTTTGTTGCGCATTCGCCGACAACGTTCCAGGTAGTTGGCCGTCACGTGGATCTCATCGCCTAAAACGAGCTTCAAGGCCGCAAACGTCGTTTGATGGGCCCCCTGTCCCTTTGCCCGATAGCCCGCGCACGCGATGGCCATCTTGGCCGCGAGCAGCGCGCCTTCGTAGGCCAGCCCAAATCGGTTGTCGGAAGACAAGTCCAGGATCGCCGCGTCGCGGAGGTCTCGGTCACAGGCGTTTCCCAGATCGGCCAACTCCTCCCGGCTGGTCTTGTGGCGTTCAACGCGTCCCTCTCCCAACAAGTCTTTCCAGGTCATGCGGCGTACCCAACACAAAGAGCTTGTCTTGCTTCAGGACCGAGGTGAGAAAGTGGTTCTTCTCGGCGACTTTCGTCGCGAATTCCTCGGCCAGATAGACGTTGGCGTTCACGGGCCGTCCGAGCCGTCCCTCCGCGACATCCAAAAGCGGCGACAACTCGGCAAGGCCGACGTCTCCTATCACGATCGCGTCCACGTCGCTGGCCGACCGCTCACTTGACTTGGCAACGGACCCGAAGAGGAAGACGACTTCCATCCTGTCTGCAAGTGGCAGCAGGGCCTCTCGAACCACGTCGACCAACCCCACGGTCTTGGCAAGAAGCCCCTGCAGTTCGCCCAGGAAGGGACAGTCGGGATCGGCCTGATAGTAGACCCGGTTTCCGTCCTTGCGGCGAGTGAGCACGCCGGCGGCCACCAACGAGGCGAGCGGTTGCTGCAGGCTCGACGGCCGGCAGTGGAGGCGCCTTGCCAGATCGCTAAGGTACCACGATCGACCGGGGGCAAGAACCGTGACCACAAGCAGGGCTTGCGTCGTCTTGTTAATAAGCGGATCGATAGGGCTTAATTTACGCATACAACGTAAAAATATACGCTATTTGCGTAAATGTCAAGTCGTGTGTCCGTTCGTGGCGACTACGTCCGCCACTTTGTTTCGCCCCAGGCACACATTGGGTCCTAGGGGCCCGAGAACGCCGACAGGGAAATCCGGGGCAATCCAGGCCATCGTCAATCCCCTCTGTGGGGTTACCCATAACGCCCTTGGTTCGCGTTTTGATGCGGTCGCTTAGGGGCCAAGCGGTGTTTTAATAAGGGGAGGGTGCGCGCCGGCTGGGGTTTTCGGGTGGAAGCTGGGCGCACGGGGGAATAGGATGAAATAATTGGCCTCACTCCGCACGTCCTTTCTGACATTCGTCTCGGGAGCGACCATGTCCCGCCGCAGCGTCATCTTCTTTCTTCTGGCTTTGGCTTTCGGCTCGATCCTGGCGGTGTGCGTCGGGCCAGCCCGGGCCAACGACGATTACCTGGGTGTTTTGGCCCTCACGGCCAAGGACGAGGTCGCCCAGGAGGTGCAACTGACCCCGACGC
The DNA here is from genome assembly GCA_016931995.1 of Pirellulales bacterium. Taxonomy (GTDB): domain Bacteria; phylum Planctomycetota; class Planctomycetia; order Pirellulales; family Thermoguttaceae; genus JAFGDS01. Next base: position 12,443 of record JAFGDS010000149.1, read on the forward strand.
AGCGCGAGCAATTGCTCGCCCTGATCGAGTCGCGCGAGGCGGAGGCGGTCGAGCTGGCCTTGGAGCTCCGCGACGCCTCGGCCGACGCCCGGCGCGAGCGGCTGGCGGCGTTCCGGAAGGAATCGGAGCAGAAAGGGTTGGCGGTTCTTAGCGTGCAGCAACGGGCGCTCCTGGAGGGGGTTCGCGTCCGGCTCAAGGGCATGACCGCCCTGGCCGAGCCGGAGGTGGCCGGTCGGCTCAGCCTCTCGCCGGAGCAGACCGCCAAGGTGGCCGAGATCATCAAACGCCGCGACGAACGCCTTCTGAAGGCCGATCGCGACCGTGCCCGGGTGATCCGCGACGAAGCGGAGCGGTCGCTGGCCGCAGTGCTCAGCCCGCCGCAGCGCGGCGTGATGGAGGCCCTGGCCGGCGGCAAGGTCGTTCCGGCCAGCGCGGCGCCGGTCGAGTCGGCCGCGCCACCGAGCGCGCCGGCGGCGCCGGGCGGCGTGGTGGCGATGCCCGTGCCGGACGGAATAACTGGCCCCGGTGCGATGTCAGGTCCGGGCTGGATGCCTGGTCCCGGCGCATCGCCCGGACCGATGACGCCGGGTCCGGGGGCGATGCCTGGTCCGGCCGGCGAGCTCGTCCCGCCGGGGGCGCCCGGCGGCCCGCCGATGCCCGGCTGGCCCATGGCGCCGCCGGGCATGGGCCCGCGCGGGCCCGTGGTGACGGAGGGGCCCGGCCCAGGGCCGGCGCCGGGGCCGATCCCGCCGGCGGCGCGGCCCGACAAGCTGAAATTCAACTTCCGCTATCAGCCCTGGGCGGACGTGTTGGACTGGTTGGCGCAGCAGGCCGGCTGGTCGCTGGTAATGGATGCCCCCCCGCCGGGCACGTTCAACTACACGGACGATCGCGAGTACACGCCGACCGAGATGATCGACGTGCTCAACGGCGTTCTTCTCACCCGGGGCTACACGCTCGTGCGCCGCGACCGGATGCTCATGGTTGTCAACCTCGAGGACGGCATCCCGCCGAACCTGGTGGACACCATTTCGGTCGACGAATTGGACAAGCGGGGCGAGTTCGAGCTGGTCCGCGTGCTCTTTCCGCTCAACAAGCTCTCGGCCGAGGAAGCCCAGGCCGAGATCAGCACGCTCATCGGGCCGCAGGGCTCCGTGGTGACGCTGCCCAAGTCGCGCCAGATTCTGGTGACCGAGACGGCTGGCCGGCTGCGGACGATCCGCCGCGTGCTCGATCGCGTGGAGGATCCCGAGGGGCTTCGTTCGGTCGAATTGAAGGCCATTGAACTGAAGTACGCCCTGCCCGAGGAAGCGCTCGCCGTGCTGCGGCGGTTGTTCGACATCGCCGACGACTCGAACACGTCGCCGGACGGCTCGATCAGCTTCACGACCGACCCGACGGGCCGGCGGATCCTGGCCACGGGCAAGTCGGAGCAGCTGGCCCGGGCGCAAGAGATCGTCGATATGGTGGACGTGCCGGGGCCGGGGCAAGAGGCCGGCGGCCTGGCCGATCTGCCGCCGCAGTTGGTGGTCTATCCGATCAGCTCGGCCGACCCCAAGGTCGTCTACGACGTGATGCAGACGTTGCTGGAAAAGCAGCCGGACGTGCGGCTGGCGATCGACGAGAAGACGGGCTACCTGATTGCGATGGCCCGGCCGGCCGATCACGCGACGATCCGCGCCACGTTGGACCAGCTCCAACGCGACGCCCGGCAGATCGAGGTGATCCAACTGAGCCTGGTCGATCCGAAGCTGGCCGTGCTGTCGATCAACAAGCTCTTCGGCGTGACGAAGGACGCGGGGGCGTCGGTGCCACAGGTGGACGGTGACCCGACCACGCGGCAACTGCTCATCCGGGGCACGCGGGCGCAGATCGAGCAGATCCGCATGCTCTTGCAGAAGATGGGCGAGAACCTGGGCGACGACTCCGTGACGGCCAGCGCCGCCCGGAACGTGCGGATGCTGCCTCTGTCGGGCCGAGGCGCGCAGACGGCCCTGGCGCGGATTCAAGAGGTCTGGCCGACGATTAGCCCAAACAAGATCCGCGTGGTGACGCCCTCGGCCGTCGTGCCGTCGATGAACTCCTCTGCGCCGGGATTGCCGGGCGGCGCGGGCGGGATGTTTGACCTCTATCCGATTCCGCAGTCGGTGCCGGCTCAAGGCGCGCCGGCGCCGGGCACGGGGTCAGAACCGAACGAAACGCCCGCTCCTGCTTTGCCCATTATGCCGGAGCCCCTCGTGCCGGCGCCGGCAGCGCCGCCGGCCGCCGCGCCGCCGATGCCTGCGCGGGAACCGCCCACGCCGGCGCCGGCCGACGGACCTCCGCGTCCCGAGCCTCCGCTGGAGCGGAGCGCGAGGACGGTTGGTCGCGCGGCGCGTATCTGGTTGGTGTCCCAGGCGCCCGTGCCTTTGCTTTCGGCGCCGGAGGAGCCCTCGCAAGCTCCGCCCGCCGCGCCGGATGGGCCGGCGCCGGAGGAGCCGACGGGCGCCGCGCCGGCGCCTTCTTCGCCGCCTGCCGCGGCCGAGGAGCCGGCGCCGATCATCGTCGCGCCCGGTCCCGGCGGGATCATGATCGCCTCGAAGGACCTCAAGGCGCTGGACCGGTTCGAACAACTGCTCACGACGTTGGCCGGCGGAGCGTCGAGTAGCGCCACGGAGATGACGATTTTCTATCTGGTCCACGCCAAGGCGGCGGCCGTGGCCGAAACGCTGGACCAGATCTTCGGCGGCGGCACGCTCACCGGCGGCGGCGCGTCGCGCGGCGGGTCGCTCATTGGCGACCTAGCCGGCGCGGCCTTGGGCGACGCGGGCGGGATCGTCGGGGCCATGTTGGGCTCCGGCGGCTCCGGCGGCACGATCACGCCCTCCGGTTCGCTCCAGATCACGCCCGACGAACGGCTCAACGCCCTGATCGTCCAGGCCAACGCGACCGACCTGGACACGGTCAAGCAGCTTCTGACCATTCTCGACCAGAAGGAAGGTCCCACCGAGGTGCTCGCCCTGCCGCGGCCGCGTTTGATCCCCTTGATCAACACACAGGCGGAGGAGGTCGCCCAGATTGTGAAGCAGGTGTACCAGGACCGGATGGTGGCTTCGCAGGAAGGCGGCCAGCGCCAGCCGTCGCCGCAAGAGTTCATCCAAATGCTCCGCGGCGGAGCGCGCGGCGGCCGGGGCGGGGGTGGCGGTGGCGGCGCCGACGAAGAGATCCAGAAGATGTCCATCGGCGTCGATCCACGGACCAATTCGCTCGTGGTCGTGGCCCCGGACAAACTGTACGAGGAGGTCAGGGAGCTTGTCGGGCGGCTCGACCTGGCGGCGGTGGATTCCAGCCAGTCGGTCCGCGTGGTCACGCTCCGCCGGGCGAACCCGGCCGCGGTGCAACAGGCCCTTTCCTCCCTGGGCGGCGACGCCGTGCAATTCGGCCGGACGTCCGCCACGGGCCAGGCGCCCACGACGGGCGCCGTGTCCGTCCCTCAGGGCGGCGGCCAGGGCGGCCAGGGCGGCATGCCCCAGTTCGACGCCGAGCGGTTCCAACGCCGCATGCAATGGATGATGCAGATGCAAGGGGGCGGGCCGGGCGGTCAGGGAGGCGGCCGATCGGGGGATTCCGGCCGCCGAGGACGAAGATAGGACAATTACGCGGTAGCTTCGCGATCGTGCGTTTCCTGCCACGTCTGCGGGATGCGCCGGGCACGCAGGCCGTTGGCGGCTGCACCGGCCGCGATGGACGATGAGACCGACGGGGGCGAAAGGTCGGGATTCGGGATTGTCGAATTCCGTCTTCCGCTTGCGGCTTCGCACACCGTCGGAATCTCCAGAGGCGGAGGACAGCTTGATGTTCAGACACGTCCTGCGGATCGTGGCGGGCGCGACGGCCGTTGCGGTCTTCTGCGGCGCGGCCGCCGCGCAATGGAACATGTCGTCCACGTCCAGTTCCGGCATGTTCGGCGCTCGGAGCGTCGGCTCCAGCGGCTCGCGATTCACCAACTCGGGCGTCGGCCGCAGCGCCATGAGCGGCGGCACGAGCGGCATGAGCGGGGCCGGGATGACGCGGCAGGGCAGCTCCGGCATCACGCGCGGCGGCGGGCAGTCCGCCATGCGCGGCGCGCAGACCGCCGGCTTCGTTGGCGCCGACGCGCAAGACGTCCGCAACGTGATGAGTCAGATGGGCGGGCTGGCGGGCAACACCGGCAGCGGCTATGGCTCCGGCACGGGCAGCGGCAGTGGAGGCTACGGCCGCGGCATGCAGCAATTGGGCCGACAAGGCCAACCGGGACAGTCTGGCCGGATGGGCAGCCAGGGCCGCTCGACCGCTAGCGAGATCCGTACCAGCTTGCAGGTTGGTTTTGCGTATCGCCGTCCGGCGCCCAGCCAGATTGTGGAGGAACTGTCGGGACGGCTGGCCCGGTTGACCACGATCCAGAAGGTCGGGCCGATCGTTGTGTCGGCCTCGGGGCGTACGGTGACGCTCCGCGGTACCGTGACGACGGAGCACGACCGACTGCTGGCAGAGCAGTTGGCGCGGATGGAGCCGGGAGTGCGGCAGGTGCGTAATGAACTGACTGTTGCGCCATCGGGTCAACCGGACTTGCCGACGCCGCCGTCGGAGGAAGATTCGCCGGATATGCCGCCGGATTCCACGCCGGGTTTGCCCGAGTGACGGGCACGCCCCGTTGCGGTTGCGACTGCGGTTGGGCGACCGGTCCGGGACGGCCAAACTGCGGCCGTAAGGCGATGGTGGTCGTCGTCATTTGCCCCGGACGTTCGTACGAGACGCCAGCGGGTTCTTGCGGCGCAACGGGCTCCTGGTGGGCCGCCAGGGCGACCGGCGGCGCGCCGATTGGTCCGCTGCCGGGCGCGAGGGGTATTTGTGCCGGCGCGCTGGTGGCCACTGGCGCCTTGCCCGGCAGAATCTGCCGCGATTGCTGGCTAACGATGACGGGCCCTTCGGCCGGCGTGAACCGGACGATCAGGCTGATTTCCTTTTGCTCGCCGCCCACCTCGTCCCAGGGGACCCAGAAGCTATAGGAATGGCCCAGCTCCGACTTGCTGTGGTGCTTGTCGAAGCCTTCCTTGCCGAAGACGAATTTGCGGTCTGGTTTGGCGTCGCCCGGCTCGCGATTGGCTTCGTCGAAGCCGTAGACGACGAGCGTTCCATCGACTTTGACGGGCTTGTCGCCCTTGGCGTCGAAGAAGGTGAGGCGGCCGCCGAAGCCGCGGGTGGGAATCGCGTCGCTGCGATATTGGATCGCCTCGCTCCAGGTGGCCACCACCTTGGCCGGCGTCTTGGGCTCGTCCTTCTTGCCCAAAGGCCATGCGGCCTTTTCGAGGTCCAATGACTTGCAACCGCCGGCTAGCCCTACGAAGACCAGGGCGAAAAGCGTCCAACGGATTCGCGAAAAACCAGGAATGATGGTTTGCGAGACCCATTTTTTGTAGCCCAGGCGTCCACGCCTGGGACCACGGATTAGAACGTCGTCTTTTTTCCTTCCAGCCCCTTCAGGGCCGATGGATCGATTTCGCGGCCGTTTTCGCGGATTCCCGTCCCCTAAAGGGGACTCCACGGAAAAGGACAAACGGGATTCGGCGTTTTGGTTCCCAGGCGTAAACGCCTGGGCCAGGGAAAGCGCTAGGACGTTCTTCCGTCGCATCGGTTATCACCCTGGAGATGACTTTGGTGTTGCGTGTTTATCGGTATTGCCACGTCGCCGGCGGCGGCGGGACTGGTTGCACGACGGGCGCTCCATAGGCCGCGGGCTGGACCCCGCTCGACCCGGCGGCAGGCGGCGTCCGCGGCGGATACCACGTCGCCGGAGCAACCGCGCCGGACGCATCGACCGACGCCGGCGCCGGCGGGATCGCCCGCGAAATCCGCGGGTCGGGCCGGATCGGTTCGGGGGGCAGACCCCAGGACGGGATCGGCTGCATGGCGGCCGTTGGCTCGCCCATGGCCGCCGTCGGCGGGGACGCCGCGGGCGTCGGCCGGGGGATCCAATGCGACGACGGCGGACCCGGGGCGGGCCCCAGCTCCGGCCGTTGGGGGATTGGCTGCAAGGGCCCCGGCATTCCTTCCGGCGCGGGAATCACTTCGCCTTGATCTTGCATGTCGGGATGCACGACGTGCGTCTCGGCGTTCGACCAGTCGTCGAAGCGGCCGCGCAGTCCGCCGTCGCCGTGGACGTCCACCACGTCGCACAGACACCAGTGCATCCGCGCGACCTCCATTTGTTTGACGGCCTCGGCGTCGCCCTCGGTCTTGACGATGTGGGGCGTCATGATGATCAGCAATTCCGTGCGGATGTCCGATTCGTAGTCGTAGCGGAACAGGCGGCCCAGGATGGGAATGTCGGAGAGGAAGGGCACGCGGCGGTGGACCTGGTCCTTCTCCTTGGTGATCAAGCCGCCGAGCACGACTGTCTGGCCGTTCAGCGCGGCCACCACGGTCTCGGCGGTGGTGGTGTTGATGGGGGGTTGGCGGATGGGCTCGCCGGTGGCCGAGATGGAAACGGGGGTGCCTTCCGATTCGGGTCCCAGCGAGGATTTTTCGGCCAGAACCTCCATGACGACAAGCCCGTCGGGGCTGATCCGCGGCGTGACGCGGAGGATGAGCCCGATGTCCTCGGGGTTGACCTGGTTGGTCTGGCCGGCTTCGTTGACGGCGGTGCCGCGGATGAGCGACACCCGCTGGCCGACCTGGATCGAGGCGAGCTGGTTGTTGAGCGTCATGATTTGCGGCCGGCTGAGGATGTCGAGCCGCCCGCACTGCCGTAGCGCGCGGATGAGGATGCTCACGCTCTCGCTGGACGCGGAGAGCACCATGCCGCCGTAGCCCAGCTCGTTGTTGATCCGTCCGACGCCAAAGCTGGACAGGCCCTGCCCGCCGACCAGATTCGAATTGTTCATCGCCTTGGTGCTTCCGCTGTTGCCCAGCGGCTGGTTGTTGAAGTTGAAGCCGGGCACGTTGTCGGCGCCCTGGATGATCTCCTCGGTCTCGGTGATGATTCCGGCGGCCGTGGAGGTTTGCTTGGTGTTGGTGGTCGTGATCAGTTCGCTCAACAGGCTGCGGTCGAACAGGAGCGAGTCCTGCAGGCCGAGCTCGATGCCGAATTCATCGACGTTATTGAGCTTCACCTCGGCGATGAGCACCTGGATCATCACCATGGGCGGGCGCTCGTCGAGCTTCGTGATGAGATCGTCGATTTCCTTGTAGAACCGCGGCGTGGCGCTGATGATGAGGCTGTTGCTTACCGGTTCGGACACGACGACCACCTCGCGCTCGATCTGTTCGAAGGCGCTGTAGAGCCCCGGGGCGGCCTGCTCGACCTGCTGCCGCTCGCTGCGGAGATACTCGTTGATGGCCGTCGCCACGTCGGGGGCGTAGGCGTTCAAAAGGCGGCGCACGGAGCTTTGACGGTTGCGGACGTCGTCGTTGTCCAGCCGCAGCAGGATCGCCTCGACGACGCTCAGATCGCCGGCGTTGCCCGAGGCAATGATGCTGTTGGTGCGGATGTCCACGCCGAACCGCAACGACACGAGCGAGCTTTCGCCCTCGCGGGCGCCCGTGTTGACGGCGGGCCCCGCGGCCGCCTGCCGCTGCTGCTCTTGGGCAAAGAGCGTCTGGAGCAGCTCAATCAGGCTGCTGGCGTCGCCGTTGACGATGGTGAAGACCTTGATCTGCGCCTCGACGGCCGGGAGCTTGTCCAACTGCTCGATCAGGGCCGCCAGGAGTTCCATGCTGTCGGCCGGCGCGGAGACCAACAAGGCGTTGGCCCGCGTGTCGGCCGTGATCCGCACGTCGGTCAGAATGCCGGAGTTGAGCTGCCGTTGGCCCGCGCGATCCACCGTGAGGAACCGCAGCATGGTCGATTTCTGACCGCTGGACTGCGCGGACGCGCCCGCGGCGCCCTCGGGGCCACCCGCCGCGCGCCGCGCCCCGGTCTCGTCGGCCTGCGCGGCCACGGCGTCCTGCAGGATCGGCGCCAGATCGCTCGCCATGGAGTTCTCCAGATGGAACACCCTAAGCTCGTTGATCGCCGCGCTGGTGGGCGTGTCGATCCGGCCGATCAGCTCGGCCAGCTCCATCATGTCGCGCGGCGCGGCCTGCACGATGAGCGAGTTCGATCGGTAGTCGGCCGTCACGAGGACCTTCGTCCCCAGCACGCCCCGCTCTTCGTAGAACGTCTCGATTTGCGCGCGGGCGTTTTCGGCGGGGGCGTGACGCAGCGCGAAGACGCGGAATTGCGTCTCGGGGGCCACGGGTTGGTCGAGCCGCTTGATCAGATCGACGACCGTGGCCACGCTTTCGGCCCGACCCACCAGGAGGATCGCGTTGGGCTTCACCAGCGCCGTGATGCTGACCGTGCCCTGGCGCGGCGAAAAGACCTGGCCGTAAAGCTGCTGGACAAGCTCGCTTAGGGCCGTGCAATCGACGTGGGCGAGCTGGTAGACTTCGATGGCCGGCTCCGTTTCGGCGCTGAGCCGCTCGATCTCGTCGATGATTTCGATGACGCGTTCCACGTCGCGCTGATGGCCGCGGATCACTAGCACGTCGAGCCCTTCGAGCATCTCCACCCGCACCGAACCGATCAGCGCTCCGCCGGCTTCCGCGGGCGGCTCCTCGGGCGGCACGGCCGGCGTGAGCGGGGCGGGCGGCTGCCCTTCCTCGGACGGCGGCTGGGCGGCCCCGGCCTGGGCCACCGCGGCGATGGTCCGCTGCAGGGCCGTCGGCGTCGTGGCCCCCAGCGACACGAACCGCGCGCCGGGCTCGCGCGACGAAACCGTCTGATCCAGCCCGCGCACCAGCCGAATGCACGACTCGAGCGCACGGCCCGCCCCCCGCACGGTCACCTCGTTGGTGGACCGGTCAAACGCGAGGTCGATGACGCCGCCGGGCACGGCAAGCTGGTAATGGGCCCGCTGACCCGTCGAGCCGGGTACCGCCCGCACCCGGCCGGGCAACATGCCCACCAGGGCCGCCTCGACCTGGCCGGCTCGGCTGTTCTGAAGGGGGATGATGTGGCTCTCGGGCCCGATCGGTCCGGTTGCCGGCGAGGCAGCCATCGGCGCTGGCGCGGCCGCGAGTTCCGACGGGCCCGCGACGCCGCCCATCCGCCGGGCCACCTGCGCCTGGACTGCCGCCGGGGCCAGGACAAGGATCTGGCCGCTGCGAGGATCGGCCGCGATCCGAACGCCCTCTTGCGGGAATTGTTGCCTCAGGCGGGTTTCCTCGGCGGCTGCCCGGCCTGCAGGGCAGGGGTACGCCCGAAGAAGCGATCCGGCCGATTCCGACGGCAATGCCGCCGGGCGGACGGCCACGCGATCGAGCGCGTCCATCGCCGCGCGGGCAAGCTCGTGCGCCTGTGGCGTGCCGCGGATGACCAGCCGGTTGGTGGACTCGTCCACACGAACGTCCGTGCTGTCGGGCAGGAGCGCCGCGATGGAGCCTTGCACGTCGGCGGCCCGGGCTTGGCGCAGGGTGTACGCGAAGGTTTTGACCGTCGCGGTGGCTTCGTCCGGAGGGCCGTCCACGGCGTAGGCCAGCGTCCAGATCAGGGCCGCCCCGAGGCAGACGACCACGACGCCAGTCCAGGCCCATCGCGCAAGTCTTGCATTGTCAACCATTTACCGCCTCATCATCCCGTCGAGGACCCCAGGAGCCCCAACACGCCACGCGCACGCCGAGTGCCCGCATAATCCGGATAATCGGCAAATCTTCTCCAGTTCTCCAGAAACTCCTGGCGATGGGTTATTGGTGAATATAAGGACCTTGGGGTGAGTGTGATGGTGGGGAGGTCCCTTGGGATGATTCGACGGGGCATGATAAGATGAGCGCGAGCGGGTGACCCGTTCGGGAAAGGAGTGCCACTGCTGGCTTGTCCAGCAGTGGCACTCCCGGGGGATTTGTCTTACACTGCTGGACAAGCCACTACACTAGGTTCAGACACGTTCTGGGGATTCGGAGCCCTGGGAATGGCCGCCAAGCAGATCAATCTCACATTGGGCACGGCCGGGCACATCGACCACGGCAAGACCGCGTTGGTGAAGCTCCTCACCGGCTGCGACACCGATCGGCTCAAGGAGGAAAAAGAGCGGGGTATGTCCATCGACCTGGGTTTCGCCCCCTGTGTGATCGCCGATGCCCAGGTAGGCATCGTGGACGTGCCGGGCCACGAGCACTTCATCAAGACCATGGTCGCCGGCGCGACCGCCATGGACGCCGTGATGCTCGTCGTGGCCGCCGACGACGGCGTGATGCCCCAAACCCGCGAGCATTTGGAGATCCTCACCCTCCTGGGCGTCCGCCACGGGCTGGTGGCGTTGACGAAGATCGACCGCGTCGAGCCGGCCCAGCGCGACGCCGCGATCGAACAGGTTCGTGGTTTCCTGGAGGGTACGTTCCTGGCCGACGCCCCGTTGTGCCCGGTGTCGAGCGTCACCGGCGAGGGACTCGACGGCTTCCTCGCCGTGCTGGGCCGGCTGATCGAATCGCTCGAGCCCAAGTCACTCGACGGCGTGTTCCGGATGCCGGTGGATCGGGCATTTTCGGCCCGAGGGTTCGGCACCGTCGTGGCCGGCGTGCCGCTGGCCGGCTCGGTCGGAATCGACGATGAACTGGTCCTCCTGCCCGATGGTCTGACGAGTCGGATCCGCCAGATCGAGGTCTACGGCCAATCCAGCGACGTGGTCAGGGCGGGACAGTGCGCGGCCGTCAATGTTCGCCATTGGGACGCCGGCGCGATCCGCCGCGGCCACGTCGTCACGCTCCCCGGCTACTTCGAGCCGCAATCGTGGTTTCTTGGCCGTCTGCGTCTTCTTGGCCACGAAAAGAACGGACTGAAGAACGGCGCCCAGGTCCGCCTGCACACGGGCACGACGGAAGTGACCGCTGGCGTGTATTCCCTCGACGCCGGGCGGATGGCCGAGGGCGCCGAACACCTGGTGCAAATCCACGCGACCGCGCCGATCGTCGCCGGGCCGGGCGATCCCTTCATTCTGCGGTCGCTCTCGCCGGTCCGCACGATCGGCGGCGGCACGCTCGTCGAGGGGCTCCCGCGGAAGCTCAAGCGAAACCGCCCCGGCGGCGCGGACGACCTGGCCGAGCGGGCCGCGGCCATTGCCGACGAACGGCGATTCGTCGCCTACGCCGTGAAGACTGCCCCGGCCCGCGCGGCCGGCGAGGACGAGCTTGCCCGGCGAACGAAGATCCCCCGCGCCCGCGTCCGCGCGATCCTGGCCGAACTGACCGCCGCGGGCGAGGTCTCGACCCTCGCGCCGGGCGTGTCGATCCATCGCGACACGGCCGACGCGCTGGGCCAGCGGCTGGTCGAACTGATCGAGGCGTTTCATCGGCGGTCGCCCGAAAGCCCCGGCATCGCGCCGGAGGAGCTTCGCGAGCAAGCCGGGCTCGAACGCGCCGTCGTCGATGGGCTCGTGGCTCGATTGGCGGAGGACGGCCGCCTCGCGCGGCGGAACGACCGTTGGGCCGCCGCCGGCCACGCGCCGACCTTCCAGGACGAAGAAGCCGCCCAGCTCGAGGCCATCGAGGCTCGCCTGCGCGAGGCCGGCTTCGCCCCGCCGGGCATCGACGAGTTGTGCCAGGCGACCGGTCTCGATCGGCCCGCGGTCGAGCGGTTGTTGACGATCCTGCGGCAACACCAGCGCGTCGTCCGCGTCGAAGACGGGATCCTCTTCCATTGTGAGGCGGTCGAGCGGGCCCGGCAGATCCTCCTGGACTACTTCGCCCGCGAGGAGCGGCTGGAAAGCGTCCAGTTCAAGTACATGCTCGACACCACGCGAAAATTCGCGATTCCGCTTCTGGACCATTTCGACCGCGTCGGCGTCACCCGACGCGTGGGCAACACCCGTTATCCGAAGAAGGCGAACCGATGATCGACGAAGTCCGGCCGGGCAAGACCCGGCTCGGTTGGATCGGCGCGGGCGTGATGGGCCGTAGCATGTGCGGGCATCTCCTGGCTGCGGGGTTTGAGACAACGGTGTTCAGCCGCACCCGGGCGAAGGCCCAGCCGCTTCTGGACGCCGGCGCCCGCTGGGCCGACAGCCCCCGGGCCGTGGCCGAAGCGGCGGACGTGGTTTTTACCATGGTCGGTTATCCGGCCGACGTCCGCGAGGTGGTTCTCGGAGCCGACGGCGCGCTGGCCGGCAGCAAGCCGGGCACCATCGTCGCGGACATGACCACGAGCGAGCCGTCGCTGGCCGTCGAGATTGCCGAGACGGCCGCCGCGCGGGGCGTCCACGCCATCGACGCGCCCGTCTCCGGCGGCGACGTGGGCGCCCGCGAGGCCCGGCTGTCGATCATGATCGGCGGACCGGCCGACGCCGTCGAAGCCCTGGGACCGTGCTGGCGGGCGATGGGCAAGACGATCGTCCATCAAGGCCCCGCCGGCGCGGGACAGCACGCCAAGATGGTCAACCAGACGCTCATCGCCACGAACATGATCGGCGTGTGCGAGGCGCTCTTGTATGCCTACCGCGCGGGCTTGGACCCCGCCAGGACGCTCGAATCGGTCGGCTCCGGCGCGGCGGGGAGCTGGTCGCTGGCCAATCTGGCCCCGCGGATTCTCGCCAACCGGTTCGAGCCGGGGTTCTTCGTCGAGCATTTCGTCAAGGACATGGGCATCGCCCTGGCGGAGTCGAAACGGATGGGTCTGGCCATGCCGGGCCTGGCGCTGGCCCACCAGCTTTACGTTGCCCTGTCCGCCCAGGGTCACGCCCGCGACGGCACGCACGCCCTGCAACTGGCCCTGGCCTCGCTCTCCGGCATCGACTGGCCGAACCGGCCCCCAAGTTGAAACAAGTAATGCCTGCCATTTCCGCTGAAGTCCTTGACACCATGGAGGAATTTCCGTCAGTAGCTTGGCGAAAACGGGTGCCACCGGCTTCTCCAGTGCTTGAATCCCGGTCTCGCGTGGCATTGGAGTACCCCGTGGCACGCGCGCGGAAACACTGCTGGACAAGCCAGCAGTGGCACTCCACGCCGTTAATCCTATTTTGGTCTGTGGAGGTTGTTTTTTTGTGCAAGTGGATTCCGGAAGCCGTTACCCCGAAGGGGTTTTTTAAGATAGCCCAGATAGCCCAGATATCTGAGTTGGTTTGTCAAGGGTTTTCCACTCCGAGGCCGTGACTTTTTGTATTTGCCATCCCTGGTTAAAGACACGGGAGGGCGCTAGCCTGGATACGTGATTGGTGGTTGGGTGGGGCAAGGGGTGGCGATGGCAGGAGCGGTAG
>JAFGDS010000150.1 GCA_016931995.1 Pirellulales bacterium
CATGACGGCCCATTCTACCGCGCTAACCGTAAAACCTAAAGGATTCGCCTGACGGCGAGGGTTTTAGACCCATCGTTGAGACAATAAGTCGCGCGGGTGCCACTGGCTCTGCCAGTGCCCTGCAATACCGGGGATTTCGCACTGGCAGAGCCAGTGGCACACGTGGCAACCCAGCCCCAGTCCTCCAACCGTTTTCATATCATCCGTGTTTATCCGTGTTCATCTGTGGTTCACTCATTTCCCTTCCTTCTCCGTGCCTCCGCGTCTCCGTGGTGAATTCACCGCGTCGCTACCCCGGCCCTGCCATGCGGCAACTGCCCGGACATTGACATGTGCTACAGTCGCCGACGTCTCGCGCCGGACAGCTTGACGCGGACGAACCGGCGACGTGGCCCGAAGCCGCGCTCATCAACTTTTCCAAATCGCTTCCGCCGCAGTCTGGGCACCGCGCCGGATCGTCCGCCCGCACCAGATACTCGAAACGCCGGCCGCACCCGCGGCACGCGTATTCATAAAGTGGCATCGAACGTACCTCCCCATAGTCAAAGAAGCCGCTTGCGACTTCGCAAGAGTCGAACGCAAAGACGGCGACAAGTCGCCGCACTCCAAAGATACATCATGCGCCGCCGGCGACCAGATCGCGCTGGGCCGAATTAAGCCCCCACAGGGCGCCCGCCAGCTCGTCGATCGCCTGTTGTGCGTCCCGCGGATCGTCTCCCACCGCGGCCATCGTCCGGGCCTTGCCCCCCGCGGCGGCCAGCGCGCGGTGCCGTGCGTTGGCCGGATTATAACGGCACAGGGCCAGGTAGTCCAACATGCTCGGCGTGCCAAAGCCCTTGCCCCCGCGCACGCTGTGCGCGGCCGCCACGAAATTGACCACGGCGCTGTTGAGCATCGCCGCCAGGTAGTCGCCTTCTTCGGGCGAATCCACCTCGACCGCGACGCACGTCTCCTGGATCACCGCCGGACGCGCGCCCAACAAGGGATCGTCCACTGGGCCCAGCCGCGCCGCCGTGATCCGCCGGTCCATCCGACGCCAGACCACCTTCCACGGCGCCACGGTGTACGGCCCCACGTTGTACATCGAGTAAAACGCGCCGTCCTGCTGGTACCGCCGGTACGCCGCCCGGGCGGAGAGCGTTTCGCGGAAGGATTCAAGATAGGCCAGCGTCCTGGGACAGTCGCGTCGAAGGACCTCCTCGGAGAGGCCGCGGCGCGTGCGGAGATCTTGAACCAAGAGAACGTGGGCCGAGGGCACGGCGCGATACCGCGCCACGTCGGCCCAACGCGCCAGCGGAAACAGCAGGTCCGGCTCGACCGTGGCCGTCACCTGGCGCACCGCCCGTTTCCCCCGGCCGGCGAGATTTCGCGCCACCACGCCCGATCCCTCCCACCCCAGCACGTCCAGCCAATACACGCCGTTGGCCCCGCCGCTGTTGGCGCCCAGATGCGCCGCGTAGTCCGACGGCCCGGTCCGCCGGCGAAGGGCGTCGTCCAGTTCCTCCGGCAGCACCAGCCAGGGCGAGCGGTCGTGATCGGGGTTGATGGGTCGAGCCAACAGCCGGCGCCGCGCGGCCGCCGGTCGATCGGCGTCCGGCTCCACTCCCGTTGGTGACATTGGCTCCCAACGCGTATACGGCACGGGGTACTGCGTCGGTTGCCCCTTCTCCAAGGCGATGGTCGCCGTCCAGTTCGCCGCGCCGGGAAACGGCCGCATGGCCACCAGATCGTGTACCGAAAGAACCCGAAGCGGCGTCCCGTTTTCACCCAACCGGAAACGCCGGAACCCGTCGCCGGCGCCCTTGCTCTGGAAGAGCGTTTGGGTGATGACGAAGCCCAGCCGACCCCCGTCGAGGAGGTATCGATCCGCCGCGGCGTAAAGGACCAGCATCGCGAGGTCCTTTTTCCCTCCGCCGTGCCGGGCTTCGCTCGGCGAAAGAGAGAAAAGCCCCAGCTCTCGCCAAAGCGGCTTGGTCGCCTCGCGGCGGTTGGCCGGCAGATGATCCCATGCAATCCAGGGCGGATTGCCCACCATCCACGCGAACGACTCGCCGTCGCGCGGCGGATCGAGCAGCACGTCGCGCCGGTGGATCGGCAGGTCGATCGGCTCGTCGTCGGGCAGAAGATCCGCCACGGCCAAGAGGCAGTTCGCCCGGGCGGCCAGCACGGCCAGCGGATGCACGTCGAACCCGGCCACGCGGGCAAGGACGGCTCGGCCCAAGGCGGCCGGGTCCCGTCCGGCCGACGCTTCGGCGCGGAGCCGACGGATCGCCTCGAGCAGGAACACGCCCGACCCGCAGCACGGGTCCAGGAGCCGCCCGCCGCCGCGGCCCGAGTAGCCAAGCTGGTCGAACACCTCGGCGGCGAGCCAGGCGGGCGTGTAGTATTCGCCCAGGGCGTGGCGAACCGCGCGGGAGTAGGTCTCCTGGTAGACCGCCCCAAAGAAGTCCTGCCCCAGCGGTGGCCGGCTCCCGCGAGGCAGTCGTTCCAACAGGTCCCCGGCCAACCGGGCAATCCACCCGTCCAGCGCGGGCGACCATCGGTCCAGATAGCCGCCCCACGGATCGGCGGCGTTGCCCCGCGGTCGCAGCGCGGCGATTGGCCGACTCGACTCGATTTCCGCGAGGACGTCTCGCCGGTTGTCGTCGGCGACGCGCGCCAGACGCGCCAGTGGCGACGGCCGCGCGTGGACATTGGCCCAAAGGTGGGCCACCGTCAGCTTCACGACCAGGGCAAACAGCGCGTCCGAAGATAGAGAGGGCTCTTCGACCGTGCAAGCCATCCGTGGTCTCATTCCCGTCGATTCGGATCAGGCGGCCGGCGCGTCGACGGCTTCGGCCGCGGGTTGTTCTTGCGCCATCGCGGCCAGCGCCGCGTCAAGCAGTTCGGAGAGAACGGCCTCCGTCGGCGCGTCCTCGGCCGTGTCGTCGCCGCGCGCCGCCGGTTTGGCGACGCGCGCGCGAACGCGCGGGACCTCGGCGGTCGGCCGGTCCGAGCGCGCCGCGTCGCCGTCCTCCGAGTTCTCCTCGCCTTCGAGCGACTCGCCGTCGCGGTTGACCCGTCCGCCGCCCTGCATGGGCTCGATGAGCCGCAAGCCCAATGGCGACTCGTCGCGCGGCGGGGACGTCGCGACGCGGACGAAGCGCATGACCGGCTGCGGATCGAACAGCAGACTCTCCGGCGCCAATCCGACGACCGGAAGCGGCGCCGCGAACCGCGCCCGCGACAAGGCCGCGTCGAACGCGGTGGGGTCGATGCTCGCCACGATCACGCGAAGCACGGCCGACGTCCCGAGGCCCTCGCTTCCCCCCGGCAACACCTCGCGCGCAAGCACCGCCACGTCCAGAGTCCCCAAGGGGAAGTCGTCGGGCACGTTCCACGAAATCACGCCCGTCGTCGGGTCGATCGTCATGCCCGCCGGCGCCCCGGCGCCGAGGGCGTATCGCACGGGGTTGGTGGGCACGTCCGGGTCGGCCGCCTCCGCCCGTACGCGGAACGCCATGCCGGGAAGTGCAAGCTGCTCTCCCACGGACGCGAACGCCGGCGGATCGTCCACCTCGTTCACCGCGACGTGGAACGTTTTCTCGTCGCTCGCGCCGGCCGAGTCGGTGACCCGAACGGTTATCGCGTGCGTGGCCCCGCCCTGGGTCTCGCTCGGCCGCCAGGTGAGCCGCCCCGTGGTTGGATTGATTGCCGCGCCCGCCGGAGCGCCTGGGGCGAGGCTAAAGGTCAGCACGTTCGCCGGCAGATCGGCGTCCGTGGCCGAAGCGTTGATCGCGAGCAATTGCCCTTCGTTAACCGTCCGATCGGCAATGCCCGCCAGCAGCGGCACGAGGTTCTCCTCGGAAACCGTAACGCGGATCTTCTGGTTGTCCGTCGCGCCCACGGCGTCGGTCACGCGGATGCTGATGTCGTACGCCCCCGGCCCCTGGGCTTCGGTGGGCGTCCACGCGAACTGGCCGGTGAGCGGGTCGATCGAGGCCCCCTCGGGCGCGCCCGCGTCCAGCGTGAACACCAGCGGCAGGTTGCCGTCGGGATCGGTGGCCACGACCTGGAACGTCAGAAGCTGGCCTTCCTGGACGAGCTTGTTGCCGATTGTCCAGATATCCGGCGCCTGATTCACCACGATGTTGAACGATTGCGACTTCTCGTTGCCCGCCCGGTCGGCCACAACCACCGTGATCGAGTGCGTTGCCCCCTGGGTGTCGCTCGGCGTCCAGGTGATCTGGCCGGTCGCGGTGTCGATCAACATGCCGGCGGGTGAAAGACCGAGCGAATACGTGGCCTCGCCCGCCGTCTCCGCGTCCGACTCGACGTTGTACGCGTACGCCGCGCCGACCGCGCCCGTGGTGAGCGCGTCGGAAGTGATCGCCGGCACGGTCCGGTCGATCGTGATGGCCAGTGCGGCCGAGGTCTGACTGATCAGCGTGATGGTGTCGCTGCGATTGCCGATGGGAATCGCCTGATCGACGAGACGCTGGATGGCGGTGATCTGATGCGCGCCGTCGCTCAGCGCGAGCGCGCCGTCGGTAATCACGACGACCGACGTACCCGTTGCCGTCGCCTTTCCGATGAATTCTCCGTCGGCGTAAATGGACACCTCCGCGCCGCTGACGACGCCGTCCACGCGGAATCGCAACGCGTTGCCGGACGAGTTGTTCAGCCGCGTGACGCCGTCGGTCGAGCTCGAACCCGTGTCCGCGCTGGCCACGAGCTGGATGCTCGTCGGCGCGGCGGGCGAAACGAACACCGGCACGGCCTGCGTGTCCCACGACGCCGACGTGGAAGACGCCGTCCGCACGCCCACGAGGATCCCGAATACGCCCGCCGCGCCGTTCTTCGGCGTCACGGTTGTCACGCCCGTGCCCGACGCAATCGTGATATCCATATTGTCCGAAGCGGGATAGACGTAGCCCGCGAAATACATGCTGTCGCCCTCGACGTCGAAGCCCGGCAGCGTCACCGTGACCGGCGTGTTGGCCGTGGTCTGAATGTCGGGGATGTCCAACAGGTAGGGGGTGTCGTTTTGCGTGTCCGCCTGGATGGTGACGTGGAACGTCCGCGTGGCCACGCCGCCGTTGCCGTCGCTGACCGTGACCGTGACGTCCGCCTCGCCCGTCGTGCCCTCGGGAGCCGAAAGCATCAACACGCCGTTCTCGTGGTCGTAAAAGACCTCGACGGACTCCATGACCACGTCAACCAGCGGCTTGGAGTTCGCGTCGACGGCCGTGTCCTGGATGGCCTCGCGCACGGCGTCGCCCTCGGTCAGAAAGCCGAACACGGAGTGGTTGAAATCCAGGTGCCTGGCGGCCGCGCCGGTGATGAAGAACTGCGAGTCGTTCGTGTCGTCGGAGCTCTTGGCCATCGAGAGGACGCCCGCGCTGGTGTGCAGCAACTGCGTGTGGAATTCGTCGTCGAACTCGCCCAGGTCGGAACCGCCCGTTCCGTCGCCCAGCGGATCGCCTCCCTGGATGACAAACGGCGTCCCGTCGGTATACTCGGCCACGCGGTGGAAGATCAGGTCGTCGTAAAAACCCGATTGGGCCAGCGCGATGATCCGCGCGGTGGTCTCCGGCGCGCGGTCCTCGAAAAGCTGAAAGATCATGTCCCCGGCGATGGTCCCGTCCTCGTTCAGGACGGTGATCTTCATGCTCCGGTTGCCGGTGGGTATGGACGTCGAAATCGCCGAGTTCGTCGTGGTGACGGAGTACGTCAGCGCGTCGCCGTCGGCGTCGAAGCCGTCCAGCGCGATGTGCAGCGGCGCCCCGGCGGTGAGTACCACGTCGGAGATGGCTGCCAACGTGGGCGCCACGGACAGCACCTGGCGAATCTCCAAGGGCTCGAACCGCGGCCGGCGGAGCGGATACGTGAGCAACCCGGACCGACGCCTCGAGGTTTTGCCTGAAAGAAAACCGGCGACCCGGCCAGAAGAGGAGGATCGTGCCATCTGAGGCTCTGTTCCTTAAGACTTGCCCTTAGTCTTTAGTGTAGCGCGGCTTTGAAAACTCCGATACCACCCGACGTGGTGGCTGGCCGTGTCCACCCAAGAGGGCTGGCGAGCGCGGCCTGACAAGACGGGGTCTCAGGTTCGAGTCTAATCAGACCCGGCCCGGTTCCCATCGCCCAACAAGAGAAAATGGGGTACTTAGGATCTCGGGGATGGCTTTCCGCGCGGTCTGGAGCGGTTGTGCGGGCAGGCGCGGCGTTGGGAACCTGCGTGCCACGGGCTCCGCCAGTGCCTTGTTCCTGGTCCGACAGGGCACTGGCAGAGCCAGTGGCACTCCCCGGACCCCGGCAAGGCAAGGCACTCGTGTGGCCCCCGGCGTTGTCCTGTGTCCTTATGCTCCGCCGGTAGCGGTCCGGAGGGCTGGTGCGTCTTGCCCCGGTACCTATAATCCCGCAAACGAACCCTACGCTTGCCAACGCAAGAAAAAGGACGAGGACATGACACTTCGAGAGTACTTCGCGAACGCCCGGGGCGTGGGCGTGCTGGCCACGGCCGACGCCAAGGGCACGGTGAACGTGGCCGTTTACTCCCGGCCCCATTTCCCCGGCGACGACGACAACGAGCTGGCCTTCATCATGAAGGAACGACTCAGCTACGAGAACGTTCAGTCCAACCCCCGCGCCGCGTACCTGTTTGTCGAACGCGGCGACGACTACGTCGGCCGACGGCTTTTCCTGACCAAAATCCGCGAGGAGTCCGACCAGGAAAAAATCCGCGACATGCGCCGCCGCGGCCTGCCCATGGAGTGCGACGAGGACGCCTCGCCCGCCCACCTGGTCTACTTCCGCGTCGACGGCACGCGCCCGCTGGTCGGAGGATGAGGCACCCCGACATGGGACGTTTCACGGGCAAAACCGGTCTGGTGATGGGCGTGGCCAGCGATCACAGCATCGCCTGGGCGATCAGCCAGGCCCTGCTCGCCGAGGACGCCCGGCTCGCCTTCACCTACTTGCCGTTCCAGTCGAACGAGCGCCGCGTGCGGCAGCTCTTGGAGCCGCTCGCGCCCGACATGCTCGTGCCCTGCGACGTGCGGAAGGACGACGATATCGCCCAGGCGTTCGCCACGCTGGGGCAAACCTACGACCGGATCGACTTCTTGCTGCACTCGATCGCCTTTGCCCCGCCCGACGAACTGAAGAAACCCTACGTCGAAACGAGCCGCGCCGCCTGGCATCTGGCCATGGACGCGAGCGTCTACAGCCTCGTGGCCACCAGCCGCGCCGCCGCGCCCCTGATGACCCAGGGCGGGGCCATCCTCACGATCAGCTACTTCGGCGGCGAGAAGGTCATCCCCGGCTACAACCTGATGGGCGTCTGCAAGGCCGCCCTCGAGCACAGCGTCCGCTACCTGGCCTGGGATCTCGGACGGCAGGCCATCCGCGTGAACGCCCTCAGCGCCGGTCCCATGCGGACGATCAGTTCGGCGGGCATCACCGGGTTCGACGAGCTGCGCGACTACGCCGCGCACAAGGCCCCGCTCCGACGGAACGTCGAGCCGGAGGACCTCGGCCGCGCGGGCGTCTATCTCCTCGGCGACGATGCCTCCGGCGTCACCGGCGAGATCGTCCACGTTGATTGCGGCTTCAACGTCCTCGGGCTCTAACAGTCACGAGGCTCAAGCCGCTTGCGGCTTCGCAGAGCGCCACTGGCTTTGCCAGTGCGTGATCCGCGGGTCCCAGCGTGTGATCCCCGAAGAAGTCCTGCACTGGCGGAGCCAGTGGCACACACGCGTCATCCTGAGCGAAGCGAAGGATCTCGTTTTCGCCAACGTCAAGGAGATTCTTCGCTTCGCTCAGAATGACGGGACGGCTCGCTACGGTTCGACCGGCGGCTGCCCCACGTAGAGCTGGAGTATCTGGCTTTGCACCTTGATCGCGCGGATCAGGATCCAGATCTGCTCCATGGTGAAATCGCGGGGATCGGTCCGGGCTAGCTCCTCGATGTCCTCGGTCATCGCCGCGTGCTGGTCCGTCGCCGCCTGCAGGCGTATGCCCATCTCCTGCCACGCCTCCGAAAGCGATCGCTCGTCGTCGAGGCCCTCGATCGTCGGCACGTGGTTCGCCAATAGCAGGCACAACCGCGCCACGTCGCGAGGGCACGCGTCGGGTTGCATCTTCTCGATCTGGGCAGCCAGTTCGCGACACGTCATCATGGAAGTATCCACCTGTTGCGCATGGCACGCGGACCTGCTCTCGGGATCCACCGGGACCGGACGAACAAGAGATGAGTCTCCGCCACGCGCGGCGTCCGCCCTTGGGTCGTTCCTTTCGCCTGCGGTGCGTCATCGAGCGCGGCACGCCCCCCGACAGGCGTCTACTGGGAAGTCTAGCTCACGGCCCTCCCCCGGTCCCACGCCCCGGTGGCGTCCCCCGCCTTGATGCCCTGGGAAGGACCGTTATAATCGATTCGGGCAAGACGTCTAGTTCATTAGGGGGATCATCGTGGACCAGATGCAGGATGTCGCCGAGCTGGTGCGGCAGCTCCGCGATCCGCAAACCCGCCGTGCGGCACGGCAGGAACTCGTCGCTTCGGGCGCGGTGTCGGTTCTGCTCGCCTGCCTGGACGATCCGAACGAATCGGTCGTCTGGGCGGCCGTCGAATCGCTCGGCGAGCTGCGATGCCAGGAAAGCGTCGAGCCGTTGGTCAAGCTGCTCGAACGGGGAATGCTCATCTACGACGTGGCCGAGGCCCTGGCCCGCGTCACGGGACGCGATCTGGGCACCGACCCGCGGCCCTGGCGCGACGTCCTGGCCAAAGGCCCCGCCCAGCCCGCTTTGGACGTCGCCGCCTGTGTCGCGAAGACGGCGGAGTACCTGGGCGCGAGGCCCACGGGCTCGGGAGACTCCTTCCGCTTCGAGCTCGCCGTGCCCGACGGCCGCCGGCAAAAGGTGGCCGTCTACTTCGGCCGGAAGGACGCCGAGGGGCACGATCTGGTGGTGATCTACAGCGAGTGCGGACCGGCCGACTCGCGCTACTACGAGGCCGTGCTGCGAAAAAACTTGTCCATCCCCGCCGGCGCGTTCGCCATCCGCGATATCGACGGCGTTCCCCATTTCGTGATGGTCGATACCATGGTGGCCGGCTCGGTCACCCCCGGCGCGCTGGCCCGAAAGATCGAGCACATCGCCGCCCGCGCCGACAGCATCGAAAAGAGCCTCACCCGCGAAGACAAACGTTGATCTACCGCACTCTGAAGGACAAAGCAGTCATGGCCGAACTCGGCGTGAATATCGACCACGTGGCCACCGTCCGCCAAGCCCGCAAGACGAACGAGCCGGACCCGGTTTGGGCCGCCGCCGCGGCCGAATTGGGCGGGGCCGACGGCATCACGGTCCACCTCCGCGAGGACCGCCGCCACATCCAGGATCGCGATCTCCAAGTCCTTCGCGAAACCGTCGCCGCGAAGCTGAATCTCGAGATGGCCTGCGAGGAGGAAATCGTCCAGATCGCCTGCCGCACGCGACCCCAGCAGGCCACGCTCGTGCCCGAGCGCCGCGAGGAGGTCACCACCGAAGGCGGACTCGACGTGCTCGCCCGGCGCGATCGCGTCGCCGAGGTCGTCCGCCGCCTGCAAGAGGCCGGCATCGTCGCGAGCCTCTTCCTCGATCCCGACCCGCGACAGATCGAAACCGCGGCGGACCTGGGCGCCGACGCCGTCGAGTTGCACACCGGCCAATACGCCCTGGCTTCGCCCGGGGCGGCGCGGCAGCGAGAGCTGGACGTGCTCCGCGCCGCGGCAAAGCAGGTCTGCCAGTGCGGGCTGGTGCTGCACGCCGGCCACGGACTGACCTACCACAACGTCCGGCCCATCGCCCGGATCGATGGCATGACCGAGCTGAACATCGGCCACGGCATCATCGCCCGTGCGATCCTCGTCGGCATCACCGAAGCCGTCCGCGAAATGAAGCGGCTCATCGTCTAGGACTGCGTGTCCCCGAAGCCGCTTGCGGCTTCGCAACGGCGACCAATCGGCGACCGTGTTGCCCGCGGCGGCCAGCGCGGGCATCGTCATCAAGCCCAGGAGCCAAACCGCCAGCAGGCTCCAC
>JAFGDS010000151.1 GCA_016931995.1 Pirellulales bacterium
CGGCTTGACAGCGGGCGATACCACCACCGTCTACGGCCAAGGCGGCACGGATACGGCCTACCTCTACGACTCGGCTGGCAATGATACCTTCACGGCCGAGTACAACGAAGTCACGATGCAGTACAGCGACGGCCCCGTTGTCACGGCCCAAGCATTCGACGATATCTTCGCCGATTTTGGCCAAGGCGGGTATGACTATTGCGACCTCCTCGACTCGTCGGGCGACGACGACCTGTATGTTGACTACGATACCGTCCTGCTCGACTGGATGAGCGCGGCGATTTCGTTGGCCATCGATAATCTAAATAACTCCGATATGGTCCACGCCTACAATCCCAATGGTGGAACTGACACAAAATACGTGGGCGACATCAACTTCTACTTCGATGACGAGTGGAGTTGAGGATCGCCCGGCGAAGCCCGCGACTTGTGAGACGCACTTGACAACTTGCACGAGTCGCGTCTACAAACACGGTTGTACAAACGACACGAGGTCCGGAAGCCCATGGGCCAAGGACCTCGTGGCGTTTTGGCGGTCCCACGTGGTCGGAAGTACGGCGACGCAACGCCGGCGGACGACCTCGTTCTCGTTTCACCTCCTTCACCCCCGTCCCATGTCCGGTTCCGACCCCCCCGCCGAACGCGTGACGTTGACCGTCGCCCCGGCGGAGGCGGGGTGGAGGTTGGATGCGTTTTTGGCGCACCATTTGACGGACTATAGCCGGGTGCATCTGCGCAGGGTGATTGCCGTCGGGGCGGTGCGGGTGGACGGGGGCGGGTGCAAGCCGAGCTATCGGCTCAAGCCGGGCCAGCGGGTCGAGCTCGAGTTGCCGGAGATCCCGCGCGAAGGGCCCCGGCCGGAGGAGATCCCGGTCGAAGTGCTCTACGAGGATCTGGAAATCGCCGTGGTCAACAAGCCGCCGGGCATGGTCGTGCATCCGGCGCGGGGGCATTGGTCGGGAACGCTGGCCGCCGCGCTGCAGTTCCGCTTCGGCGGAAGCTTGAGCACGGCGGGCGGGCCCACCCGGCCGGGCATCGTCCACCGGCTCGACCGCGACACCAGCGGCCTGGTCCTGGTGGCCAAAAACGATCAGGCCCACGCCCGGCTGGCCGCGCAGTTCGAGAGCCGCACGATCCGCAAGGAGTATTTCGCGATCGTGGCCGGAGCGCCCCAGGCGGACCGCGACGTGATCGACGAGCCGATCGGCCTGCATCCGCACCATCGCGAAAAGATGGCCATCCGCCGGCACGATCCCGAGGCCCGGCGGGCCGAGACGTTCTTCGAAGTGTTGGAGCGATTTCGGGGGTACGCCGCGCTGCGCGTTTTGCCGCGGACGGGCCGGACGCACCAGATCCGCGTGCACATGGATCACATCGGCTGCCCCGTGCTATGCGACCGGCTCTACGGCGGCCGCGCGCGGATCACCCGGGCCGAGTTGTGCCCAGGCTCGGCGAGCGACGAGGTTCTGCTCGCACGTCAGGCCCTGCACGCCGGGCGGCTCGAAGTGGTCCATCCCAGCACGGGCGAGCGTATGACGTTCGAGGCCCCGCTCCCGCTGGATCTTTTGGCGGTGCTCGAGGCGTTGCGGGAGGGCGGGTAGATTCGCGTTTCCCGGGAGTCGTGGGGTGGTCGAGCAGACCGATTTCCCGGTGTCCGTGGCACGGCCGCCCGCGGCTGCGCAAATAGCCCCACACAGCCGAGGGCGGCCGTGCTACAACGGCTACGATCCGCAAGGCCCTTACCCCTTCCCCTCTCCCGGCGGGAGAGGGGGGCTGCGTGGAGCCGCCGAATGCTTGACGCAGACGTCAAACCTTGGACAGAATGAAATCTCAGGTGTCGGGGCGGCGGGTTTCCATGAGCATGGAGCCACCTTTGGCGCTGGAGGGGGCGACTCTTGTCGATTGGGGGAGGACTATGTCGAGGTCCTGTCCGAAACCCGGACGGTCCGCCGGCCGCCGCGCCGCCGCGCGGTTCGGGGTGGCGCAATGGCCTCGCGACTGCTCCTTGCTCCGAGTGAGACATCGCCGGCCGCGCGGGTTCACGCTGGTCGAGCTTCTGGTGGTTATCGCCATTATTGGGCTGTTGATCAGCCTGCTGTTGCCGGCGGTGCAGGCCGCCCGCGAGGCTGCCCGGCGGATGCAATGCGCCAGCAATCTTCGGCAGTTGGCCCTGGCCGTGCACGGCTACGCCGGCGCGCACGGGGTGCTCCCCGCGGCGGGCATTGTCGATCCGCCCGCCCCGCCGCCGTGGGCGCCAAAAGCGCAGCCGCTTTTCCAGAGTCGCTCGGGCAAGATGTTCAGTTGGCTCGTGCTCGTGTTGCCGCAGATGGAGCAGACGGCGCTTCACGAGCAGTTCGATTTCGATCGCGACGTGCTCGATCAGCCAGCCGAACCGCAGGCCAAGCAGCCGCCGCTGCTTTTGTGTCCCAGCGACGAGGCCATGGGCCGGTTTCTGATTGACCCCGAGCTGACCCGCGGCAAGCGCGTCGCCAAGGGCAATTACGCCGCGTACGTGGGGCCGTACCACATCGACAATCACATCCGGTATCCCGGCGCGATTGTGGTCGGGGGCCAACCGATCGACGCGATCTCCGACGGCGTCTCGCAAACGCTGATGCTGGCCGAGGTCCGCACCCGCGACCAACAGCAGGACCAGCGGGGCGCGTGGGCGTTGCCGTGGACGGGGGCAAGCCTGCTGTCGTTCGACATGCATCACAATCCCTACTCCACGGCGCCCTATGAGGCGGACTCGTACACGTTTGGAATGGCGCAGAAGCCCAACGGCCAGGGCGTCTCGCTCGAATGGCATTCGTCGGAGGGCGAGGCTCCGCCGGAAGGGCAGCCGCCCGACATGATCTACAACTGCGTCGATCAGTATGACGCGCAGTGGCAGCGGATGCCTTGCGCGACGTGGGCAAGGACCTACCCCTACAATTTCCTCTCGGCGGCGCCGCGGAGCCTGCATCCCGGAGGGGTCAACGCCGCGTTCGCCGACGGCCGCGTCGTCTTCCTACCCGACGACATCAACGAGATCACGATGGCTTACCTCGTTAGTACCAACGACGGCCACGCGATCGACACGAGTGAGCTGTCTCGATGAGCCGCCGCGACGCTTGGGTATTGGGGCTGCTCGGCGTGGGCGCGGTGCTCGTCGCGGTCTCGTACGCATGGCCTTGGCTGCGCGACCCACAGGCCGTGTGGACCGAGGAGGACGCGACGCGGCGAACCGAGGCGAACCTGAGGTTGCATGGTTTGGCCCACGAGATGGGCCACGCCCGCGACGAGCGCCATAAACAGGAGCTAACCTCGAGGATCGAGGTCGCGAGAAGGGAATTCGACGCCGTGAACCGGGAGCTGGCCGACGCCCGGCGGCGGTACGACCGGCCCGCCCGGTGGTTGTTTTGGACCGGTTGGGCCTGCGTGGCGGCGGGCGTGGCGGCTTGGGGGGTCTTCCGAGGTCGAGGGGCATGAAAACGAACCGGCCAACCGACGCCCGCGTACCGATAGTATAATGATCGAAGGCGACGGCCCGACGGGTTCCCTTGATCGGGGCCTTCTACCCCCCCGTGGGTGAAGTAACCTGCCTTGTCCCAGGGGCAAAATGCCGATAGCATTCGACGCGCGTTTTTTTCCAACGGAAACGACTTCGAGCGTATCCCGGGACCGGATCCCACGGGGCGTGCCGAGCGAAGCGAAGCATCTCAGAATTGTCTGGGGTCAACGGGATCCTTCGCTTCGCTCAGGATGACGCGTGGAGAGGAGGCTGGTTGTGGGAGGGGCTTCCATTCAGACTGTCAACGAGAACCGTAAGAGGTGTTGCATGATGGGCGCGGCATCGGGTATCCGGCGTGGGGGGATCGGCTTCGTGTTCGTGGCGTGTCTGGTTTGGGCGTGGACCGCGGCGGCCGTGGCCGATCCGGTCGGCCCGACGTCGGCCGATCGCTACGTCACGCGGACGTGCGTCAAACTGCTGGGCGACCGGCATCTCTTGCGGCATCCGCTGGACGACGAGATCTCCAAGCGGGGTTTTGACAGTTTCCTGAAGATGCTCGATCCGATGAAGGTCTACTTCCACCAGTCCGACGTCGACGGGTTCGCTCCCTACGCCGACCAGCTCGACGACATGGCCCAGCAGGGCGACGTGAGCTTCGCGTATCGGGTGTTTCAGGTCTTCCTGAAGCGGGTGGACGAGCGGCTTGCACTGGTGGACGAGTTCCTCGCGGCCAAGCACGACTTCACGGTCGACGAGGAGATGGTCGCCGATCCCGACGCGGCCCAGTATCCCAAAACTCCGAAGGAAGCCCGCGAGCGCTGGCGGATGCGGATCAAGTACGACCTCCTGGTGCTCAAGGCGGACGACATCACGGGCGAGGCGGCGATAACGAAGCTCTCGAAGCGCTACCACAGCTTTTCCAAGCGAATGCACCAAACGGACGCCGAAGACCTGCTCGAGATGTACTTGAGCTCGCTCACCTCGGCGTTCGATCCGCACACGGCGTACATGTCGCCCCAGACGTACGAGGACTTCCAGATCGCCATGCGGCTGAACCTGGACGGCATCGGGGCCTCGCTGATGTCGGAGGACGGAACGACCGTGATCAAGCGGGTTCTGCCAGGCGGAGCCGCCGACAAGGACGGCCGGCTCAAGGTGGACGATAAAATCGTCGGGGTCGGCGACGGCCGCGACGGCGAGATCGTCGACGTCGTGGACATGAAGCTGCGCGACGTGGTGAAGCTGATCCGCGGCAAGCCCGGCACCATCGTTCGCCTCGAAGTGATTCCGGCCGACGGCTCGAAGCGCAAGATCGTGGACATCGCCCGGGCGACCATCGCCCTGACCGACAACGAGGCGACCAGCGAGATCTTCGAGGTGGGCCAGAAACCCGATGGAAAGCCGTTCAAGATCGGGGTGATTGACCTGCCCAGCTTCTACATGGACATGGAGGCATTTAGCCGCCGCCTGCCCGACTACAAAAGCACCACCCGCGACGTCCGCCGCATCCTGGACGAATTCAACGCCAAGGGCGTGGACGCGGTCGTGCTCGACCTGCGTCTGAATGGCGGCGGGTCGCTCACCGAGGCGATCGACCTGACCGGTCTGTTCATCGACCAGGGACCGGTCGTTCAAGTGAAGGGTCCGGACGGCGAAGTGGTGCCCTATCCCGACGAGGACGAAGGCGTCGCCTGGGCCGGACCGCTGGTCGTGCTCACGAGCAAGTTCAGCGCCAGCGCCAGCGAGATCCTGGCCGGGGCCATCCAGGACTACGGCCGCGGGCTGATCGTGGGCGATCGCGCGACCCACGGCAAGGGCACCGTGCAAAGCCTTCAGAATCTGACCGCCGCGGTGCGGTTGTTCCAGATCCCCAACGCGCCGCAGCTTGGGGCGCTGAAGGTCACCATCCAGCAGTTCTACCGCCCCAGCGGCGAGAGCACGCAGAATCGGGGCGTGCTGGCCGACCTGGAATGGCCCAGCCTAACCACCCATCTCGACGTGGGCGAGTCGGACCTCGACCACCCGATCGCGTTCGACCGGATCGAGCCCGCCCCGTTCCGCCCGTTGGGCTACGTCAGCCGCCCGGTGCGCGAGCGGCTCCGCGAGTTGTCCGCCCAGCGGTGCCAGCAGTCGGAGGACTTCCAGAAGGTCGTCAACGACATCCAACTGTACAAAAAGCACAAGGAACGCAAGTACGTCACGCTCAACGAGGAGAAGTTCCTCGCCGAACGGGCCCAACTGAACGCCGAGAAGGAGCGGGAGAAGAAGTTCGAACAAATGGCCGACCCGAACCACAAGGCCATCGAGCGCGACTTTTATCTCGACGAAGCCCTGGCCATCGCGCTGGACTACGTCCAACTGATGGACCACCTCGCCCGGGCGAACTGACGCCCCGCGGTTCATCCCGCAACCCCAAGCCCCGCGCGCCCAGACGGCGCGCGGGGCGTTTCTTGCGCGGCGCACGCGAGGGATCTCCTTGATTCACGGGCAACGGAGATGCTTCGCCGCGCTCGGCATGACGCACCGCCCCCCCCACGGGAGCGGTCCCTCCCTCACAATGCGGAGAATTGGTGGACTTTTCCACCCCCGCAAGCCGATCCTTCTCGAAGTGACGCGGTAGCGAACCCGCGCGCACGTTCACATCCGAGGCGAGCCATGGGAACCATCCAAAGCAGCATCGGTCTGGTCACCGGCATGGACATCGGGGCCACCGTCGACGCCCTGATCCAGCTCGCGGCCAAGCCCCGCGACATGCTCAACGAGCGGACCGAAACGCTCAAGACCGAGCAGTTGGCCGTCACCGAGCTTTCGGCGTTGTTGCTTGCGTGCCGGTACTCGTCGGACGCCCTGGGCAGGGCGGCGCTGTTTGACGAGCGCGCGGCCGCGTCGAGCAACGAGAGCGTCCTGTTGGCCACGGCGACCGGTACGCCCAACGTGGGCACGTACCAGTTCACGCCGGTTCGCATGGCACAAAACCAGCAGTGGCTCTCCAGCGGCTTCGCCAGCGACACGAAGCCGATCGGCCAGGGAACCATCTCCCTCCGCTTTGGCAGCAACGTCCAGCGCAGCACGCCCGCGAACGTACTCAACGGCGGGGCGGGCGTCCAACGCGGCAAGATCCGCATCACCGACCGCAGCGGCGCCAGCGCCCAGATCGACCTCACCGCGGCGCAGACCCTCGACGACGTCATCGAAGCCATCAACAACAACACGTCGATCAACGTCACGGCCACGGCCCACGGCGATGGGCTGCGCCTCACGGACAACACGGGTCAGTCGACGGCCAACCTCCGCGTGCAGGAGGTCTCCGGAGGGACCACGGCGGCCTCGCTCGGACTGGCCGGCGTCAACGCCGCCGCGTCGGTCGTCGACGGAGAGGACATCGTGTGGCTCCACGACGACCTGGCGCTGGACGCGCTGAACGACGGCAACGGCGTGCGGATCGGCGACTACAACTTCGCCAATACCATGGCCAACCTCCGATACACGCTTCGCGACGGCACGACCGCCGACGTGAATTTCTATCCCGCCGACGCGGCGGGGACCGAAAACGGCGGCCAACTCACCCTGGGCGACGTCATCGAGGCGTTCAACCAGATCGCGCCGGACAAACTCCGCGCGGAGATCGCTCCCGACGGCGACCGCCTCGTCATCCGCGACCTCACCGAGGGCAGCGGCGAGTTCAGCCTCTCGACGATCGAGAACCGGTACTCCGAATTGGTCGAGGATCTGGGCATCGGCGGCCCGTCCGCGGACGGGGTGATCGTGGGCCGCCGGCTCCTGGGCGGCGCGAAGTCCGTGCTCCTTTCAAGCCTTAACGGCGGCGCCGGCTTCGGAGAACTCGGCGCCGTCGAACTGACCGACCGAAGCGGTCGCTCCGACACCGTCAGCCTCGCCGGCGCCGAAACGCTCGAGGACGTCATCGACGCCATCAACGCCGCCGACGTCGGGATCCGCGCCCAGTTGAACCAGGCCAAGACGGGCATCGAACTCGTCGACACGACGGGCAAGTCGGCCAGCAACCTGATCGTCGCCGACGCCGACGAACTGGGAACCGCCACGAAGCTCGGCCTGGCCGCCGACGTGGGCAAGTCGTCCTCCACCACCGGCGACATGCACCTGCAGATCGTCTCCCACAACACGAAGCTCAGCGACCTCAACGGCGGCGCCGGCGTCAGCCGTAGCTTCTTCACCATCATCGACGCGAACGGGCGGCAAGACACCATCGACCTGCGCGACTCGTCCATCGTCACCGTCGGCGATCTCATGGACGCGATCCGCCGCGATACGGACCTGACCATCTCCGCCGAGATCAACGCCACGGGCGATGGGATCCAGATCCGCGACTACGTCAACGTCGATAGCCCCCTGAAGATTGTCGAAGGCAACGGCAGCACCGCCGCCGACCTGCATCTCCTGGACGCGGCCAAGCGGATCAAGTACGAAGGCGAGGACGTCTACGTCATCGACGGCTCCGCCACCACGACCATCACGATCGGGCCCGAGGACACGCTCGACTCGCTCCGCCAGAAGATCAATTCGATGGAGTTGGGCGTGATCGCCAACACGTTCAACGACGGCTCGAGCAAGCCTTTTCGCCTCTCGCTGCAGAGCCTGGTAAGCGGCAAGAATGGCGCGCTGGTGATCGACACGTCCAACGCCGGCTTCACGCTGGAGGAAACCGTCGAGGCCAAGGACGCCCTGATGGTTTTCGGCGATCCAGCGTCGGCCGGCCGAGGCGTGCTGGTCACGTCCCGCACGAACACGTTCTCGGGCGTCGTCACGGGGCTGCGGCTGGAAATCAAGTCGGCCTCGACCACGCCCGTCACGGTGACCGTCCAGCGGTCCGACGCCAACGTCGTCGCCAACGCGACGAAGCTCGTCGAGAGCTACAACAAATTCCGCGACAGATACGACGCGCTGACCGAATATAACGTGGAAACCGACGAGGCGGCCGTGCTGTTTGGCGACGCCTCGGCGCTGCGGCTCGACCAGGCGCTCTCGGGGCTCCTGACCGGCCGATTCCTGGGACTTGGCTCGTTTCAGTCGCTCGCGCAAATTGGCATCAATATCCAGCAGGACGGCACGCTCAGCCTCGACACGGAGACGCTCCAGGAGGCCTTCGCCAAGGATCCCGACGCGCTTCGGGATTTCTTCGTGGGCGCCAGCGACGGCCCTCTGCCCGCCGATCTTGGCATCACCATCTCCGGCGAGTGGATCCGCGTCGATCAGGAGAAGCTCAATGAAAAGTACGCCGAGGACCCCGAGGCCGTGATCGAGTATTTCGGGCGCGTGCGCGGGCAGTACTCGCTCGAGGAATTGGGCGTCGCCTTCACGGAGGACGGCGTCGAGGTGAACGAAAACCGGCTTCAGGCCCTGTTCACGGCCGACGCCCAGATGGCCGCGGCCCTCAAGGCGGAAAAAACCGACGGCGTTTCCGCGCGGTTCGCGGACGTCGTGGACTCGCTTTCGGGAATCGGCAATTCTCTCCTGACGGGGCGGTTCAATACGCTCGCCTCGAAGATCGAACGGAACGAGGAGAAGATCGCCTTCCACGACAAGCAGCTCGAAAACCAGCGATACCGGCTCACCCTCGAGTTCTACCGCATGGAGCTGGCCATCGCCAAGCTCCAGACCAACATGGACGCCCTGGCGTCGATCAAATACATCTCCGCGGACGGTTCCACCGACGACGATTCGTAAAGCGAAGCTCTTCGAAAAACGACAATGCGCGTCCGCGGCGCCACGGAAGGCCTCGGACCGCGGACGTCAGCAAACCCCATGGTCAGACAGGAGTCGTCCATGTCCTCCACGCCCGGAAGCTATCTCGAAACCGAAATCATGACCGCGCCGCCCCAGAAACTCCAGCTCATGATGATCGAGGCCGCCATACGCTTTTGCCGCCGCGCCGCCGATCAGTGGGACGCCCAAAAGGACGACGAGGCCTGCGAATCGCTCATCCGCGCGCAGAAGATCGTCACCGAGCTGGTCGGCGGACTCAACCGCGACAAGTCGCCCGAACTCTCCACCAAAATCACCTCCGTGTATCTCTTCGTCTTCCGCAATCTGATGGAGGCCAACGTCGAGCGCAGCCGGCCCAAGCTCGACGGCGCCCTGCGGGTGCTCGAGGAGGAGCGGACCACGTGGCGCCAGGTGTGCGAGAAGGTCGGCGCGTCGGCCAGCTCGGAGAACGACGCGGCCGTCATCCTCGCGCCCAGGACCGTCACGTCGTCCGAGGCCACGCCGCTGGCCGGCTTCACCGGCGGCGCCGGCACGATCGACACGCCCCTGGCCGGCTTCTCGATCGAAGCGTGATCGGGCCCCGTGGCAAGATGGCGCGACGGATTGCCGGACGCGGGCGGAGTGCCCGACGAAGCCTCTTTCTCTTCCGGCCCCGCCGTTTCCTTCGAAAAGCCGGAGGACGAGTCTCTCCTCCAACGCCAAGAGCGGTTGGGCGGCGCGTCTGGTGGCGAAGCCGCAAGCGGCTCATGAGCCATGCGCCAACACACTTGTCGGTGGACACAACGCTGCCCACCGAATACCCCTAACGTCTACTGCCTA
Organism: Pirellulales bacterium; assembly: GCA_016931995.1. Taxonomy (GTDB): domain Bacteria; phylum Planctomycetota; class Planctomycetia; order Pirellulales; family Thermoguttaceae; genus JAFGDS01. Next base: position 10,055 of record JAFGDS010000151.1, read on the forward strand.
CCGCCTACTTCCACTCGACCGGCTTGCCGTCGTTGCGCTGGAACATGCGGCGAAGCGTCTCGGGGTCGGTTTCGTTGTGCAACGCGCGGGCGGAGGCGTCGCAAAACAGGACGTTGACGAATCCCCGGTACAGCCCGGCGAGGTCCTTGGCGGGGTTCGCGGGGTCGAAGGGCCAGTCGTCCGGCTTGGTCCACGGCACGGCCGCCGCGTCGCTCGCCTCGACCAGCATGATCGTGTTGGACGTTCCGTCCGTGATGTCCTGGATCTTCGTGCCCTCGGCGCCCTCGAACACCGTGCCCGGCCCAACCGGCACGAGATAGTTCGTGTAGCCGGGTTTGGCCAGCTTCGAGGCGGGTGAACGGTACGCGGCGGGCATCTTCTCCAGGAGCTTGATGTTATGCGGGCTGTCCCACGGCTCGTCCAGATGGAACTGCTCGAAGAGCCCTGACTCGTCCACGTACGGCAGGATGAGCACCCGCCAGCTCAGAAGGGGCTTGCCCGAGGCGTCGCGAACGGCCGCGGGCGGAAACGTCTTCTTCGCCTCGTGGTAGTTGTGCATCGCGATGCCGATCTGGCGGAGGTTGTTCATCGCCTGCATGCGATGGGCGCTTGCGCGGGCTTCGGTGATGGCCGGCTGGAGCACGGCCGCGATTTTGGCCAGCCCCTGGTTTTCGCGATTCAAGTCGAGCACGAGCTGGTCGCCCTGCTGCTGGGGCACGAAGACGTCGAGGAGCTCCTTGGCGTTGGGCAGTTCGCGGGCGACTTCCTTCTGTTGGGCAATGAGGGCGAAGCCGCGCCGGATGAAGCCCAAAAACGCCTCGGCCGAGGCGGCGTCTTCCGATTGGATCACCGCCCGCAGGCCCAGGTCGGGCGCGAGCGTCACCCCGGCGCTGGCCCAGAGCACGCCGCGGGTGAGCACGCTGCTGGGTCCGCCGCCGATTTCTTCCGGCAGGGTCGGCAACAGCTCCTCGAGCACGCGGCGGCTGTACTTGGGCGGCAGGAAGACGCCCTGCGCGGCCGTGTCGCCCGCCGCGGCAAAGCCCTTTTCCAGCTCCGGCCGGGGGTCCGGCTTAAGCGCCGCGAGCCGGGCGATCGTCTGCTCGCTTCCGACCACCAGGGCCGAGCCGATCCGCTTCCGCTGGGCGAACATCTTCTCGTCAATCTGCGCCAACAACACGGCCAGCAGGTCCTCATTGCTTCCCTCGCTCGCCGGGAAGACGAGGAACAGGAAGTTCTCCTCGGCCAGCGGACCAGCCATCGTGATCACGGCGTAGACCTCCTTCACGCCGCCGTCGAGGATACCCTGGACCACGCCCTGGCTGGCCGCGCGGGGCATGGCCGATTGACGCCGGATTTCCTCGGGCGCGATTTTTTCCACCTCGTCGAACAGCGGATTCAGGTCCACCTTGGCTAGGTTGACCCGTACGACGGCCACGGTTTGCTCGTCAATAAACGGCGCGACCAGCTTCGCCTGCGCGGCCGGGTCGAACCCCTCGGCCCGCGCCCACGCGGGGGCGAGCAACACGGACAAGAGGCAAACGGTTTGGATCAGGGTCTTCATCAGGCTATCTCCTTACACTTGCCCCGAAGGGGCTTCGTGGGTTAGCCCAGGGTTGCGGCGCGAGCCGCTACCCTGGGGTCGCAAAACCTGTGTCACGAGAAACCCCACGGGGTTTCGTAGTCGGCGTTATTATGAAACCACGCTCACACAACGGACCCAAATATGTTAACGGCGTTGGGTGGCGCCTGGCGGGCACTGGCGGAGCCAGTGGCACCCGGCACATACCTTACTTTTCTCGAAACGTCACTATGTATCGCCGGACACGGTGGTCGGACCGTCCGTCGGGAAGGACCATCGACTCCAGCACGACCGTCCGACCGTCGCGACGATACGCGACGGGCTTGCCCGTGTACGGGTCGATCGGCATGGGCACTTCGGTCACCTCGTCGAGCCGGTCGGGCAGTTGGCCGTCGTGCCGGGCCGCATGGATCCGCACCGCCTCGACCGTGCGGAGCATCGCGACCTCTTGGGCGTTGCGGACCTCGGCCGACTTGGCCGCCTGGATCGCCGGTAGGAGCAGGCTGGCCACGGGCACGATTTCCCGCCGCCACGACTCGGCCTTCAGGAACTGCTCGGCCTCGTCCATGCCCTTTTCGGCCTCCCAATACGGCAGCGGGAACCACCGGAACATCCGATCGCGGAACTCGTTAAACGTCTGGGACGTGTACAGCAGCACGACCTGGGCGACGGGCAGGGCCTCGACCTCCTCGCGGGAGCGGCCCTGGGCGATCAGGCTGTCGCGGGCACGCGGATAGCCAACCAGGGCCAGGCCGGCGACGATGACCCGCGCGTGCGATGCCTCCATTTGCCCGTTGGACGCGTACAGGGCCCATTGATTGGCCATCTGATCGAGGAACCCCCGCCAGTATTCCAGGCTGCGGGGGTCGGTCGGCACGTCGCGAAGCACCGGGAACATCATGTAAACGAGTTCCATCTCCGCCTCGAACGCGCCGCGGAGGTCGATCGGCGGATTGGGCAGGGCCGTCAGCGCCCAATACAGATTGGGACAGTCCGGTTGCTCCATGAGCGCATTGGCCTGCTCGAAGGCCATCCCGTGCATGGCGATGCCCACCAGGCCGCTGACCAGGAACGGCGCTTCGGCCACGTGCCGGCCCATGGCCAACTGGGTCTGAAGCGTCTCGACGGCCTCGTCGATCTTGCCCTCGGCGATCTCAACCCGGACTTTCAAGCACGTCAGCCGCGCCAGACTCCGCATCGACTGGATCTCGGGCAAGAGGATTCCAATAGGGTCTTTCGACTCGCGGACTGGCAGTTCCCAGTCGCACTCGTCTCGCCGGGCCGCCATGTGGATCTCGTCCAACGTCGCCTGGTAGCCATCCAGGAGCTTCCTCGCATCCTTCAATGGGATCTTTGCCAGGGGCATTTCCAGCCAATCGCTGATGGTCTGCTGGTCCTTGTCGGAGTTCGTGTTCTGCATCATCGCGATCGCCCGATGGTAGTGCAGCGCGGCGTTGCCCGGCTTGCGGTCGAGGAAACCGGGCAGAAGCAGGTATTTGAGCGACTCGCGGGGCTCGTCGGCGGGAGAGACGGTCAGCCGGGCGGTGCGGATGTCGTCCTCGGGGGGATTCGCGGGCGCCAGCGACGTTTGAGACGACGCCAGCGGCGCGATCAACGAGACGAACAACGCGGACAGCGCCACGAGCATGGCCACATGTGGCACCGCCGCCCTCGGCGGTGCGGACTGCCCAGCCGAGGGCGGCTGGGCCACAGGGCCGCAAGCAGCCCTTGGGGCCTCTTGTCTCCCATCCCCAATCCCCAATCCCCAATCCCTATTGGACACCCTCACCCCTGGCCCCTCTCCCGCAAGCGGGCGAGGGGAGCATGTGAAGGCACGCCTCAAGACATGCTTGGATTTCATAATGACTTCTCCATCAAGAACCTCTGCCAGTCGCCTGAGCGGCGGGGACTGGCGGACGGGGCAGGTGAATCGGACGCGGGCGCCGCGGGCAGGGCGTCCACGCCGCACCGCAGCACGTAGTCGCGAAACCGTGGATAAGGAAGCCTGCGAACCTCCGCGGCCGTGAGCCACTGGGGCGTGGGCGCTACCGAGGCCAGCACCGCCGACTCGATCGACCAGCCCGGCGGCGCCGTGCGCCGCGGCGCTTCGCGCTCGGGCACGGCCGGCGCGACGGGCGCTGCGTCCTCGGTCGCCGGCGCGGCGGTGGTGACGGACGTGGGCAGGTAGACGATCCGATCGATGGTCTGGGGCTCGGGCCGCACGGCCAGCATCACGGCCAACGTGGCGGCCACGACACTCATGCCGGCGAAGGCCGCCGGCCACGCCCGCGAACGCCGCGCGGCCGACGCCTTTCCAGCCAGGTACATCACCCGGCCCGCGTCGAGCCGATCCGCCCGGGGCACCAGCGCGGCCAGCTCGGCCTCGAATGCCTTCAACTCGCTCGGGAGGTCTTCTTCTTGGGACATGGCACACCTAGCCTTTCTCGCAGCGCGGCCAATGCGGATTGATAACACCGCGCGGCCGTGCTCGACGACGTGCCGGTCAGTTCGGCGATCTGGGTGAACGACAACCCACCCCAAAGCCGGGCGACCAGCGTTTCACGTTCTTCAGGGGGAAGCCCGGCGAGCGCCGCCGTGGCCGCGCCGGCGTCGAGGGCCAGCTCGGCGCTCGGCTCGAACCACGGTTCTTCGCGCCACGCGACGGCGGCTTCGCGGCGGCGCCGTCGGCCCGCGCTGCGGCTCCGGCTGATCGCCCGGTTCCGAACGGCGCGATACAGCCAGCCCACCACGTTGGTCGGCGGGGTCGGCTGGCGAACCAGTTCGACCAGGGCCTCTTGGACCACGTCCTCCGGTGAATCGGTCCAGCCGCGGGCGTAGAGCACCAGCGGCCGGCCGTGCCGGGCCAATAGGGCCTCGATCAATTCGGGTTCCAGACCGTTTGGGCTCATCCGCGGCGTCTCGTCGGGGCTTCCCTCAGTATAGACGCCAGCCAGGCCCGGATGACCCAAAAATCCGCCAGTGGGGGGGCCAGGTGCCATGTCCACGCTCGCGTGGTCATGGCACCCGGGCCAGGGCATGGCGTCTCGCGGTGACGCACACCGGCGAAGCCAGTGACACACGGCCGATTCTTGTTGCGAAGCCGCAAGCGGCTGCGCCCCCCTCACCCGGCTCGGCGGCGCTCGACGAAGACGCGGTAGTCTTCGGGCGTGTCGATGCCGAAGGTGGGCTCATCGACCACGCCGACCACGATCGCGTGGCCGGCGTCGAGCACGCGGAGTTGCTCGAGCTTTTCGAGCTTTTCGAGCCGTGCCTCGGGCAGGCCGGCGAGTTGGAGCAGAAACTCGCGGCGGTAGGCGTATAGGCCGACGTGTTGATAGAAGTGCGGCGGTTCGGCCGCGAGGAGATCGTCGCTCCACGCGCGGGCATGCGGGATCGGGCTGCGGCTGAAGTACATCGCCCGGCCGCGCGCGTCGAACACGACCTTCACGCACGCGGGGTCCTCCAACTGTGCCCGGCCGCGGATCGGCGTGGCCAGCGTGGACATCACCGCGTCCGGGTTGTCCTCCAACAGGTCGATGGCCAGGTCGATCGACTGGCCGGACAAATCCGGCTCGTCGCCCTGGACGTTGACGAAGACGTCCACATCGGGCATCCTTCGGGCGACCTCGGCGACGCGGTCGGTGCCGCTGGGGGCGGCGGGATCGGTCATTTCCACCCGGCCGCCATGCGCCCGAACCGCCTCGGCGATCTCGACGTGATCGGCGGCCACGCACACGCCCCGGGGTCGGCGGGCACGGAGCGCCGCCTCGTACGTGTGGCAGATGAGCGGCTTGCCGGTCTGGGCTAGAAGCAGCTTGCGGGGCAGCCGCGTCGAGGCGAGCCGCGCCGGGATGACGATAAAACTCGTGCCACAAACCCGCAGCTTGGGGGTCGGTTGAGCCATGGCGGGGTCCTCCGGAGATGGGACGACGTGCCGGAGTCGTTCGTTGCGAAGCCGCGAGCGGCTCTTATTACGGGTTCAATAGATACCTTTTTTGCTGCTTTCGGGGTAGAGCAGATCCGGCGGCTTGCCCCCCCGGAGGAGTTTACGTCCGGCTCCTTGGGTGCTACGATCAGGGGATTGTCGGCCGGGGGTGTTCCCGGTGATCGCGTGGGGACTTACCCGGTTTTCGCCGGGGACTGTCCCAATTTTCGCGCAGCGAAAAGGGGACTGTCCCCCTCGCGCCGACGCACCCCATGACGAAAGGACCGAGCGATGAGACTGGGTGGTTGGCTTTTGGGCGGGTTGATGGTGGTGTTGGCGGCGAGCGGCGGCTGGGCGAAGGACGCCATCCGGGATTCGGTGGTCAAGCTGCACGTCACGCAGCGCCCGCCCGACTTTTTGCGGCCGTGGACCAAGGCCAACCCGGCGACGGGCTCGGGCTCGGGCGTGGTGATCGAGGGCAAGCGGATCCTGACCAACGCGCACGTGGTGACGCACGCCAGCCAGCTTTTCGTCCAGGCCAGCGAAACGACCGACCGCGTGCCGGCGAAGGTGTTGATCGTCGCCCCGGACATCGACCTGGCGCTGGTGACGGTCGATGACGAATCGTTCTTCGACAACCGGCCGGCCGTGCCCTTGGCCGAGGCGATTCCCGACATGAAAGCCACGGTGAACGTCTACGGCTACCCGATCGGAGGCGATCAGCTTTCGATCACCGAGGGGATCATCTCGCGGATCGAGTGCATCCGCTCGGCGCTGAGCCCGCCGGTGCTGCGGATCCAGATCGACGCGGCGCTGAACCCCGGCAACAGCGGCGGACCGGCCATCGTGGACGGCAAGATCGCCGGGTTGGTGTTCAGCAAGGTGCAGCAGGCCGAGAACGTCGGCTACTTGATCTCCGCGGAGGAAATCGCCACGTTCCTGGCCGACTGCGCCGACGGCGACTACAACGGCAAGCCGATGATCCGCGGCATCGCGCTGCAGACCACCGACAACGAGGCCCTCAGGGCAAGACTCCAGTTGCCCAAGGACGCCGGTGGGTTGATGATCTCCAAGATCGACACGACCGGCGGCGAGGAGTCGCCGTTTAAGGCGTGGGACGTGATCACGCACGTCGGCGAGGAGCCGATCGACCAGCAGGGAACCGTGAAGATCCGCGAGGATCTGCGGCTGTCGTTCTTCTATCTCGTTCCGAAGCTGGCCAAGGACGGCGCGGTGCCGATGAAGGTATGGCGCGACGGGAAGCCGATCGACGTGATGGCGCCCACCCCGACGAAGGCCCCGCGGTTGGTGCCCGCGCTGGGCGACGGCTACCCCCGGTATTTCATCCACGGCCCGATGGTCTTCACCACGGTGACGCAGGAGCTGGCCGTGCAGATCGTCGGTCCGATGGAGATGTACCTTCGGGCGCTGCGGAGTCCGCTTCTGTCGCGGCAGTTCGACCGGCCGGCCTTCGAGGGCGAGGAATTGGTGATTATCGCCTACCGGCTGATTCCCCATCGCATCACCAAGGGCTACGACGCGATGACCCTGGCCCTGGTCGATACGATCAACGGCACAAAGGTGAAAAACCTCGCCCACCTCGTCGAGCTGATCCGCGACGCCGACGGGGAGTTCCTGACGGTGACGTTCGCGGGCGACTTCGCCACGCTCGTCTTCCGCCGCCAGGAGCTGATCGACGCCACGGAGGAAATCCTCGCCGACGAGGGCATCCGCAACCAGTACTCGCCCGACCTGGAGGAGGCGTGGAAAGGGAAGAAGGAGTAACGTTCCCCATTAGGACTGCCCAATGGGATTACACCACGGAGACACGGAGAACACGGAGGAGGGCAACTTGTTCCAGGGCGAAGGATGTGATCGGCCTTGCCAGTGTCCTGCGGCAAGGGAGATTCAGCACTGGCAGAGCCAGTGGCACACGTCGATATTTGCCCCACAAGTCAGCCTAAGCGAAGTGAAGGATCTCCCCGGCGAGGCAGGTTCTTCGCCGCGCTCAGACTGACGGTATAGATTGACTCCGAGACGGGGAGCTACCGACACTTCACAATCGTCGTTCTCCGTGTCCTCCGTGTCTCCGTGGTGAACTCCCTTTTTTCGGCGTTGGCGATGGAAGGGCACGTTGTATTCGGGTGTGCCAAATCATGAGCGAGAGAGGTCCCCTGGGCGATCTTGCCGACGTGTACGACGCGCTGGTCGACTGGCCCAAGCGGCTGGCCCGCGAGGCGCCGTTTTACCGGGGGCTCTTCGAGTCGCTCGGCGCGCGTCGCGTGCTGGACGCGGCCTGCGGCACGGGCCGGCACGCGGCCATGTTCCACGCCTGGGGGCTCGCGGTCGAAGGCGCCGACCTGAGCCCCGGGATGATCGAGCGGGCGCGGCGGGCGTTCGGCGAGCCGGAGGGATTGCGGTTCGTCGTCCGCGCGTTCGATGAGCCGATCGGCGCGGAGGAGCCCTTTGACGCGGTCGTTTGCGTGGGCAATTCGCTGGCATTGGCGCCGGACGGGGCTGTGGCCGCGCGGGCGGTCGAGGCGATGCTGGCCGCGGTGCGGCCGGGCGGCGCCGTCGTAATACACGTGTTGAATCTCGACGCCCTGCCCGACGGACCTTGCGTGTGGCAAAAGTGTCTGCGGATCGCGCTTGCCCGGGGCGACGCGCTCGTGGCCAAGGCCGTTCATCGTTCGGGCGAGCGGGGATTTGTCGAGCTGCTGGTCGTGCCTTGGGACCGGCCGGAGGCCCGCCAGATCGAGTCCGTACCGCTTCTGCGGTTGACCGAGGCCGACCTGGAGCGGGCCGCCCGGCGGGCCGGGGCGGCCCAAACCGAAACGTACGGCGGCTACGCCCGCGAGCCGTTCGATCCACGCCAAAGCACCGACCTGATTTTTATCGCGCGGAGGTAATCTCGCCACGTCCGTCGCACGACGTGTATAATACCGGGCAGCGCGTCCCCACCTCCACGCTTCCCACCTTCCTGGAGACCAACTCATGCCCGGGCTCTCGCGGCGGCAATGGTTTCTTTTGGCGATTCTCGCGGCGTGTCTGGCCGGCGCGCCGGGCGTGGGTCTCGGCGGCGAGCGGGAATCGTTCCGCGTGGTCGTCCTGCCCGACACGCAGGGCTACGCCGAGTCGTTCCCCGACGGGTACCTCGCCCAAACCGAGTGGATCAAGCGCGAGGCCCAGGCCCAGAACATCAAGTTCGTCATCCACCTGGGCGACGTGGTGCAGCACGTCTCGGCGAAGAAGGAATGGCGCGTGGCCGATCGGGCGCATCGCGCGCTCGACGGAGTGGTGCCCTACAGCATGTTGCCGGGCAACCACGACATGCGGCCCGACGACACCTCGCCCAAGCTCCGCGACACCACGATGTACAACACGTTCTTCCCGCCCAAGCGATTTGAGAACTTCGACTATTACGGCGGCAACGAGGACGGCACGAACGACAACAACTACTGCCTGTTTTCCGCGGCCGGCATGAAGTTCCTCGTGCTGAGCCTCGAGTTCAATCCGAACGACGCGACGCTCGATTGGGCGGGCAAGATCGTCGACGCGAATCCCGACTGCCGCGTGATACTCGCCACGCATTGCTACCTGGGCCGGGACGCACGCCGCGAGATGGGCGATCGGATCTGGGAGCGATTGGTCCGCAATCGGCCGAGGATCTTTCTGATTCTCTGCGGCCACGTGCTGGGCGTGAACCATTACACGCGCCCCAACGACGCCGGCCGGCCGGTGCACGAGATCCTGGCCGACTACCAGGGCCTGCCCAACGGCGGCGACGGCTGGCTCCGCGTGCTCCACTTCTTACCCGGCGAAAACCGCATCGACGTCGAGACGTTCTCGCCCACCCTGAACCGCCACGACCGGACCCCCGCCCAACAATTCACCCTTCCCTACAACATGTCGCCTGCCGCATCCGAGGGAGAGAGGGAACCACAGATGAACACGGATGAACACAGATGAAAGGAGGGAGAAGGAACCGCGGATAAACGCGAATCAGAGGCAAAATGACGATAAGGAACCGCAGATGAACGCGGATGAACGCAGATAAAGTTGAGATGAGGATGGAAAACCAGAGGCGATGAAAGAAAGAATGAGCGAATCGCGACTCCACACGCCCCCCCGCCCCACACTCGCCGTCTCTCACTCCTATCCGCGTTTATCTGCGTTCATCCGCGGTTCCTTTCCTCCCCCCTTCATTCATGAGCATCCGTGTTCATCCGTGGTTCCTTCCCCTCCTTCTTCGTGTCTCCGTGGTGAACCTTCCCTAACCGATCCTCACAGGAGGACCCTGCCATGAAAGCGCGTCTGTTTGTCGGCGTTCTTCTTGCCGCGTTGTGCTGCGGCGCGTTGTGTTCTGTTTGCCGGGCGGCCGACCAGCCCGAGTATTATCGGACGGACTACGGCAAGCGGATCGAAGGCGAGAAAGGGCCGGTGGCCGTGTGGTGGTGCCGGGCGACGTGGAAGGTGGCGCCGGCGCGGCCCGCGCCGACCGAGACCACCGTGGCGGCCGAACTCTCCGCCGCGCGGAACGACCGCGAGGCCGTGCAGATCATCGTCCGCCCGGAGCAGAAATTGGTGGGCCTCACGGCCGTGGCCAGCCCGCTGACCGGGCCCAACGGCGCGCTCATTCCGGCGGAGAATATCCAGGTTTTGCGGGTGTACTACCACGCGGTCGAGCATCCCACTGATCGCGTGGGCGTCCGCGATCGGTGGCCCGACGCGCTGCCACCCCTGGCCGAACCCATCGACGTGGCCGCGGGCGAGAATCAGCCGCTTTGGGTCCTGGTGTACGTTCCCGCAACCGCCGCGCCGGGCGATTACCGCGGCACGGTCGAACTCTTGGCGCGGGATTACGCCGAGGTGGTTCCGATCCAGTTGCACGTCTGGAACTTTGCCTTGCCCGAGCGAAACCATCTTGAAACGGCCTTCGGATTCGACCACGGGCTGGCGTTTCGCTATCACGGCGTGAAGACCGAGGCGGACAAGCGGCGGCTGTTGGACTTGTACTTCCGCTCGTTCGCCGAGCACCGCATCAGCCCGTACGACCCCGCGCCCTTGGACCCGATCGGCGTGACGTTCGAGCCGAAGGCCGATCCGCCGCGGGCGGTCCTGGATTTCGCGGGATTCGACGCGGCCATGGCCCAAGCGGTCCAGGAGTATCACTTCACGGGCTTGCGCCTGCACCTGGCCGGCATGGGCGGCGGTACGTTCCACGATCGCTACGAGCCGAAGATCCTCGACTACGGCGAGGACACGCCCGAGTACAAGGCCATGTTCGCCAGCTACGTCAAACAGATCGAGGAGCACCTGCGCGCGAAGGGGTGGCTCGACATGGCATACGTGTATTGGTTCGACGAGCCGGACTCGAAGGACTACGCGTTCGTCGTGGCCGGCATGAAGCGGCTTCGCGCGAACGCGCCGGGCCTGGCCCGGATGCTCACCGAGGAGCCCAACGAGCGGTTCGTGAAGCTCGATCCGGCGGTGAACATCTGGTGCCCGGTGAGCGAGAACTACAAGCACGAGGCGGCCGAAGCCCGGCGTGCCCAGGGCGAGCGGTTCTGGTGGTACGTGTGCTGCGTGCCGAAGGCGCCGTACTGCACGCTCTTTATCGACCACCCGGCCACGGACCTGCGCGTGTGGCACTGGCAGACGTGGCAGCGCGGCATCGTCGGCACGCTCGTCTGGCAGACGAACTACTGGACGTCCGACGCGGCCTATCCCGACCAGCCGCAGAATCCCTACGACGACCCGATGGGCTACGTGAGCGGGTATTCCACGCCCAAGGGCGAGCGGCGTCATTGGGGCAACGGCGACGGCCGGTTTATCTATCCACCGCTGGCCGCGGCCGTGCCCGGCAAGTCCGGCGACCAGCCGGTGCTGGAGCCGCCCGTCTCGAGCATCCGCTGGGAGATGCTCCGCGAGGGCGTGGAGGACTACGAGTTCCTGTACCGCCTCCGCGAGCTGCTCGAAAGCCGCCGCGGCGGGCTCCCCGCAGACGAGGCCGTCCGGATCGAGTCGCTCCTCACGGACCTCGACTCGATCACCCGCGACATGACCACCTTCACCACAGACCCCGAGCCCATCTACCAGCGTCGCGCCGCCGTGGCCGAGGCGATTGAGAAGCTGGGGAAGCCGTAGACGGCCTTGGAGTGCGGCGACGAGGTGCGGTCGCGTGATCGGTCACGTAGTCGAGCGGCACCAAGTTATCCGTGGTTGTCATTCGTACCGCGGCGTGTGCTCATCTGCGGTGGGAATGTGAAGAAGGAGATGATGGCACGTGAATTCACGCGGAGACCCTGGGTGTGCTACGTCGTCGCGTCGGTGACCGCTAATTCGGTGGGGGCGATCGGGGAAGCGCGGATGCGGTTTGGGTGTCTGTTGCAGCCCGGCGGCAATTCCCGCAAAGATGACCTCCGCGTTTCCTCGAAAGAAGTAGCCGAGCATTGCGCCCTCACTGGAGAACGTTGCGTAGCGACCCGTGACAAAGTTGTTGTTGATTTCGTCGAGATAGGGGCCCGTGTCCGTCTCGCGGGCTAGGACCTTCGCTTCCAGCGGCCAGATCGTCCTTGGATAAGCGTATAGCACGAATCCGATATCTGGCTGGGGCGATCTCCCCTTCCCTCGTTTTCGCTTGGTTTGCTCCGGTGGTTGATGGACGACGGAAAACGGTGCGTCCCCGCTCTTGCACTGATCGATCCGGATGGCCAAGAGAAAGTTGAGCGATTCCTCTCTTGCCTCATCGTCCCCGGAGAACAGAACTTCGCTCAGATCCTGCGATAGGAGTTGATCGTAACCTCGCCAGATCAAGTCGAGAAGCAGGCATGATTGATCTTGGCACCAGTCTCGGGCAATCTGTTGAAATGGCGGTGAATCAGGCCATCGCCGATCGATGAAAGTCAGTCGCGTCATTTCCGCTTTCTGCCCCCGCGTTGTGCGTGCTGCCTCCAGAGCTGTACGTCGGATGCCACTTCATCTGCATCGCGCAGCGCGGCCGATCGCGTCCAATAGCGAATGCGGTCGGGTTTGATGATGTAGACCGTGGGGATTGATCGTCCCTCATGCACATATTCCGAGTATACGAGGGCGACCCGCTGATAGAATATGCCACCGCGTAACGGGCCGCCGGTCTGTAGCCACTTCTGATCGAGTTCCAGCAGGCGATCGCAGAGTTCCGCCGAGTCGATCCGCTCCACGACGACGTCCTTTTCGCGAGCCCAGTCCAGATGAATCGCGACCAACCGAACGGGAAGCGGCGCGTCGGCCGCATCCTGGAAGATTGTCGCAGAGACCCTTTTGTCCTGCCCGAAACCGGCCTTAAGTACGCGGGCGAAGAAGTCGCAATAGGCCGATAAGTGCGGCTCTGACTTGGCCGCTTGGGTGCAACGCTGAATTCTCTCCGTTGGCTGGCGTCCGGGAGACGTTTCGTCGCCCTTGAAATCGGGGAGGGTGTATTCGCACAAATCCTTGACCAGTAACCATTCAGCGTCCTTCAAGTCAAATGCACGATGAACGCGCGCATCAACTTCTTCCGGAGTATCAAGGCCCTCGAGAATCCCAATCTCGGGTTCGGGCATCGGAACAGCCAGTATCTCGTCCACAAGAGCCTCAGGCCGGTAAGAAGCCAGCCTGCCGCTCGTCAGCAATAGAAAGTAGACTGCGAGAACGCTGTTGTAGCTAAGACATGCAGATTGCAGCCACGCTTCATACTCGTGTGGGGCGTGAACTGAAACATAGCTTTGCGTGCATACTATGCCGCCGGTGTGGCTGTCGGCCTTCGTCATCACTGCTTTGACTCGGCTGGATGTGAGCTGCCAGGCTTTCTTGAGGATGAGCTGAGGCAGATCGAATGGCTTCATTGTAGTTGAGGAAGCAGATTCAGTGCAATCATCGTCGTTGACAGGCAGTCTCAATGCTTCAAGTTGCAGGAATGAGTTGACTGGAAAGTCTGGGCTCTCCAAGATGCGGCGCCCAAGCAATAGCGGCTGCCTCTTGAGCCTGTCGCCGCGGACAATACCCTTTCGACGATAGATGATCTTCTTGTCATCCAACTGTTTAAGACTTCGCTCTCCCCTTAGTCTGCGAATGAACGCCAAGTCTCGTCTTCCACCCCAAGCCAAAGCCGTCCACACGAGCGGTTCTGTTGCCGCTTCCTCGGGCCAGATCCGAGAGATGTCGTGAGGCTCGATGACAATCGCGTACTGACTCTCGGCGACTTCCGCGCCGCCGGCTTCCTTCACCTGTTTTGGCGAAATATAGAGCAATGGCTCGTCGTCGGGCTCCGTCGGCCGCAGGGTCACAATGCACGGAGGCGACGTGGCTCCCTCGAATAACTCAAATCGAAGTGTTGAGAGATTGACGACTTCTTCAACCTTGAACCGAGAGAAAAGTTGCTCCCGAAAACGGTTGGCCGGTCCACTTCGATTGAACAGAAGCGAGCTAGCGGGCTGAATCATCGACACGCGACCGTCGGGTTTCGTCAAAGTGGCGGCCTTGGCCAAGAACAACGTTCCCACTTGTTTGTTGGCAATCGGCCATAGATGATCCGGATCCCTGGCCCATTGGGTTGCGGGTTTGGTCTCTGTTCCCTTGCCCCAGGGCGCATTACCGATGACGAGGTCGTAGGTTGGCCCGTCCTGTTCCGTACTGAATCCGCCAGTGTCTTCCTGGAAGAAGTCGGCGTGAATCAGGCGTTCATCGCGAAGCAGTGGGAACTTCGTTGACCTTAGATAGGTCTTTGGGTCTAGTTCGTCGCACATCGTCAGATAAAGGCTGAACGACGCGACACGCACGGCATGGGGGTCGATGTCCAGCCCGAAGAGATTCCGCTCCAAGAGCCTTTTCAGCAACGGCGTCGATGGTCTTTCGCCAGGATGGGCATTCTTCCAGCGTTCGATGAGCCGCTGATAGGCCTTGACCAAGAAGATCCCCGATCCGCAAGCCGGATCGAGAATCTTGAGATCCCACTCGCTGCCACCCCAGGGCAAGACCTCGTCGAGCATGAAGTCAACCAGATATCCCGGCGTATAGTGCGCTCCCTTGGCCGTGACGAATTCCTCGTAAATGCTGCTAATGAACTCCAGCGGGATCACGTCGAAGGAGTACAGTCGCCAGAGCGTCCGCTGCTGACCGCGCCATTTGCCGCTGACGAAGCCGGCCAGCGTCTGAAGGTGCTGCGGCTTGACCTCATTCATTTCCTCTTGCCACTCGGCCTCACGCTCTTTCGGCGTGCGCCCCTTGCCAGGGAAGAGGTCTCCGTTGAACTTGTCGTTGAGCCAATGGAAGAATCTGTATGCTTCGTCATAGTCCTTGAGAATGGAGCCCAACTCCTTGTGGATTCGAGCCAACAGCCCCTCCTTGTGGAGACGCTGCAGCAGCGCGGGGTTGATCGCCGCTTGACCGTCGGAGTCTTTGCGATCAAAAAGGAATTGACTGAACACCACCCGAGCCAACAAATCGTGGATTCGATCGTCAGCGAGCTCCTGATTCCTCAACCGTTTGTGAACCGACTTCAGTTCTTGGAGGAGAGCGAAGTCGGCTCGACCATCACGGCGAAAACGATCGGGAAACCGCCGGTAGAAATCACCCGACGCGAGACGAACCCAATGCAGAGCGTGCGCTGCTTGCTGCGAAGGACTGAGGTTGTCCTGGAGAGGGAGTTCCGCCTCTGTGATTTCGGCGCCGCCGAGAAAATCACCCTCTGGTGGCGGTTCGCAGCACGTCCAGGTTCGAACCCGATGTGGCTCAACCGTGACGAGCAGCGGCGATCGAGCGAAGTTCCATGCCAGCCTGTGACAGAAAGCAAGAGTCCTGTCCGAAACAGCCCCTGCAAATTCGCATATTACTGCCAGCGGCGCTTCGGTATTGTCGGACTTCGGGTTCTTGGTCAGAAGGCCAACATGAACGTCTGGAGCATCCTCCGCCGACCTTCGAATGGCGTCCTCAATCTTCCGTTTGGCCAGTTCGACGAGGACGCGGGGGCCGGAACCCGATGGCGAGAGAATCGCCTCTCTGGCCGGCCATCTCATCCGTTCGTGGAGTAGGCGAAGCGGCGATTTGTGGCGTGCCATGCCGCGGGTGTACCTAATGAGACCCCTGGCTCCCTTCCCAACCCCGTGGACAACGAGGATGGTCGCACATACAGCGGCGGTCATTCATTCGCCGCAGACAGCAACGCGACGAACCGCAAGCCAACAAGCGACACACCCGACACCCCCTGAAAAACTAGCAGAAAGGTGCTCGGAAGGCGGGAGGTTCTTGAACGAGCAGACGTTCTGCCCGCCACTCGACAGTTCGCCCTTTTGTTCCTTCGAGAGGCGCCGCCCGGATTCGAACCGGGGATGGCGGATTTGCAATCCGCTGCCTTAGCCGCTTGGCTACGGCGCCGTGGTCGGGCCCTTAGCGTAGGGAATCCTAACAGCCCGGTCAAGAGGCCCGGCAGTTTGCCCACGCGGCAACCCTTCGCCACGTATCGTCCAAACCGCCGGCCCTCGTTCAGTCGCGCGGCGCGAATCCCCGAGTGCGCGTAAACGCAGGATAGACAAGCGTTTTGCGACCTTCGGGAAACCTGGGGAATCCCTCCGCGGGTATCGCCCGGCTCGTTGTCGGTTTTCGGCTGGGCTGGTACAATTCTGGCTTTTTGCAGGCTGTCTGAAGGTAGGAAGGGTGATGAGCAGGCCACGCAACTTGGTGGTCGCCCAAAGCGGGGGACCCACCGCGGTCATCAACAGCAGTCTTCGCGGCGCTATCGAGGCCGCCAGGGCGTCGGACCAGATCGGCACGGTCTACGGCGCTCGGCACGGCATCGAGGGCGTCCTGAAAGAGGAGCTTCTGGATCTCTCCGCCCAAGACGAGCAGGAGGTGGCCCTGCTCCGCTATACCCCGTCGGCGGGATCGATCGGCACGTGCCGCTACAAGCTCAAGTCGGGCCAGGACGAGGACTTCGAGCGGGTGATCGAGGTTTTGAAGGCCCACGAGGTCGGGTATTTCCTCTACAACGGGGGAAACGACTCGATGGATACGGCCAACAAGATCGCCTTGTTGGCCCACGAGCGAGGGCTGGATCTTGTCGGCGCGGGCGTGCCCAAGACGATCGACAACGACGTCGGCGACAGCCAGTTCAAGCTGATCGACCACACGCCCGGCTACGGCTCGACGGCCAAGTATTGGATGCACATGGTCCAGGCGGCCAACGAGGAAAACGCCGGCTCGTGTCCGGCCGACCCCGTGCTGGTGATGCAGGCGATGGGCCGCAAGATTGGGTTCATCCCGGCGGCAGCCCGGCTGGCCGATCCGAAGCACGAGATGCCTCTGCAAATCTACCTGGCCGAAAGCCCTTGCACGCTCGAGCAACTGGCCGATCAGGTGAACGATCAGCTCCGCCGCGACGGGCGGTGCATTGTCGTTATAAGCGAGGGATTCAACGTCGGCGATCTGGGCGAGGTGAAGGACTCGTTTGGCCACGTGTCTTTTAGCGCGAGCCAGATCACCGTCGGCCAGATTGTGGTGAACTACCTGAACAAGGTCGGTCTGGCCGCCAAGGGCGCGGCGCGGGGGAACGTCTCGGGCACGGATCAGCGGCACGCCATCGCGTATGCCTCGACGGTGGACCTGGACGAGGCCTATCGCGTAGGGCAGAAGGCCGTCGAGCTGGCCGCCTCGGGCACGAGCGGCTTCATGGCCACGATCCTCCGCGACCCCGGATCGATCTACTCCGTGCGCTACGACAAAGTGCCCCTGCCCGAGGTGGCCAACAGCGAGCGGACGTTCCCGGCCGGGTGGATCGCGCCGGGTGGCTTTGACGTGACGGACGATTTCCTCCGCTACGCCCGACCGCTGGTGGGCGACGAGATGGTGAGTCTGCCCATGCTCGACGGCCGCCAGCGGATGGCCCGGCTCGCGCCCATCTTCGCCGAGAAGAAGCTGCCGGCGTACGTTCCCCAGGCGGATCGGAAGAAGAAATAGACGTAAGAGAACCGCGAATGAACGCGAAAAGACGCGAATGAAGACGTGCAAAGGGATGTGGATTGGGACAAATCCCCCCCAAAGAAACGGGCTCGGCTTGATCGCTCGCGCCATGTCCAAGCTGGTTTTCGAACACCGCCGCCGAACGAAGCGCGAGGGCTTGTGGGCGTTGGTGGCGAGCGTTTTGACGATGGGCGGTCTGGTCACGTTTGAGATGGTGTTGTTTCCCTGGGTGCGAGAACGGGATCCCGTTTTTCACTATATCTTCTGTGGAATGGCCCTTTTGATCGGATGTGGTATTATTTTCCTTTACGCCATTCCCAATATGCGGATGGATCGCGAGTTTCGGTTTTTGCTGTTTGACGATCACATGGAGTGCCGTTGCCCGGCGGAGGCGTTTGGCGAGTCGTACTCAATCGCGTTGAACGAGATCGTCATGCTGGAAGAGGACACGACCCCGGAGACGAGTGAATGGTACTTCATCACGCGGGACGACCGGAGAATCAGGATCAACAGGAACTACGGGAATCGCGTTCGAAGAGTCGTCAACGAGCTGCGCGCGTTGAGGCCGGAGTTGCCCGTCAAGCGGGTTTGACTGTTCCCGGCGGAGTTTCCCCAATGGCGTCTTGTTTTGGGTAGGGTTCTTGAACCCTTCGCGTGCATTCGCGTCATTCGCGGTTCCCTTTTTGGTTTTTTCAAGACGACTTAACTTCGACACGAGACTCTGACAAGAACTATGCTCGACTTCACTCGCAAGCACGACTATCTGGTGGGCATTGACTCGGACGGGTGCGCGTTCGACACGATGGAGCTGAAGCACAAGGAATGCTTCATTCCGAACATCATCAACTACTTCGAGCTGCAGGGGATCAGCAAGTACGCCCGCGAGGCGGCCGAGTTTGTCAACCTCTACAGCAAGAGCCGCGGGATCAACCGGTTCCCGGCCCTGGTCGAGGCGATCGAGTGGCTGCAAAAGCGGCCCGAGGTGAAGGCGCGGGGCTACGAGCTGCGCGTGCCGGATTCGCTCCGGGCATGGATCGGGCGGGAGACGAAGCTGGGCAATCCGGCGCTCAAAAAGGCCGTCGAAGAGACGGGCGACCCGGATCTCACCAAGACGCTCGCGTGGTCCGAGGCGGTCAACGCGTCGATCGCCGGGATGGTCCGCGGCGTGCCGCCGTTTCCGTGCGTCCGGGAGAGCATGAAGAAGCTGTCCACCCAGGCCGACATCCTGGTCGTCTCCGCCACGCCGCAAGAGGCTCTCAAGCGCGAATGGGAGGAGCACGACCTGGACCAATACGTGGTGGCGATCTGCGGCCAGGAGGTGGGCACGAAGAAGGAATCGCTTGCCGTGGCCGTACAATATGAGAAGGACCACGCCCTAATGATCGGCGACGCCCCCGGCGACCACAAGGCGGCCGTGGCCAACCACACGCTCTTCTACCCCATCAACCCCGGGGCGGAAGAGGCCAGTTGGAAACGGTTCTTCGAAGAAGCCATCGATCGGTTCCTCGGCGGCACGTTTGCCGGTCCGTATCAGCAGCAGTTGCTCGAGGAGTTTGAAAGCTATCTGCCGGAGAGGCCGCCGTGGGAGAGAGTGTAGGGACTGGGGGCTGGGGACCGAGCGTGTTGGGGCTTGTGCTGTGGTCATAAAAAGCTACCGTGATCTTGATGTCTGGCAGCACGGCATGGAACTGGCCAAGGCGGTTTATGAGCTTACCCATGGTTTCCCCGGTCACGAAAGGTACGGCCTGACGAGTCAAGTCCAACGAGCGGCGGTCTCCATTCCAGCGAATATCGCGGAAGGTCATGCGCGGTCAACTACGAAGCAGTATCTATATCACGTCTCGGTGGCCATGGGTTCCGTCGCGGAACTGGAAACGCTGCTCGCATTAGCCCGGCAGTTTGAATACGGCAATCCAGAATCGATTGTGGCGGTTTCACGGCAATGCGAGTGTGTCGGCAGAATGCTGCAGAATCTCCACAAACGACTCAAGGTCAGACTCAACGACACGTGACCGAGGTTGTGCGGCAAGATGATGATGTGACGCTTCAAGCGACCCCAACCCCCAGTCCCTAGCCCCCAGCCCCCAGCCCCCAGCCCCCAGTCCCCAGTCCCTAATCCCTAATCCCTAATCCCTAATCCCTAATCCCTAAATTCCCAGCCCCCAATCCCTCACCGGAGCACATAATCATGTCTGACACATGCGATTTCGGCCTGATCGGTCTGGCCGTGATGGGCGAGAATCTGGCGCTGAACGTCGAGAGCCGCGGCTACCGCGTCGCGGTGTTCAACCGAACGACGAGCAAGGTGGACGAATTCATGGCCGGTCGGGCCCAGGGCAAGCAGTTCGTCGGGGCGCATTCGCTCGAGGAGCTGGTCGGAAGCCTGGCCGCGCCACGCAAGGTGATGCTCATGGTCAAGGCCGGTCCCGCGGTCGATGAGTTCATCGAGAAGCTCATTCCGCTGCTCTCGCCCGGCGACGTGATTATCGACGGCGGCAACACGCACTTCAGCGAGACCGAGCGGCGCACGAAGTACGTCGAATCGAAGGGCCTGCTCTACATCGGCACGGGCGTGTCCGGCGGCGAGGAAGGCGCGCTCAAGGGCCCCAGCATCATGCCCGGCGGAAGCGAAAGGGCCTGGCCCCTGGTCAAGGACGTCTTCCAAGCCATCTCGGCCAAGGTCGGTCCGAAGGGCGATATTCCGTGTTGCGAGTGGGTTGGCCCGCGCGGGGCCGGCCACTACGTCAAGATGGTTCACAACGGCATCGAATACGGCGACATGCAGTTGATCTGCGAGGCCTACTGGATGCTCAAGCAGGCGTTGGGCCTCTCGAACGCCGAGCTGTACGACGTCTTCGCCGAGTGGAACCGCGGCGAACTGGACAGCTACCTGATCGAGATCACCCGCGACATCTTCAGCGTCAAGGACCCGGACACGGGCAAGGACCTGGTCGATTTGATTCTCGACACGGCGGGCGCGAAGGGGACGGGCAAGTGGATGAGCCAGTTGGCCCTGGATCTCGGCGTGCCCAGCACGCTGGTGACGGAGGCCGTCTACGCCCGGTGTCTCTCGGCGATGAAGGACGCCCGCGTGCGGGCGAGTAAGCGCCTGACCGGCCCGTCCGGCGCGTACCAGGGCGACCGGAAGGCGTTTGTCGAGAAGGTCCGCCAGGCCCTGTACGCCTCGAAGATTTGCAGCTACGCCCAGGGTTACGTCCAGATGCAAGCGGCCGCCAGGGAGCACGACTGGCCTCTGAAGTTTGGGCCGATCGCCCTGCTGTGGCGCGGCGGGTGCATCATCCGCGCGACGTTCCTGGAACGGATCAAGGAAGCGTTCGACGCCGATCCGAAGCTGGAGAACCTGCTTTTGGCGCCGTATTTCAAGGACGCGGTCGAAAAGGCCCAGCCCGCGTGGCGCGAGGTCGTGGTCGCGGCCGTCCAGCTTGGCATTCCCGTGCCCGCGTTTGCGGCCGCGTTGGCCTACTACGACGGCTACCGCAGCGAGCGGCTGCCAGCCAACCTGCTGCAAGCCCAACGCGACTACTTCGGCGCGCACACGTACAACCGCGTGGACAAAGAGGGCACGTTCCACAGCGAATGGCTGCAGTTGCGCAAGAAGCCCGTGTAGGGTGGGTCGAGCAAACCATGGTCCCGGTGGGGCTTCGGCCGCCGGCACGTCGTGATACCCGCGATAGACTGTTGTTGAACGAGAGACTGGTTTGCGAAGCCCCACCAGAATGTTGACGGCCTCGACCCACCCTACTCTTGTGATGGATGAACACCGGTGAGATCCTTCGCTTTGCTCAGGATGACGTTGACTCACAGGAGATCAAACTCATGTCCGCGGAATTCCTCAAGGAGATGTTCGGCATCGAGGGCCAGACGGCCGTCGTGATCGGGGGGGCCGGCGTGCTGGGCGGGGCGCTGTGCCGGGGCTTGGTGGGCGCGGGGGCCGGCGTGGTCGTGGCCGACGTGACCGAAGACGGCTGCAAGGCCCGCGTCGAGGAGCTGCGCATGCTCGGCGGCGCCGCCACGTGGGCGCTGGTGGACGTCACCCAGCGGGCGTCGCTCGAGGCGCTCCTGGTCGAGGCCAAAAAGCCGACAGGCCGGTGCGATATCCTGGTCAACTGCGCCGGCGTGAACCACGGCACCGCGTTCCTCGATCATCCCGAGGAGGCCTGGGACCGCGTGCTGGGAATCAACCTCAAGGGCACGTTCCTGGCCTGCCAGGTCTTCGGCGGGCACATGGTCGAATCCGGCGGCGGCGCGATCGTCAACATCGGCAGCGTGACATCGCATCTGCCGCTGTCGCGGGTGTTCGGCTACGCCGCCTCGAAGGCCGGCGTGCTCAACCTGACGCGCAACATCGCCGATGACTTCGGCCAAAAGGGCGTCCGCGTGAACTGCATCTGCCCCGGGTTCTTTCCCGCCGAGCAGAACCGCAAGCTCCTGGACAAGGACCGCATCGACAACATCATGCGCGGCACGCCGATGCGCCGCTTCGGCGAGCCGGAGGAGCTGGTCGGCGCTCTGCTGCTTTTGGTCTCGCCCAAGGCTGGCTCGTTCATCACCGGCACGCACGTGAACGTCGACGGCGGCTTTACCGCGGCATGGTTTTAGGTTATTGCCCCCGGCCGAGGATTTGCTGGATCTCGGCCAGGCGGGCTTGGACGCGGGCGCGTGGGGCGTCCGGCAGTTGCCGCTCGCTCCGCCGATACCAATGCCGCGCCCGCGCGTAGTAGTCGGCGCGGAAGTCGGACGGGGCCGAGCGCGCGGCGTTCCACCAGGCGTCGGCCAGCGCGACCATCGCCTCGGGCGAATCGGCGCCCTTTTGTTCCTGCGAGGCCAGGTAGCGCAGCCGCCCGTCGACGCCCTGGGCCAATTGCTCGCAGCCGCGGCGCCAGTCGCCGCGAACGAAGCAAAGATAGCGACCAACCATCAGGCTGGCGGCCGCGTTGCCGGGCTCCCGCGCGAGTGTCCGGTCGGCCTGCTGGAACGCCTCGTGCATCTCGCGCCGCGAGGCCAGCGCCTTCTGCCAAGCCACGGCCTGCTTGACCGTTGGGGCGTCGTGGGATTTTCTCGCCAGTTCGACCGCGCGATCGAGCATCTTTTGGGCCGCGTCAAACGATTCCTTCCTTGCGGCCTCGCCGGCCAACTCCGCCACGACCATGGCCGCCGCGCGGCTCCACACCGCGCCGCGCGGCCGCGCGGCCAGATCGTCGACCACGTCCGCCGTCGCGGCGTCCACGGTGGTGTCAAAGTATTGGGCCATCACTTCGGCCGTGCCGCGCACAAGCTCCGCATCGCCGGCCTCGGCCGCCAGGCCCCCCGCTTCCAGAAGCAGTGCGTGGCGAAACGCGGGCTCGTTGGCCGTCTGGTGACCCCGGACAATCAGGAACCGCGCCGCCGCGACCTTTTGCTCCGGCGTGACCGCCCTGGACAGACGGGGGGCGATCAGGGTTTGAACCCGCAGACGCGCCGGCGCACGATCGGCAACGTCCGGAACCGGCTCCTTTCTTGTGGAGGGAGCCGGTGGTGGCGACGGAGCAGGAAACGCCGGGGTCGGCGGCGGCGTCTCGAGATGTCCGACTACGGGGGTGGGCGGCAGTGGATTGCGAACCACGACCCCCGGCCGCGAGGGACGCGACTTCGGCGGCGCGCGCCAATCCCACGGCATGTCCGGCCGAATGTCCACCGGCGGCCTGGCGAAAGGATCCGACGGCGGCGCGGACGGCTCCGTGTTCTTCGGTGGCGGCTCGTCTTCCGGCGGTGTTGGGGCGGGCTCGGCCTTGATCGGAATCGGATCCTCGGGCGGTGGAGCGGCTTTGGGCTCGACCGCCACACCCGGCGCGACCGCCGGCTCGACCGGACCCGTCGAATTCGCCAGGACCCAGATCGCTCCCCCCACTAGAGCTAACGCCACGACAATCGCGACTGCCGTGGGAACCCAGCGTGACTTCGATACTCGACACTGCCTGGGCGAAGGCGCAACAATCTTCGGCCCTTCCGCGGCGGGTGCGTTACCCCGCCGCCGGGCCAAAAGCTCCGCGTCGTAGGCCGCCTTCTTCGCTGGGTCCAACAGGCAGAGCTTCGCGGCGGCCAGCTCGTTGAGCAACTGCTGCGACTCGATCGAATGCGGGCCGGTCTGGAACGTCCGCACGTGGGCCATCTGCCGGTCGGCTGTGTGCGCGAGCACGTCCGGGTGGTCCTCGAAAAGCTGGACCCCCAAAAGAACGTAGTGGTTCGGCGGCCGCTCGGGATCGCGGATGCCCAACCAATTCAGATAGGGGTCGAACGTTTCCGACATTGCAATACGCAAGGTGTTGTGTCTGCCAAGCGGCTCCCGGGCGTCTCTCCCTAATGATACCCCAATCCCCACCGGTTTGTTGAGGGGATGGTGGCCAAACCCGGAGGCGGGAGGGCGAGGCTCCCGCCGAGCCGTGGACCCTGCTTTGACGAAGGGACGGCGGGAGTTGGTTCCCGGCTTTGCCCGGAAGGGCTTCGAGGCCAATGCCCACCACGCCCTTTCAGGGCGTGCCACCCAAAATCCGACAACGTTTTTTCTCGCGTCCTAACCCCGCGCGTCCCACAGCCGCCCCTCGGCCAGGCGGAGCCGACGGGTGGTGGTGCGGGCCAGCAGCCCGGCATCGTGCGTCACGACGAGCATCGCCTGGGGTAACCCGGCCAGTAGTCCGGCGAGATTCGCCGCCGCGTCGTCGGCCAGACCGGCGCAGGGTTCGTCCAGCAGCAAGACCTCGGGCTCCATGGCCAACACGCCGGCCAGGGCCACTAGCCGTTTCTCGCCGCCGGAGAGCCGATGGGTCACGCGATCTTCAAAACCCGCCAGGCCCAGCCGCGAAAGAGTATCCCGCGCGATTTCGCGAGCCTCGTCGCGCGGGCGGCCCAGGTTGAGCGGCCCAAACGCCACGTCGGCCAGCACCGTGGGGCAGAAGAGCTGATCGTCGGACTCCTGGAACAGCAGGCCGACGCGACGCCGGACGTCGTGGAAATCAGCCTCCTCCGTCCGGGGGCGGCCGAACGCCACGACCCGGCCGGCCTGCGGCCGCGCCAGGCCGACGATCAGGTGCAAGAGCGTGGTCTTGCCGCTGCCGTTGGGACCGGAGAGGCCCACGCGATCGCCGGGCGAGAGGGTGAGCGAGCATTGCCGCAGCACGGGGCGCTCGGGATCGTAGTGGAAATCGATTCCGTCGAGTTGGACGAGGGGTTCGGTCATGTCCACTCCAGGAAAACGATCGCGGCAATCACGCCGACGGTCGCCGCGGCAAACGGCACGTCGATGCGCGAGAAGACGAAATGATCCAAGAGGTAGAACCGCCCGCGGAAGCCGCGGCACTTCATGGCGGCGGCGATGCGTTCGGTCCGGTCGAAGCCGCGGGCCAACAACATGCCGACCAGGTAGCCGTAGGTTTGGCAGGTGTGCCGGTTCGGGCCCGGCCGGAAGCCGCGAACCCGCATGGCGTCGGTCAGCCGGCAGTGTTCGTCCCGCAGCACGCCGAGATAGCGGACGGTGAACAAGAGCAGATGGGCCAGCTTGTCGGGCACGCGGAGATGGAGCAGGGCGTGGCCCAGGCGGATCTCGTCCATCGTGCCCAACAGACCCAAGAGGGCGAGCATGATCGCGTTGCCCTTCACGGCGATCGCGGCGGCCAGGGCAAGGCCGTGTTGCGAGACGTCAAACGGCCCGATCGCGATGGTCGCTCCCGAGGCAGTCCATGGCAGCACGACCACCAACAGGAGCATGAGCAGCTCCAGTGGCGCGAGCCGGCGGAGGACCTCGCCGGGCCGTAACCCGGCCAGCCCAACCGCGGCCACGCCCGCCGCCAACCCCACGCCCAGCGCCGCCGGCCGATGGCACAGCGCGACGATGACGGAGAAGCCCACGGCCGCGAGGATCCGCGAACGCGGATCCACGCGAGCGAGCGTTTTCGGCCCTGCGGCGCGTGGTTGCGGAGAAGTCATGGCGTCAGCGTCATAAGAACACGGATAGCGATTCCCGTTGTAGGAGGCGACTCCCGTCGCCGATGGGGAACCCGATCCGCGGGGGATCGGCGACGGGAGTCGCCTCCCACAAGTCCGGTTGGTTGGCACTCAGCGGCGTTTGGCCAGGAAGTAGAAGGCGACGCCGGCGATGCCGAAGATGAAGCCGATTCCGCCCAGGACGTCGCGGAAGCGGGTTGTCCGCTCGAGCGACGCCACCTGGCGGCGCAGGGCGTCGATCTCCTGGGCCAACGTACCGAGCGAGGCGTCGCCGTGGGTGTGGGGGTGATCGACCGTTTCACCATCGCCATGGTTGGCCGAATCGCCGTGATCGTGCGCCGGCGGCTCGGCGTCGCGGTCGCGATCCGCCTCTTCGTCACGATCGGCCGGCGGCGGCAAATCGGAGGGCAGATCGCCGGCCAGCACCACGCACCGAGCCGCGTGGCCTCCGCCCGCGTTGACCACGAAGAAATGATCCACGCGGACGCGCGGCGTGAAGGTGAATTCGCCTTGGGCGTCGGTCTTGGTTTCGCCCAGCACGTGGCCCGCGATATCGCGGGCGGTGACGATCGCATCGGCCACCGGTTGGCCGTCGGCAAAGGCCGCCTCGCCGTGGATCGTTCCGTCGTGGACGTGCGCGGAGGCGTC
Source organism: Pirellulales bacterium (assembly GCA_016931995.1). Taxonomy (GTDB): domain Bacteria; phylum Planctomycetota; class Planctomycetia; order Pirellulales; family Thermoguttaceae; genus JAFGDS01. The sequence continues at coordinate 36,178 of JAFGDS010000151.1, forward strand.
CACGCGATGGGCCCAGGCGGGCAGGGCCAGAAGCGACCATGTTATCACGGCAAAGAAAGGCAGACGAATGGGTGGCACGCCCCGAAAAACGAAGGCCGCGCCGCCACGGATTGCGCTGCCGGTGCGGCTGCGCCGCAGGATTTTTTGAGGCATGGCTCCGGTGTCCAATGGGCATGGAAACTGCACGGCCATCGGCGGAGATCCCAAGAAACGAACAATCGCTGTTCCATCACAAGTACCATTGGACACCGGAGTCATGCCTCCCAAAATCCCCGGGGGTGCGGGGGCAGAGCCCCCGCACGTCTTTTTGAGTCGGATGGACCTATGGATAGATGCGCATCGTAAGGCAACGGTTAAGGACCGGCGAATCAACAAGTGTCACATTCTCCAACGTACTCCTCACGCTCCGCGTGAGGTCGTGTCGGTCGCCTGGCCTCACGCGGAGCGTGAGGAGTACGACACTTTTTGATTCGCCGATCCTAACCACGCGAGACCTCCAGGCGGCGCGGGGCGTCCAACGGGGCGCGGAGCAGCTCCGGGCGGACCAGCCGCAGAAAGTGAACGGCGGCCACGGTCACGGCGGCTTCGAGAACGGCCAGGACGGCGTGGACCGCCAGGGAAAGCTGGCTGAGCCAGACGAACGCCTCGCCCGCGGCCAGCAGGGCGGCGGCCACGATCAACCCGGCCAGAAGCATCCCCGTCGCTCCGGCCGCCGCGGCGCCAGCCAGCGCGGTTCTGGGCCGCGCGCCGCGGACCAGGGGGCCGAACAGGTAGTGGCACGCCACGGCCGGCGCGGCCATCGCCAGGGTGTTGATCCCCAAGGTGGTGAGTCCCCCGTACTGGAAGAGGACGGCCTGAAGCAGCAGTGCCACGAGCAAGGCCGGAAAGGCGGCCCAGCCCAACAGCAAACCCATCAGGCCGTTGAGCACGAGATGGACGGACACCGGCCCAATGGGGAAATGGATCAACGAGACCACGAAGAACGCGGCCGAGAAGACCGCCACCCGCGGGATCTGCTCGTGGTCGAGCCGGCGCAGCCCGATGGCCGTGCCGACGGCCGTGAGAGCCCATCCGGCCCCGAGGATGACCAAGCCCGCGGCGGGGTTTTCCGGGTTGGGCAGGATGGCTTCGGCGATGTGCATGGCCGGACCGCGCGGGGGCTTGGTAATACGATCCAGGTCATTGTAACACCCGCCGAACGGCCTATCAAGCCGGTCGGGTGTGCCACTAGCTGTGCCAGTGTTCTTTCCGAGTCCTCCGCACTCCAAAGGACTGGCAGAGCCAGTGGCACGCGGAATGGCCAGTCCCCGGCCTAATGCTCGTGCCCATGGACGGGGCCGCTGGCCATGACGAGCTCCCCCCGATAGATGCCTTTCAGGCCGGTCAGTTGGGAGGCGATCCGGCGCAGCCGGCCGGCGGGACCCCGCAGGACAATCACCTCCAGGCACAGGGCGTGGGTCAGATGCGCGTGCAGCGTCGAGACGACCAGATCGGTGTGGTCGTGCTGCACTTTGGTGAGCCGGGCGCGGAGCTGGGGGCGGTGGTGGTCGTAGACCAACGTGAGCGTGCCGGCCACCTCGCTCGCGTCGGCCTCCCACGCGCGATGGGCGAGCTTTTCATGGAGCAACTGCCGAACCGCCTCGCTCCGGGTGGCCAGGTGTTCCTCGCGGCAATACCGATCGAACTGGGCCAGGAGGTCCTCTTCGAGCGACACGGAGAAGCGTACGATCTCGGACATGGATTATCCTTCGGTCAACGAGGGATTGCGGGGCGGCCTCAAAACACGTTCAGCAACCGGGGCAACAAGCCCAACGCGATCGCGGCGATTCCCAGGCCGCCGCCCAGCACGCTCAACGCGATGCCGGCCATGGCCAGGCCGCGTTGGGCGGAACGCCGGCCGCGGATGCCCAGGACGAGCCCCACCGCCGCGCAAGGGAGCCCCGCCGGAAAGCAGCAAAAGAAACCGACCGACGCCGCGCCCAACACGAAGGCGGAAACCGCCTCGTTTTCCCGGCCGGTTGGCTCGCGCCGGGGGCGGCTCGGGACCGGCGCAGCGGGCAGAGGGCGGGGGGGCGCTTTGGCGCCCACGGCGGGAACGGTCAGATCGGCGCCGCATTCCGGACAACGCGCCGCTCGCCCGGCCGCCTCGTCCGGCGTCCGCAAAAGCACCTGACACTCGACACAACGGAACTCGATCGGCATGGCGTCCCCACGGTAGGTCCCTCCACGATACCAAACCCCGTGGGATACGCAAAGCGAGCCGCTTGCGGCTTCGCACAACGTCAATCGGTCGGATCGGCCGGCGCCGCGCCGGCCAGATGGTCCGGCTCGGGCTCGAACGCGGAAGCGACGGGCGACTCCGCCTCGAGCGCCGGCAGAACGAGCTTCCGCAAGGGCGCGGTCCGCTCGGGCCGCAGGGCCGCCCCTTCGCCGGGCAGTGGCGACGATGTCGTGGGAAGACGCGTGGCGGGCGGACGGAGAGTCTCCAACGGCAAAAACGGCGCCGGCTCGTCCGACAACGGAGAGACAGGCAGCGCGGGCGCGTCCGCTTCACCCTTCTCGGGCGCCGGCTCGGACGTTGGCGACGTTCCCTCCCGCGGCGTCGGCTGCTCCTTCGATGGGGGCTCTCCGCCGGGGCCGGGCTTGTCGCCCGCGCCACGCGGCGACTCCGTGCCGGTCGGCTTGTCCGCATCCGTCGGGTCGGTGGGCCCGAGGGGCAAGGGACCACTTCGACCGGGAATGGCCGGAATCTCATCGAGCGCGTGGGGCGGTTGGGTGAGCGGGGCTTCCTCGGGCGGCGGCGGAATGATGACTTCCTCTACCTCCTCGCGCGCCGGGAGCGTCGGGCTTTCGGTTCGCGGCGCGCCTTCGCCGGCGGGGAGCATCGTTTCTTGCGGCACGGGACAGGGCTGGTCGTCCAGCGGACGCCATTGGGTGCGGTGGTACACCAGGGGGCAGGCCGGATCGGCCGCCGGGCAACCCTCGGGACCCCCGACCACCTCGCCCCCACTGCCCAGGCATGGCAGCGGCGGCCAGACGGCGATCGGCATTCCTTCGGGCATGGCGCAGCCCAAGGCGCTGGCGAGCAGCATTGCCGCCATCGGAACGCCATGCCTTTGGAGACGCCGTCGTTGATCCATCATCCGCACTCACCCTGTGTGCCACTGGCTCCACCAGTGCCTTGGAATACTGAGAAATTGGCACTGGCAAAGCCAGGGGCACTCTCGAACAGCCCGTGATTACGATTCTCCAATGATTGTCGCGCTACGTCAGAAGTTGTTCGTGCGGTTGCCGCCGCCGCGCAGCACGGGGCCGGACAGCCGGGTGGCCGTGCCCGTGCCCAGCAACGTGAAGCCCATTACCCGCTCCAGCGGCGCGATGATCTTGGCCAGGCTGTTGTCCAGGGCAATCAGCTTGTCCTCGGCGATGTAGATGCGGTCGCCCGGCAGAATCTGGTAGTTCGTTTCGACGCCTCCGTACTGCGTGATGGCGTTCCAGTCGATCGGCAGGACCTGAATCTCGCCCTGGCAGTTTCGTCCGGCCCGGGCGATCCAGAGCCGCTTCGAGGAGACCTGTTCCAGCCCGTTGATTTGGGAAATGGCGTCCAACACCGTTTCGTTGCCCGTCACGGGGAATCGAAACACGCCGTCGCCCGTGCCGGCGCCCTGCGTGATGACGTAGTAGACCTTGCTGTTGTATCCGAACACGTCCAGTGAGATTTCGGGCTCCTCCAGCGACGTGGAGAGGTGCTCCTCGATGGTTTCTTTCGCCTCGGCCACGGTCATGCCCACGACGGACACGCTGCCGTAGCTGCCCAGGGTGACGGTTCCATCGGGCGCGACGAGGTGTTCGCCGGCGATTTGCTGTTGGGCGGCCATGCCGGCCAGTTGGACGGAGACTTCGGGTTTTTTGAGGTGTTTTTGGAGATGTTCCTCCAGGGCGAGCTGGACCTCTTCAATGGTTTTGCCCGCCACGGCCAACGAGCCGTAGGTTCCGCCTAGATTGATCGTTCCGCCAGGCTGAATCTCAAAGACGCCGTGAAGCGGCGCCTCGGCCAGGGTTCCCTCGACTTGGATGGCCAGCGCGTCGAGCGTCCTCAGCCGGTAAGGCGACTTTGGAACCAGGTGCACCGTGTCGATCAGCAGCACGTCCGGCGGCTCGATCACGTAGGATGGCAGAATCGCCTTGTCGAGCTCGCGGGGGGCGGCGGCCGGGGTCGTCGCGGGCAGCGCCGCCGGCTGCGGCACGATCTGGCAGCCCGCCGTGCCCATCAGCAGCAGGATCCATGCGACCGCCTGTAAGCCGCGACGTTGATCTCTCATCGCGATGACGCAACCCCTCTGCGAGTGCCGGCCAAGCGACCCCGGGCGCACGCCCAGAGCAAGTCGCCAGACCGGTCTCCGTCTCACCCTAATCGGAAAACCCGACGCAATCGGACCAGCTATTCCAATCAGAAAAACCGGCACGATTTGCAGGACGGAGACAAAATGGGCCACTTGAGGAAGATGGGGCGACAGGTGGATGCCGCATGCGCGGTATGCAGCCCTTTCGACGTCTCGTCGGCGCCGCATCCACATGCATTGGTGGCAGTGCGGACGCCGCGCCCCGCGAGGCTAACGGCCGCGGGGACGGATGCTGGGCAGGATGTCGGGCGGCTCGTCCGGCCTGGGTGGCGGCGGAGCGGCGGGACGCGGGGGCTCGGGCTGGCCGACGACGGGCGATGCGGCGGGCGACGGTGAGGAAGCGGCCGTGGCCGGCTTCGCCACGGGCGGGACCGGCGGTTCGGCGGCGGGCACCGGCTTCGGGGCCGGGCGGCGGCGAGCGACCGTCTCGCCGTACGAAGGCTCCTCGACCGTCTCGAGGATTTTGCCGACCACGTGGTCCACGTCGATCCCTTCCGCGTCGGCGTTGAAGTTGGTGAAGATGCGATGCCGTAACACCGGATGGGTCATCGCCCGAACGTCCTCCGCGCTGACGGCGAAGCGGCCGTGCAACACCGCGCGGGCTTTCGCCCCGAGGATCAGGTTTTGCGCCGCCCGGGGACCCGCGCCCCAGGCGAGCCAGTCCTTGACGAACGTGGGGCTGTCGGGCTCCTTGGGCCGGGTGGCGCGGGCGAGATCGACGGCGTAATCGACCATGTGCCGGCTGGTGGGCACTTGGCGGACCAACTGCTGCACCCAGAGGATGTCCTTGCCTTGCAGGACCGGACGGACCTCTTGCGCGGCGGTTTGCGTGGTGGCCAGGACGATCTCGCGCTCCTCGTCGCGCGTGGGATAGCCGATGTGGATCGAGAGCATGAAGCGGTCGAGTTGCGCCTCGGGGAGCGGATAGGTGCCCTCTTGCTCGATCGGGTTCTGCGTGGCCATGACAAAAAACGGCGGATCGAGCGGATAGGTCTTGCCGGCGGCGGTGACTTCGTGCTCCTGCATCGCCTGCAACAGGGCGGCCTGCGTCTTGGGCGGCGTGCGGTTGATCTCGTCGGCCAGGACGATGTTGGCGAAGACCGGCCCGCGGACGAAGCGGAACACCCGCTGGCCCGTGGCCGCGTCCTGGTCGATGATCTCCGTGCCGGTGATGTCGCTGGGCATCAGGTCGGGCGTGAACTGGATGCGGCTAAACCGCATGTGCAGCGCTCGCGAGATGGTCGAGATCGTGAGCGTCTTGGCCAGCCCGGGCACGCCGATCGTCAGGCAATGGCCCCGGGCAAACAGACAGATGAGCATCTGCTCGATCATCTCGTCCTGGCCGATGATGACCTTGTGGATCTCGCCCAAGAGGGCCTCGCGGGCGGCGGCGATGCGGCGGACCGCCTCTTCGGGACCGATCGGGTGCGACGCGGCCAGCGGCGTGGACGACATGCGGACGGCTCCCGGGAAGAAAGGGCCTGGCGGCCGGCGCGGCAGCCGGCACACCTTTAATGTGGTGCATCATGCTGATGTGACATTATCCGCGTGTGCCACTGGCTCCGCCAGTGCTGAACGGTCCGTGTTTCCGGGCACTGGCGGAGCCAGTGGCACACGGTCGCACGTCCCGCGCCCCTCGCTGGAGACCGTGCCGCCCATTGGCGTGGAGACCATGACACTTCCACCCTACGCCACGGGCGGGGCGATGCCGAAGTCGGTGATGGCCAGGAGGCTGCGCAGGGGGTAGCCGGCGCGGGCGAAGGCTTCCGCGCCGCCTTCCATGCGGTCGATGATGGCCACCACGCCCGTCACCTTCAATCCAAAGGCGGTTGCCCGCTCGATGGCCGCCAGCGACGAGCCGCCGGTGGTCACCACGTCCTCGACGATCGCCACGCGGTCGCCCGGCGCGACCGGGCCCTCGATGTACTGGTTTGTCCCGTGGCCCTTGGCCTCCTTGCGGACCATGAAGCCCCGCAGCGGCGTGCCGCGGACCGCGGACATCGTGACCACGGCCGACGTGATGGGATCGGCCCCGATGACCATGCCGCCCACCGCGTCGGGCAGACGATCGGCGGCGAGCAGGTCGAGGATGCCCTCGGCGATGAGCCGGGCGCCGTGCGGGTCGAGCGTCACCTGCTTGCCGTCCAGATAATACGTTGCCTTCTTGCCCGACGTGAGTGTGAAATCGCCGAACTTGAGGGCCTTTTGCCGGACCAACGCGATAAGGGCTTCTTTATCGTACACGGATGGGCCTTTTGGTTATGTGGGCGTGTTGGAAGACGGGAGGGCGAGGCTCCCGCCGAGCCATCAGGTAGAGTTACGTCGAGCGATACGTCATACTGAGCCATACTCATGCTGAAGGAAGCGAAGCATCCAATTTCCGGTTCATCCGACACAAGAGTGCGCGGGGGCGCTGCCCCCGAACCCCCGGGATTTTCCAAGGCATAACTCCGGTGTCCAATGAGATTCGTGACGGGAAGTTGATTGCTCGCGATCGTGTCGTGCCCATTGGACACCGGAGTCATGCCTCACAAAATCCTGCGGCGCAGCCGCACCGGCATCACAAGTTGTGGTCGCGCACCCTTTCGTCGGATGAACCTGAATTCCCTACAGTGTCACCGAGATCCTTCGCTTCGCTCAGGATGACGTTGGCTCCTCTCAAGATGACGCATGGAACGCGCGGATCGCCCGCCAGGCTTCCTCGGGGGTATCGACGAACCGGATCAAGTCCAGATCGCGGTCGTCGATCGTGCCTTCGTCGGCCAGGAAGCGGAAGTTCACCGCGTTCTCCCAGTACTTCCGACCGAAGAGGATGACGGGGATTTCCTGCATCCGGCCAGTCTGCCGCAGCGTCAGGGCGTCGAACAGTTCGTCGAACGTGCCAAACCCGCCGGGAAACACCACCAGGGCCTTCGCCCGAAGGAGGAAATGCAGCTTGCGGATGGCGAAGTAGTGGAACTGGAAGCACAACTCCGGCGTGATGTAGGGATTGGGCGATTGTTCCTTGGGCAGGCGGATATTCAGGCCGATCGACTTCGCCCCGACGTCGAATGCGCCGCGGTTGGCCGCCTCCATGATGCCCGGCCCGCCGCCCGTGATGACGACGTAGTCGCACCGCCCGGCCGCCTGACACTCCGACGAGACGAGCCGGGCGAATTCGCGGGCGATGTCGTAGTACTGGCTCTTGGCGGCGATCCGCTCCGCCCGGGCGACGTCGCGCCGCCGGCGCGGATCGTCGGGCGCCGCGGTCAGGGCCGCGCGGGCGCGGTCCAGACGCCGCTGCGCCTCGGCTGGCTCGACGATCTGCGTGCTGCCAAAAACCACGATCGTCGATTCGATGTCAAACGCGCGGAACGTCAGCTCCGGCTTGAGCTGCTCGAGCTCCATCCTCGCGTGCCGCAGCTCCGGCGACGCCAGGAACTCGATGTCCTTGTACGCCACGACGTAGCTGCGCGAATGCAGGATTCGCTGTAGATTCTCTTGCCGCGTCTTTTCGTCGTTCATGGCGGGGTCAGTTGTCGTTGCGTAAACCGGGCGGGCGAGGCTGCCACGGGGTGCCACTGCTGGCTTGTCCAGCAGTGAATCTCCCTGATATCGCGTTCACACTGCTGGATAAGCCAGCGGTGGCACTCAGCAGGGCCAACCGGTACCCAACGTACACCGATCGAGCCGGGTGGGCAAGGGTGCTCCACGCCGGGCCGCGACGGCAACACCCCTCACCCCCGGCTCCTCTCCCGCACGTCGGGAGAGGGGAGAACGTTTCAAAACGGCCAGAGCCGCTCGAGGTGGTTCCAAGCCAGGAGCCAGGCGAAGGAGAGGATCAGAACAGCGAAGCCGGGCGGGACGCCGCGGCGCACGACACCCGAGCGGCGAAGGACCGCGTCGACGGCGAGAACGGCCACCAGGGGCACGGCCACCAGCGCGACCGGCTGCACGCCCAGGAAGAGGCCGACGCTGCCCACGGTCCAGCCCAGGTTTTGCCGGTGCGCCGGCGCGGCGAGCCGTCCGACGAGCCAGCCGATCGCCATGCCCACGACCAGACCGGCGCCGCCTTCGAGCAGCCCAACCAGCGGCACGTCCCAGCCGGGCCACAGCGCGGCGGGGTGCAGAGCGGGCCAGAGGGCGGGGGCAAAAAGGCCGACCAGGCCCACCAGCCGCATCGAGACGGGATGGCCATCCCACTCGACCAGCGCCGCGGCCAAGAGCCACGAGAGAAACAACAGATGGTACGCGAAGACACCGATCAGTTCGCCGGAGGAGACGGGCGGATAGACGAGCCCACCGGGCACGGCCACCGCGCGGGCCGGCAGGTTGGCCCCGCCCGAGAGCAGCTCGACCCAACCGAGCGCGAGGAACATCCCGCCCGAGACGGCCTCGACCAGTGGATACCGGGCGGAGATCGGCCCGCGGCAGTCGCGGCAGCGGCCTCGCAGGAGGAACCAACTCGCCACGGGCACGTTGTCGTACCAGCGGATGGGATGGCCGCACGCGGGGCAGTGCGACCCGGGCCGGATCAGGCTCAATCCCCGCGGCAGCCGATAGACCACGACGTTCAAGAAGCTGCCGATCGCCGCGCCCAGCGCGAAAAGCCAGAGAGCCCAGAGCAACGTTGGCAGTTTGTTCATGGCGTGAGAAGTCGCAAGCGGATGGGCCAAAGCGGAAAGCCGAAAGCGGAAAGCGGTGGAGAATCCCCGATCCCTAAATCCCTAAATCCCTAAATCCCTAAATCCCTAAATCCCTAAACAATACCGTGCAACGGACCGCCGGGTGCGGCCAGGGCGTCGACGCGGCGGGTGATTTCGGGGTCCTCGACCAGCGGCGGGGCGTGGTGCGGCTTCGCGCGGGCGTCGATCGCCAGCGACCCGCGGCAACCCCAGTGCTTCTGATGCGTGAAGGCCCCGATCCCATGCACGTCGGCCGCCGGGTTGCTCCGGGTGAACGTGGTCCACAGCAGGTTCTCGAGCGATCGGGCGGCAAATTCGCTGTCATCGACGACGACGACCAGCGGAAACCGGTTCACCGGCGCGGCCGGATCGACGCGTTGGCAGAATCGCTCCACCGCGCCGGCGTCGGTGGCGTACGCTGGCCCGGCCAGCACCAACACGCCCGGCAGACCCACGCGCGGCTCGCCCAGGCCAAGCCCCTCGGGCAGTCCCAGTGGTCCATCGAGAAAGCGGGGCAACTCGCGCACGGCCGGACCCGCCGCGGCGATCACGAGCTTCGACCCGCGATGGAGCCCCGGCCCGCTGTAGTCGAGCGTGTCGATCGTCGTTTCGGTTTGGAAGTGCAGATCGCGGGTCCAATCCACTCGGGCCAGCACGTGCGCTAGGAACGCTTCGACCCGGCGGACGTCTAGCGCGGGATCATCCTCGACCGCGGCGATCCAGAGGTATTTGGCCAGCGAGAGCTGCCCCTGGCCCAATAGGGCGTTGGCCTGGGTCAAGAGCTCGCGCGGCCGGCGGGGCTCATAGGGTACGTAGCGTTCGCTGCCGAGGGCCAGTAGCAGCGGGTGGACGCCCGCCGCATCCACGGCGTGGACGGCGCGGACGCCCGGCACGGTTCGCGACATGACCGGGCCGACCAGCTCGTGGATCAATTCGGCGAAGACGGTGTCCTCCTGCGGCGGCCGGCCGACCACGGTGAACGGCCAGATCGGGTCCGGCCGGTGATACACCCGCTCGACCCGCATCACGGGGAAATCGTGCGCCAAGCTGTAGTAGCCCAAGTGATCGCCAAAGGGCCCCTCGGGCAACTGGCGATTGGGTTCCAAGTAGCCCGTGATGCAGAAATCGGCCTCGGCGTGGATGGGCAGCGCGCTCGCGCCAACAATCATGGGCACGCGGCGGCCGCCCAGGACGCCGGCGAAGGCCAGTTCGCTTGCGCCTTCGGGCAGGGGCATCACGGCGGCCACGGTCATGGCGGGCGGGCCGCCGATGAAGACGTTCACCGGCAGCGGCTCGCCGCGGCCGAGGGCGGCGGCGTGATGCGCGGCGATGCCGCGGTGGATCTGGTAGTGCAGCCCGACTTCTTCACTCGGCCGATACTGCCCGCCGGAAAGCTGCACGCGGTACATGCCCAGGTTCGAGTGGGTCAAGCCGGGGGCGTCCGGGTCTTCGGTGTAGACCTGGGGGAGCGTGACGTACGCGCCGCCGTCGCCAGGCCACGAGACCAGTTGGGGCAACTGGTCGATCGTGGTCGCATGGGCCAGTATGGGGCCCGAGCGGACGCGGCGCGGCCGTGCGTGCCAGGCGTGCCAGGGCGTCTTCAGGTACAGCCGCGGGCGCTCGAGGAGATCGGCCGGATCGGCCTGGAGCCGCGCGAGCCGGGCCAGGGCGTCGAGCGTGTCGCGAAACAGATACCGCACGCGCTGGATCGTGCCGAACAGGTTCGAGACCATCGGGAAGCGGCAGCCGCGGACGTTGGCGAAGTAGATCGCCGGCCCGCCGGCCCGGTAGACCCGGCGCTGGATCTCGGCGGCTTCGAGCCTGGCGTCGATGGGCGCGTCGATCCGCGCGAGCTGCCCCCGGGCGGCCAGGTCATCCACGCATTGGCGGAGCGTGCGGTAGGGCATCCATCTCTCGCTGAAAAGGAGAAGGTGAATTCACCACGGAGACACGGAGAGCACGGAGGAAGAAAGATGGGAGATACCGCCTCGCCATGTCATCCCGAGCGCAGCGAAGGATTTGGTCGGCCGACCAGATCCTTCGCTGCGCTCGGGATGACCTGCTGCGGCACACCTGGAACTACTGTCACTCGCCCTTCGCGTTCATTGGCGTGAATTCGCGGTTCCCGATCTTTTGAACCGCGAATACACGCGAAGCCGCGCGAATGGTTTTTCCATTTGGAATACGTAACCGGCCGAATAGTGGCAAGTTTATCCCTTCGTCTTCTTCGTCGTCGGCACGTACGGACGCCGCGTTTGAGTTGCTTTCTTCTGCATATGCGCGAACTTCGTGGCCGGGGCGCGGACGATCTGACGTCCTTTGCCGGAGGAGTTTTTGCCCATGGCGGAGTCCACCCGTGTTAGGTTGACGTTGCGGACGTTGTCTGGAAGATTGCGGTCCTCTCTCCGCGCCTCCGCGCGAGAATCCCCTGGCGTTGCCGGTCTCGCGCAGAGGCGCGGAGACGCGGAGTTCGAAGGTCACGTCGTACCTGACGATTGTTCAGTCGTGTTGTCAGACAAAACCCTGACCTATCGTTTTCGCCTCTGGCGCCCCCACCATACCCGATTGCACCGGCAAAGCCAGTGGTGCCCAGCCCCGGCAAGGCCCGTAGTACCCACCTCACACGGAGGAGGAGTACTGGGCCTTGCTCTTCCTCCCGGGCGGGCCTTCCCGTACAATCATCCTCGAAAATGGCCCACGCTGTCGAGGCTGCCAGTACGGAAAAGCGGCTGTTCGCGTTGGCCGAGCGGCTTGCACGGCGGGAGGACTTCGCCCAGGTCGTCGCGGAGCTGGGGACAGGGCACGCGGCGACGTTGGACGGCGTCTGGGGCTCGAGCTGCGCGCTGGCCGCGGCCGCCGTTGCTCCCGCGGCGCCCGGCCCGCTGGTGGTCGTCTGCCCCTACGTCGATGACGTCGAGGCGATGCTCGACGACCTGGCGCTCTTCTCCCCCATCCCGACGGAGAGGTTTCCGGCGTGGGAAACCGTGCTCGACGAGCGGGTGATCCACGACGAGGTATTCGGCGATCGGGTCCGGCTGCTGAAACTGCTGGCCGGGCCTCGGCCGCCGAAGATCCTCGTCACCAGCATCCAGAGCCTGCTGCAAGGCGTGCCCGATCGGGCGGCGCTGGCCGCGCAAACCCGGACGCTGGGCCTGGGCGATGCGCTCGGCCTGGACGCGTTCGGTCGGTGGCTGGTCGAGTGCGGGTTTCACGGGACCACGGCGGTCGAGCTGCCGGGCGAGTTCGCCCTGCGGGGGGGAATTCTCGATATCTTCGCGCCCGACTGGTTCGACCCGGTCCGGGTGGAGCTGTTCGGCGACCAGATCGAGTCGATCCGGCGGTTCGAGGTTGCCAGCCAACGCAGCCTGGGGACGCTTGAGAGCGTCGAAGTGACGATGCTCGACCCCAACGGCCGGCATCGGGCCCATCTGGCGGATTATCTGCCGGCGACCAGTTGGTTTTTACTGGTCGAGCCACGCGAATTGGAGGACGAAGGGCGGCATTACCTCGAGCGCCTCGAGCGGCCGGAAGACGCCCTGCACGTGTCGGACGTGCTCGCGCGGATTCTGCAATTCCCGTCGATCACCACGTCGGCCGTGGCGGCCGGGTCGTTCGAGCGGACGTGCCGGCTGGCCGTCGAGTCGGTCGAGCGCTTTAGCGGCGATATCCACCGGGTCCGCGACGAGCTGGACGCGGTCGGCACGGGCCAGCAGGTGGTCGTGGTTTGCCCGACACAGGCCGAGATCGAGCGGCTGGCCGAGGTGTTTGGGCCCACGAAGCTCGCCCAAGAGGGCCGGCTCCATTTCCAATTGGGCTCGCTGCGGAGCGGGTTCCGGCTCACGGCGGAGTCGATCGCGCTGGTGAGCAGCAGCCAGCTTTTCGCGCGGTCCGACCTGCGGCGTCCTTCGCAGCGGCGGCTGGGCCGGGTGATCGACAGCTTCCTCGAGCTGCGCGAGGGCGATCTTGTCGTCCACGTCTCGCACGGGATCGCGCGCTACCGGGGCATGACGCTGCTGGAGAAGAACGAGCAGGTCGAGGAGCACCTCGCCCTGGAGTTCGACGGGGGAACGAAGCTCTACGTGCCCAGCTCAAAGATCGGGCTGGTGCAGAAGTACGTCGGCGGGACGAAGAGCCGGCCGACGCTGGCCAAGCTCGGCGGGAGCGTTTGGGAGCGGCGCAAGGCGGCCGTGCAAAAAGCCGTCATGGACATGGCCGCCGACATGCTCGAACTTCAGGCCGCGCGGCAGGCCCGGCCGGGCATCGCCTTCCCCGCCGACACGCACTGGCAGCGGGAATTCGACGCGGCGTTTCCCTACAGCGAAACGCCCGACCAAATGGCCACCATCGAGGCGGTCAAGACCGATATGACCGGCCGCCGGCCCATGGACCGGCTCCTCTGCGGCGACGTGGGCTACGGCAAGACCGAGGTGGCCATGCGGGCGGCGTTCAAGGCCGTGGACGCCGGCTACCAGGTGGCCGTGCTCGTGCCCACCACCGTTTTGGCCGAGCAGCACCACCGCACGTTCACCGGCCGCATGGCCGCGTTTCCGTTCGAGATCGCGGCGCTATCGCGATTCGCCACCCGCAAGCAGCAAGCCGAGATTCTCCAACGTCTGGCGGCCGGGGCGATCGACATCGTGATCGGCACGCACCGGCTGGCGCAGAACGACGTTTCCTTCCAGAACCTCGGCCTGGTGGTGATTGACGAGGAGCAGCGGTTTGGGGTGGAGATCAAGGAGCGGCTCAAGGCCCTGCGACAGACGGTGGATGTATTGACCATGACGGCCACGCCCATCCCGCGGACGCTGCACATGTCGCTATTGGGCCTGCGCGACATCTCGAACCTGGAGACCCCGCCGGCCGACCGCCTGGCCATCGAGACGCGGGTGACGCGGTTCAACGCCGACGCGATCCGCCACGCCGTCTTGCGCGAGCTGGGCCGCAACGGGCAGGTGTACTTCGTCCACAATCGGGTCCGCGACATCGACGTGGTCGCCCGCAAGCTCCGCCAGGCCGTGCCGGAGGCCTCCCTGCGCGTCGGCCACGCCCAAATGCCCGAGGGCCGGCTCGAACGCGTGATGCTCGACTTCGTCGATCACAAGTTCGACATTTTGCTTTGCACGACGATCGTCGAGAGCGGGCTGGACATCCCGAACGCGAACACGATGTTCATCGACGAGGCCGACCGCTACGGCCTGGCCGACATGCACCAGCTTCGCGGGCGCGTGGGACGGTACAAGCACCGGGCGTACTGCTATCTGCTGGTCGATCCGAACAAGTCGCTCTCCCCCAGCGCCGCGCGACGGCTGCACGCGATAGAGGAGTTCAGCGACATGGGCGCGGGATTCGCCATCGCGATGCGCGATCTGGAAATTCGCGGGGCGGGCAACATCCTGGGCACGCAGCAAAGCGGCCACATCGCCGCCGTGGGATACGAGCTGTACTGCGATCTGTTGGAGCGGGCCGTCCGGGCGCTAAGGCAATTGCCGCCGCGGACGTCGATCGACGTGGACGTGGATTTGCCCTGCAAGGCGTACATCCCGCGGAAGTACGTGCCCGACATGCGGGCGAAGATCAATCTGTACCGCCGGTTGGCCCGGGTTTCGGACCACGCGGAGCTGGCCGACCTCGTTGCCGAGATGCACGACCGCTTCGGCCCGCCGCCGCCGCCGCTGGAACAGATGCTCGCGCTGGCCGCGCTGCGGATCGACGCCCAGCACTGGGGGATCGGCGCCATCCACCTGGAAGACCAGTACGCCGTGCTCCGTTACGGCTCGGCCCGGCGGATGCGCGACCTGGTGGCCACGGGCCGGGCCGATCTGCGGATCGCGGACGCCCGAAGCGCGTATCTACCACTGGTGGGTGGAATGGATGATCCGGCGGTGTTGCTCGCGCGGCTCAAATCTCTGTTGCGGCCGGCGTAGCATGCCCGTATACTCCCGCCTCGCGATGGGGGGTACACGCTGGGTCAATGTCGCATCGGCGTGAAACACCAACTTGGGTTCGTGCCTGGGGAACACCGCGGATGGTGAGGATTCCGCTGGGAAGTCTGGTGACGGCCGTTGCCATCCTCGCCGCGCGGGGATGGGCGGACGAGTATCCGGGCGCGCCCGGCTCGTTCGAACGTCTGCCGCCGATTGGCGCGGCGACGCCCTATCCGGGCTGGAACAACGGGCCGGGCTATCTGGGCCCGCCCAGCGCGCCGGTCGCGCCCGCGCGCCCGGACCACTGGCCGGGCGGTCCGAGCGACGTCGCCCCGCCGCCCGAGGCCGGCGCGCCGCCCGTCGTTCCGCCGGGCGCGGCGTTGCCGCCGCCCCAGCCATGCGAGAGCGCCCAGATCATGGGTCGGGTAGGCACGGAGCCGATTTTGGCGGGCGAGGTTCGCGCGTTTGCGGTGCAGACGGTTCTTGCCGAGCTGAAACGCCGGAAGATCACCCCGCCGATGGAGGAAGTCCGCGATTTGGTCGATCGCATCTGGCCGTCGTACCTGGACCACGCGGTCGAGGCGAAGCTGCTTTACGTTGCCGCCCGGCGCGGCGTGCCCGACGAAGCGATCGCCCAATTCAAGGACCGCATCGCCAAAATCTTCGCGGAGGAGCCCAGCGGGCTGAAGCAGCTCGAGGAGACGTTGGGCGTGAAGACGCGCGAGCAGGTCGAGGAGAAGCTCGAGGCATTGGGCACGTCGCTAGCGTGGCAGGAGCGGCTGTTCGGCGAGCGGATCGTCTCGCAGCAGGGGCTCATGGAGGAAGTGAAACAGGACGACCCGATCACGCACGAACAGATGCTGATCCACTACCGGGAGCATCTGGCCGACTTCGAGTCGCCCGCCCAGGCCCGCTGGGAGCAGCTCATGGTCCGTTTCTCCCGTTATCCGGACAAGGCGCGGGCGTGGGACGCCTTGGCGAGGATGGGCAATCTTGTCCAGGACGGGGCCGATTTTGCCGAGGTGGCCCGGAAGTGCTCCGACGGACCGACTGCCCACAACGGAGGAGCGCGCGACTGGACCCGGCCGGGCAGCCTCGTCTCCGAGACGCTCGACCACGCGATCTTCGCGCTGCCCGTCGGACAGCTCAGCCCTATCATCGAGGATGCCCAGGGCTATCACATCGTCCGCGTCGTCGAGCGCAAGGACGCCCACCGCACGCCCTTTGCCGAGGCCCAGGAGAAGATCCGCGACGAGATACGCCGCGAGCGCTTCACCGAGGGGTTCGCCGCGTACGTGAAGCGGCTGAAGAAAGAAACGCCCGTTTGGACGATCCACGACGAAGAGACCGCCGGCTCGCCCGCCGCCAACGCGCCGCCGCAAGTCGGTTCGCGCCCCGCCGGGCGGTATTAGTCGGACCCTCCCCGGGTCACTCGGGGAACAGCGCGGTGGAGAGATAGCGCTCGCCGAGATCGGGCAGAATCACCACCAGCAGCTTGCCGCGGTTCTCCGGCCGCCGGGCCACCTCCAGCGCCGCCCACGTGGCCGCGCCGCAACTGATCCCGCACATGGCGCCTTCCAGCCGGGCGAGCCGCCGGGCCGTCTCCAAG
Source organism: Pirellulales bacterium (assembly GCA_016931995.1). Classification (GTDB taxonomy): domain Bacteria; phylum Planctomycetota; class Planctomycetia; order Pirellulales; family Thermoguttaceae; genus JAFGDS01. Next base: position 52,778 of record JAFGDS010000151.1, read on the forward strand.
GCGTCGGCGTCTTGCACCTGGACCACGTCGTCGATAATATCCACGTTGAGCACGTCGGGGATGAAGCCCGCCCCGATGCCCTGGATCGCGTGTTTGCCCGGCGCCAGCGCCTGCCCGGCCCGCCGCTGCGTGATGACCGGGCTGGCGGCCGGCTCGACGGCGATCATGCGGACGCTGGGTTTGCGGGCCTTCAACGCCTCGCCCACGCCGGTGATCGTCCCGCCCGTGCCCACGCCGGACACCACGATGTCCACCCGGCCCTCCGTGTCGCGCCAAATCTCCTCGGCGGTGGTCCTTCGGTGGATCTCCGGATTGGCGGGGTTTTTGAACTGCTGGGGAACGAAGAACCGCGCGTCGTCGGCCGCCATCCGCTCCGCCTTGCGGATCGCGCCGGGCATGCCCTCCGCCGCGGGCGTCAGGACGAGTTCGGCCCCGAGCGCCTTGAGCATCCGGCGGCGTTCGAGGCTCATGCTCTCCGGCATGGTCACGGTCAGGCGGTAGCCCCGCGCCGCGCACACGTACGCCAGGCCAATGCCCGTATTGCCGCTGGTCGGCTCCAAAACCACCGTGTCCTTCTCGATCCACCCGTCCCGCTCGGCGGCGTCGATCATCGCCCGGGCGATTCGATCCTTCACGCTCCAGAGTGGGTTGAAGCTTTCCAGCTTGCCGCAGACGGTGGCCTCGCAACCCTCGGCAACACGCCGCAGCCGCACCAGCGGCGTGTTGCCAATGCATTGCGTGATGTCGTCGCGGACGCGCCGGAGGGCGGAGGCTTCCATTTCCTTCTCCTTCGAAAAACGTCGAATGCCGTGGCAATTGTAGGCAACCGGGCAAGAGGCCGCCAGAACCGGCCCTGGAAACGCCGACCGCTTTGTGGTACGCTCGGCGAAGACCCCCGTGCGGCACGGCCGATGAACTCCCTCGTCCACGTCCTCCAAACCGATCGGCAGAAGGTGCTCGACGCCTTCGCCCAACGGCTTCGACGCAGCGGCAACGCCGCGGTCGCGGCGGCCGCCCCGCGGGCGGAGGAGCTGCTCGATGCGTTGTTCGCCCTGGTCGAGCGGGCCGATCCCGCGCCGGCCGCCGCCTGGCTCCGGCAATTCCGCCGCGGCCATTCTCCAAAGGCCGCCGACGCCTGGTCGGCGTCGTTGGCGGTGCTGGCCGCGCTGGAGCGGGCCGTGCGGCTGGCCGTCGTCCGGCGGGCCAAAGGCAAAAAGGCCATCCTCGGCCTTTTGGGTCAGCTTGCCCGGGCGACCGACGCGCTGCGCGCCGAAGCGGCCGACGCCTCCGCGGCGCTCGATGCGCGGAGCGATCGCCGCGACGCGGACCCGTTGGCCCGCGGATTCCAGGCGGTGATCGAAAACAGCCGGGACGTGATCTGTCTCGCGTCGCTGCACGGAAAGCCGTTCTACCTCAATCGGGTTGGCCGGCGGTTGGTGGGAATGAACGAGGGCGACGAGATCCCCATCACCAGTCTTCATGGGTATCACGACGAGGAAGCCTGGGCCATGCTGCGCGACGTGGCCGTGCCCGAGGTGAAACGGACGGGCCGCTGGGACGGTCCCGACCGGCTCCGCGTGGCCGGCAGCGGCGAGACGATCGACGTCGACACAACCTTGCTGATCGTGCCCGACGAGGACGACAAACCAAGCTGTCTGGCCGTGATCCACCGCAGTCAGGGTCGGGAGACGCGGTACCGCCGCGCTCTGGAAGAGGCCGAGGCCCGCAAGCACGCCATCCTCGAAACCTCGCTCGATCCGATCCTCACGGTCAACCACGAGGGCGTGATCACCGAGTTCAATCGCGCGGCCGAGCAGGTTTTCGGGCGCAAGCGCGAGGAGGTCCTCGGCACGAGACCGTCCGAGGTGCTCTTCCCGCCGTCGAAGATCGAAGGCCACCAGAACCGGATCGACCGCTACCTCGACGCCGGGGAAGGATCGCTTTTGAGCAAACGGACCGAGGTGGTCGCCGTCCGCGCGAGCGGGCTGCCGTTCGAGGCCGAGCTGACGATGACTCTGAGCCAGGAGCGCGGCAAGCCCGTGCTCACGTTCTTCGTACGCGACATCAGCCTGCGCAAACGCGCGGAGGAAGAGCAGCGGCGCCACGCCGTCGAGCTCGAGCGCTCGAACCGGGAGCTCGAACAGTTCGCTTACGTCGCCTCGCACGATCTGCAAGAGCCGCTTCGCAAAATCCGCACGTTTGGCGAACGGCTGCAAACGGCCTGCGGCGACGCGCTGGATGAGACGGGCCGCACGTGCATCGAACGCATGAAGAACGCCGCCACGCGGATGCAGGCGCTCATCAACGGACTGTTGACCCTGTCGCGCGTCACCACGGCGGCGGCCGACTTCGAGCCGGTGGACCTGAACAAAACCGTCCGCGAGGTGCTCTCCGATCTCGAGGTGAAGATCGAGCAGAGCCAGGCCCGGCTCGACGTGGGCAAGCTGCCCACGCTTCAGGCCGACCCGCTGCAAATGCGGCAGCTCCTGCAAAACCTGATCGGCAACGCGCTGAAGTTCCACGCCCAGGGCGAAACGCCGCGGATCCGCGTGTCCGGCCGCTACGTGGGCCGGCACGACCGCGTGCTGGGCGACGCGCCCGCCAAGGAACAGTGTGAGATCACGGTCGAGGACGACGGGATCGGCTTCGACGCGAAATACCTGGACCGGATCTTCGACGTGTTCCAGCGGCTGCACCCGCGCGAGGCACACGAGGGGACGGGCGTGGGCCTGGCGATCTGCCGCAAGATCGCCGAGCGCCACGGCGGCGCCATCACCGCCCGCAGTCAACCCGGCCAAGGCGCCGCGTTCGTCGTCACCCTCCCCGTCCGGCAATCCAAGGAAGTGTGACGGCGTCGCGCGTGCAATCAAGTACTCCTCACGCTCCGCGTGAGGAATCGTGAAGCAACGCCTTTCCCTCACGCGGAGCGTGAGGAGTACGGGGGCGTCAGATCCGCTCGATGTGCAGTCCCCGGCTGAGGCGTTCGGCGTGACGGGCCTCTTGCATCATGCCGGCCACGGCCTGGACGTTTTCGATGCCCGGGACCGATAGGTCGGGATGCGACCGGTCGGACGACACGATGCGGATCGTGCCCACCCCCACGAGCCGGTCGATGATCGTCTGCCGGAAGGTGATGTCGTCCATGTCGATCACCTCGATCAGATCGGTCGTGTGGACCAGGATGCCGGATTCGTGGAAAAACCGCAGCGACGTGAGCTTGTAGCGGACGCCGAGCCACCGCCGCGCGAAGACGACGAGCTGATAACCCCACAGCAGCACGACGGCGGCCAGGGCCGTCCACCGGACGGCGGCGTTGTCCCAGAACCAAATGGCCAGCGTCACGAGCAGCGCCGTGGCCACGAGGCTTGCCACCCACGCGCCAGCCATCGCCTTGGCGCTATAGCCGCCTTCCCAAAGGGTCTTTTCCTCGTCGATGCCCTGGCCCGCCGCGCCGTTGCGGAACCGCTGCGCCGGCGAGGAGAGCCCCGGCGAGGCGGTGTCGCCCGTCGGGGCCGCGCCGGGGGGACCATCGCCCAACCCGTCGAGCCGCGCGCCGCACTTGTGGCAAAAAACCGAATCGCTCTTCACGTCAGTTCCACATGCAGGACATTCCATCGATCGAGGCCCTCGTGGTGGCTGGTTGGGCGGGATCCGCGGCGGGTATTATAGCGACCAGACCGGCGCGACGGCCAGACCGCCGCCGTCCGGAGTGCGCAACCGGGTCCAGTATGGGATGTTCGTCAAACGACGGGCGACATTGGCCGGATCGGCCACGCATCCGAGGGCTACCGCATGTTCCGATTCGTCCGTTTACCCCGTGGCACAGCCGCTCTCGTCACGTTGTGGCACAGCCGCCCTCGGCTGTGCTGGGCAATTCTTACAGCCGAGGGCGGCTGTGCCACGGGGGAACAATACCCCTCTTTGGGTGTGAAATTGCTGTGGATTCTCACTGACCACAACGTAGGGAGACTCAGGAGCCGTTGCGCCGTACCGGCAGTCATATAACCCCGTGAGGGGTTTGCGCGACCCACGCGGCGTCTTTCTTCTTAACTCAGCGGGATGAACTGCGTTGGCAGACGTCTTGAAAGCGATGGACGACTCGAGCCCAGGGCGAAACGGAGCGTGCGACGCCGAGCGGCTCGGCGCGCTGTTCGACCGGCACGCGGCCGCGCTCGCCTTGTTCGCCTCGCAATGGTGCGATTGTCCGGAAGACGTGGTGCAGGAGGCCCTGGTCGAGTTGGGCCGCCGGGGTGGGGGGCTCGACGATCCGGCGGCGTGGCTTTTTCGCGTGGTCCGCAATCGGGCGATCGACCGCGGCCGGGCCCTGCGGCGACGCCGGCGGCACGAAACGGCTGCCGGCCAGCAGCGTGCCGGCTGGTCGCCCGCGGTCGAGTCCGACCGGCTCGACGCCGCCGCGGCGCTGGCCGCGGTGGAGAGGTTGCCCGAGGAGGAGCGCGAGATCGTCGTCGCCCGGATTTGGGGTGGGCTGACGTTCCAACAAATCGCGGCGATGGCGGGCGTGTCCGACAGCGCGGCCCATCGCCGCTACGAGAAAGCGCTCGCCTCGCTGCGAGAACACTTGAGGTTGCCATGACGGAATTCAACTTGAACGACGAACTCCGGGCAGTCGAGACGGCCCTGCGGTCCATCCGGCTCGCTCCGCCGGGATTGGACCGCGACCGGCTGTTGTACGAAGCCGGCCGGGCGTCCGCGCGGCGGTCCCGAGCAGGGCGGCTGGCGGGCGTCCTGGCCGCGGCGGCGGCGGTTGCCGTGGCGTTTGTCGCGGGCCGAAACGCGGCCGGGCCAACGTCGGTCGAGGTCGTCGAGCGGATCGTCTTCGTCGCCGACGACAACCAACCCGACCTGGGCTTCGCCGCCGCGCCGTCGGCAAGTCCGCGGCGCGAGTCGCCGGACGAGCGCGGCCTGGCCACGGTCGGGATGTTGAATCGTTTGATTGCCGAGGGCGGCATCGACGCGCTGCCGCATGCGCCGCTGGTGCTACCGATCGGCCCGCCCCCGGATCGCGCGCCCACCGTCCGCGGCTGGCGCGGCGACGCGCCGGGGTAGGGCAGCCGGGAGAGCCGTTTCCCGTCATTCTGAGCGCAGCGAAGAATCTCTTCGGACGCGTCACGGAGATCCTCCGCTTCGCTCAGGATGACCAAATTGCCGGCCGCCATGGTCGGGCGCCATGGCCACGCTTGCGTGGCCATGCGCGGCCCGAGAGAACATGCCCACGCAAGCGTGGGCATGGCACCCAACACGGAACCCCTTCCGAATGGAGGATACTGCCATGCGTTATCTCCTCACACTATGTTCTATCGCGATGGTCTTGTTCTGTGTTGCGCCGGCTCGGGGAGACGACGCGGCAAAGCCGCCCTCGGAGGCGTCGCCCCCCGCGCCCACGCGGGTGGACCTCGCGCTCCATCCGGCCGAGCCGCCGGCCGCGGCGCTAAAGTATCGCCTGACGCCCGACTACCTGGAACAAACGCCCGGCAACGCGGCGACGTTGTACTTGCGCTTCACCATGCGGTTTCACGATCAATGGGCCCGCGCGATGGGCATGACCATGGACAATCCGGAGTCGCAGAATCGTTTTATGCAATTGAGCAACCAGATGGAGGTGTGGCTGCGTCAACCGCCGTCGGAGTTGCCTTGCGACGAGGTGGAGCAATTCCTGTCCCACTTCGACCGTTCGTTGGACTACGCCCAGGCGGCCTCGCGCCGCGTCGATTGCGACTGGGGACATCTCCTACGAGAAAGCGGCAACGACGTGCTGAGCGTCGAGATTTACGAATTCGACGCATTGCACGGGTTGGACCGCATCATCGCGCTTAAGGCTCGCCTTCGCGTGGCCAAAGGCGATTTCGACGGCGCGTGCTCGTGGCTACGAACGGCATACTGCCACGCGAGACACCGAAGCATGGCGCCGTTCCCCGTGAACAAGATATTCGGCATGCAGTTGGTTGGTCGCGTGGCCGATCAACTGGAAGCAATGTCGCAACAGCCTGGCGCGCCCAATCTTTATTGGACCGTCGCGGCCCTCCCGCGGCCGCCCGTCAACATTGAGGACGAGATTGAACTCGATGCGTCCATGCTCTACATCGAGTATCCTCAATTCCAGGAGGCTCGCCGCACCGGCCTCACGGCGCGTCAGGCGCAGGACCTTGTCGACCGAGTCATCGCGCGCGTCCGCAAACGGCAAACCTTCATGTCCCATCCGGAGGCCGAGACGAAGGCGTTCGAGGATTGGACTGACGGGCTCGATCCTGCAGAGTTCGTCAACCGGAACTACGCGGAAGCCAGCAAGGGCTTAGCGGCGGCCGGGCGCAACGAACAGGAAATCACCACAATGCCGGCGGCGCAGGCCGTGTTGCTGTACACGGCGATGCGGTACGACCAAGCTCGGGACGCCGATCAGAAGTGGATCTATGTACCGTATTGGCAAGCCGAGAAGCAGGCCGAGACCGAAGAGAAACGCCTGGCCGAAGAGATCAGGAAGTCGGAACCGCTGCGCCTGGTGTGTGGCTTGCTGCCGAATTCCCGAATCCTCCACTACTACCTTGCCCACACCGAGCGTCGCCTGGCCACGCTTCAAGTAATCGAGGCGATCCGGTTCCACGCGGCCAAGCACGACGGCAAGCTACCGCCGAGCCTGGAGGCGATCACGGAAGTGCCCGTGCCGATCAATCCGGTGACCGGCCGGGCGTTTCCGTATCAGCTTGACGGCGACGTGGCGATCCTCAAGGCCGACGGCGGGCCGGCCAAGCACGCGGCGGACCAACGCGAGTACCACATCCGCATCGCGCCGCGCCGCGGGATTCGTTGACCACTGCGCATGCAAGGGGTCGTCTCCCGGCCGTGGCGCGAGGACGTCGGGGTCGGCGCGGGCGGGAAGATGGGCCCCACGCTGGCGGTCATGGCGCAGCGCGCGACGGAGGCGGCCGGCGCTTCGCCGGCGGCGGCTACCGGTCGGGACCCTTCACTCGTGCCAGCCTCGCTCTTAGCTCATTCCGCACGTCCGGTGGCGCGTCCGGCGCGGCCAGGGCCTTGCGATACACAATGGCCGCCGCTTCCATGTTGCCCTTGCGCTCCAGGATCTCGCCGAGAAGGAGATACGCCTTCCATGCCGCCGGCCGCCGGTCGAGCAGCCGGCGAAGGACCGCGACGGCCTCGTCCAACTCGCCCTTTTCGCAAAGGTAAAAGACGAGCACGTGCGCGTATCGGGCGTTGTCGGGCTCCAACTCGTGCGCCCAGCGGGACCACGCCATGGCTTCATCGATCCGGGCCTTGCCGCAGATCGCGCTAAGATTAACCGCGGCCGCGGCCATCTTCGGATCGGATTTGAGCGCCGCCCGCAGGGCCGCCTCCGCCTCGCCCATCCGGTGCTCCTCGGCCAGCAACAGGCCGAGATTGAACAGCGCCGCGGCGCTGGCCGGCTCGACCTTCAGGGCCTCGCGAAGGCACGACTCGGCCTGGTCGTTTTGCCGTAGATTGCTATGGGCAAGCGAGGCGTTGACCCACGCGCCGATCGCCCGGGGCTCCAGCCGCGTCGCCGTCTGAAAACACTCGACCGCCCTTTGGAATTCGCCCCGTTCCATGAAGAACGTGCCTAGGTTCGCGTAGCCGGCCCAGTCGTCCGGGCGGGCCTGCATGGCGGTCTTGAACTCCTCGATCGCCCGCCCAAGCGACGCGCGAAGCTCGACGTCGCGGATGGACTCGTGCGGAATCGGCGCCAACGCCGCCGCGGCGCGGATCCGCACGAGCCGGCGGGGGTCGCGCGTAGCCTCCAGCAACGCCGGGACGGCGCGCTCGTCGAGACGCTCCGCCAGGGCGGCCGCCGCGCTGGCGCGAACCAGCGGCGACGCGTCGGCCAGCACCGCCACCAGCGCGGGCGGTATCGACTCGTCCTGGCAGCCCCCCAGCGACCGCACGAGCGAGGTCCGATATACCGCGTCTTCCTCTTTGTCCACGATCCTCTCGAGCATCGCCGGAAGGCGCGTCCAGTCGCTTTTGCGCGCGGCGTCCAGCAGCGACGCCCGTTGGACAACCGGGGCCTGATAATCCCGCGGATACCATTGGCGAACCCACGAGTCCGCCCACCGCGCGTCCTTGTCGGCGTGGCACACGTTGCAGGCGTTGGGTGATTCGAAGGCGATCGTCGTCGCCGGCGTGGGCGGCCGCATCGAGTGGTCCGAACGGTTCATCGCCGCGAAGCGCGTCATGGGCATGTGGCACCCGATGCAGCCGTTGCCTTCGCTTCCGGGCTCGTGGTGGCCGTGGGCCGCCGGATCGTCCACGTGCTTCTGATGGCACGGCGCGCAGGACTTGTTCGCTTCGGCGCCTTCAAAACGCTGTCTGCCGCTGGGCGTGTGGCAATGGTTGCAGTCGAGCTTTCCCGACTTCGCGCACGGGCTCATCATCCACGTCGTGTGCGTGTAATTCTCGCCCAGATCCCGGCCGTCAGGATAAAAGTCGATATGATCCAGCACGATCAGGTCGAAGTGGTCGAAGAACTCGTCGCCGGGGCGAAACGCCAGCGACAGGGGCACCAGCTTCGCGTGGCACGTCGCGCACGTGTCGTTGATTTGCCGGGGCGAAAAGGCCTTGGTGCGGATGATCTTGACGTCGCCCACGGCCTTCGGATCGGCGGCGTTCTCCATGACGCGGACGTGCTCGCCCGCGGGCCCGTGGCACGATTCGCAATGGATTCCCGGCTCGCCCCACGTGGTATTGTACGCGTCGGTGGTCAGATCGTAATTCGTACGGAGCTGACTGACGTGGCAATTGAAGCACGTGGTGTTGAACGTGAACATCCGATCGGTCCACGGCAGCGCTTCGTCGGTCCGATCGGGAAAGTGCCGCACGCCGCTGGCCGCCGTATCGTACCACGTCCTTTTGTGGACGTCGTACGCCAGCGGAAGAACCTGCAGACGCCCTCGCGCCAAAGGCGTAAGAAAGTAGTAGATGTTCTTTCCGCCCATGGCGTGCGCGATGGGGTAGGTCTTTTCGCCATCGGGACCGCGCTGGCGGACCCGCCCTCCTCGCTCGTCGATCTCGGCGGCGTAGCGCAGCGGGCCAATCGCGATCTCCTCGGACGAGCCGAGGCGATTCTCGCGGGCGAACGCGGCCGTGTACGGCTGCATGGCCAGCCCGTGCCGCGACGTTGCCCAGAGCTTGTAGAAGTCCTCGTGGCAATCGCGGCAGGTTTTGGAATGGGCAAGCGGGCGGGGCTGCGCGGCCTCGCCGGCGCTTTGAACCGATTCGCGACGGATCGAGTCCGCGCCCGGCTCCCCGTCGTCGCGCGCCGCCCGTTGGCAGCCCGCCACGACGACCAGCAACGCCACCACGGCGACCTCGGCAACCGTCTCGAATCGCATGAGTCTCCTCGCAAGCCCCGACACCCACTAGTGTGACGGCCCGGCGGCCCCGTGACAAGTGGTTTCCGGCGCAACGTCCGGCGGGCACGAACGCCTGGACGAGCCGTCGGCCGCGGGCGCGGCAGCCGGCGCGTCTGCAAGAGTCGCCGGCCGGCGCCGGGTCCCGGGCACAAAAAAACGCCCTCCACGCGGCCTGGGCCACGTACCGGGCGTTGCGCGTCCCGCAGTCGCGCACGGGACGACGGAAGACGAAACGAGCCGGGGCTACGCGTCCGCCTCGATCATGGTGAAATGGACGATGTCTTCCGGGTCCTTCCGGATGTCGTCCTCGTTGTCGGCCCAAATCTCGTCAAGCATGCCGTCCATGGCGAAAATCAGGTCGCGTCCGCGCCCGCCGTGGAACCGGTCGTAGCCGATCCCGCCCACGAGCACGTCGTCGCCCTCGTCGCCCTCCAGCAGGTCGTCACCGTCCTCGCCGAGAAGCAGGTCGAGGCCTTCACCACCGTGGAGTTCGTCGTCGCCGGCGCCGCCGAAGAGCTGGTCGTCGCCCCATTGGCCGTAGAGCGCGTCGTGGCCGGCGCCGCCGCGGAGGACGTCGTTGCCCACGCCGCCGTCCAGCGAGTCGCGTCCCAGGCCGCCGTCGAGAACGTCGTCGCCCCAGACGCCGCGGAGCTTGTCGTCGCCGTCGCCGCCGTAGAGCGTATCGAATCCCATAAGGACCGTAATGACGGGCACGTCATCCTCCGGATCGCCGACGATGAGGTCGTTGCCGGCGTCGCCGTGGAGAACGTCGTCGCCCCACCCGCCTTGGAGTTCGTCGTCGCCGACGCCGCCCGAGACGCGGTCGTTGCCCGCGCCGCCATCGACGAAGTCGTCGCCGGCGCCGGCGCGGATCGAGTCGTTGCCGTTGCCACCGAAGATGCGGTCGTCGCCGCGGCCGGCATTGGTGAAATCGTCGCTCAGCGCGGCGGTGTCGTTGTAGCGCTGGTTATACGCTCCGCCGTCGCCGACGATCCAGTCGTCGCCGTCGCCGCCGTCGAGCGCGTCGTTGCCGTCGCCGCCCACCAGGGCGTCGTTACCCCGGCCGCCCAGCAGCTTGTCGTTTCCGCGGCCGCCCCACAGGGCGTCGTTGCCGGTTCCGCCGTCGAGGCGGTCCTGGCCGTCGTCGCCGGACAGGCTGTCGTTGCCCGACCCGCCGTCAAGCGTGTCGTTACCCAACCCGCCGCTGAGCCGGTCGTTGCCGATCATGCCGTAGAGCGTGTCGTCGCCGTTGCCGCCGACGAGCACGTCGTTGAATCGCCGCGTGGGCGCCACGTCGTTGGCCGGCGTCAAATCGGGCCGCAGCGAGGCGATGGCGTCCGCCTGGCTGGTTTCGACAAGTTCCGGCTCGATGTCGGCCGGATCGCCGAGGAGCGAGTCGTTCCCGTCGCCGCCGTTGAGCAGGTCGTTGCCCTCGCCGCCTTGGAGCCGGTCGTCCTGGCTGCCGCCGTAGAGCCGGTCGTCGCCCTGCTGGCCGTCCATCACGTCGCTGCCCGACCCGCCGTTGAGGAAGTCGTTCCCCTCGCCGCCGAGCAAGACGTCTTGCCCCAACATGCCGTAAAGCACGTCGTTGCCGGCGCCGCCGTCGATGGTATCGTTTCCGCGAAGCGGCAGGACGTCGGGGCCTTGGCTGGTCGAAGCCTTGCCAACCTTCTTCACGATTTTGTCGACTTGGATCACCACGGCGTCGATGGGATCGCCGACGAGGGAGTCATTTCCTTCGCCGCCGTTGAGGGTGTCGTCGCCCAATCCGCCGTGGATCCGATCGTTGCCCCAGCCGCCATCGACGTAATCGTCGCCGTCCTGCGCGTCGATCGTGTCGTTGCCCCAGCCGCCCAAGATCGTGTCGTCCTGTTGGCTGCCGCGGATCCGGTCGTTGCCGGTTCCGCCGTCGAGCGTGGTCGTTTGCACCACGCTGTCGCGCATCGCGATGGAGTCGTTGCCCCCTTCGCCAAAAATGTTGATGTGCGCGACCTCGTCGCTCGGGAACGAGAACTGAATGTTGTCCACGCGGACAATCAGTTCCCTCCCGCCGGCGTCCGAGGCGATCACGTACGCCTCGATGTCGTTCGGGTTGTTGTCGGCGTGGATCGTCAGCGACCCGCCGTCCAGCACGGGGCTGATGGGGCTGATGCTGAGCATCCGGCGTTGTTCGAGCTGCTCGAACCGCGCCCCGCCGCCAAGCCGGCTCGCCAGAGCGCTTCGGCCCGCGAGAAAAGAAACTCGCCTGCGATGGAACATGATCGTCTCCTCCGCTTGAATTCGAGGAAAGAAGAGTATCGCCGCGTGCTGCGGGTTCCGCCGGCGCCGCCGGGTGCCACGGGCTTTGCCAGTGCATAACCCGAAGACCGGCGCCGCCTGGCCGCGCGGCAGCCGGTTGCCCGTTTTGATTGTCGAGGCTTGTGCTCAGTTGCAGGTGCAAAGCCAGTGCCGGAGTAACCCGAATACCAGAGGATCTTCCTAACCGCCCATTTGTCAAGGGATTATGCCCATACGACGGGGGTGCTGAGGGGAGGCAGCATTCCTTGCGCGCCTCAAAACAAGGCGCCAACCCTTGTCCGGAGCGCCCTGATCCAATACAATAATGACCATGTTCTCCCTCGTCGTTCTCAACGGATCTTCGCCCGGCACCACCGTGCGGCTCGATCCGAAGCAGCCCACCGTCACGATCGGGCGGCTCTCGTCCCGCGAGCTTCAGCTCGACGATCACCGCGCCAGCCGCCTGCACGCCCGCGTCTGGTATCACGCCGACCGGTGGCATCTCGAAGACTGCGGGAGCCTCAACGGCACGTACGTCAACTCCCAGCCGATCCAACAATGCGTTCTGGAACCGGGCGACCTGATCCGCGTCGCGGAGCGGTTGATCCTCTTCGTCCAGGATTCCCAGGAGCCAGGCGACGTGCCCCAGCCGGCGGTGTCGAAATCCACGACGCTCCTGGATCGGCTGCCCGGCGGCGGCCAGGACGCCATGGTCGAACAGCATCTCAGCGCGTCCGTCTCGCGCGTCGTCCGCGACTCCGCCGTGTTGTGCCGCCTGGCCAACCAGTTGCACGAACGGACCGACACGAAATCGCTCCTGCGCGTGGCGATCGACGCGATGGTCGACGGAATCGCCGCCGACCACGTTTCGATCTGGCTGGTGGGCATCGACGGCCGCCTGCGTCGCGTGGCGGGCAAAGGCGATCTCGCGCCCCACGGCGACGAGCCGGCCGGGGCAGCCCGCGACGACTCCAAGACGCTCGCCCGACTGGCCGTCGAACGAAACAAGCCGTTTTTGATCGACCAGGAGCCGGCGCGGGCCGACGAAACGCTCGCCGACGTGGGGCCGTCGCTGGGCCACGCGCTGGGCGTGCCCATCCCCGGCGCGACGAGCTGCCGCGGCGCCATCGAGTGCCGCCGCGCGCCCGGCCACGACCCGTTCTCGCTGAGCGATCTGGATTTCACCATCGTGGTCGCCCATCAGGCCGGGTTGGCGCTGGAGAACCTCGAACACCGCGAACGGCTCGAGCGGGCCAATCAGGAACTCCGCCGCCGGCTCGAAGGGCAAGCCCGGCTCGTCGGATCCAGCCGAGCCATGCAAGAGGTGCTCGACCAGATTGCCCGGGTGGGTCCCACCGCCTCGACCGTCTTGATCCTCGGCGAAAGCGGCGTCGGCAAGGAACTCGTCGCCCAGGCGATCCACGAGCTCAGCCGGCACCGCGAGGGGCCCTACGTCGCGGTCAACTGCGCCGCGTTCGGCGAATCGCTCCTGGAGAGCGAGCTCTTTGGGCACGAACAAGGCGCGTTCACCGGCGCCGACCGGCAACGCATCGGTCAGTTCGAGCGGGCGCATCGCGGCACGATCTTTCTCGACGAGATCGGCGAGATGAGCCCCGCCTGCCAGGCCAAGGTCCTGCGCGTGCTCGAAGGCCATCCCTTCCAACGCGTCGGCGGCGAGCAATCCGTCCACGTCGACGTCCGGCTCGTGGCCGCCACGCACCGCGATCTCCGCGAGCTGATCCAGCAAGGCCGGTTTCGCGAAGACCTGTACTACCGGCTCCGCGTGATCGACCTGCACGTGCCCCCGCTGCGCCAGCGCGGCGACGACGTGCTGGAGCTGGCCTCGCGGTTTCTCGACGAGTTCCGCCGCCAAACCGGCCGAGGACCCGTGCGGCTCTCGCAAGAATCCGCCGACGCGCTGCGCCGCCACGACTGGCCCGGCAACGTCCGCGAGTTGAAAAACGCCATCGAGCGCGCCGTCGTGCTGGGCCGCGGCGACGAGATCGAGCCGGCCGACCTCGGACTGCCCCCAAGCCGCGCCCCCGAGGCCCCGCCTCCGCGGCTAAGCTCCCTGCGCGACGCCCAACGCCGCCACGTCGAGTTCGTCCTCCGCCAGGTCGGCGGCAACAAAACCAAGGCCTGCCAGATCCTCGGCATCGGCCGCGGCACGCTCTACAACTGGCTCGAGGAATAGACTTCCTCTCCCAGCGCGTTTCGCGACGGACGCGACCCGGACGGTCGCCACAAGCCTACGCACTCACCCGGCGGGGAAGATCGTACGCGTAGAGAATGATGACGGCGCCCAGCCCCAGCAGGCTCCAGGGGGCATAGTCGGGCGGAACGATCACGCGTTGCGGGCCCGGCCCCGCGGGAGACGAGTTGAGGAAATCCCCCGTTGGCCTCGGGGTGGGCTCGTGGATCTTCAAGACGACCCTCTCCACGCCCAAACACTCCACGCCCATGATGCACAACGACACGCCGACTGCCAAGAAGAACGATCGCCACATGACGCTCTCTCCCAAACGACGCCCCAGAGTCCATCCCCACTCTCGCGACCGGGTGCGCTCCCGATCATCGCGCCCGGACACGGTCTCTCTTTTTTAGAGTTCTTCCCAACGCGCGAGGAGCCCACGAGCTAACATCGACCCCGGCGAAGGTTCAACTACAGCGGCGCGGTCCCGCCGGGCGGTCAGACAGGTCGCACCGGTTCGCGCGGGCGCGCCGGCAACCTGTAGCGGCTGTGTCGAGCGTGACGATGCTCCCGTCCGGAGGGTCCGGGCAACCTCCGGGCGGTGTCCCGGCAGTTGTGACACCGCCAGATCAACTCTATAATGGAATGGATTGTTGGCCGTTGGACCGCCCATGGGGCAACGGACACTCGTCCTGGCCGAGGGAGCATTGGGGAGTTGTCGGAAAAGCCGAAAATCTTGCTGGTTTGCGATGCCCTCCAGAACGTGGACGGACTCTTGGCTCCGGACGCCGAGGCGTACGATCTGGTGGTTGTGTCAAACCCCCTGCGGGCGCTGGCCCACCTCGGCCGGACGCAATTCGAGGGCGTCTACGTCAGCAAGGACCACCTCCGCGAAGCCATCGAAATTGGCAAGCTGCTCCAGAACGAGCAGATCCTCGAGGGCATGCCGGACGGCGTCGTCCTGATGGACAGCGAGAACACCATCCTGTGGGCCAACGACCAGGTCCGGCGATGGAGCCACGCCGAATCCGTCGAGGGCGAAAATTTCTACTCCGCCATGGGCAGCCCCGAGATTCTCGGGCCCGACTTCTGCCCCTTCCACACGGCGCTGGCCACCGGCACGGCCAGCAGTTCGACCCTTCGGGCGGGCGATCACCACTTCTTCCAGGTTCATGCCGCCCCGGTCCGCGAGGTGGGCGGTCCCCCGCGGCACCTCATCGTCACCGTCCGCGACGTCACCCGCGAGATGCTCCAGCAGCAGAAGCTGGCCGCCATCCATCAGGCCGGCATGGAACTGGCCGATCTCACGCCCGAAGAACTCTTCCAAATGTCGGTGAAGGAGCGGATCGAGCTCCTGAAGTCCAACATCCTCCATTTCACCAAGGACCTGTTGAATTTCGAAGTGGTGGAGATTCGCCTTCTGGACGCCAAAACCCGCCGGCTCGAGCCGCTGCTGTCGGTCGGCATGGAACCCGACGCCGCCACCCGCGTCCTCTACGCCGAGCCGCAAAACAACGGCGTGACCGGTTTCGTGGCGGCCACGGGCAAGAGCTACCTCTGCGAGGACACCACGGAGGACCCGCTCTACCTCCGCGGCGCCAAGGGGGCCAAGAGTTCGTTGACCGTGCCGCTGGTGCTGCACGACGACGTCATCGGCACGTTCAACGTCGAGAGTCCCGAGCCCCGGGCGTTTTCGGAAAGCGATCTGCAATTCCTCGAGATCTTCACGCGGGACGTGGCCGTCGCGCTCAATACGTTCGAACTGCTCGTGGCGGAAAAGGCCTCCGCGGCGGCCCAAAGCGTCGAGGCCATCCACTCCGCCGTCGCGTTGCCGGTCGACGAGATCCTCAACGAGGCGGTCAACCTGATGGAGCGCTACATCGGGCACGAGCCGGCCGTGGTCGAGCAGCTTCAGCGGATCCTCCGCAACGCCCGCGACATCAAGCAGGTCATCCAGAGCGTCGGCCAACAGATGGCGCCGGTCCAGGCGCATCCGCAGGCGCTGCCCGTCGAGGAACGCCCCCGCCTGGGCGGTCGGCGGATCCTCCTGGTCGACGAAGACAACGCCGTCCGCAGCGCCGGCCACGCCCTGTTGGAGCGATACGGCTGCATCGTCGAAACGGCGCCCAACGGGTCGCAGGCCGTGTTCATGGTCCGCAACATGCTGGGCGAAGGCGGCTACGACGTCGTCATCGCCGATATCCGCCTGCCCGACGCCAACGGCTTTGAGTTCATGGTCAAGCTCCGCGAGATCCTCGACACCGACGACGTACCCTTGGTGCTGATGACCGGCTTCGGCTACGACCCCGCCCATTCGCTCGTCAAAGCCCGCCAGGCAGGTCTCAAAGCCGTCCTCTACAAACCCTTCCGACTCGATCAGCTCCTCGACACCGTCGAACAGATCCTCGATGGCGCCGCGGACGAAAAGTAGGTGATGGACGCCGCCGTGCTCCTACTCGCGTTGGCCGGCCACGCCGTGGTGTGGATCGGCCTGGTCAACCGCGTCCATGCCATCGGGCTCTCGCGAGGGCTGGTCCGCGCCATGGCCGTTCTGGGGCTTCTCGGCCTGGCGGCGCCGCCGGCCGGCGTCCTGGCGTGGAGCATTGCCCAGGGCCAGCTCTTTCCGGGCCCCGGCGGTTGGACGGGCCTGCCCCGGCCGGCGCTGGCGTACCTGGCGCTGTGCTGGATCGTGTTTCCGCCGAGCGCGGCATGGTGGGCGTGGTGCCGCGTGCGAGACGCTTCGCCCGAAGCCCTGCGCTGGTATCGCCGACGAACCGTGCGGCTCGTCCCACCCCGCCGCGCGGCCCCGCCCGGCGACGATCATCTTCACCACTTCCTCGCGCATTTGCCGGGCAACGAAATCCTGGATCTCGACTTCGCCCAGCGGGCCGTCGAGGTTTCGCGGCTCGATCCCGCCCTGGATGGAATGACCCTCGTCCATCTGTCCGATTGCCATTTCACCGGCCGGGTGGGAAAGGCCTTCTTCGGCGAGGTCGTCCGACTCGCCTGCGAGCAACGGCCCGATCTGATCGCCGTCACGGGCGACCTCGTCGACACCGAGGCGTGCATCGACTGGATCCCCGACACGCTCGGCCGGCTTCGCGCCCCCGGCGGCGTCTACTTCGTGCTGGGCAACCACGATCTCCGCGTCGACGTCCGCCGGCTTCGCCGCGTGCTGGTCGAGTCGGGCTTGATCGACCTGGGCGGGCGTTGGGTACGCGCCGAGGTCCGCGGCCAACCGATTATCGTGGCCGGCAACGAGCTGCCGTGGATCGCCCCCGCGGCCGACCTGCGCGCCGCGCCTCCGCGGGGCGCCGGCGGCGGGCCGCTGCGGATTCTCCTCTCGCACAGCCCCGACCAGCTCGATTGGGCCCGGGCGCACGACGTCGATTTGATGTTGGCCGGCCATCTGCACGGCGGCCAGATACGCCTGCCGCTGGTTGGCCCGATTCTCTCGCCGAGCCACCGCGGCGTCCGCTACTCCTCCGGCGTGTTCTACCGCGAGCCGACGCTCTTGCACGTCAGCCGCGGCCTGTCCGGCGAACTTCCCGTCCGCCTCAACTGCCCCCCCGAACTCACCCAGCTCGTCCTCCACGCCCCGGCAAGAACGCAGAACACCAATCCTCCCCTCTCCCGCTTGAGGGAGAGGGGTCCGGGGTGAGGGGACGCCCCCGCCGCGTCGTCGAGGCCCAAGAAAACATCCCCTCTCCCGCATGTGCGGGAGAGGGGAGGAGGAAGAGCCTTCAATTACTTCCGCCGACGCAGGGCCCACAGCAGGCCCAAGCCGGCCAGCAGGGCCAGCACGGACGGCTCCGGCACCGCGGCCCCGGCCGGAACGCCGGTGCCCCAGTTGGCCGCCAGGATCGCCAGATCCAGGTCGTCCACCAGGCCGTCGTCGTTGAAGTCGCCCTGGCTCCAGCTCGCGCCGCTGGTGAGCCAGTTCGCCGCCAACAACGCCGCGTCGTCCTTATCCACGTCCCCGTCCCGATCCGCGTCGCCCGGCGGCGGCTCGATCGAGTCCGGAATCGTCTCGAACGTCCAGCTCAACAGGTCGTTGTTTTGGTAAAGCGACCCGGTGGCGCCGACGAACCCGACGTACAGGTTCGTGTTGCCGCCGAAGTGTTCGGCGAGACCGCCGGCGTAGAGACTGGCGAAATTGTAGCTCAACAGCGGGCTGCCCGGCTTCGTGTCCGTGTCCGAGTAGTACACGTCCATGATTTGCGTGCCGCCGTTGTAGTCGACCCAGACGTACCGCGTGCCCCCATTCGTGAACGAGTACGGCCCGATGAGGTCGTTCCAATCGCCGAACTCGGCAAGGCTCAACGTCGCGCCGCTCGCGTCGATGGCCAGGTGGTCGCCGGGCCATTTGTCGGCGGTTCGGTCGTGGAGTCCGTTGGGATACGTGTCCATTTCCACGGCGACGTACTTGGTGACCGGGGCGCCGAGCTCGCCGCCCAAAGGAATGCCCATATTGCCGCCGGACCAACCATTGACGTCGGAACCTTCGTCTTGGATGACGAAGAGCATGCCGTCGGCGGCAACGGCGCCGGTCGTGGTTCTCGTGATGTCGAACGAGAAGCTGGTGCTGAACGTGAGATCGTTGGCGAATTTCACCGCGCCGTGGCGCCAGACCGCGCCGGCTTGGCTGCTGAGCGTCTCCGACGTCAGCCGCATCTTGTCGCCGGGGATGATACCCGCCGAGCCGCGGGCGCGAAGGCCCGTCATGTCCGTGAAGCTGGTATACTCCCACGTCGAGCCCGTGGCCGTCGGCGGCAGAATGGGCGACGGAACCGCCAGGAAGTCGTCGGGGGTGAGAACCTCATCCACCGTAATCCGGGCTTCGTAGGCAAGGCCGTCCCACTTCTCGACGGTCGTCCAGGTGACGCCGCCGCCCAAGGTGAGGAACTTGTCCAGCCAGGTGGTCGTATTGATCGTCCCCTCCATGCGTCCGTGGTAGCCGACCAATTCGTGGTCGAAATACATCTTCACCGTGTTTTTGACGTTGTCGAACACCATGGCGATGTGGTGAGGGTTGCCGTCGGCGATGGGCACCTCGCCGCTGGAGCCGCTTCCGATGCCCGCGAGGTTGAAGTGCAACGTGTCGGGTGCCGTCGCGGATTTGCCGAAGAAGAAGCAACACTGGTCGGCATTAAAGAAGGGGCTCCACGTCCGCCGCATCGAATTGTTCGTCACGATGGCCTCGAGCGTGAAGCTCCGAGCGGAAAGCTCATTGATCCGCAGCGTTGTCGTGGCCACGGCCGCGCCGTTGGGATTGTTATCCAGCGGATACCCGCCGAAGTTGAACGCCCCGACGGTCCAGCCCTCTTGGCCCTCGTACTGTCCCGCGTTGGGGTTGGGGTTCAAGAGATTGTTGAGCGTCCCGTCGTAGCCGTTGCCGGAACTATCGGCGACGGTGATGCCCCCGTTTTCGTCAAACAGCCAGTGGCCCAGCACAACGGCCTGGGCCGGCCCACAACAGGCCAGCGCGACGCAGCCGGCCAACGCGAACGCGATGCGCGTCCCCCAACGATCAGCCATGGCTCACACCTCCAAAAAACAGGATACAAAGACCTTTGTCGACGCCCCGAGACGACGCCCCACCGACCTTTGCCTGCCTCTGTTCGTCGCGTTCCCGCTTTCGCTACGTCATACAAGAAAAGCCCTCTTCCCGTCAGCGGGAAGGGGCTTCTTCTCTATTTTCTCCGGCCCCAGCACGAAACTGACCGCTCTCGCCCCCTACCCCTCTCCCGTTCTCCGGGAGAGGGGAGGAGGAAGAGCCTTCAAACTACTTCCGCCGACGCAGGGCCCACAGGAGGCCCAGGCCAGCCAGCAGGGCGAGCACGGACGGCTCCGGCACGGCGGCCCCGGCGGGAACGCCGGTGCCCCAGTTGGCCGACAGGATCGCCAGATCCAGGTCGTCCACCAGGCCGTCGTCGTTGAAGTCGCCCTGGCTCCAG